>NZ_CP035382.1:2709454-3386818 GCF_006874705.1 Leclercia adecarboxylata | reverse complement strand
AACAGATTATTTTCCTCAGTTCGTTGCAGGCACCGGAGCATGAGCAGTCCGACCACCTGCGCGCCCGGCAGCTGACCGCCGGGGTGCTGCGCAGCGCCGGGATCCCGCTCACCGAGCTGCGGGCCGGGATCATCGTCGGCGCAGGCTCTGCCGCTTTCGAGGTGATGCGCGACATGGTCTATAACCTGCCGGTGCTGACCCCGCCGCGCTGGGTGCGATCCCGCACCACGCCGATTGCGCTGGAGAATCTGCTGCACTATCTGGTTGAACTGCTCAATCACCCGGCCACAGAGCACCGGGTGCTGGAGGCCGCCGGGCCCGAGGTGCTGAGCTATCAGCAGCAGTTCGAACATTTTATGGCGGTGAGCGGCCGTCGCCGGCCGCTGATCCCCATCCCCTTCCCGACCCGCTGGATCTCGGTGTGGTTTTTAAACGTCATCACCTCCGTGCCGCCGACCACCGCCAAGGCCTTAATTCAGGGGCTGAAACACGATCTGCTGGCGGACGACCGCGAGCTGCGGGCGCTGATCCCGCAGGAATTGATCCGCTTCGATGACGCGGTGCGTCACACGCTAAAAGAAGAGGAGAAGCTGGTGAACTCCAGCGACTGGGGCTACGACGCCCAGGCGTTCGCCCGCTGGCGGCCGGAGTACGGCTACTATCCAAAGCAGGCCGGGTATAGGGTGACAACCTCGGCCAGCCTGGCCGACCTGTGGCAGGTGGTGAATCAGCTCGGCGGCAAAGAGGGTTACTTCTTTGGCAACGCCCTGTGGCAGACCCGGGCGATGATGGACCTGCTGGTCGGGCATAAGCTGGCGAAGGGCCGTCCGGCGGCACCGTACCTGCAAACCGGTGATGCGGTCGACAGCTGGAAGGTGATTATCGTCGAGCCAGAGAAACAGCTGGCGCTGCTGTTTGGCATGAAAGCCCCCGGTCTTGGGCGGTTGTGCTTTACCCTGAAGGACAAAGGCGATCGCCGGGAGCTGGACGTGCGCGCCTGGTGGCACCCGCACGGGATGCCGGGTCTGTTCTACTGGCTATTGATGATCCCGGCGCACCTGTTTATCTTCCGGGGAATGGCCCGGCGTATTGCACATCTGGCAGAACAAAAGTCAGAAAAAGTCTGATTAAAACTCCGAATCTTTCACGTTTCCCATTGCATACAGGCGTAATTCACGGAAGAATGCGCACGAAATTCTTTTCAAAACAGTGGATCGATATGAAGGTACTGGTTACCGGCGCCACCAGCGGCTTAGGCCGCAATGCGGTGGAGTTTTTGCGCAATAAAGGCATCAGCGTCCGGGCCACCGGTCGCAATGAAGCGATGGGTAAATTGCTGCAAAAAATGGGCGCAGAGTTTGTCCATGCCGACCTGACGGAACTGGTCTCTTCCCAGGCAAAAGTGATGCTGGCCGGAATCGATACGCTGTGGCACTGCTCCAGCTTTACCTCGCCCTGGGGTACCCAGGAAGCCTTCGATCTGGCGAACGTGCGTGCCACCCGCCGTCTGGGCGAGTGGGCCGTGGCCTGGGGGGTGCGCAACTTCGTGCATATCTCCTCCCCGTCGCTCTACTTCGATTACCACCATCACCGCGATGTTCAGGAAGATTTTCGTCCTGCGCGCTACGCCTGCGAATTTGCCCGCAGCAAAGCCGCCAGCGAAGAGGTGATCGATCTGCTGGCGCAGTCCAACCCGCATACCCGCTTTACCATCCTGCGTCCACAGAGCCTGTTTGGCCCGCACGATAAAGTGTTTATTCCGCGCCTGGCGCAGATGATGCACCACTACGGCAGCGTGCTGTTGCCGCGCGGCGGGGATGCGCTGGTGGACATGACCTATTTCGACAACGCCATTCACGCCATGTGGCTGGCCAGCCAGATCGAATGCGACAATCTGCCGTCCGGGCGGGCATATAACATCACCAACGGCGAACCGCGCACATTGCGCAGCATTGTGCAGAAGCTGATTGACGAGCTGAACATTCACTGCCGGATCCGCTCGGTGCCCTATCCGATGCTGGACATTATTGCCCGCAGCATGGAGCGGCTGGGAAATAAGGCCGCCAAAGAGCCCGCCCTGACCCACTACGGGGTGTCGAAACTGAACTTTGACTTTACCCTTGATACGCGACGCGCAGAGACCGAGCTCGGCTATACACCGCTGGTGACGCTGGATGAAGGCATTGAGAAGACGGCGGCCTGGCTGCGGGATCACGGGAAACTGCATCGCTGATACGAAAACGGCAACCCTGAGGTTGCCGTTTTGCTTTTACAGCGCTGTCCAGGCGTCTGCCCAGGCCAGGCCTGCGCCCGGTTCGTAGTACGCTGGCGCACTGTTACACCAGCCGCTGTTCGGGAAGGGTTTGCACTGGAACAGTTTACCCTTGTTGTTCACGATATCGCCGGCGTTGTACTTGCCGTTGGCGCTCCACGCAGCATAGGAACCAGAGCTGCCTTCATCCTGAGACGGGGTTGCCGCTTTCGCTTTCACGTTTAACAGGTAAGTGGTGGTCGCACTCAGTTCACCGTCGCTGACGGTCAGGCTGACTTCATACTGCTGCGCCGTTGTGGCTTCCGGCGCGGTAAATGTCACCACGGCTTTGTCTTCACCGCTGACGGTCTGGCCGTCCTGGGAGCGCCAGGTGTAGGTCAGTTTGTTGCCGTCTTCATCAGTAGAGCCTTCTGCGCTCAGGGAAACCTGGGCACCGGCTTCAACCGCACCGACTGGACCTGCGATATGCGCCACTGGCGCATGGTTAACCACCGCAGGGGTGTCATCCGGCGTCGGGATCGGGGTGACCGGCGTTTCATCTTCAGAAGGGGTTGGCGTAACCGGCGTTTCATCCGGCGTGATTGCAGACCCCTCATCATCCACGATGTTCACGTTATAAAACTTCTGAACACATTTGGTGTAGTCGCCCTCTTTAAAGGCGCTGAATGGCGTCTGGTAGCCGACCAGCTGGCAAGAGTAGGTCTTACCGTCTGGTGTATCTGCACTCCATCCCCAGTCCTGTTCCCAGTAAATTTTCAGAGAACCCGCGCCGCCCTCATCAAACTGTTTCATGTTGGCACAGCCCAGCACTTCGTCAGCCGGAACCGGCACTTTCAGGTAGTTAGCGAACTCTTTGTAGTACTTGATACGGTTTTGAGACTGCGCAATTTCAGTCGGGCCGCCGCACTCAACGCCACCGTTGATGATCTGGGTGGTCACGCCGAAGCCCGGTACCAGACCGTTCGCTTTGTCGTGTTCGTTTGGCTGCCAGGTTCCGTCGATAACCTGCAACATGCTCGGTTTCGGCGGCTGTGGATAGGCGAAGAAGAAGATGGCGCTTGCCAGGTTCAGCCAGGTGTCAGCCACCAGCTCGGGTTTTTCCAGCAGGACTTTCACATCGCCGTACATCGCTTCAGAGAACGGACCGTAGTTATAGTTGTAGGACAATTGCTTGGCACCGCGACCAAAGTAGCTCAGGAAATCGCCATCTTTGTCTTTACCGCATGGCCAGGTCTGCCCCTGCCATACATCAGGGTTACATTCGCCGTTATAACCGCCTTTCTGGCCTTCGCTCCAGCCCATTTCCCGGATATAAACCAGCGCCTGACGCCATTCGGCTTCAGGACGCCAGCTTTCATGGCCGCCGGTTTCCTGGGCGAAGTGCGCAAACATGGTCGCCATCTCTTTACGGCAGATCGCGTCGCTGTCACGGCCATCTTTATAGGTGTCGCACAGCGCCGGGAATTTACCCACGGCCTTGAGGAAGTTACTGTAGCTATAATCCTTCGCGCGCAGAGGGAAGAGATATTCCCAGTCGCTCTCTTTCAGGATCCCTTCAACGCGCTTAACGTTATCCGGGTTGGACGCTTTGCCAGGTTCAATCTGTTCGACAACGCTGTTATCCAGGGTGCGAATGGTGTCTTTTACCGATTTCATTAACGGGAAATCGGTCAGTTCTTTTTCCTTTTTAGCCAGATCGCTGGCTTTCATGGTGTAAGGTTCGCTGCTGGCCGCCTGTAACATTGCAGCCTGCGCCATAAAGGGAGCGACACATGCCCCCGCAACGAGAACGCTGAGTAATGTCCTTTTCGTCATTTCAAATAATCCTGTATCTAAGCAACAATGGGTGATGCACTCCCGGCTTATGTATTACTCCCTTAATACATAAACCCCCTGGAAGCGTTTATTTTTCATTTTCTGAAGAACACCGTCGGGTACTCTTCAAAAAATAAAAATCAGTACCGGTAAGATTGTTTTGCTTTTATTTCCCTGTACTTCGCCCACACCTTATGGGCATACATCATACGTTGGGGATAATTTTCTTTTTTTGCTCCTGCGTTATAGGCCCCTACCGCTTCCCAGTTATAGCCATAAATTTTGACCATGCCTGATAATATGGATGCGCCCACCATTATTGAGGTACAAGGCTCAGTCATTAAGCGGGACTCATCAATACCGAGGCGTTGTAATTCACTAAAGTGAGAGCTATTAATTTGCATTAACCCCACATCGCGTGAACCATCATGATTCCAGCCCACCGCATAGGGATTCATACCCGATTCCACTTTTGCAATTGCAAATAACAGCCAGGGATCGACATGATAATAATGCGCAGCGTTGTCCCAGCAGTTTGCCATGGTGCTTTGGCTTATCATTAACAACAAAAAGATTAGGCGTTTCATTTAATTGACCTGCTACAGGGATTTCCCATTTTCTCCTTGTGCACAGCTGTTATTTATTTTTTGATGGTTGACCGCACCCGAAGCGCAGCGCGGTCAACCATGACGGACGACTATCACGTCCGTCATTAAAGGTTCAGAAGATTATTTGCAGTCTGCTGACGCGCCTTCTTTTACCCATACATCGCTGTTGCCTGGTTTGTCGCCCTTCGTCCACCATTTCGCGCGGTATACATTACCTTCGTAAGTGGTGGTGTCGCCGCCGTTATAAACCATTTCAGCATGCCAGTTGAATTTCACCTGGCTTACCAGCTCCCATGCACCCTCACCGAATGCCGGTTTGTTGCCCTGAGTCCAGTACTTCGCTTTCCACACCAGGTTATCGGAGCTAACAATGTCGCCGCCGTTGTAAATGGTGTTTGCACTCCACGCAGCATATTTGCTGGCGTTGGCATCAACAGGGGCATCGCAACTTCCGGTCGCACTCCCTTCGTCTGCCGGCGTGGTACCTTCATCAGATGGGGTCGTACCTTCGTCAGACGGGTTGGTCTCTTCGTCAACCGGAACAACCGCTTCTTTCGGGGTCACTGTCACTTCAACGTTAGACTGCACGCTGGTTTTACCGTCAGACACGATCACGCTCAGCGTATAGGTCGATGTATTGCTCACTTCTGGCGCGGTGATACGCACGTTCGCGGTATCGGTGCCGGTGGCATTCATGTCACCCGGTACGCTCCAGCTATAGGTCAGTGCATCGCCATCGGGATCGGACGCCTGTGCGTGCAGAGAAACCGCTTCACCGGATTCAACGGTGACCGCTTGCATCGCGTTGATCACTGGTGCCTGGTTGGCTTTAGGCGCTTTGTTAACAACCTGCACGTCAACTGAGTTGCTCAGACCTTTCGCGTCAGTAACGGTCAGACGGAAGACCAGCGTCTGGTTGCTCGCGACAGCAGGAACGTTAAAGCTTGCTTTCGCGCTGGTGCTGTTGGACAGCGTCACGGAGGTACCGGACACCTGCGTCCATTTGTAGGTCAGCGCATCGCCGTCCTGATCGCTGGAAGCAGAGCCATCCAGCATTACGGAAGCCGGGCCAGTCACGCTTACATCAGTCGCAGAAGCGACAGGGGCATGGTTGGTAACAACCGGTTCCACTGGCGTTGAGCTACCGCCCGTCAGGCTTTCGTTCATCGCATTCAGAATGTCGCCGTTGTCAGATTCGATAGACCAGGCGAACAGACCCCCGAGGTTTTTGTTCAGCACGTATTTGCCTTTCGCTTCGACAGAACGGGCGTTGTCATAACTGATCAGCTCACCGGTGGATTTGTTGAACAGGTACGGGGCTTCTGCTGCGGTATCGTACTTGTATTCCCAGCCTGGTTTACCCAGCATCTTGTTCACGATATCGCGATAATCAAGGATGCCTGCTTCCCATGACCCCGGGATGGCGCCGGTCGCGGTGCCGGTAAATGGATTGTCGCCGGTATAACCGTGAACGCCAGTCCAGCCGCGGCCGTACATTGCTGCGCCCACAACGACTTTACCCGGCTGTACGCCCTGATCGAGCATCGCTTTCACGGCGTTATCGGTGGTGTAGTTGGTGTCTGGCTTCCAGGAAGCACCGTACAGCGCGGCCTGGTGGCCCAGGTCAGTCTTGCTCCACGAACCGTAGTAGTCGTAGCTCATCAGGAAGATATGGTCGAGATACTGCTGCGCAGTGCCATAGTCCACGTCTTCAATCTTATCTCTGCCGGCACCAATCGCGGTGGTCAGCTCATAGGTACGGCCTGTTTCAGCTGACAGTTCGTTCAGCATTGCGCGCAGATCGTGCATCAGCGCGGTATAGGTGGCCTTATCGACAGCCGGGTTACCCAGTTTGGCGTTCTCGCCGCCGCCGCCAGGGAATTCCCAGTCGATATCCACGCCGTCAAACACTTTCCAGGTCTTCAGGAACTCTTTCACGGAGCCAACGAAGCGGTCACGCAGCACTTTGTTGTCCATCTGGAAGAACGGGTCAGACAGCGTCCAGCCGCCAACAGAAGGCAGAATTTTGAGGTCCGGATGGGCTTTTTTCATCGCCATCAGCTGACCATAGTTACCTTTGTACGGGTCGTCCCAGTTGGAGACGCCGGACTGAGGTTTTTGCAGAGCAGCCCAGGGATCGTGGATAGCAACGGTGTAGTCCTGGCGGCCCGCACAGGCACGTTTCAGCGACTCCAGCGCGCCGGAGGATTTGGCGCTGTCGTTAATGCCATCACCGCCACAGATTGGAATGAAGCCATAAAGCAGGTGGTTCAGGTTAGCAACCGGGATCTTGTCGGCAGAGAAGTTACGGTCATATACGCCCCACTCAGGGAAGTAAGCCCCCACAACTTTGTCGGTGTGTTTGGCGAAGGATTTATTGTTCTCAAGCAGAGGGGTGTTCATCGGCAGCAGGTGGCTACCGTCCGTATCTGCAACGATAATCAGTTTGCTGGCACTTTTGGTGCAGCCGCTGTCGTTGCAAAGCTCAACCTGCTCCTGATAGCGGCCCCCTTTCTTCACCTTGAAGGTCGCAGAGCCCGCAGCGCTGCCCGCCCCGGTCCAGACGGTCTGGCCATCCAGCAGTACTTTTGCCGACGTTGGCGCATCACCGCTCCAGACGTTCCACTCAACCTTCACATCCACACCATCGCTGTGAACTTTAACAAGATTGTTATAGTCCTGAGCCGCCTGATCGACTTCTACCAAAGCAAATTTGTCATTGCCTGAAGTAATAGACGGCGTACCTGGCGCTGCTGCGAATGCTGAGCTTGTGGCAGCCGCAATGAAAAGCGCCAGATATTTAGGCTTCATAAAATTCATTTTTATATCCTGATAAATTTATACGTGAACGTTAATTACCCATGACTTCCCTGAGCTCATGGGATGAATTTACACACTTAGTTTTAGATAAATAAAAAATCCATTGCCAAAAATATTGTGAAGCGTTGTATTCCTCCCTAAAAAGACACAAGCATAAATTCCCTCTGTCTTATGTCTTTTACGATACACCGTAGAAAAAACGTGTTCCCTCCCTTTCCTCGTCGAAAAAAAGCGATAAAAAACTTGACCAAAATATTCAGAGTGTGACAGCGAATGCCTGGGCAATAAAAACAGTGAGGCCGGCAAAGGATAAATAGGGACCAAAAGAAATTGTTTGGCTATTTTTATGTGAATGGTTTAATGCGAAATAACCGACAATACCGCTAAGCGCAGCAATTAATACGACAGAAGGCAGTGCCTGCCAGCCGCACCAGGCCCCCAGCGCCGCCAGCAGCTTGAAATCACCGTAACCTAACCCTTCCCGGCCAGTCGTCAGGCGAAAGCCCCAGTAAATCAGCCAGAGCGACAGGTATCCCGCGACTGCGCCGAGCACAGCATCGCGAAGCGGCAGCGCATGGCCCAGCGTATGTACGAGCAATCCGGCCCAGAGCAGCGGCTGCGTCAGGCAATCAGGCAGCAGCTGGTGTTGCCAGTCGATCAGCGTCAGCGGCAGTAAAAACGACGCCAGCAGCCAGAGCGAGAACAGGGTTTGAATGCCCGGAACAGACCAGGCCGTTATGCCAAAAAATAGCGCGGTAAACAGCTCAACCAAAAGGACCTGTAGCGGAATAGCCGTTCGGCACTGGCTGCATCGGCCTCGCAGTAACAGCCAGCTGAGCAGCGGAATATTTTCCCAGGCAGAGAGTGAATGCTGACACACCGGGCAGTGCGAGCCAGGGAACAGCAGGTTGCCGCATCCCTCCTCTTCCATCACCATAGGCGGGACGCGGTCTGCCACTACGCCGAGAAAACTGCCTGTTATTGCCCCTGACACCGCACTCATGAGGGAGAACCCGACCGGGTAAACCTCCCGTATCAGTGCGAAGGTGTTCATGCCAGTTTCTTCCAGGTCAGCTGAATTTCGGCCTTTACATCGCTGACGTGATCAACCGGGGTGAGGTTCATTTTTTGCAGGCGGACTCCGGAAGTCAGGTTGATTTCACGCAGCCAGTTTTTTAATTCGTAAATATTTACCCGTCCGACCACGAAGGAGAGTGTTTGCCCGTCCTGGCGAACATCCGTCAGCGATAAATTAATGGCGTGGGCGCTGTTCTCAATCACGCTGCGTGGATTATCAGTTTTAACCTGCAACATCTGAAGATGGTTTTTATCTATTTCCTGACGCATCCAGTTGAGCGTTTCAACCTGACGTGCAAGGGTCGTTTTGCTGCTTTGAATCATATTATCCAAGGGAATCACTCCTGCGTAATAAATTGCAGCGCAGCCGATTGCCGCTGCGCCTATTGTCAAAATGATTTTTTCCCTGACGTTGTAAGTCTGATAACGCCTTTTCAGCTGCGTGATGCTCTCGTTCATTTATGTTTCCCTGTCACAATGGCGGTGTACGGTGCCTCTGCTGAAACAGGCTGTACTGAAAAATCAAAATTTGGGCTGGTCTGATTCACAAACGCCTGGAGCGCCTGCTGATTTTGGCCACTGACGCCCAGGGTCAGCGTCCCTTGTGCTGCATCGTATTCAAGCCGGGTAATTTCCATTGCCGGAACCGCCCGTCTGGCGGTTTCCAGCTCATCGATTTGCAGGAAAATCCCCTTAGGCTGTTTCTTTATATTCTGACCAAAGTGATATTTGATGTTGGTCTGCTGGCGCATACTCGGAAAATGGTGCTGGTAGACCTGCGTGACCTCCTGCTGAACCTGGTTTTCCTCCTGAGCCAGCATCCAGGCTATCGCGGCACGGGGTCCTAACAGCAGGCCAAGCGACAGCAGCCCCGCAGCAGCCACGGCTAGCTTCATGCTTTTTGTCAGCCCCTTATTGCCGCTTCTGGCGCTGAACACCCCGTGCAGCAGGTTCACGCGACACGCCTGCCACTGCGGCTGGATCAGCACCAGCGGGTGAACCCAGGCCAACGCCTCGTCAACCTCTACCCCCGGCGGAACGGCGCCGTAGCAGCACACTTCGCCCTCCCCTGTCTCCTGCAACACCAGAGGCAGCAGGGCCGTATCCACTTCACACGCCGACGCCGGCGACAAACGTAGCCAGTAGTTCTCGTCAAGAGAGACAAAGGTCGTACCCCCGGCGGATACCGGCAGCAGCCAGGCGTCCGGGATGGCCTGAATAACGGTCAAACCGGCAGCGGTGAAACGGTCAAGCCACTGGCGCAGGCGCCCGGCATCAATCGCCACCGCGTCAACGTCGCACCCTTTTTTATTGAGTACCGTCCAGTGAAGGTTGTCCACTTCCCCTATTAATGTCTCCTCCGCCATCCAGGAAAAGGCCGTGCTTTGGGCAGCCATTCCTTTTTTCGGTAACCTGAAGTGACGGAAGATCGTTTCACTGGCAGGCAGCAGCAGACAGACGCGTCCTGCCAGAGCATGTCCGGCGAGGATATCGAGCTCCGAGAGATTCTCCAGCGATTCAACCTGCTGACTACCGGACTCGCACCACCATAATTTCCCGTTCTCACGGCTGTCGGGACGAACAAAAAGCACCTGTTTCATCGATATCAACTTCTGTTATTCAATCATTCGGTAACGACGCTGCCACGTCACAATCTCACCGGCGTCGTTATTAACCTGAAGCTGGCTAACCATGAGCAGCGTTAAATCATCCGTGTTGCCGGTATAGTCAACGCGGAAATATCGGCTGTTAATGGCCAGCTGTTCCGCCACCTGGGGTAAATCGTCTTTAAGCTGCGGGAAGGTTTGTTCCAGCACCTTGCTGAACGCATCCAGGCTTTCCCACCCCGCTTCAGGGCGAGCATCAATCAGGCGTCTGGCGTCATCTTCCGTCAGTTTTCCCGGGAACATCGCCGCCAGGACGCCTGCCTGTTCAGGTTTGAGGGTATTCACGTCAACCTTGCTGGCGGGATCCGGCAGGGCGCACAAGAGCTTGCTCACTGTCGGATAGGCCTGGGCCGGGAACGCGGGCAGCAGTTTGATTTCCGCAATAGTGCGCATCATCTGGTTCGCGGGCTGGCGAGCCGGGACAGCCCCTGCCCACGCATCGCTCTCAGCGCCCTCTCTGGCGGTGGTGGCGTCCCCGTCGAGGTAGTCCACCAGCTGGGAATACACCGCTTCGGCGGTGGCCTGGCTGACGCCGCTGTCGATCAGGAGCTGCTCGACGATTTGCTCTTTACGCGGTTTCCCTGCCGCGGCCGCGGCGTCCTGTACCTGAGGCGCTTTATCCGCTGCCAGCAGGTTGTTGACGTTAAAGCAGTCCTGCGCATCTTCTGTCTGGCTGACCAGGGTGTAGTCATCCCCCCGGGTTTCCAGCGGCTGATGCCAGTCACCGTCAGGCGCAAGGGCTCTGCTTTCGCCGCTGGCCTCGGTTTGCAGGATCGCTTTAACGACTTTTTCCTGCGCCTGCATCGCCCAGCGCAGCTGCTGCTGGCTCACCTGGTAATGTGTTTTTTGCAGGTTGCGGCAAAACTGCTGACTGATTCTGGCGGCCAGCGCCGACATCATCACCAGCAGGATCAGCACCACCAGCAGGGCGACGCCTTTCTGTTTGTCTGTTCGGCTCACGGCTGTACTCCTGACGCCGCTTGAGGCGCCTGCTCCGGCTGCGGAGCGGCCGCTTCTGTCTCCGGCGTCGGGGCAACCGTCACGGCAGGTATCTCCCCCGGGGTCGTAAACACCCAGCGCCAGATATCGCCGTTTTCCATCGTCAGCGTCGCCTCTACGCCGTCGGGCTGGCGACTGCTGTCGGTCCAGTTTTTCTGCCAGCCCTGGCTGTAAAAGCGCCACGTCATCGATTTCACCTTCTTAACGATGGGCACTTCTTCGGGCTTCACGCTCGCCGGGCCATCAATCGCAGGCCAGATATCGCGATATAAACGCCCCTCTTCCAGCCGCCAACGCACGCGCTCCAGCTGGACGGTGCCGCTCACGCCGTTCAGCGTGGTTAGCTCAATGGCGTCATCGGTTTGCACAAACACGCCCGGTTCGTTACGCGGCGCACGCCCCTGAAGCTGAAAGAAATCACGCTCCATCAGGCTCCAGGCACGCTGCACCTGATTAAGCTTTGCCGCACTGGCATCGGTTGCAGAGCGGGTACGCATCGCCCCGTCCAGGATCTGCCAGGCCAGGGTGCTAATCACCGCAAAAATGGTCAGGGCGATCATGATCTCCAGCAGGGTAAAGCCACGCTGGCGTCGCGTTTTTTTCACTTGCTCACCTTCTCTGCTGGCGGAATGATGTGCAGGGTGATGGCCGGCTGGCTTTCATCCCCTTCCGCGTAAACGCGAACTTCACTGGCCCAGCCGTTGTTGGCGGTTTTGACCCGCTGCTTGTGCCAGTTCCAGCTACGCCCGCCCATGGTTTCTGTCCCCTGCTCATCGGCATCGGGGAAATCACTGTTGCTGAGCGTCGCTTCTGCAAGCACGTTTTCCGCTACCCAACTGGCCTGCACTGTTTCGCTCAGGCCGTGGGTAAAACGAACGTTCAGGGACACGGAGTGCATCAGCGCCAGCGCAGCGGTGGAGAAAATCACCAGCGCAACCATCACCTCCAGCAGCGTCATCCCCTTTTGCTTTGCCTTGCATTTAGTCATCGTTCTCCACCGAAACGGGGGCCGCACCTTGCGACACCACCCGGAAATGGTGCTGTTTGTCGTAGCTTTGCAACCTCAGCGTGAAGCGACCTACCTCGCCATCCGGTAAAAAGATGATTTGCGGATCGGCATCCAGCGTGGCGGCCAGCCGCTGCGGAGATAGCGATACGTGCATCTCTTCAGGAAAATCGCCTTTCGTGGTAATTCGCCCTGCGGATAAGGGCACCCAGCGACGTTCCCCTTTTACAACGTTCAACGACACAAGCTGATATTTATCCGTGGCAATCACTAACCCGACAATATTTCCGTCCATCACCGCACGGTCTGAACCATAATCCACAAGGGCTTTTAATTGCTGACCAAATATATCCGCGCCGCTGCGCGAGGGAATCGTTGAAACCACCATCATCGCGCAGCTGGCGAATATCACCAGCGCGAGGATAATTTCCAGCAAAGTAAAGCCGCGTTGCTTACTCATTATTTATTCGCGAGCGACCAGTTAGTAATATCGTCGGCGGTATTGGCTTCGCCATCGGGCCCCGCAGAAAAGACATCGACGGCACCGTGCTCGCCCGGGCTGACCATCAGGTAATCGCTGCCCCAGGGATCCTGCGGCAGGCGGCGGATATAGCCGTCGGCGCGGTAGCCGTTGGGGATTGGCGCGATTTCCGGTTTGCTGACCAAAGCCTGCAGGCCCTGCTCGGTGGTCGGGTAGCGGTGGTTATCGAGTTTGTACATATCCAGCGAACCTTCCAGCGCGACAATATCGCTGGTGGCTTTCTGACTGTCGGCTTTCTCTTTATTACCCATTAAATTTGGCACCACCATACTGGCCAGCACCCCGAGGATCACAATCACCACCATTAATTCGAGCAAAGTAAAGCCCGCCTGGGACGCCAGGTTTTTTCGTTTCATCGCCATATTTAACCTACCATGTTATTAAGTTGCAGAAGCGGCTGTAATATTGACATCACAATAAAGAGAACAATGGTCGCCATGGAGACCACCAGCGCCGGTTCAAATACCGACAGCGTTAAGGTAATACGATGCTGTAATCCCGATTCCTGATTTTCGGCGGCGCGATCCATTAAGTTGCCTAATTCACCGCTCTCTTCGCCGGAGGCAATCATATACAGCATGGTGGGGGGGAAGAGCTGCGCCTGCTCCAGGGCGGAACAGAGCGATGCCCCCTGGCGCACGGTATCCGCCGCCTGCTCCAGCACCTGGCGGGCATAGAGGTTTTCAATCCCGTCCATCGCGATATACATCCCCTCCAGCAGCGGAACGCTACTGGCCTGCAATATGCTCAGGGTGCGGATGTAACGCGCGCTGTTGATGGCGCGAACCAGCTTTTTAATCGGGGCGTTTTTCACCAGCCAGCGGTGCCAGATGAAGCGATTGCGGGTTTTCTTCAGCCAGCCTTTAAAGCCGATCGCGCCCGCCGCCAGCCCTCCGCCAATGATCATGCCGTACGCCTGCAGGAAATCGCTGACTGCAATCAGCGTGCGGGTGGTCATTGGCAGCTGCTGTTTCATATGGGTAAACTGCTCGATCACCTGCGGCACCACCGCTACCAGCAAAATACTGATGACCGCAATGGCTACCACCGTCAGGGTGATCGGGTAGACCATCGCCTGGGTGAGCTTACTTTTCATCTTCTGGCGCTGTTCGTTGTACTCCGCCAGCTTCTCCAGTACATCGCCGAGGTGGCCGGTTTTTTCTCCGGCCATCACCAGGGTGCAGTAGAGCTTGTCGAAGGTGCGGGGAAACTGGCTGAAGGCGTCGAACAGCGTATGCCCTTCCACCACCTTGTCGCGAATGTCACTCACCATCGCCGCCAGCTTTTTATCCTCCGACTGCCGGGCAATGGCCTTCAGGGCGCTCTCCAGCGGCAGCGCGGCGTTCACCAGCGTCGACAGCTGGCGGGTAAACATCGACAGGTCCGGCGTTGAGAGCTTGATCCCTTTCTGTGCGCTGCCGGCAGCGGATTTTTCCCGGGTCAGGGTAATGGTCAGCGGCATCAGCTTTTGCTCGCGCAGCGCCTGACGCACCTGCTTTTGCCCCTCGGCCTGCAGGGTGCCGCGCCGGGTTTTACCCGCCGCGTCGGTCGCGGTCCACGCATACCATGCCATTATTCCTCACCCCCACGTTCGGCGGTGACGCGCATCACCTCTTCCAGCGAAGTGATGCCGGAGATCACCTTCAGCAGACCGTTTTCGCGCAGGCTGTGCGCCTGTTTGAAGAGCTGGGTTTCGATCGCCATTTCGTCTTTATCTTCGTGGATCGCCCGGCGCATGGCGCTGTCGACCACCAGAAACTCATGGATCCCCGCACGTCCCTGATAGCCGCTCTGGCGGCAGTGCTCACAGCCCACCGCGCGCCAGATCGCTTTCGGGGTAATGGCCATAAAGCTGAACAGCGCTTTTTCATTGTCATCCAGCGGACTGGTGGTGCGGCAGTGGGTGCAGAGCCGACGCACCAGACGCTGGGCAATGACACCGAGCAACGATGATCCGATTAAAAAGGACTCCAGCCCCATATCGCGCAGACGGGTAATGGCCCCGGCGGCGCTGTTGGTGTGCAGGGTGGACATCACCAGGTGACCGGTCAGGGAGGCCTGCACCGCGATCTGCGCGGTTTCGCCGTCACGGATCTCGCCGATCATCACCACGTCCGGATCCTGGCGCAGGATGGCGCGCAGGCCACGGGCAAAGGTCATGTCCACGCGCGGGTTAACCTGGGTCTGCCCTACCCCTTCCAGCTCGTACTCAATCGGATCTTCGACGGTCAGGACATTGCGTTCATGGCCGTTCAGCGCCGACAGGATGGCGTACAGGGTGGTGCTTTTCCCGGAGCCGGTCGGCCCGGTGACCAGGATAATGCCGTGCGGACGGGCAATCAGCGCCTTGAGCTGGGCCAGCTCGTGATCGATCAGCCCCAGCTTATTAATGTCCGGCTGGAGGTTGCTTTTATCCAGCAGACGCATCACCACCCGCTCGCCATACTGCGACGGAATGGTGGAGACACGCACGTCGATGGCCTTGCGCCCGATCCGCAGCGAGATACGCCCATCCTGCGGCAGGCGTTTTTCGGCGATATCGAGCTTCGACATGACCTTAATGCGCGACACCAGCAGCGGCGCGAGCTTGCGCGCCGGTTGCAGCACCGGTCGCAGCACGCCGTCGACGCGAAAGCGGATGCTCAGGGTGCGCTCAAAGGTTTCAATATGAATATCTGACGCGCCGTCCTTCACCGCTTCGCCAAGAATGGCGTTGATCAGGCGGATCACCGGCGAGTTTTCGTCGTTATCCAGCAGATCTTCGTTGTCGGGGATCTCCTCGGTTAACGCCAGCAGGTCGATATCGGCATCCATGTCGTCCACCAGCTGCTGGGAGACGCCGCTGTTCTGCTGCCAGACCTTCGCCAGCATTTCGTCGAAGGCGTCTGCCGTCAGAATGGTCGGGGAGAAGGATCGCCCCAGCACCCGGCGCATCTCCAGCAGGGCAAACGCCGGAGCGTCGTCGCGCATCCAGACCTGCCCCTGATAAAAGAGGATCCCGTGCTCCCGGGCGTAGTTACTACTGCAGAGATCGTGACTCAGTTGCATTTCGTCCATGTTGCGCCTCGTCCTTACTCTTTAAAGGGGTTGCGGTTTTTCACCGTCGCCGTGCCTGTCATCGCCGGGTAGTCGGGCAGAACGGCATTGCCTTCAGGGGCGACGATGCCGAACTTGCTCTCTTCCAGCCGCTGCTGCTGACGGGCGCGGATCTGGTCATATTTCTCTTTCGACGACGCGCTGTAGGTGTCGTCGTCGCGCAGAACAGTGGTATGAATAAAGACCATCAGGTTGCGCTTCGAGGTGTCCTGGGAGGTATAGCGGAACAGCTGCCCCACCAGCGGAATATCCCCCAGCAGCGGCACCTTCGAGACGTTCTGTTTGGTGACGTTCTCCATCAGCCCGCCGAGCACCACGGTCTGCCCGCTGTGGACCATCACTTCGTTATTGATGGTACGGGTGTTGAAGGTTGGGTCGAGGCTCGCATCTTCGGTGGCGCTGGCGTCAACGCTGGAGACTTCCTGCTCAATCTTGAGGTGAATGATGTCGCCGTCGTTAATCTGCGGCACAATCTTCAGCTTGGTGCCGACGGTTTTCCGCTCCACCGAGTTAAAGACGTTATCCCCGCTGGTGGTCTGCGAGCCGGAGAGTACCGGCACATCCTGACCGACGTTAAATGACGCCTCTTTGTTATCGAGGGTGACGACGCTGGGCGTCGACAGGATGTCGTTTTTACCGTCGGTGGAGAGCGCGGTCATCAGGGCGCCAAAATCGCCGTTAAAGAAGCCGGTCGCCATGCCGGTAAAGCTGGCGCCCTTCAGGGTACCTGCTTTTACCTGGCTTATCGGCAGACCGGTGGCGCCAAACTGCACCCCGCCGTGTTTGCCGGTCCACTGCACGCCGAGGTCGAGGCCGTTACCGTCCTGCACTTCAGCAATGATCGCCTCCACCAGCACCTGTGGGCGGCGAATATCGAGCTTGTCGATAACCTTTTCCAGCGAGTTCATGACGTTGGGCTGGGCGGTGATCACCAGCGAGTTGGTGGCTTCATCCGCGGTAATATTCAGCTCGCTGCTGGCGGACGGGGTTTTACTTTTCGCCGCGCCCGCTTTGTCTTTCAGCTGCTCGCCAATCCCGGTCAGCACCGGCACCACTTTGCTGGCGCTGGCATACTTCAGGTAGAAGACGCGGGTATTGCCTTCGTTATTCTGTTCGCGATCGAGCTGGCCAATCAGCGACCGGGTACGCGCCCGGCCATCTTCCGGGCCGCTGATGATCAGGCTGTTGGTTTCATCATCGGCCACCACTTTGGTCGTCAGCTGCGGCGCGTTCTGCCCTTTCTGCTCTTCGTTGTTGAGGTTGTTCAACATGTCGCTGAGCGATTTCGCCGAGGCATAGCGCAGCGGCACGATTTCGCGGCGCTGCACGCCGGAGCGATCCACGCGCCCGACCAGATCCACCAGCCGGTTGACCACCGAGGCTTTACCGGTTAACAGCAGTACGTTGGACGGTTCAAAGTGCACGACGTTGCCGATACCGGAGGCGTCGTTCAGCTGGCGCAGCAGCGGGGCCAGCTCCCGTACCGGTACGTTTTCCATCCGCACCACGCGGGTGATGATCTCGTCGCCCTTGCCGGGGTTTTTGCTGTCGGCCAGCGGTACGCCGGCGGTGCGCGCCACCGTGGAGCGCACCACCTTCACCATGCCGTTATCCATCGGGATCACCGACAGGCCGTACAGATCCAGCACGCTAAGAAAGAACTGATAATATTCCTCTTCCGTCAGCACGTTATAGGTCTTAACCGATACGTTTCCCTGCACGGAGGGATCGACAAGAATGGTTTTATTCAGGTTGCGACTTACCGTATCAATAAATTCTCGGATATCGGTATTTTTAAAACTGGCGCTAAAGTTCGCCGCCATCACTGAATTTGAGATCAACGACGCGGTGGTCAGCGCGATACATGCCCAGGGAAATTTCTTCATCACATTACACTTGTTAATTGTTTAAAACATTAACCCGAATATTTTCAAGGTGAGCGTGGCGTCTGACTACGACTTCCGCTTCTCTCATTTTCGACCAGCTGGCAATAATACTTTTCGCCTGCTCCGCCCGCGTCATATCGACGGCGTTCACTTTCACTACCACATCCCCCTTTTCCAGCCCGCTATGGCTAAAAAAAGAGGAGGCATTTTTCGGCTTTATTTGATAGCCGCCGAGCTGGCCTTTATCCATATAAGGCTTCAGCACGAAATAGTCGTCGAGATGTAAATTATCGCCCCCGGCATCGTTTTTCGGTTTTGGCACCGGAGAGGGATTTACCTCCCCTTTAAAATAGTCGGGACGCTTTAACGCCAGCACCTGACGATCCCCCTGATAATTCACCACCACATTGTCGGGATTGATCTCTTCAATCCACGCATCGCTGTAGCCCGGGAGACTCTCGCCTTCGCGGTAGCTTTGCTGTCCGTTAGGCGTTTTGATCACCGCGAAGGAGAGCCAGGCTTCATCGCTGCTGATAATTCCGTCAACCTCAGCCGAAATTGACTTTTTCTCCGCCTGCTGCGGCGTGGTCTGATTAACCGCAGGCTGAAACAGGGCAAACGTCTGTCCCTGTTGACCTGCGCGGGACTGCTCTGGCGCATTACCCGGGACAGGGTCCGTGCCTTTTTTATAAGCCTTAAAGACGACATATCCCTGATGACCGCTAAACAGCAGCAGAACAAACATCACGCAGGGCGCAATAAATCGGGAATAGAGCTGCATTTTCATTATTTAACGGGCCTTTTAGCAAATGCAGGAATTTGCAGCCTGGCGCTGCACCTGTAACACCCGAAAATAGTAATAATGCCGGCCTGATGGCTCCATCTGCTTTGCCATTAACTTTAATGCAGAAAAATATTGACCCTTAAAAACCCCGGTGTTAAGCGGTTATAAAAGGTTATTTTTCTCCTGTGGAAAAATTGACCCACTGCGTCGCCTCTCGTACTTTCCTGGCTGAATATCAGTGATATGAATTACCAGGGTGAAGCGTTATGTATCAGAGTCATTTTAAATTTGTCCGCCCGCCCTTCAGGAGTGCGACCCGCGCCTGTGGCGACTTCTTTGCGTCTTATCATCAGGATGTCTTCGGCATGCTGGCAGAGAAGTCGACCCTTGCCGGTATTGCGGCCCTGTTCAGCGATGACGAGACGCTACTGAACGCTTTCACCGGTCAATTACTGGCAACGTCTCCTGCGGGGGTGGCGATTAATGCCTTTCCGACCCTGAGCGCGAAAGCCCTGCTGTATAAACTCAGCGCCAGCGCAAAAGAGGCCAAAAGCAGGCTGCACGCCATTGATGCCGTGCTGCATCAGTGGCAGGAAAAATACCCCGCCTGCAAAACAACCGGCCTGGTGCTGACGATCGCCGCCGTTCAGGCGCTGCGGGATAATGGCTGGGACACGCTGGGGATGCTGCTTTCACGCGCGCAGGAGTGCGGGCTGCCGCTGACGCTGGTGTTGACCGGCACGCCCGATCAGGACGCGCGTCTGATGACCCGTTCCGGCCTGGCGTCCCGCGTGCATACCCGCCATACGCTGCGCCCGCTCACCTGCCGCGAAACATTGCGCTATGTTCAGGCGCAGACGCTGGAGCATGGTGCCGACACATCACCCTTTAGCCCTGCCCGCGTGCGCCGCATGCATGCCCTGAGCCACGGCTCCGTCAGCAAACTGAACGCGCTGGCGCACCTGTCGCTGCTGGCAGCCTGGACCGAACGTGCCGCCGCGGTAGGCTCACGTCATCTGCGCCTGGCGGCGGGTGAAGTGCTGCCGCGCCCCACCCATCGCAAAACGCTGGCAACGGTTGGTCTGTTTGCCAGCGTGCTGTTTGCCGCCTGCGGCTGGCATTTCTCCTCCACTCTCAGCGCCATGCTGCCCGTGCAGCCGCCGGTCCCTGCGAGCTGGAAGCGGTTGACTCACGCCCCGCAAGCCCCCGTACAGCCACAGATGGACAATGAGGTGGTCAACCTGCCGGACGCCATGCATCAGCTCTATACCATGTGGGGCTATGATCCTTCCGCAGAAGATGCGCTCTGTCAGAATGCCGCCCGGGTGAACCTCGCCTGTAAGCAGGGCAATGCGCCGCTCGCCACGCTGGAGAAAGGAGGCTATCCCTGGGTGAGCGAACTGAAAACCGGGGATCACCTGAATTATGCGGTGGTGGCGCGGGTGGGTGCAGATTCGCTCGATCTGCTGATGAATAACCGCACGTGGCAGGTGAAGCGCAGCTGGTTTACCACCCATGCGACAGGAAACTATACGTTATTGCACCGTCTTTCCCCGGCGGGGAAAACGGCAATCGGGGCGGCCAGCAGCAGCGAGGATGTGCGCTGGATCGATGCCCAACTCAGCCAGGCCCTGCACGAGCCGGAAACGCACGCGCAAACATGGACCCGGGCGCTGGTGAAGCGAACCCGCGAATTCCAGTCCAGCGCCCGGCTCAACGTTGACGGTATGCCCGGCGAAGAGACGCTAATGCAGCTGATGCGCATCAATAACACCACACCCGCGATTGTAACGCCGGTGACGGATACTCCCCCGCAAACGCTGGCGAAAGGAAAAGCCCAATAATGTCCACGATTTGTCTTGCTGCACAGCGCAGCTTCCAGACCGGTGAGGCGGTCTGGTTCTCTTATCGCCTCCCCTCGCTGACCAGGATCGCCTTCACAAGCCTGACCAGCTTATGCTGCCTGGGCGCGATGCTGGTCGCCGGGCTGTACGCGCACCTTTACTGGCACCTGCGCCATCCGACGCCCACACCGCAGCCGGTAAGCGTCGCCCAGCCTGATACTCAGCTCTCCGATATGCATTATGTGTACGTCTCCAGACCCTTCCCGGCGCCGCAACCTGAAGCCGCGGAAGTCAACGCCCCGCCGCTGCCAAAGAGCGATCCGCTGGTAATGGACGCTGGCGCCGACTGGCAGCAGCCCCCGGACAGCGATATCTCCAGCGAACCCTTGCCCGACACGCATGTCTCGCCGCCCGAAACCGGGTCAGGCTCGTTGAAAGCGCGGTTTATGCAGGCCCTGAAAGAGCAGCAGGAGGATTATTCGCAGGGAAAAATGCCCGGGGATCCCGTTGACGAGACGCAATCCGGTACGCTGACGAGGGAGAGGCTTATCGATCGGACAACGACGTTAAGATCCGAGCGCATATCGGCGCAAGGGCCAACGACAGGGCAAAAAAAATCTCCATCGGCGTTAACCCATGGAGATCTGAAGCAGGATGTTCAGTAGCGTTCCGGCAGGCTGGTGATATTTTTCAACTTACCTTTTTCCACCACAATATAGTGACCTTTTTTCAGGTCTGAGAGGATTTTAATAATCGTGCTACGGGCCAGGTTGGTATATTCCTGAATATAGTCATAAACATTGACGTCACGATTCTGGTAAATAATTAATTCATTAATTTCCAGCAAAAATTCACGCACCACAGAGTACGCGCTGCGGGCAACCAGAATATCATCACGCTTGCTGAGCAGGCCAATATACCAGACAAGGATTTGGCTGAACTGCGGCCAGAGATTTTTCTCACCGATCAGGCGCTCAAACTCATCTTTCCTGATGGTGCGAATAACCGTGGTATCGCGGGCAATACCATACATATACGACGCTTTATTGTAGATAGATGAGACACCCAGAAAACCCGCGCTGCGCATGGTAAACATACTTAACTCATCGGAGACACGACGAATTTCGACTTCGCCGCTAATGACGATATGGATGTAGTTCACATCTGCGGTAATGATTTTCTGCCATTTCTTTAGCGTTTTTTCTGGATATTCAGCGGTCGCCGCAATAATAGCGTCTATCGCTTCCTGCGGACGACAGTTTTTTCCATATATACTTAACATTATTGTGCCTGTTATTAATTGTAGATAAAAGAGCCACTGCGAAAGTGATGTCGCAACGGATATACGAGACCGAGTCCAGATAAAATAAGAAGATATATTCAGATGAGAGTAAGTCTCAATCCATATTTATTTGCTGAATTGCTTAGCAAGCTATGGAGCTATCTTAAATGTGGGTACTTTTAAGTCAATTTACTAAAAGTTAATTTAAAATGAACTTAAGATTAATCTTAAGCCAATATGAGAAAAAAGCGCTAACCCCCTGATTTTGAGGGCTAGCGCTGACCGTACTTTTCGAGTAAGGCTTCGGCAATAGCGACCGTTTCGACATCTGCCAGGCCATTCCAGACCTGCGGGCGGAAATGCATTTGAAACGCCATAATGACCCTTTTCTGCTGGGCCAAAGATATATTCTCCGGTACCTCGTAGCCGTACCGGGATAATAAATCGAGCAATACGGCCGGATCCGCAGGTTGATAACGTGGCTGTCCGTTCAGGTAAAACGCCACCCGGGCCGGATCCGGCCAGGCACCAATTCCCTGCTGCGCCAGCGCCTGCCAGGGAAACAGCGGCCCCGGATCGTCTTTGCGCTGCGGGGCGATATCTGCATGGGCCACCACGTTCTGCGGCTTGATGTCGTAACGCTGAATAATGTCCTTCGCCAGCGGGATCAGGGCGGCGATCTGCGCCGGCTCAAAGGGGACGAAGCGTTTCTGGCCGTCGCTTTTTTGCCAGCCACGGTTTTCCAGCTCAATACCAATTGAGGTGTCATTAATCCGGGTCGCGCCGCGCCAGAAGCTGACCCCAGCGTGCCAGGCCAGCTCGCGCTCCGGCACCAGCTGCCAGATCCGCGGCTTGCCGTTGTGCTGCGGCGGGACCGCCGGGATCAAATAGTGGGAGCTGACGTTTTTATCGGTCAGGGTCGCGAGGGAGCTGTCAAAGTCGTCGGCGGTGTAGTGGATCACCAGTACCTTAATACGGGGATAAGCCGCCTGGGCCTGACGCCGGGTATCCAGCTCATAGCCGCCTTTATCCACGACGCCTTTTTCAGTCGCACAGCCTGCCAGCAGCAGCGCCAGCAGGACGGGCACCAGGGCTGGCTTCATCGGCGCGTTTTCACCGCCGTACCGCTGACGCTGACCATCAGCATGCTGGCGTCTTTGCCGACGGTTTCGTAGTCGATATCGATACCCACCACGGCATCGGCGCCCAGCGCCTTCGCCTGCTCGCCCAGCTCTTTAAAGGCGATGTCACGGGCTTTGCGCAGCTCTTTCTCATAGGCGCCGGAGCGGCCGCCGACGATATCGCGGATACCGGCAAAAAAGTCGCGGAAGATATTGGCCCCGAGAATGGCTTCCCCGGTCACCACGCCGCAATATTCACTGATCGGCTGTCCTTCCAGAGTGGGGGTGGTTGAAAATTGCATATTTGTCTCCTTATTACATGCCGGGAACCAGGTCCTAAGCGTTTAAGAACAAAACCATTATCCGATCGTTACGCTATCATTTAAAGGTTAGTTAATTATTGCAGCCTAATAAGGAAATCAACATGCGCTATTCTGCTTTGACGCTTTTAGTGCCTTGCGCGCTGCTGCTCAGCGCCTGCACCACCCCGGTCACCCCGGCCTTTAAGGATATCGGAACCCGCAGCGGCAGCTGCATTACCGGCGGTCCGGATGCCGTGGCACAACAGTTCTATGACTACCGCATTTCGCACCGCAGCAACGATTTGACCGCGCTGCGTCCGTACCTGAGCGATAACCTGGCCCAGCTGCTGAGCGATGCCAGCCGCGATCCGCAGCATAAAAACCTGCTGAAAGACGATCCGTTCTCCAGCCGCACTATCGCGCCGCAAACGGCTGAAGTCGCCAGCGCCTCGACCATCCCCAATACCGATGCGCGCAATATTCCGCTGCGGGTGAAGCTGACCCAGGGCAGCGAAAGCTGGCAGGATGAAGTGCTGATGATCCGTGAAGGCCAGTGCTGGGCCATTGATGACGTGCGCTACCTCGGCGGCAGCGTCCACGCCCCGGCCGGCACCCTGCGCCAGTCTATTGAGAACCGTTAAGCAGATAAAACCCCGCAAAATGTCTGGCATTTCGTGAGGAATGCCGACATTTATTCTCGTCGCCATCTCCGCTCGCTACTTTGTGCTATGTTTAGGGATAGATTCGGTTTATATTTAACTTTTAACGCATAAATATTGCATAACTATTCTGTCAACGGTACTATTTGCGGCCTCAATTGCTATAGATTGCCTGGATGAGTAAAGACTGCCCCGATGAGTATTCAACTAAACGGCATTAACTGCTTCTACGGCGCACACCAGGCGCTGTTCGACATCACACTGAATTGCCCTGAGGGCGAAACGCTGGTGCTGTTAGGCCCAAGCGGCGCGGGTAAAAGCTCGCTGCTTCGCGTCCTCAATCTGCTTGAAATGCCGCGCTCCGGTACCCTGGATATTGCCGGTAATCACTTTAATTTTGCCAAAGCGCCGTCTGAAAAAGCGATCCGCGATCTGCGTCAGAACGTCGGTATGGTCTTCCAGCAGTACAATCTCTGGCCGCACCTCACCGTGCAGCAGAATCTGATCGAAGCGCCGTGCCGCGTGCTGGGCCTCTCTAAAGAGCAGGCGCTGGCCCGTGCCGAGAAGCTGCTGGAACGTCTGCGCCTGAAGCCGTACAGCGACCGTTATCCGCTGCACCTCTCCGGCGGTCAGCAGCAGCGTGTGGCCATTGCCCGCGCCCTGATGATGGAGCCTGCCGTGCTGCTGTTTGACGAACCGACCGCCGCACTGGACCCGGAAATCACCGCCCAGATCGTCAGCATCATCCGCGAGCTGGCGGAAACCAACATTACTCAGGTGATCGTGACTCACGAAGTGGAAGTGGCGCGTAAAACCGCCAGTCGTGTGGTCTATATGGAAAACGGTCATATCGTAGAGCAAGGGGATGCGAGCTGTTTTGCCCAGCCGCAGACCGACGCGTTCAGAAATTATCTGTCTCACTAATCGAATCGAGAGAACGACAATGAAAAAAATAGTGATTGCCGCCCTGCTTGCAAGCGTTAGCCTCTCTGCAACAGCCGCTGAGACCATTCGTTTCGCGACCGAAGCGTCCTACCCTCCGTTTGAGTCTATGGATGCCAACAACAAGATCGTCGGCTTCGATGTGGATCTGGCTAACGCCCTGTGTAAAGAGATCGACGCCACCTGTACCTTTGCGAACCAGTCTTTCGACAGCCTGATCCCAAGCCTGAAATTCCGCCGTATCGACGCGGTGATGGCCGGTATGGATATCACTCCGGAACGTGAAAAGCAGGTTCTGTTCAGTACTCCGTACTATGAGAACTCTGCCCTGTTCATCGGTCAGAAGGGTAAATACGCCTCTATCGAAGCGCTGAAAGGCAAGAAAGTGGGCGTGCAGAACGGCACCACCCACCAGAAATTCATTATGGATAAGCACCCGGAAATCACTACCGTGCCATACGACAGCTACCAGAACGCCCGTCTGGATCTGCAGAATGGTCGTATCGATGCCGTCTTTGGTGACAACGCGGTGGTGACCGAATGGCTGAAGGCCAACGACAAGCTGGCTGCGGTTGGCGATAAAGTGACGGATAAAGATTACTTCGGCACCGGCCTGGGCATTGCCGTGCGTCAGGGCAACACCGCGCTGCAGCAGAAATTCAACACCGCGCTGGAAAAAGTGAAGAAAGATGGCACGTACGATTCCATCTACAAAAAATGGTTCCAGAAGTAAGAACTGATGAACGAAATTTTTCCATTAGCAAGCGCCGCCGGGATGACCGTCGGCCTTGCCGTTTGTGCGCTGATCATCGGCCTGGTGCTGGCGATGATCTTTGCCGTGTGGGAGTCGGCTAAGTGGCGACCTGTCGCCTGGACCGGCTCAGCACTGGTGACCCTTCTTCGCGGCCTGCCGGAAATTCTGGTGGTGCTGTTTATCTATTTCGGCTCGTCACAGCTGCTGCTGATGCTGTCGGACGGCTTTACGCTCAATCTGGGCGTAGTGCAGATCCCGATTCAGATGCAGATCGAAAACTTCGACGTCAGCCCGTTCCTGTGCGGCGTGATCGCGCTCTCCCTGCTCTACTCCGCCTATGCCTCGCAGACGTTGCGCGGCGCGCTGAAAGCGGTGCCGGTGGGTCAGTGGGAGTCCGGTCAGGCGCTGGGGCTGTCGAAAACGGCAATCTTCTTCCGTCTGGTGATGCCGCAGATGTGGCGTCATGCCCTCCCGGGGCTCGGCAACCAGTGGCTGGTCCTGCTGAAAGATACGGCGCTGGTGAGCTTAATCAGCGTTAACGACCTGATGCTGCAGACCAAAAGCATCGCCACCCGTACCCAGGAGCCTTTTACCTGGTACATCGTGGCGGCGGCTATCTACCTGGTGATCACGTTGCTCAGTCAGTACATTCTCAAGCGTATTGACCTGCGTGCGACGCGTTTTGAACGGAGACCAGGCTGATGCTGGATTACTTACCCGAACTGATGAAAGGGCTGCATACCAGCCTGACGCTGACCGTCGCCTCGATTATCGTGGCGCTGGTTCTGGCGTTGATTTTCACCATCATCCTGACGCTGAAAACGCCGGTGCTGGTGTGGATCGTACGCGGCTACATCACCCTGTTTACCGGCACCCCGCTGCTGGTGCAGATCTTCCTTATTTACTACGGCCCGGGCCAGTTCCCGACGCTGCAGGAGTATCCGGTGCTGTGGCATCTGCTCTCCGAGCCGTGGCTCTGCGCCCTGCTGGCCCTGTCGCTGAACAGTGCCGCCTATACCACCCAGCTGTTCTATGGCGCCATCCGCGCCATCCCGGACGGGCAGTGGCAGTCGTGCGGTGCGCTGGGGATGAGCAAGAAAGATACGCTGGCGATCCTGCTGCCGTACGCCTTCAAGCGCGCCCTCTCCTCGTATTCCAACGAAGTGGTGCTGGTGTTCAAGAGTACGTCGCTGGCCTACACCATCACCCTGATGGAAGTGATGGGCCACGGACAGCTGCTGTACGGGCGCACCTACGATGTAATGGTGTTTGGTGCCGCAGGGTTAATTTACCTGGTGGTCAACGGCCTGCTGACCCTGCTGATGCGTCTGGTTGAGCGTAGAGCGCTGGCGTTCGAACGCCGCAACTAAAACTGCATACAATGTGATTACAGAAGGCGGACAAGTCTAACCACTGTCCGCCTTTTTTTATATTTAAGTAATATTTAATCATTTTTATTGCATACAAATTCATTCAATGGCATTGTAACTCCCAGCCGCAGACACGGCATATAATGACAAGATTGACAGACGGGAGCTTCACAATGAAAAAGTTAGTTCTGGCCGCTTTACTGGCAACCTTCGCCGCGGGCGCTTCTGCCGCCGATAAAATCAACTTCGGTGTTTCTGCGACTTATCCACCGTTCGAATCGCTGGATGCCAGCAACCAGATCGTCGGGTTTGATATCGACCTGGCGAAAGCGCTCTGTACCCAGATGCAGGCCGAGTGCACCTTTACTAACCACGCCTTTGACAGCCTGATCCCGTCCCTGAAATTCAAAAAATATGACGCGGTGATCTCAGGTATGGACATCACCCCGGAGCGTAGCAAGCAGGTGACTTTCACCGACCCGTACTACGCCAACTCTGCGGTGGTGATTGCGAAGAAAGGCGCTTACAAATCCTTTGATGAGCTGAAAGGCAAACGCATCGGCATGGAAAACGGCACCACGCACCAGAAATACCTCCAGGATAAGCACCCGGAAGTGAAAACCGTAGCCTATGACAGCTACCAGAACGCGATTATCGACCTGAAGAATGGCCGTATCGATGGCGTGTTTGGCGACACGGCGGTGGTAAACGAGTGGCTGAAAACCAACCCGCAGCTGGGCACCGCTACCGATAAAGTGACCGACCCGCAGTATTTCGGCACCGGTCTGGGCATTGCAGTGCGTCCGGATAACAAAGCCCTGGTGGAGAAACTGAACGGCGCCCTGAAAGCGATTAAAGCGGACGGCACGTATCAGAAAATCAGCGACCAGTGGTTCCCGCAGTAAGTTTGTTGTGCCGGGTGGCGGCTTCGCCTTACCCGACCTACGGGCTGTGCGGTCTGATGCCCGGTGGCGGCTTCGCCTTACCGGGCCTACGGGCCCCAGGGTTTTTGTAGGCCGGGTAAGCGTTAGCGCCACCCGGCGTTTTTATAACGGCACATAAAAACGAAATATTGCGCCCTGACCCGCCTCCATCAGCCTGATCCCACCCCCATGTAGTTCCAGCATCCTTTTGACGATCAACAGCCCCAGCCCGCCGCGATTATCCCGCGCCGCCTGCTGACTCAGCGCCGATGGCCGCATAAACAGCCGATCGCGCAGATGTGCATCGACCCCCGGCCCGCTGTCATTCACCTCCACCTGCACCTTCTCGCCCTCCAGCCACACTTTCAGCCCGATCTCGCCGCCCGGTGGGGTATGGCGAATAGCGTTATCCAGCAAATTAGTCACTACCCGCTCGATCATCGACAGATCGGCATTGATCATCGGCAGCTGCCGCGGCACGTCGATATGCAGCCGGAGCTGGCGGGTCTCCACCGCCAGGTCAAACTTTTGCGCTACGTCGGAGATCAGCTCTCCGATGGCAAAGCGCTCCCGCTGCGGCTTGATGCTGCCGTGCTCCAGGCGCGCCAGCTCAAACAGCTGCTGGGACAGATGGCGAACTTTGTGCCCCTGACGCAGGGCGATAGAGAGATAGTGCTGGGTCTCCTGCGGTGAGAGCGTGCCGGCTTTCAGCGACAGGGTCTCCAGATACCCCAGCAGGGAGGTCAGCGGAGTGCGCAGATCGTGAGAGATATTGGCGATAAACTCCCGGCGCTGCCGGTCGCTGTCGGCCAGCTGATCCCACTGGCTGGCAATCTGCTGCGCCAGTTCGATAAAGGTGTTACGCAGCAGGGCCACTTCGTCTGACGGGGCGGTCTGTGGGGGCTGGGCGGCCAGCTGCTTGATGACGTGCATACTTTCGCGATCGAGGCCACTCACCTCGTCGGTTAACTGCTTCACCGGCCGGGTCACCCAGTACCAGACCAGGCCGCCCGCCAGCGCGCCGAAAAGGGCCACCAGCAGCAGCGACCAGAGCACCGTGCTCCACAGCGTTTTCTGCCACGCCCGCTCCGCCAGCGCGTTCAGCTCTTCCCCCTGCAAAATAATGTACAGATAGCCGCGCAGTACGCCGTCCTGATGCAGCGGCACGGCGCTGAAGACCTTCTCTCCCGTCAGGGTGCGGGGATCGTCCCCGTAGACCGGCATCATCCCGCCGCTGAGAAACTGCTGCACCGGCGCAACAGTAAGCTTTTGCCGCTTGATATGCCCCGGCGGCGCAGCATCGGCGAGGATCTCCCCGTCCGGGGAGAGGATGTAGAGCTCCACGCTGGGGTTAAAGGTCATCAGCCTGTCGAACAGCGGCTTAAGCCGGGTGCGATCGACCTGCCCGTTGGCATCCAGCAGGGTTTCACGCTGGGCGATGTGCTGCGCCAGCCCGCCGGAGAGACGCTGCACCATGGCATTCCCGTACTGCATGCTGGTCCAGAGCTGCACCGCGCAGGCCACCGCCGCACAGCCCGTCAGCAACAGGATAAACAGCAGGGTGAGACGACGCGTCATTCCGCCTCCCTGGCAAACCGGTAGCCTTTGCCCCAGACGGTGCGGATCACCTCCGGCTCGGCGGCGTCTTTCTCAATTTTTACCCGCAGGCGGTTGATGTGGGTGTTGACGGTGTGTTCGTAGCCTTCGTGCTGATATCCCCACACCTGTTCAAGCAGGGCCAGGCGGGAGAAAACCTCCCCGGGATGACGGGCGAAAAAGTAGAGTAGATCGAATTCACGCGGGGTGAGATCCACCCCCTCGCCGTGCAGCAGGACGCTGCGAGCCAGCGGGTCGATGGTCAGGCCGTGGGCGGTAATAAGCCCGGAGGACTGCTGGCCCATCGCCTGCTGACGGCGGAACAGCGCCCGGATCCGCGCCACCAGCTCCTGCACCGAGAAGGGTTTAGCGAGGTAGTCATCGGCCCCGGTTTCGAGGCCCAGAATGCGCTCGGTTTCGCTGCTGCGGGCGCTGATGATAATCACCGGCAGGTAGTGATCGCGCTGGCGGATAGCCCGGCAGAGGGTCAGCCCGTCAACGTTGGGCAGCATCAGGTCGAGGATCACCGCATCCCAGTGGGCTTGCCCGAGCAGGTGCAGCGCCCTGCCCCCGTCCGCCTCGTGGGTAATTACGTAACCTTCGTCTTCTAAATTGAGGCGCAGTAACGCGGCGATATCGCCATCGTCCTCCACCAGCAGGATCTGCTTCATCGGTCAGCCTTATTAAATCTTAACAGGTAAAGCTTACCCGATTTCCGCGGCGGGAAACGTTCACATTTTGTTTAAGATTGCGCGGGCCGACAAAACCCGTAGGCCCGCGCAAGCGCAGCGCCGCCGGGCAGTGGCTCAGGACTTAACTAACAGGGTCAGCACTTCATAGTGCGCGGTATGGGGGAACATGTCGAACAGCTGCACGCGCGCAAGGCGATAGCCCGGCAGTTCGCGGAGATCTTTCGCCATCGTCTGGGCATTGCAGCTGGAGTAAATAATAAAATCCGGAGCCATCTGGCTCAGGTAGTCGCACAGCGCCTTGCCGATGCCGCGGCGCGGCGGGTTAACCAGCACCAGGTCCGGCACGTTGCCCTGGCCGGTTGCGAACTGCGTCGAATCGAGTGCCTGGAAATGCAGATTCGTTAACCCCAGTTCGGTAGCTGACTGGGTCGCGCAGGCGATCGCCTCGGCGGAAATCTCAATCCCGGTCAGCTTCATCTCCGGGGTGGCGCAGTGCAGGCCAAAGCCGCCGACGCCGCAAAAGAGATCCCACATATGATTCACCGGAAGCCCATGCACCCAGTCGCGGGCGGTGGCGTACAGCTGGCTGGCGACGGTCGGGTTGGTCTGGAAGAAGCTCTTCGGGCGGATCCACAGCGGCACGTCGTTGAAACGTTCTGCCAGCGCCTGGGGCTCAGTGAAGAAGATCTCTTCGTCGCCCTCCATGATCGCCATATGTACCGGCTGAATATTGGCGGTGATCACCTTCAGCTGCGGCAGCTGTTCCTGGAGCCACGGCAGCGCCGCGCGCAGCTGAGGCAGCTTGGCGTCCGAGCGCAGCACGAAGCGTAGCATCATCCCGCCATCAAGCTGGCTTTCGGTGAGCAGAATGTACTTCAGCTCGCCGCGCTTGCGCTCCACGTTGTAGGGCGTGAGGCCCGCGCGGGCAATAAAGGGTTTCAGGGCGGCAAAGACCGGGGCAAACGAGGCTGGATAGAGCGGGCAGTCGGTCAGATCGACAGGGGTGCCGTCGCGATGGAGCATTCCGAGCAGCGGTTTTTCGACGCTGCCGCTGACCACCATTTTGGCTTTATTGCGAAATGCCTGTTCCGGCCCGCTGACCGGCGCGCACCACTCCGCCACCGGCAGGTCAGACAGCAAGGTCTGCAGGTCGGCCATTTTGGCGGAAAGTTGAGAGGAGACCGGCTGTTCTATCCACTGGCAGGAGCGGCAGCGACCGGCGTCATAGAGTGCGCACTGCATAACGAAACCTTAATACGTCTGGGGGCAGCGATTATACACGTTATTGCAGACGGAAAAACCGTCGGCTGGCCGCGGGCACAAACAGCAGGCCGAGCACCAGGATATCGGGGAGCTTTTGCATCACCAGGGTATGGAAGATCTCGCGTTTTGACTCGCCGGGGATGCTGAACAGTTCCGGATAACCGTAACCCAGCGACGCGGCCCACAGATAGCCGGTGGCGACCACCTGGGTCAGCAGGTAGATGAGCCGCGCCCAGTTACGCCCTTTCACCAGCGAAAAGGCGCAGTAAATTTCGATAAACACCAGCATCAGGCTGGCGAAAAAGACCAGCGTCAGGTTCCATGTCTGGACGCTGCGGTGAATGAACTCGCCCATGCCGCGCACGCCCAGAGTATTGAAAATCATAAATACATCGAGGCAGCGGATCATAATAATGGCGAGCGCCGCCACCTGCACCAGAGCAGGAACATTCAGACGGGCATGTGACTGACTTGTTTTGCTGAAAAATCCCAACGTGATGTCTTCCATGAAACGATGCCGCGATAACGCGGCATCTCAATTACGCTTCTTTGCAGATTTTAGGAGCTTCAGCCGCGTCTTGCACGCTGGATATCGCGCTGGCGCTGTTTTTCAGACCGCGCCATCAGATACCAGGCAATCAGGCCGATAATGCCGACCACGCCCAGGATCAGCGTTGCCAGGGCGTTAATCTCCGGGTTGACCCCCATGCGCACGCTGGAGAAGACCAGCATCGGCAGCGTGGTCGCCCCCGGGCCGGAGACAAAGCTGGCGATCACCAGGTCGTCGAGCGACAGGGTAAAGGCCAGCAGCCAGCCGGAGACCACCGCCGGCATGATCATCGGCAGGGTGATGATGAAGAACACCTTCAGCGGCGTCGCCCCGAGATCCATCGCCGCCTCTTCAATGGAGTGATCCAGCTCGCGCAGCCGCGAGGAGATCACCACCGCCACATAGGCGGTGCAGAAGGTGACGTGGGCCAGCCAGATGGTCAGCATGCCGCGATCCGACGGCCAACCAATGGCGTGCCCCATCGCCACAAACAGCAGCAGCAGCGACAGGCCGGTGATCACGTCGGGCATCACCAGCGGGGCGGTGATCATAAAGGCAAAACCGTTGGCGCCGCGGAAACGGCCAAAGCGCACCATCACCACCGCGGCGATAGTGCCGAGGATCACCGCCATCGTCGCCGCGCAGGCGGCAATGGTCAGGCTTAACCCCACGGCGCTGATCATCGCCTCGTCCCTAAACAGCTCGCCGTACCAGCGCGTGGACCAGCCCGCCCAGACCGTCACCAGTTTGGAGCTGTTGAAAGAGTAGATCACCAGCATCAGCATCGGGGCATACAGGAACGTAAAGCCGAGCACCAGGATCAGGATCCGCCACGGCGAGCGTACTACCGGTAAGTTGTTCATCCGTGATCTCCCATCTGTTTCTGCTGGTACTTGTGGAACCACATGATCGGCACGATCAGCAGGAGCAGCATCACGATCGCCACCGCCGAGGCCACCGGCCAGTCGCGGTTGTTAAAGAACTCCTGCCATAGCACGCGGCCAATCATAATGCTGTCCGGGCCGCCGAGCAGTTCCGGGATCACGAACTCCCCCACCGCCGGAATAAACACCAGCATCGACCCGGCGATAATCCCGCCTTTGGTCAGGGGCACGATGACGCTGAAGAAGGTTTTCATCGGACGGGCACCGAGATCCAGCGCCGCTTCTACCAGCGAGTAGTCGATGCGCGTCAGGGCGGTGTAAATCGGCAGAACCATAAACGGCAGATAGGCGTACACAATGCCGATATAGACCGCCAGATTGGTGTGCAGAATGGTCAGCGGCTGGTCGATAACCCCCAGCCACAGCAGAAAGTTGTTCAGCACGCCGTTGTTCTTCAGGATCCCCATCCAGGCATAAACGCGGATCAGGAACGAGGTCCACGAGGGTAAAATCACCAGCAGCAGCAGGATATTACGCGTCGAGGGCTTGCTGTGGGCCACCGCCCAGGCCAGCGGGTAGGCCAGTAGCAGACAGCAGATCGTCGAGACAGCCGCCACCTGCAGGGACTGCAGATAGGCCTCAAAATAGAGCGGATCGTCGGTCAGCTGCAGGAAGTTGCCCAGGTTGAGCATGATCGACAGCTGGCTGTCGCCCCACTCCACCAGGTCGCTGTAGGGCGGGATCGCGCGCGCCATCTCGGCCAGGCTGATTTTAAACACAATCAGGAACGGCAGCAGGAACAGCAGGATCAGCCACACGTAAGGGAGGGCGATCACCAGCTTGCGCCCGTGGGCCATCTGCATCCGCGTCAGCCAGCTGGTATCAATGCCCGCAGCGGGGCGGGTCACAGGTTCAGGTTTGCTCATCGCCGTTCCTTATACCGTCAGCACAACGCAGCTGTCCGCTTCCCAGCAAAGACGCACTTCGTCGCCCCAGGTCGGCAGCCCTTTACGGTAGCGGTAAGTGTTCTGCAGCTGGGCGCTGATCATCTGTCCGCTCTTCAGACGGACATGATAGATGGAGAGATCGCCCAGATAGGCAATATGCACCACCTCCCCCACCGCAAAGTTATAGCCATCGGCAGGCGGCGCGTCGCAGAGTGTGATTTTCTCCGGGCGCAGCGCTACGTACACCGGCACGTTGTCCACCACCGAGTTGTCGGCGGCGACCTTCAGCGGGTGGATAAGGCCCGGCGAGTCGATCACCAGCCCGTCCTCTTCACGCGTTTTCAGCAGCCCTTCGAAGACGTTCATGGAGCCGATAAATTCGGCGCTGTAGCGGGTGGTCGGGTGCTCGTAGATCTCTTCCGGCTCGCCAATCTGCACGAACTTGCCGCGGTTCATGATCGCAATGCGTCCGGCCATGGTCATCGCCTCTTCCTGGTCGTGAGTCACCATCACGCAGGTCGCGCCGACGCGCTCCAGAATATCCACCACTTCCAGCTGCATGCGGTCGCGCAGTTTTTTATCCAGCGCCCCCATCGGCTCATCCAGCAGCAGCAGTTTTGGCCGTTTCGCCAGGCTTCGGGCCAGGGCCACGCGCTGACGCTGCCCGCCCGAGAGCTGGTGCGGCTTACGCTTCGCAAACTCCTGCATATGCACCAGGCTCAGCATTTCGGCCACGCGGGCGGCGATCTCGGCTTTCGGCATTTTGTCCTGCTTCAGGCCAAAGGCGATGTTCTGCTCCACGGTCATGTGCGGGAACAGCGCATAAGACTGGAACATCATATTGATGGGACGCTGATACGGCGGTACCTGCGAGAGGTCAACGCCGTCGAGCATAATCTGCCCGGCGCTGGGCTGTTCGAACCCGGCCAGCATGCGCAGCAACGTCGATTTCCCGCAGCCAGATGCACCCAGCAGGGCAAAAATTTCGCCTTTGTAGATAGTCAGGCTGACATCATCCACGGCATTCTGACCATCAAAAGATTTGGTCAGGTTACGGATTTCCAGCAGCGGGGTCAGCGCTTTACGGGTTTTCGCCTGCGGGCGGGGGATCGCGTCGTTCACGGGGTGCTCTCCGGCATCAATCAAACTGGTGCAGGCGCACCAGAACGGTGCGCCTGTTGCCGGGGGCGCTACGCTTGCCCGGCCTACGAGGAGCGGTTATTTACCGCTTTTCACTTTCGTCCACGCACGGGTACGGACGCGGTCGATTTTCGGCTCCTGGACGCTCAGGGTGAACATCTTGGCGCGCACGTCTGCCGGCGGGTAGATACCCGGGTTGTCACGTACTTCGGCGCTGACCAGTGAGGTGGCCTCTTTGTTACCGTTGGCGTAGAAGACGTGGTCAGAGATGTGGGCAATAACGTCCGGACGCAGCAGATAGTTCAGGAACTGATAGGCTTCGTCTTTGTTTTTTGCATCAGCAGGCATCGCGAAGACGTCGAAGAAGGCCATCGCCCCCTCTTTCGGGATCGAATAAGCGATATTCACGCCATTTTTTGCCTCTTTGGCGCGGTTAGCCGCCTGCCAGACGTCACCTGCCCAGCCGATAGCCACGCAGATATCGCCGTTCGCCAGATCGTTAATGTACTGGGACGAGTGGAAGTAACGGATGTTAGGACGCAGCTTCAGCAGCAGGTCTGTGGCCGGGCCGGTGTAGTCATCCGCTTTGGTGCTGTTTGGATCTTTGCCGAGGTAGTTCAGGACGGTGGCAAACACCTCTTCCGGAGCATCGAGGAAGGAGACACCGCAGCTTTTCAGTTTCTCGAGGTTCTCTGGCTTCAGCACCAGATCCCAGCTGTTCACCGGAGCATCGGCACCCAGCACCTGTTTCACTTTTTCGACGTTATAGCCGATGCCGGTGGTCGCCCACATGTACGGCATGGCGTACTTGTTGTCCGGATCGTGTTTGGCGATGAGCTTCAGCAGCTCGGGGTCGAGGTTTTTCCAGCCCGGCAGTTTGCTTTTATCCAGCGGCTGGAACACGCCGGCAGAGAGCTGACGCTCAAGGAAGCTGGCTGACGGCACGACCAGGTCGAAACCGGTGCTGCCCGCCATCAGTTTGCCTTCCAGCACTTCGTTGGAATCGAAGACGTCGTAGACGACTTTAATGCCGGTCTCTTTTTCGAAATTCGCCACGGTATCCGGGGCAATATAATCAGACCAGTTATAGATATGCAGCGTTTTTTGTTCCGCAGCAAGCGTGCCGGCAGAGACAGCCATCAGAGCACCTGCAACCAGACCCGATAACCATTTTTTATTTAAAGCGATCATAGCGGTAATCCTTCTGAAAGCGCGTTAACAAACGCGCTAAAAATGAACACTCTTAGCCTATGCAAGAAACGTGCATAATTTATCACTCTGCCTGCAGCAGAAGATGTTACTCAGGTGGCAGTATCTGCTCGCATTTAACAGCATCGCAAGAATAAACTGTAGCTTGTCTCCGTAGCTATAGCTCAGATTAAAAAACGCCTTTTAACAATTTTTTATGCAGTAAATGTCTATGTGATAAGCCGAATTGGCGGGATGGCGGTGAATAATTCTTTAAAGAAAGGTTAAATCCAGCAGAAAAGAGGGTGTTATGCAGCCGCCACGACAGCGACTGCCTAAAAGTCAGACAGCTTTAGTGCAGAAAATTGCCCGACGTTTCAGGTTGCTCAGCGCCCTCTTCGGCGTTGTACAACAGATGATGGGCGCTGGCTTCAAGCATCACCATGGAGATCTGCTCTTCGCTCTGCTGAATGAAGGCCGCGAACTGCGGGAAAGTCAGCCCGACGGCTGCATTGAAAGACTGGCAAACCACCAGTTTTGGCAGATTATCATCCTGTATATCGAGAAATGCCTTCACCGTCAAAGAACTGGCATTGATGGCGGATAAATCCGATGCTAAGGCCAGCAATGCCGAGGGTTTGACCTCCGCCAGCGCGGAAAAAAGAATGACGTCGTTAATCAGATCGAGCTTGGCATCAAACACGCCGTCAAAGTTATGCATGTGCGGCAGGTGCAGCGCCTGGCAGGTGTCGCATTCAAAAAAGCTAACGCCCATGTTGTCGAGCCAGTGGCGCAAGGTATCAAGTGTCGGTACTACGAGTGAATCCATAACGGTGGAACCTCTTAAAAAATAACAGTGCGTGGCAGGTCAGTTATCCGCCCGTTTTCAGACAAAACTCCGGCGTGGCCTGGCGCTCTATCCAGCCGATCATCTTCCCGGCGATATCAATCCCGGTGGTTTTCTCAATGCCCTCCAGCCCCGGTGAGGCGTTAACCTCCATCACCAGCGGCCCGCGATCGGCACGTAAGATATCGACCCCGGCAATATCGAGCCCCAGCGTCTGGGCGGCAAGCAGTGCGATCTCCCGCTCGCGCGCGGTGATCTCCACCATCCGGGCAACGCCCCCCCGGTGCAGGTTGGAGCGAAAATCGCCCTCTTTGGCCTGACGTTCGATGGCCGCAACCACTTCATCGCCCACCACCAGACAGCGAATGTCCCGCCCTTTCGCCTCCTGAATGTACTCCTGCACCAGAATGTGCGCGTTCAGGCCGCGAAAGGCATCGATCACGCTCTCTGCTGCCTGACGGGTTTCGGCCAGCACCACGCCAATCCCCTGGGTGCCCTCCACCAGCTTGACCACCAGCGGCGCACCGCCCACCATCTCGATCAGATCGCTGGTGTCGTCGGGCGAGTGGGCAATGCCGGTGATGGGCAGGTCGATCCCCTGACGGGCCAGCAGCTGCAAAGAGCGGAGTTTGTCGCGCGCCCGGGTAATGGCCACGGATTCATTCAGCGGATAACTGCCGAGCAGCTCAAACTGGCGCAGGGCGGCGGTGCCATAGAAGGTGATTGCCGAGCCAATGCGCGGGATAACCGCGTCAAAGTGCGGCAGCTGACGCCCTTTATAGTGAATGGAGGAGGCCGCCGGGCTGATATTCATATAGCAGGACAGCGGGTCGAGGATTTCTACCTGATGGCCGCGCTGCTCCGCCGCTTCACGCAGGCGTTTACAGGAAAAGAGCGTTCCATCCCGGGACAATATGGCAATTTTCACCCTGCACCTCTCAGACATAATCCGGTAAAAGCCTGCGTATCATACACGCAGGCAGGCGCAGGATGAATGGACTTATCGCGTCGCCCAGCCCTGTTTATGCAAATAGTCGAGAATAAACGGACGGTTTTCCTTGATGATGGTGCGCCTGATATGGTCGCTCCAGGTATCACGACGATTATTGGTCGCGCGGCTGAGGTAGTAATTCGCCAGCTCTTCGTCGTACTGCGCCAGCACCTCTTGATCGACCGGCTGATAGTGGTTTTCATGCACCACCATCGCCGCAGGCAGGCGCGGCTTGACGTCCGGGTTATCCGCCGGCCAGCCGAGGCACAGGCCAAACAGCGGCAGAACGTGCTTCGGCAGCTGCAGCAGTTCGGTCACTGCTTCAATGCTGTTGCGGATGCCGCCGATGTAGACGCCACCCAGCCCCAGCGACTCCGCCGCCGTCATGGCGTTTTGCGCCAGCATCGCGGTATCCACCACCCCGAGCAGCAGCTGCTCTGCCAGGCCAAGCTGCGCTTCAGGGCAGATTTGCAGATGGCGGTTAAAGTCGGCGCAGAAGACCCAGAACTCCGCTGCCTGGGCGACATGCTGTTGTCCGCCGGTGAGGGTCACCAGCTGTTCGCGCATCGCGGGGTCGGTGATGCGGATAATGGAGCTGCACTGCAGGAAGCTGGAGCTGGACGTGCCTTGCGCACCGGCAATAATGGCCTCGCGCTGCGCGTCGCTGATGGGTTCCTGAGTAAAATGGCGGATGGAGCGGTGGGAACGTAGCAGATCAATTACTGGCGTCATCTTGTCTCTCTTTACGGGCGTTACTGACATTTCGCCAGTATAGGCAAAGAAAAGGAGGCTGTAATTGGCCAAACATAGCCTGAAGATATCAATGTAACAGGCAGAACCTGCTTTCCATTACCGATAGTTATCGGCAATATAGCGTTATTCGCCGTCTGGCTTAGTTTCAGGAGAGAGAACATGTTTGCAGTGATTTTTGGACGTCCGGGTTGCCCTTACTGTGTGCGCGCAAAAGATCTGGCAGAAAAACTGACCGCTGAGCGTGAAGATTTTAACTACCGCTACGTGGACATTCACGCCGAAGGCATCACCAAGGCCGATCTGGAAAAAACCGTCGGTAAGCCGGTTGAAACCGTTCCGCAGATTTTCCTCGACCAGACCCACATTGGCGGCTTTACCGATTTTGAAGCCTACGCCAAAGAGCACCTGGGGCTGTTTGCTGCCCAGTAAGCCTTTCACGCCCTCACTCTGAGGGCGTTTTTATTCTCTCGCGGCGGTTCTTCAGCGCCCGGCGCACAAACAGAAAGAACAGCGCACCTAACGCACACCAGAAAACGCCACTCAGCAGCCAGGCCAGCTCCTGCACCATCGTGCGTGACGGGATAAACATCATCCGCATCACCACCAGACAGACCGGCGCGGCAAGTATCGCCCCAATCAGCGGCCTGATCACCTCTCCGCCACGGGAGAAGAAGCTGGCAGCGATACCCGGCAAGGTGAAGAAGAGTAATCCCAGTCCAGGGTAGCCTGCGGACATAAACGCCCCCCTCACCCTGAACGTCAGACAGACACACACCGCGGTGAACAGTAAAAAGCAGCAAGCCACGCCAAACCAGTTACGTTTAATATTCACTCTATCCCCCTGCCAGTGCGGACAAATACTTTTTTCGCCCTGTGGACGCCAATTAGTTGAGTCACCCGGCATTCCTTGCCAAAATCAGCACGCCATTACGTCATCGCTATCAAAGGGTGATATTTGTTAAAAATTAACTAATAGTTTGATATTACTTTGTGGGATATATTATAATGCGCGATCGGGAGCGTTACTCCTTCTCTTACAGTGCAAAACAGTAGCCTAAATATCCCACCCCTTCAACCACTTACTGGTAAACGAAAAGTTATCCTCCGTGAACATAAACGTCGCAGAATTGTTAAACGGGAATTACATCCTGTTATTATTTGTGGTACTGGCTCTGGGTCTTTGCCTGGGTAAATTACGTCTCGGGTCGATCCAACTCGGTAATTCTATTGGCGTTTTAGTCGTTTCGTTATTATTAGGCCAGCAGCATTTCAGTATTAACACCGATGCCCTGAACCTGGGCTTTATGCTGTTTATTTTTTGTGTCGGCGTCGAAGCCGGGCCCAACTTTTTTTCTATTTTCTTCCGCGACGGCAAAAATTACCTGATGCTGGCGCTGGTGATGGTCGGCAGCGCCCTGCTCATCGCATTGGGTTTAGGCAAACTTTTTGGCTGGGATATCGGCCTGACGGCGGGCATGCTGGCCGGGTCGATGACCTCCACGCCGGTGCTGGTGGGTGCCGGGGATACGCTGCGCCATCTCGGGCTGGATAACGCCCAGCTGTCGCTGGCGCTGGATCACCTCAGCCTCGGCTATGCCCTGACCTATCTGATTGGTCTGGTGAGTTTGATTGTCGGCGCACGCTATCTGCCGAAACTGCAGCATCAGGATCTGCAGACCAGCGCCCAGCAGATCGCCCGCGAGCGCGGTCTGGACACTGACACCAAACGCAAAGTCTATCTGCCGGTGATCCGCGCCTACCGCGTCGGCCCGGAGCTGGTGGCCTGGGCCGACGGTAAAAATCTGCGCGAGCTGGGCATTTATCGCCAGACCGGCTGCTATATCGAACGTATTCGCCGTAACGGCATTCTGGCTAACCCGGACGGCGACGCGGTGTTGCAGATGGGCGATGATATCGCGCTGGTGGGTTATCCGGATGCGCACGCCCGTCTCGATCCGAGCTTCCGTAACGGCAAAGAGGTGTTCGACCGCGACCTGCTCGACATGCGCATCGTCACCGAAGAGATCGTGGTCAAGAACCACAACGCCGTGGGCCGCCGCCTGGCCCAGCTCAAGCTGACCGACCACGGTTGCTTCCTCAACCGGGTGATCCGCAGCCAGATTGAGATGCCTATCGACGACAACATCGTCCTGAACAAGGGTGATGTGCTCCAGGTGAGCGGCGACACGCGCCGCGTGAAAACCGTCGCCGACCGCATCGGCTTTATCTCCATTCACAGCCAGGTGACCGATCTGCTGGCGTTCTGCGCCTTCTTTATCGTCGGCCTGATGATCGGGATGATCACCTTCCAGTTCAGCAACTTTAGCTTCGGGATCGGCAACGCCGCAGGCCTGCTGTTTGCCGGGATCATGCTCGGCTTCCTGCGTGCCAACCATCCAACCTTCGGCTATATCCCTCAGGGCGCGCTGAACATGGTGAAAGAGTTTGGCCTGATGGTATTTATGGCGGGCGTCGGCCTGAGCGCGGGCAGCGGTATCAGCCACAGCCTGGGCGCAGTGGGCTGGCAGATGCTGGTGGCCGGGTTAATCGTCAGCCTGGTGCCGGTGGTGATCTGTTTCCTGTTCGGCGCCTACGTGCTGCGCATGAACCGCGCCATGCTTTTCGGCGCGATGATGGGCGCCCGTACCTGTGCTCCTGCAATGGAAATTATCAGTGATACCGCCCGCAGCAACATCCCGGCGCTGGGCTATGCCGGTACCTACGCCATCGCTAACGTGCTGTTAACCCTTGCGGGGACCTTGATCATCATCATCTGGCCGGGGCTGGGATAAGAGAGATATTTGCGCAATGGCGAAAAAATTTTCGCTATACGCAGAACTTTTCTGTCATCCGTCAGTCATAACTATTGCCACTGCTTTTCTTTGATGTCCCCAATTTGTGGAGCCCATCAACCCCGCCGTTTTGGTTCAAGGTTGATGGGTTTTTTGTTGCCTGGCGTTCAGGCTGCCTTCAAATCAAGCGGTTGTACATTCCCTCCTGAACCACTAGCGGCAGCGTCTGAGACTCCCTGTAAAGGATATTCATGTTTGAGTATTATCCTAAGAAAATAGAGAATCATCGTGCCTTCAGAGCGTGATCAATATCACGCAATTTAGTTCGATCAATAATCATTGCTCACAATCCAGAGAGACTGAGAAATGAAATTCAAAAGATTAATGATGATCGGCTTTACCGTAGCAGTGTTAGCAGGGTGTACTACTGGCGAAAAAATTCATAATGTTCAGGTAGGTATGACCAAACAACAAGTGATTGACTTACTTGGAACGCCTGATGGTGATGCCGTTAAAGGTAATGCTGAACAAATCCAATATAGCAATCGGTTAGCATCTGGTTGGGGATGGGATAAGGGTGATTACTACGTTACCTTTGAAAACGGAAAAGTTGTTTCTTACGGAAGCGGCGAAATCCGTGGTGCAGGCGCTCCTGTTAAAGGAGTCGTTGTTTTTTAATACATTCACTATCATGACAGCAATTTATTAAAACATTCGTGGCGACAGAGGTTTGCTTTCCCCTTAAATCGCCACTCATTCTCCCACCTTAACTTATTGAATTTAACTCAATAAATTGTTTACATTACCCCGTTTACATTAATTTTCCTGTTATCTGCCGTTTCGGCAATAAATCACGCCTCCCTCCCCCCACCCATCCCCCATTTAAGTGTTACGCTTAATAAGTCACCTAAATTTTCCCCCGAGCCCAAGGAGTACCAATGCTCGCGCTATACAACACAGCGATCGTGCTTTTAACCGTTGCCGCCATGGAACTCATCGCCGCTCTTGCACACAAGTACATCATGCACGGCTGGGGTTGGGGATGGCATGAGTCGCATCACGAGCCGCGCACCAGCTGGTTTGAGGTCAACGACCTGTACGCGGTGGTGTTCGCCGTGCTGGCGATTGTGCTGATTGCGCTGGGGTCCTGGGGGATATGGCCGCTACAGTGGATTGGGGCCGGGATGACACTCTACGGCGCGCTCTACTTTATGGTGCATGACGGGCTGGTGCATCAGCGCTGGCCGTTTCGCTATATCCCGCGTCGGGGTTACCTCAAGCGCCTCTATCTGGCGCACCGTCTGCACCACGCGGTACGGGGCAAAGAGGACTGCGTCTCCTTTGGTTTTCTCTATGCCCCGCCGATTGAAAAATTGCAGGCCACCTTACGCCAGCGCAAGGCCCGCCGTGGGGCTAGCGCGGGCGCTGCCAGAGCTGAGGCGGGCGCGGTGACGGCGTCGCAAAACGAGAAGTGAGCGAAAGCAAGGCCCCTTTTAGCAGTAATCCCGACTTCTCCAGACCGCTGGTCCCCTGCCGTGTATCCCAGGCCCGGGGCCCCGCCGCGCCGACCTTCACGCCAATCTCACGATACACCCCGTGCGCCGAGGCAATGGCCCAGGCGGATCGCAGCGGCAGCCCGGCCAGACCTTCCCGGGCAGAGGCATAGTAAGGTTCGGCTTCTGCCACCAGCCGTCGGGCGATATCCGCGAGGGGCGCGCGCATTTTGGGCTGTGCTATCGCCCCCGGGGGAATGTCCGCCTCTGCCAGCCACTGGGCCGGGAGATAACAGCGGCCCACCCGGGCATCCTCGACAATATCCCTGGCGATATTGGTCAACTGAAAGGCGAGGCCTAAATCACAGGCGCGATCGAGCACGGCTTCATCGCGTACCCCCATCACCCTCGCCATCATTAACCCCACCACCCCCGCCACGCGATAGCAGTATTGCAGGGTGTCATCGAAAGTCTCGTAATGCGTCTCGCGTACGTCCATGGCAAAACCGTCAAGGTGATCGTAAGCCAGCTGGAGCGGGATGTTGTGGCCCAGCGCCACCTCCTGAAAGGCGGCAAAGGCGGGCTCACGCATCTCTCCACCTTCCCACGCGCGCAGGGTCTGGCGTTTGAGCATCTCCAGACGCTCCTCTGCCTGGGCGCTGTCCACGGGACTGGCGTTAAATCCCAGCTCCTGGCCGTCGATAACGTCATCGCAGTAGCGGCACCAGGCGTAGAGCATCAGCACGCTACGCCGGGTGGCCGGATCGAAGAGTTTCGCAGCGGTGGCAAAGCTTTTCGAGCCCACGGCTATGGTGTCGGTCGCGTGATCCATCAGGGTGGTGTTCATCGGGAAAGCGCCTCCAGCATCAGCCCTGCCGTGGCTTTGGCCGAACCGATCACCCCGGGAATACCGGCGCCCGGATGGGTGCCCGCCCCGACCAGGTAAAGATTGGGGATCCGGCTGTCGCGATTGTGCGGCCGGAACCAGGCGCTCTGGCGCAGGATCGGTTCGACCGAAAAGGCGGAGCCCAGATGAGCGCCAAGCTGGTCGCGAAAATCGAAGGGAGTGAACATGCGGTGGGTCACCAGCTGGCTGCGCAGACCCGGCATGTAGTGGGCTTCAAGATAATCGAAAATCCTGTCGCGCAGGCGCGGCCCTTCCACAACCCAGTCGAGATCCGCGGTGCCTAAGTGGGGCACCGGGGCTAACACGTAATAACTGCCGCAGCCCGGCGGCGCGAGGGAGGGATCGGTGACGCAGGGGGCGTGCAGGTAGAGGGAGAAATCCTCCGCCAGCGCGTTTTTATTAAAGATATCGTCGATCAGCTCTTTATAGCGCGGCCCGAAACACACCGTGTGGTGGGCAAGATCGTGCTGCTTGTTAAGGCCAAAATAGAGCACAAACAAGGAATTACTCATGCGTTTGCGCTTGAGCGATGTCGCGCGCGCCGCCCCCGCCGGATGATGCCCCAGCAGCTTTTCATAGGTATGCACCACGTCGGCATTGGAGGCCACCGCCGCGGTCGGGATCGTCTGGCCGTCTTTCAGCTCCACGGCGCGAATGCGATCGCCGTCGGCCACCAGCCGGGTCACCTCCGCATTCAGCTGCAACTCCCCGCCGAGATCCTGATAAAGCTTCACCAGCCCCTGCACCAGCGCCCCGGTGCCGCCGCGGGCAAACCAGACGCCCCACTCACGCTCGAGGGCGTGGATCAGGGTATAAATGGACGAGGTGGCAAACGGGTTGCCCCCCACCAGCAGGGAATGAAACGAGAACGCCTGACGCAGCTGTTCATTCTCGATAAAGCGCGAAACCATGCCGTAGACGCTGCGCCAGGCCTGCAAGCGGGCAAGCTGCGGCCCGGCGCGGAGCATATCGCGAAAAGAGAGGAACGGCACCGTGCCGAGCTTGAGATACCCCTCGTTAAACACCGCCCGCGAGTAGGCGTGAAATTTGCGGTAACCCTCCACGTCACGGGGGTTAAAACGTCTTATCTGTTCTTCCAGCCGGGCCTGCACATTGTCGTAATCAAAGACCTCGCCCGTCTCCCAGCACAGGCGATAGAAAGGAGTGACCGGCAGGAGATCGACATAATCCGCCATCCGTTTTCCGGCCAGGGTGAACAGCTCTTCGATGGCGCTGGGATCGGTTATCACCGTCGGCCCGGCGTCAAAGGTGAACCCTTGATCGTGATAAACGTACGCCCGCCCGCCGGGCTTATCCCGCTGCTCCAGCAGGAGTGTGGCAATGCCCTGGGCCTGTAGCCGAATGGCCAGCGCTAATCCGCCAAACCCGGCACCAATAATGACTGTTTTATTCATGGTGAAACGCTCGCATCCGGGGAGTGAGTTTCAGTATGGCGAGCATCGCTTCGCCGACGGGAACCGGGGGCTTACCTGCCAGGATCCGCGCTTTATCGGCCAGGGTCAGTTGCCCGGCGTAAAAGCGGGCAATCAGCCCTTCGTTAAGAGAGTAAAAACGTTGCATCACCTGCCAGCGTTTATCGGCATCCCCCGCCAGAAACAGCATGCGGTTGAGAGTGCGGAAAAAACGCTGCTCCTGCCACTGGCGCAGGGCATAGCGATGAATCACAGAAAAGATCGTGGCCGCGCTGATATCCGCGGTGCCGGCGATGGCCTCGGCCAGCGCCACCGCGTGAGGCAACGAATAGCCGGTGGTGGCATGAAACAGCCCGGCGCGCAGGCCGCTGCACGGCTGCTTATCCCGCGCCTGCCAGTAGGCAGGGAAATCACCCGCCAGCATAATCGGCAGATGGCCCCGCTCTTCGCGGATCAGGCGGTCCAGGCACCAGCCCTGCTGGCGGGCGTAGTCAGCAATGTTTTGCCGCGCGGCGCTGAGGTGCAGCCGGGCGGCGTCAATGTAGTGGGTATCTTCGATCAGCAGTTCGGTGGCGGAAAGCGGCAGGGTATAGACAAAACGATACCCGCCCTGTTGGTTGACCGTGGCGTCCATCAGTATCGGCCGGGTCAGGCCGTGCGGCTGGCGGAGATGCCACTCCTGGCCAAGAAATGACTGGCTGCCGGTGTTGAGGTGCCTGTCCGGCGTGTAGCCCCGGCCATCGATCACCGCGCGGGCCCGGAGCGTGGTGCCGTCGGCGAGCGTCACCGTCTGCGGAGTGAGCGCGGTGACGGCGGCGTCAGTTTGCAGGCTCTCGCCACAGGCGTCGGCCAGCACGGCGGCAAAACGCGCGGAGGTGATGCTGAGGTAGTCCCCGGTAAGGGTCCGGTTCAGGTCGGGAAAGCGCACGTCGTATCCCTGCCAGCGATGTGCCACCAGGGGGGCAATCCACCGGTGCTGCCCGGGGGTAATGTCGCCTTCATGAAACGACCAGGTGTGATTCCCCCCCGGCTGGCTATCGGCCTCGAGAAGCAGCACGCGCAGCCCGGGGCGCTGTTGACGCAACCGTAACGCGATCAGCCCGTTCGCCAGCCCACCGCCCGCCAGGATGATGTCCCACTCGTGCGCCATTACGTCTGCGCCACCAGCGTGGCCTGACGCAGCTGGGCCAGGTTGGCGCTCCCGGTGCAGAAACAGGCGACGCGCAGCTGGTCGATGATCACCTGAAAATGGTCAATGACCGCCTCGCTGGAAAGTAACGCGCTTTGCAGCACCCCGGCCGCCTGCCCCACCAGGCTTGCGCCCAGGCGGATCGCTTTTGCCACCTCGATGCCGTTGGCGATCCCGCCCGAGGCCACAAGCGGCATGTCGGGCAGCGCCTGATGCAGATCCTGTAATGCCGTCGCGGTCGGGATCCCCCAGTCGGCAAAGGCCATCGCCACCGCCCGGCCATGAGCGGTGACGGCGCGTTCGCCCTCAACCGCCGCCCAGCTGGTACCACCGGCTCCGGCGACATCCAGCATCGCCACGCCCGCCGCGGCCAGCTGACGGGCAACCGGTACCGAAAGCCCGCTGCCCACCTCTTTGACCACCACCGGCACATGCAGCGCCTCGACGGTCTGATGAATGGCGTCGATAACCCCGCACCAGTTGCGATCCCCGCCGTGCTGCAGCGCCTCCTGAAGCGGGTTGAGGTGGATAATCAGCGCATCTGCCGCGAGGGCCTCTACGGCGCGTCTGGCATAGTCGATGCCCTGCCGGCCCGCGATTTGCGCGGCACCGAGGTTGGCCATCAGCACCACGTCCGGGGCAAAGGCGCGCAGTTCACGCGTCAGGCCGTAGTTAGCCTCGCTCTCCAGCGCCACGCGCTGGGAGCCAACCCCCATCGCCAGCCCCAGGGCCTGCGCGGCGAGGGCAAGATGTTGATTGATCTGGCTCGCCCGACGGGTACCCCCGGTCATAGAACTGATCAGCAGCGGCGCCTTCAGGGCGCGGCCAAACAGCGAGGTCGAGAGATCAATATCATCAAGATGCAGTTCAGGCAGTGCACAGTGCCCGAACCGCCATTTTTCAAAGCCGCTGGTACACTTTTTTACCCCGGGCGTGCTGTTCAGTACGATATCGAGATGATCGCTTTTACGTTGCGACAGGTTGCTCATTGACACTCCGACAGGGATAACGACAGGCTCTGACTGATAAGCGTCAGCTGTTTTTCAAACCAGACGTGAACATAGTGCCGGGCGGTAGTTCCCGGCTGACAGGCGGTAGCAATATGCTGGTCGGCGCTGCGCACGTGCTCACGCAGGCGCAGGAAAACGCTCTCTGTCCCGAGCACGGCGACCAGCGTCGATTTATCTTTATCCTGATGGGGATCTTTGCCGGTGGCGTGTGAGCCGTCCGTCAGGTCATCTATCAGCTGGAAAGCCTGACCGAGATCGCGGGCGAAAAAGCGCAGACGTTCGCTGACCTGAGGCGGAGCTTCGGCCGCTATGGCCGCCAGTTGCAGGGTGGCATTGAACAGGCTGCTGGTTTTCAACTCATTGGTCAGCTGTATTTCATCCGCATTACGGCTCTGCCGGGCCTCGTTCAGATCGCGAAATTGCCCCTGTACCAGCCCCATATGCCCCACCGATGCTGAAAGCTCAGCAATCGCCCGCGCTTTGGCCTCGTGCGTCAGCGAAGGCGCGCGTGAGATGACGCAAAATGCATGACTCAGCAGCGCCACTGCCGCCAGTATCGCGACGCTTTCGCCATACTGACAGTGAACCGTCGGCCGCCCGCGTCTGAGCATGGCATTGTCCATGCAGGGCATGTCATCCAGAATCAGGGAGGCCACGTGAACCATTTCAATGGCGCAGGCCAGATCCAGAAGGCCTGTCCGCTCAGCTTTGTAGCCCATGTCGGTCGCCGCCAGCAGCAGCAACAGAGGGCGCATGCGCTTGCCGGCGACAAGCGTTGCTTCGCGCATGGCCGCGTAGACCTGGCCCTCCTGCTCTCCCGCAGGCAATAGTTGTTCCAGGCGTCGTTCAAACGCAGACAGCAGCATTTTTACATCATCTTCATGACTAAGGGTCATAGGGGCTTCCCCGGTATATGGTGGCGACTTCCGCAGAAGAGGTAAAAACGCTTGCCGCAGGATGATTTACAAAGCGTAGCGTATCCTTCTGCGTTTTGTTGCCCGCCGGGATAAGAGAAACCGAAAATAGTTATTAATTATATTAAAATCAATAATTTAAAATTATAGCCATGAAGTAAGTTGCACAAAAATTTACATTTGTAGAGATATTAGAACCCCCTTCCCGTCAACCCTGCTGGTGATCCTCTTCTTTGCCAAACGCCAGCCGTAACGCGTACTGGCGAATATCCTGCGGCCAGTTTTTGATACCCGCGGTAAACGCGACCTCATCGTCAGCAAAGAGCGCACGCAGGCTGGCTTCGTAATCAGGCAGATCCCCGGCTATCTCATACATAAAGTGGTAGGCGCGGTCGTGTCGCTGGCGCTTGTTATCCGCCGCGTCACTGGATTTTCGCGCCTGATCGATAAGCCTTCGCAAGGTAGCGGAAGCCCCGCCGGGCTGGGAGGCTAGCCACTCCCAGTGACGCGGCAGCAGCGTCACCTCTTTTGCCGAGACGCCAAGCTTTGGCCTGCCCCGGGTTCTGACGACGCTGCTTTCTGCCAGCTCCGGGTACACCGCCAGAGTGCTGGCAATATCCCCGTGAAGGTGAATATCGAGACGCTTGCCGCTGCGATCGTTAAAAATGAAAACGGTTTCATCCTGAATATTAGCGGACTGGATCTGCTGGATCAGCGCGCTCAGCGTACCGTGCGCAATCTGTTGCTGTCGCCAGAAGGCGGTAAGGGTGATGTTCGCCATGCTGCTACCTTTTTTATCCGGGTAAAAATAGCAACGTACGCGCAGTCGCGCATCCTGTCAATTATACCCGGATATAAATAAGGGTCTGTGGCCTCTGCTGAAGCGGGTAAATTTGACGCGCTGGTGGCATGAATAACGGCGGCAGATATCTGTACGGCTTAAAAATAATTGGCAGATAAAAGAGTAGATCATTTTTCTGTTAAAAATGGACTCTGACCGCATATATCTTCTCGCGGCGGAAAAATTAACTCCCTGCGGTATTTCACTGCCTGCTCTGCTGTATCCCCTTTCGAAGAACTACCAGAAATGGAGATTGACTGATTATTTCAACATGTTAAATTTTTTGAGATTTTTCTCATGGATGAGCATCACGCTTTCTCAAGAGCAGTGGACATATAAATTTTTCCTCCATCAGAATTTGTTTTCGTGGTTTATCGGGCCTTAAGTCAAATTTATAAGCGATCGCGGAAATCCTCCTCATCAATTATCAATGGCAACATTGATAACGTTGCGCATTGATAAAATAACGTACCAAAACGGAATTAACAGATGACTATGTCACGACACAACTTAACCCTACGTAGCTTACTGGTTCTGGCGTTAATTCTTGGGTTAAGTGGCTGCTCTGTTCGTTACGATAAAAACGGCAAAATTCTGTTTAATACCGATCTGGCGAGCGTTCTGGGGAACGAAGTCGGACAGTTCACGCTGGCGGATGGCTCGACAGGGGCATTAAGGGAGCTGAATGGTCGTTATAGCCTGAAGTGGAGCAATCTGATGATTGAGCGCCCGCTGGAGGGCATCAGCTGGGCGAGGATCATCAATCAGTATCACATCGAAGGACATACGTTACTGCTGCTGAAAGTGGCGACGCCGTCCTGCCCGGCACAGTATCGCCTGGTCGATCTGCAAAATACGCGATCCCAGGAGTGGGCCTTCACCGGCGTATGCGATACAGGGCCTGAGATCAACGCCAGCGCGGACAAGCTGCAACTGAATTTCACCACCGACAATCGGGTGGAGCAGTTCAACTGGCAGCATGGCGAGGTTTACCACAGTCGATTCCCCGTTCAGAAACAAAAAACGGTCGTCAGCAACAGCCCTGATAACGTGAGATCGTCCCGTAAAACCAAAGCGCAGCCCGTAGTGAAGCCGGTTAAACGCACGCCGACCAAAACCGTGGATCCACTGCCGCCTAAAGTTGCCCAGCCGGAGCTGAACAATTCAGTGCCTACCGAGATCTATGCTCCAACCAAAACCCGTCAGACCAGCCTGGAGCTTAAGTCATGACCGAGCAGGTTCAGGAAAAGCACTGGCCGCAGGACGGGATCAAGCGTTCGGTCCTCCCCGCATGGCAAAACTGGCTGGTGACGGGCATTACCCTCACCTATCTCATTTGTGAGCTGGCGTTCAACTCCCGCCTGCTGGACCTGGTCGGCAGCGTCTCGACCGCCGATGAAGTTCACAATATGGAGCGCTACGGCCGGACATTAACCGCCATCGCGGCGGCGCTGCTGGCGTTACAGTTCTCGCTGATGGGTATTGTCCGGCTGAAGAAAAAAGGCGTCTGGCTGACGGCGAAAGCCAGCACGGCGCTGGTGCTGTTGATCTGCCTGATCACCGGCACATTAACCTGGCATGCGGTGGAATGGGTGATTGAACGTCAGGTGACGAAGAGCACGGGTGAATTTCGTCAGATGTCCCTGCTGGCGCAGCTCTATCAGCACGCACTAATTGAAGGACAGCAGACGCTGGAAGGCATCCCGCTGGATAGCGGCGGTGGACAGGCACAGACGTGGAACAGTCCCTCAGGGAAGGCGTTTCTGGCAACCTTACCGGTGCTGCTAAGTTCGTCCGATCGCTACCGTAAGTTACTGGAACGCGATGCGGAACAGAATTTACGCGACAACATCAGCGCACAAGAAGGCGGCGTTCGCGGCTACTACGAGGCCTGGATCCAGGCGCGTGGCGAGGTGCATAAACAATTTGTTGCCTATTACAACGATGACATGGATATCAGCGAAACGGTGCGGCTTGAGCAGGCCAGGGCCTGGCAACGGTACGAACGCTCCTTAGAGGCGAAACGCCTGAAAACCTGGAACGTCCCGAGACGTTATTACGCCACCGTAAGAAATCAGGTTCGCGGGCAAGGCGTTCCCGTCGCCAATGACTGGTCGCCGTCAGATCGCACCGGGTTTAATGCCGCGGTGGCGAAAGCCGCCAGGCAGAAATATCTTGCCCAGCGAACCGTGGTCTACCAGGGCGTGACCATCCCTAAACGGCTCGACTGGGGCGTCTTTTTCCGCCTTGACGTAGTGCAGAAAGCGTTACGCGAAAAGCTGCTTCTCCCGGCGAATACGCTTGTTCGTGAGGAGTATCCGCTGAACGATAAGCTGAAGCAGTTCGCCCTTGAGCTTCACACGCCACATCTTAACGAGGCGGTAAAGCAACAATTACCTGAACTGCGCGCGGCAGTATCGAGCTATAGCGCGGGAGGGGTTAATGAAAAGCTGGGTGAAGATGCCGCGCGTGCCGTTATTGTGCCGCCCATTGCGCTGATTTTCTCTCTGGTGGGTGCACTTACGCACCTGGCAAAACTGCTCTATTTAGTGCTCGTTCCCCTGACGGCGACGCTATTAACCCGCCGTTCCTGGCGCCCGGTGCGGTTCCTGAATCACCATCCTTTAGCCTTCCCGGTCGCGTTAATTGCCGTTCTGGTGGTCACGTTCAGCCTCATCAATAACAGCATCACTGAATCAGTGGCCTATAAAAATCTGAAAGATGGGCTGGCGGGCGCGAAAATTACCATCACCGATGAACCCTTACCGCTGAGCGGGGGAGCGGTATTGCGTGTGATGCATGCCGTCAGTATCGGACAAAGCTACAGTTACCCGATCAATCAATATTTGCGTGAACATCTGCTGCAGGGCTTTGATTTCGGGTATGTCACGCGCGAAGAGTGATTCCCGACTGGGAATAAATAATCAATATAAACAAGGTATAATATGAAAAAGTTCATTTTTGTCGCACTTGCCATTCTTCCTCTTGCAAGCTGTACGGTGTATGGCAATAAATCCATCAAAGAGGAAAGCCAGCAAACGGTGGCGGCCAATATCATTAAAGGCAAAACCACCCAGCAAGAAATTATTAACAAATATGGTGAGCCGCAGACACGTGCAATGATTGATGGCAAAGAGACGTGGAGCTACTCGGTAACATCAGGAAAAAGCAGCATCACCAGTTATATCCCGATTGTCTCCATGTTTACCAATGGCGCAACGGCGAACATTAAATCCATGGATATCTGGTTTAAAGGTAACGTGGTCGAAGGCTATAACTTCGTCCAGACTTCCAGCACCGCGTCTACCGGCTTACTGGATTAACCGGCCGAAAGACATGAAGGCCAGCGCAAGCTGGCCTGTTGGTTGATGTTATACCCCCGCAATTCGCCCCACCATAACCCTTAACGCCTCCCGCGAGAGCGGCTGCCTGTCAGTGACAAAATGCAGCGTCATCCCTTCAATAAACGCGTCCAGGGCACGGGCGGTGACCGGATCAAACCACTGCTCCAGCGTCGTCTGGCTGGTTTTCATCCAGTCCTGCATCACGGTTTTTAACGATGCGCTGCGGTTCATAAAGGCATAAAGCTGGTACATCAGCTCCATATTGTGCGGCGTGGTGACCTGGGAGCTGTAAATCAGGGTGACGATCGACTCGCAGGCCATCTCCGGCCCCGTCACCCCGGCAAAGAACTCGCGATACTGCACCGACATCTGCTGCGTAAACCAGGTGAAGGCCTCCTCAAGCAGCGCATCCATCCCGGCAAAATAGTAGGTCATCGACCCCAGCGGCACCCCGGCGCAGCTGGCGATTTTGCGATGAGTGACGGCGTTCAGACCATGCTCTGCGATGGTGTCCAGGGTGGCCTGCAATATCCGTTCCCGCCGTTGCGGATCGTTGGGTCGTCTGTTCATTTTTACCTCAGCGCATTTATGTACAAATGTACACAAACTTGCTAGTGTTGTCTTCTATGTTGTCCTTCTGGTACAGAAACCATGACCGTCATCTCATCGCGCAAAATTCTGCAAAGACGCCTGTGGGCGCTGTTTATGTTCTTCTTTATTCCCGGCCTGTTAATGGCCTCCTGGGCCACGCGCACCCCCGCTATCCGTGACATTCTGTCGGTCTCGACGGCGGAAATGGGCATCGTGTTATTTGGCCTGTCGATAGGCTCGATGAGCGGCATTCTCTGTTCCGCCTGGCTGGTTAAGCGGTTCGGCACGCGGACAGTGATCCGCACCACCATGTGCTGCGCGATTGTGGGTATGATGATGCTCAGCGTTGCGCTGTGGTTCGCCTCCCCGCTGGCGTTTGCCATCGGGCTGACCGTGTTTGGCGGCAGTTTTGGCGCGGCGGAAGTGGCGATTAACGTCGAAGGCGCAACCATCGAGCAGGAGATGAACAAAACCGTACTGCCGATGATGCACGGATTTTACAGCCTTGGCACGCTGGCAGGCGCCGGTATCGGCATGGCCCTGACCGCCTCCGGCATTGCCGCTACGACACATACTCTGCTGGCCGCGCTGGTCTGTATCGCCCCGGTTCTGCTGGGGATCACCGCCATCCCGGATGGCAACGGCAGGAACGTCGCGGGTGAGACTAAAACGGGTGAAAAAGGGCTGCCCTTCTATCGCGATATGCAGCTGATGCTGATTGGCGTGGTGGTGCTGGCGATGGCCTTTGCCGAAGGCTCCGCGAACGACTGGTTGCCGCTGCTGATGGTGGACGGTCACGGATTCAGCCCGACCTCCGGCTCGCTGATTTACGCCGGGTTTACGCTGGGCATGACCGTCGGTCGCTTTACCGGCGGCTGGTTTATTGACCGCTACAGCCGGGTGACGGTGGTCCGTGCCAGCGCCCTGCTGGGTGGTCTGGGCATTGCGTTGATTATTTTTGTCGATGTCGACTGGGTGGCCGGCGTGTCGGTGGTGCTGTGGGGGCTTGGTGCTTCGCTTGGCTTCCCGCTGACCATCTCGGCGGCCAGCGACACCGGCCCGGACGCGCCGACCCGCGTCAGCGTGGTCGCCACCACCGGCTATCTCGCCTTCCTGGTGGGCCCGCCGCTGCTGGGCTTCCTCGGGGAGCATTACGGCTTACGCAGCGCCATGCTGGTGGTATTGGGATTAGTGATGATTGCCGCCCTGGTTGCCAGGGCGGTCGCCAAACCGGATTCGCAGGCTAAATCTGCCATGGAGAATGGATATGAGCGTTAAACTGATTGCAGTTGATATGGATGGCACCTTCCTGAACGATGCGAAGCAGTACAATCGCGCGCGTTTTCTGCGCCAGTACGCGCAGATGAAGGAACAGGGCATACGGTTTGTGGTCGCCAGCGGCAACCAGTACTACCAGCTGATCTCCTTCTTCCCTGAGATCGCCGATGAGATCGCCTTTGTCGCGGAAAACGGCGGCTGGGTGGTGAATGCCGGGCAGGATGTCTACAACGGCGAGCTGACCCAAGCCCAGTTCGCCACCGTGGCGGAGTTTCTCTGCTCGATTCCGGAAGTGGAGGTGATCGCCTGCGGCAAAGGCAGCGCCTATACCCTGAAACACTATGGTGAAACCTTCCATGACCTTGCCGCCAAATATTATCACCGGCTGGAAAAGGTGGACAATTTCGACAACTTCAACGATATCTTCTTTAAGTTTGGCCTGAACGTGCCGGACGATGAGATCCCGCGTATTCAGGCGATGATCCACCAGCAGCTGAGCGACATTATGGTGCCGGTCACCACCGGCCACGGCAGTATTGACCTGATTCTTCCGGGGATCCACAAAGCCAATGGCCTGCGCCTGCTGCAGGAGCTGTGGGGCATCGACAACAGCGAAGTGGTCGCCTTTGGCGACAGCGGGAATGACGTGGAGATGCTGACCCAGGCCGGGTACAGCTTTGCGATGGCAAACGCCCGGGATCACATCAAAGCGGTTGCCCGCTATGAAGCGCCGCACAATAACGACGAAGGGGTGCTGGAGGTGATCGATCGCGTGTTAAACCAGGAAGCCCCATTCAACTAAGCAATGCCCGGCGGCGCGTTGCTTGCACGGGCCTACGGGTTTCGTAGGCCGGGCAAGGCGTAGCCGCCACCCGGCTTGATTGTTTACTCCGGCTGTAACGAACTACCCACCCGCTTGTCTTTCAGGAACACAAACATCAGCCCCAGCCACAGGATGCCGTTCGCCAGGTTGAACAGGCTGAACAGCCCGTTGCCGCCAGAGCTGAAGGCATGTTTGCTGACCTCAATCCCAACGGTAAAGATCAGCATCTGCAACATCCCCATCGCCGCCGATACCGTGCCTTTGCTCATCTCGCTGGCAAACAGCGTCAGGCGCACCAGTCCGGCATTCGCCAGCCCAATACCAAACGCATAGATACTCAGCCCGGCGGTCATCCACAGATAAGCATGAGATGAAACCACTGTCGCCACCGCGGCCACCACCAGCCCAATCACGATGGGCCAGCCGCCCATGATGATTAACGAACGCACGGTGCGGCGTGACGTCAGGCGCGCCAGGACCAGGTTACCCACAATCAGCGCGCCAAAAATGGGCACCTGCAGCAGGCCATACTCGTAGCTACTGAGCTTTTCGCCGCTGATGATGATCACCGGCGACTGGGCGATCCACGCCAGCAGCGGCAGGCAGACGAAACCAATCGCCAGCGACCCCGCCACAAAGCGGACATTCTTCAGCACCAGCTTATAGTCGCGCCCCAGCTCTTTTAGTGAGAGCTTCTCACCGATGCGGGTGGCGGTTTCGGGCATCGCGCGGTACAGACCGTAAAACGAGATCGCTGCCAGCGCCGCAAACAGCACGAACATCCCCTCCCAGGGCGCGACGTGGACCCAGGCGGCCCCCACCAGCGGGCCAAGCAGCGGCGCAATCAGCGCCACGTTAGCCATCAGGGCGGTGATTTTAATGCACACCGCCTCCTCAAAGGACTCCTGGATGGCGGCGTAACCCACCGCGCCGATAAAGCACAGGCTGACCCCCTGTAAAAAACGCAGCACCATAAACTGCTCGATGGTTTGCGCCAGCAGGGTCGCCAGGCAGGTGACGATAAACCACACCACCCCGGTCAGCATCACCGGACGACGGCCAATACGATCCGACAGCGGCCCGAGCAGCCACTGTAAAAACATCCCCCCCGCCAGGTAGGCGGTCATGGAGGTGGGAACCCACTCGATCCCGGCGTTGTACTGTTCCACCACCGCCAGCATGCCGGGCTGGATCATATCGTTTCCGATATAGGTGGAGAATTCGTACAGCACCAGACACAGCGGGAACAGCAGCGCCTGACGCCCCAGGCGCGTGCGGGAAGAAGAACGGTTTAGCATGGAGTCTCAGTATCCGATAAAAAATCGCGCAGAGTGTAATGAAATGGCCGCACCAGAGATAGCAGATTCACGCCGCCTCACAGAAATAAGGCACAAATCGCTGTCGTTTAAGGTTTCCTTAAGTTGCCATCCGTATGCTTGGGGTTTTCCAGTCATTGACCTTAATTATGACACAAATCGTCTCCGCTTCAGAATTGTCTAAGTTAAAGACTTCTAAGACAAAAGCCCTTTACCGCTTACCGGTTCGTTTTTATGGTTACCAGCTGCTAGCGCTGCTGGTTCTGGCCGGGCTTTTTACCTGGCTGGCGCGGGATGAAACGCTCGACAGGCTGCTGACGGGTTACTGGTATGACGCGGCAAGTCAGCACTTTCCGCTGCAGCACAATGCGCTGCTGGATCTGCTCAACCATCGGCTGGCGAAATACCTGACCATTGCCGTGGCGGCGGTCACCCTCCTTTACGGCGCGTTCAGCCGCAACCCGCGATTAGTGACGGCGGCGCTGCTGATGGGGCTGGGCACGGCGGTGGTGGGCATCCTGAAGGCTATCAGCCATCACAGCTGTCCCTGGGATCTGGTGGAGTATGGCGGCAAAGCGCTGGCGTATCCCCTGTTTGACTCAGCACCTCCTGGCAGTGGCCCTGGCCGCTGTTTCCCGGGGGGCCACTCCTCGAGCGGCTTTATGGTGATGGGGCTGTTCTTTGCCTTCTGGCGCGAGCGTCCACGCCTGGCCTGGGGAATGGTAATAGCCGGTGCCGTGCTCGGGTTAGTGATGGGCTATGGCCAGGTGATGCGCGGGGCACATTTCTTCTCTCACAACCTGTGGGCAGGTTGGTGGGTGTGGTTTTCACAGGTGGTGGCCTGGGGCCTGATTTCCACCTGGTTTGCAAAAGAGTAACGAGGATATGTTAGAAAATCTGAACTACGGACTGTTTGAACTGATTAATGCCACACCTGCTTCACCGGAGTGGAGCATCAAACTGGCCATCTTTGTGGCAAAAGACCTGATCAGCATTGTACCGGCGCTGATTGCGATCCTCTGGCTGTGGGGGCCGCGCAAGCAGGTGGGTGCCCAGCGTCAGCTGGTGATTAAAATCGCCATAGCGCTGGTGATAAGCCTGGCGGCGTCGTGGCTGCTGGGTCATCTGTTCCCCCACGACCGCCCGTTTGTCGATCACGTTGGCTATAACTTCCTGCACCACGCCGCGGATGACTCCTTCCCGAGCGATCACGGCACCGCTATTTTCACCTTTGCGCTGGCGTTCCTGCTCTGGCACCGGATCTGGTCAGGCATAGTGTTGATGATGGTGGCCTGCGCCATTGCCTGGTCCCGCGTCTATCTTGGCGTGCACTGGCCGATGGATATGCTGGGCGGGCTGATGGTCGGACTGCTGGGTTGTCTGAGCGCGCAGATCCTGTGGAATCTGTTCGGGCACGCCCTCTATCAACGCCTCTCGCAGCTTTACCGCTTCTGCTTTGCCCTGCCTATACGCAAAGGCTGGATACGTGACTAATTTGGGTTTCACGAGGTAAACTTGAGCCCCCGGCGTAACGGGGGTTCATTTATCGCTCTGAGGACCTATGGAAACACGACGTGACGAACGGCTGGCTCAACTGATCAATGCGCTTAAGCGCAGCGATAAACTGCATCTGAAAGAGGCCGCCGCGCTACTCGGCGTCTCGGAAATGACCATTCGTCGCGACCTGAACAGTGAAAGCGGGCCCGTGGTGCTGCTCGGCGGTTACATTGTCCTCGAACCCCGCAGCGCCAGCCACTATCTGCTGAGTGACCAAAAGACTCGCCTGGTGGAAGAGAAGCGCAAAGCGGCGCGTCTGGCCGCCTCGCTGGTGCAACCCCATCAGACGCTGTTTTTTGACTGTGGCACCACCACGCCGTGGATCATCGAAGCCATCGATAACGACCTGCCGTTCACCGGGGTCTGTTACTCCCTGAATACCTTTCTCGCCCTGCAGGAAAAACCCGCGTGCCGGGTGATCCTCTGCGGCGGCGAGTTTCACGCCAGCAATGCCATCTTTAAGCCGCTCAATCTGCAGGACACCCTCAGCAACCTGTGCCCGGACATCGCCTTTTACTCCGCGGCAGGCGTGCATGTTCGCCAGGGGGCGACCTGCTTTAATCTGGATGAGCTGCCGGTAAAACAGTGGGCAATGAATATGGCGCAGTATCATGTGCTGGTGGTGGATCACAGCAAGATGGGTAAAGTGCGCCCTGCGCGGATGGGGGAGCTGACGTGCTTCGACGCAATCGTCAGCGACTGCCGCCCGGATGAGGCGCTGGTGACTTATGCTAAGGCGCAGCAGATCAAGCTGATGTACTGAGTGCGGTTTATTGCCCGGCGGCGCTACGCTGGCACGGGCCTACGATACCGGGCCGTTTGCTGCCTTGATGCCCGGCGGCGCTGCGCTGGCGCGGGCCTACGATACCGGGCCGTTTGTGGCCTTGATGCCCGGCGGCGCTACGCTGGCACGGGCCTGGGAAACCCCGTAGGCCGGGTAAGGCGAAGCCGCCACCCGGCGATGCACGGAAGCTTTACTTAAACCAGCCGCCAAACCAGTCGTGGAATTTCATCAGCACATAATCCCACATCCGACCGAAGAACCCGCCCTCTTCCACCGCTTCCATCACGATCAATGGACGCTGCTCGATGGATTTGCCGTTCAGCTGGAAGTCGATGGTGCCGACCACCTGGCCTTTTTTCAACGGTGCGGTGAGCTGCTTGTCGGTCAGGGTATAGCTGGCCTTCAGGTTTTTCAGCTGGCCGCGCGGAATGGTGACCGAGCCGCTTTCACCGGCGCCAAGATTGACCTCGCTCTTATCGCCAAACCAGACGCGCTGGCTGACAAAGGTGGCATCCGGCTTGATCGGGGTAACGGTTTCGAAGAAGCGGAAGCCCCAGGTGAGCAGTTTCTCTGACTCATTAAAGCGGATGCGGTCGGTTTTGGTGCCCAGCACCACCGAGATCAGACGCATATCGCCCTGGGTTGCCGAGGCCACCAGGTTGTAGCCGGCGCCGGCGGTGGTGCCGGTCTTCATCCCGTCCACGTTGACGTTGCTGCTCCACAGCAGACGGTTGCGGTTCGGCTGGCGGATCTTGTTGAAGGTAAACTCTTTCTCTTTATGGATCGCGTACTCTTCCGGCACATCATGAATCAGGGCTCTGCCCAGCAGCGCCATATCGCGGGCGGTACTGAACTGGCCCGGCGCATCCAGGCCGTGAACGGTTTTAAAGGTGGTGTTGGTGAGGCCTAATTTCTGCGCATAACCATTCATCAATCCAATGAAAGAGTCCTGACTACCCGCCACGTAATCGGCCAGCGCGATGCAGGCATCATTGCCCGACTGAATGATTACCCCTTTATTCAGATCGGAAACCGCCACCTGATCGCCCGGCTTGAGGAACATCACCGAGGAGCCGCGCAGCGCCGGGTTGCCGGTCGCCCAGGCGTCTTTGCCGATGGTGACCATGTCGTTGAGCTTGATCTTACCCGCTTTCAGCGCCTGCCCTACCACGTAGCTGGTCATGATTTTGGTCAGGCTGGCAGGGTCGAGTTTTTCATCTGCATTGCCTTCTGCCAGCACTTTGCCGCTGGCATAGTCCATCAATATCCAGGCACGGGCATCAACAGGCGGAGCCTCTGGCGCCGCCTGTTCCGCTGCGTACAGCGAAGGTGCAAAAAGGACCAGCAGCGCAGAACCTGCCACCAGACCGCGTAAAGAAAAAGTGTTTCGCATCATAATGCCACCCGAGTTTCCATTCCAAAAATCACGTCACATCGCCGTGCCGCAAGAAGCGATGAGTAATAACGCACTAAAGCCTTAAAAAAAACCAAAAGCTGGTAAAGTTTTTAAAGTTTATGCAATAACAACCCGATACGCTTTGACCACATCGATTTTTTTCGCATCTGTTGCGTATTGGTTAGGTTTATCTCACCATGTGAAGCCATCAACAAGGATCTCATCCAGATATCGGCTTTAATTATAAGGGGTTATTATGATTACTTTGTGGGGCAGGAACAATTCGACCAACGTGAAAAAGGTAATCTGGACGCTGGAAGAGCTGGATTTACCCTTTAAGCAGATCATGGCGGGACTGGAACACGGGGTAAATAAAGAGGCCGAGTATCTGGCGATGAACCCCAACGGCCTCGTGCCGCTGCTGCGCGATGATGAAACCGACCTCACGCTGTGGGAATCGAACGCCATTGTGCGCTATCTCGCGGCGCAGTACGGCCAGAACCGTCTGTGGATCGATGAGCCTGCGAAGCGTGCCGTCGGCGAAAAGTGGATGGACTGGGCCAACCAGACCCTCTCCCCTGCCCATCGGGTGATTTTGATGGGGCTGGTGAGAACGCCGGAAGCCGAGCGTAACTATGCGGCCATTGACGCCGCCAAAGCCACCTGCGAGTCGCTGTTTGCCATGATGGATGAGGCCCTGGCGACACAGCCGTGGTTCTCGGGCAACGACTTTGGCGTGGGTGATATCGCCGTCGCGCCTTTTGTCTGGAACCTGACCAACGTTGGCCTGGCGTGGGCGCCCCGTCCGCATCTGGAGCGCTGGCTGGCGAACCTGACCGAGCGCCCGGCCTACCGCAACGTGGTGATGATCCCGGTCACCTGATCGACTCTTTGGACGGGCTGACTTTTAACAGCTGCCCGTCTGTTTCATCGGTCAGCACGTATAAATAGCCATCCGGCCCGACCCGCACGTCGCGAACCCGCTGGTTACGGTCGCCGAGGATCCTTCCCTCCTCGGTGACGCTATTGCCGCTGACGTTGAGCACTATCACATCCTTGTCCTTCAGCGCGCCAATAAACAGCTTGTTCTTCCACTGGGGGAAAACGTCGCTGTTATAAAAAGCCATCCCGCTCAACGCCGGAGATTGCTTCCAGACAAACAGCGGCGGCTCGGTTCCGGCGGCGGTTTCCCCTTTTGCTTCGGGGATCGGCAATCCGCTGTAGTTAATGCCGTGCGTCGCCAGCGGCCAGCCGTAGTTCTTGCCCCTCTCCGGAATGTTGATTTCGTCCCCACCGCGCGGCCCGTGCTCATTGAGCCACAGGGTATTGCTCCACGGGTTCATCGCCATTCCCTGCGGATTACGGATACCGTAAGACCAGATTTCCGGGCGCGCCTGTTTATTGTTCACAAAGGGGTTATCGTCCGGCACCGCGCCCTGATCGGTCAGGCGCACCACTTTGCCCTGTAACTTATCCAGATCCTGGGCGGTCGGGCGCTGGTTATTCTCACCTAACCCGATAAACAGATAGCCTTTGCCGTCGAACACCAGCCTGCCGCCAAAGTGATTGCCGGTCGAGAGTTTAGGCTGCTGGCGGAAGACCACCTTAAAGGCCTCCAGCCGGGTATTGTCGTCGCTCAGGCGGCCATACCCCACCGCCGTGCCCGCTTTCCCGTCGTCGCCCGCTTCGGCATAGCTCAGCCAGACCCGGCGGGAAGTCGCAAAGTCGGGTGCCAGCGCCACGTCGAGCAATCCACCCTGTCCGCTGTCCCAGACCTTCGGCACGCCAACAATGGGATCCGAGAGCCCTTTGCCCGCCTGCCAGCGCTTAAGCTGCCCGCCTTTCAGAGTGATCAGCATGCCCTGATCCTGCGGCAGAAACGCCAGGGCCCAGGGGTGGTCGAGTTTATTTTGCAGCACTGCAACCTTCACTTCAGCGGGTGCAGCACACAGTGAGGCGGAGATGAGTAACAATGGCAGGGAAATAAGCGAGGATCGACGCATTACGCACTCCTTTTCGACGTATGCCTTAAAGGTAGTCACTCAGCGCAGGGGCGTTGATACTTTTACAAAAGCTTAATCAGATGGGGGAGTTGCCTCCCCCGGGATCAGCTCTGAATCAGCGGTGCATGCGATTTCAGATACTGGATGCAGAGAGTGAGATCGTTCAGACAGTTTTCCAGCTTCTCTGCGTTGACGGCGATGAACGTCGGGCAATCGTGGTTGCCGGTCATCATACAGACGCCTGCGGTGGTGAGCGATCCGGCGGCGCGATAGAGCATTGCCTGCTCCTCGGCATTGCAATGCGCTCGCAGTTCCGGCGCTTTTTCACGCATGTAAGTACAAAGTTCAAAGAAGTTGTCACGCAGATGGTCGCTTTCGCTGACTGACATATACCCCTTCGCTTTCCTTAACTGCAGATAGGCCGCGAGATCAATTCGGGCATTAATCATCTTGTTAAGAAGATCGCGTTTCAGTCTGTCAACGGACATGCTTTTTCCCCCCTTGTCAGCTTAATCACACCTTCAGATTATGTCTATTTTTTGTGCAATTTAATGCGTCAGGTCAATAATTAGCGACGCATTAACAAAATTTACAATGTTAAAACAGCGCCCGAAAAGCACAGCGAGAAGGCAGGCGTTCAGGCTGGGCATAAAATCATGCTTCTCCCTCACCGCGCGGATTGCGAAGCCTGCTATTTTTGAGAGGGTTAGGGCGTGGAGACAGAGGGCGTATGCCAGCGATGCCGGTGTCAGAAAAGATTATCTCGTTAAACCGGATCGACCTGAATCTGCTGACCATTTTTTGCCTGATTTACAGCGTCGGCAGTATCTCGAAAGTGGCCGATATGCTGGATATTTCCGCCTCAGCCGTCAGCCAGTCGCTGCGCAAACTGCGGGAACAGATGGGGGATAACCTGTTTGTCCGCAGCGGCAACACGCTGTTACCCACCGTGTATGCGGATGAACTGTACGACAACATCCTGCCGATCATCGATAAGCTCGCCACTCTGCTCCTCCTCTCTTCCCGCATCAAAAAGCGAAGACTCACCCTCTACACCGAGTCCTTTGTCTCGCCGTTAGTGGTGCCGGAACTGACGCAGAAGATTGTCGGGATGAACGCGGATGTCAGCCTGCTGCACCGCACCGCCGAGCTTAACGAAGCGAAGATCACCGAGCTGCTGAACATGCGCCAGGCGGATGTGGTGTTCTCCACCTTTTCTGTTGAGAGCAGTAATATTTCTTGCCAGAAGATGAGTGATATGACGCTGGTGTTGATTGCTGCAAAAGATAATCCTCTTTATGAGAATACGGTAACGGAGGAGATGTTCAGGGATGCCAATCTGGTGGGTTACAACACCAAAAACGAGAAGATTATTTATCATCGCAGCATCGTGGATAAAAAATTCCGCTCCAGCGAGCGCTGTCTGCTGACCACCTCTTTCGCCTCCATTTTACTGATTGTGTCTACCACCGACTGCCTGGGCATTATCCCGGAAAAAGTCTTTGCGACCTATTCCGGGATGTATCAGCTGAAAAAACTGGATACGCCATTTACGTTGCCACAATTCAGTATCTATTCGTCCTGCCGGAAAGAGACCAATAAAATGCTCTTTTCCCTGTTGGCCGATTTTTACGCCAGTAAACCGGCATGACGTCCGGGGCGATCAGTATTTTTTCGCTTTGTGCTTACCGAACTCAACGTCATCGGCAATTTTCAGGTCAGTGACTAATCTGGACTGTGAAAGCCCGGTGGCAACAGATATGTGCGCCAGCTCGACGCCATAGATGTGAAGGGTTTTGGCCATTTCTAATTTGGATTGCAGATAGATATCTCTCATTACGTACCTCACTTTAGTTATCGACGAGGTGAAAGATAGGTTATCTGTTTAGCGTATCCAATAAGGGGCCCTTAAAGCCGGGATAAGTAATTCTAAACAGTGTAGATCCAGGCATCTTTTTTGGCTAACTCATTAATTTTATTTGCTTTTAAAATCTTTTCTGCCAGTGAGTCACGTTAAACAAAACCCTTGCCGAGCGTGATGACTGCTTGTTAAATGTGCTGGCCCTACCTTTACTCTTTGTATCATGGATTTGATCCCCAACAATCAGAAGGAGGCGAAATCAGCCGAATACTGATCGATATAAATGAGATTTTATTCATTTTGACTAATAAAGGTGAAATATAGAGGCCAGGGAGTATTGATAAAATCTAACGATTGTTGAAAAGTTCGTTAAATATGGAAAATTAAATGAGGAAGTATTTTATATCACCTGATTTTTAATGAGTTAATCATTGAAGTCTGATGTGCCGACCTTATCAAATAAAGTATGCTCAGTAGTATCCTGATACGCGGTAGCTACTGCCGCGCCAGCACCTGTCGTATAAAATTTCCCATTAGTTGCGTGTGCCGTCATTACATCGGATTGCTCTTTCATCACTTGATCCATCGTATCGTCGGTGTATGAATCGTTAGTCGAAATGTCATCCGCCTGGTGTTGTTTTGATACGACAGATTCAGCTGGTTCCGGAGAGTGTGACATATCCTCTGTAAACATGGGCCAAAAATACAAAACGGTCTTGTAAAGGACTGCTCCAGCCACGACGAACAAAACGACGAGTTCCATGTATTGCTCCACTTGGTGTGTTGATATAATTAATAATACACCATGAAAAAACGATGTTAAGGGGTAAAAGCATACCGATTTTTGCTGAGCCAGTATGCCTACTGCCTCCCCATCTTTAAAACTCCCCTTCAGATCTATTTTTACGTCAACGTCAGCGCGAAACTTTACGAATACGCAGACATCCACCCCATTCCATGCCCTCAGAAAAAAGCCAGAAGAATTACGGTTCAGTACTTGATGAACATCACAATTACGCCTAAAAACTGGCATCCTTTAAAGCCAAAACCCTCCCATTTTTAGGAGGTTAGTAATGGCTGCACTGTGCAGTACTATTTATCTCCCATTTTGCCGTACAAATGGTTCTTTTCATTTAGTTGTCCATGCATACATATAAAGATCTCTAATGATTTTGCACCTCTAAAAATGATGGAATAGAAATGAATCGGTTAAGATTAACTCTTTTGTTATCTGCCTTTGCATCATCCGTTGCTTATGCGGAATGCTCAAGTGATTACTGGCACAGCACATGCAAATACGATAACGGCAACATAATAACTATTTCGAGAAACGGAGATATAACAGAACTCACAGGGCATAACATAAAAAGTGGGGCTCGATGGGAAGAACGTACAAGAATATGGGGAGACGATGTCATTAGAAAAGGTACTGCTGCAAATGGTGCCCGGTGGCGTGAAACAAAACATAGTAAAGGTAATGGTCAGTATCAGGTTTCCGGTGTAGACGCGAGCGGCAACTCTTATAAGTACGATTGTACTGCAGCGGATTGCATTAACAGTTATTAATACTTAGTTCCCTAACAGTACTGAATCCTAATCAACAAACCCCAAACGGTTCAGTACTGGTAGAGATGTTCGATTTGATTTCGTTTCTGATTCTTCTGTCCAACGGATAAACATCAGGATAGATAGCATCCGATCGGTAGGGTTGCTTTTAATGGACTGCTTATTATAAATCTTCTTATCCATCCCTGTGATAATTGTTAAATCTAACCCAATGATTGCAACAAATAGTTAAGCGCCTCATCCACGTAATCACGTGACAGGCGATCCAGGTTCCCGCAGTATAGGTTTGAGTCTGAAGAAATAGCCCCCGCTTTTAACAGCGTCGATAAAATCACCTACTTTACCCTTTCGGTTTTTTCCACGAAAAGCACTCAATCCTGGCTCAATGACTTCAACCACTTCCAGTTTATGTTCAGCAGCATATGCCCGTGCAGCCGCTACCAGCCTGGTTCGCGTCCTTCCCTTTTCCTGAAGGCCTGATGACCACCTGATATAGCTGTAGAGTTGAGGCATGATGTATACTCCGCGTTTTCCTGAGCAATGTATTGTATAAAATTATGGCAAAGATTGGATTTATATCATTGGGTTGTCCAAAAAACCTGGTGGATTCCGAACGTATCCTGACCGAACTTCGCACTGAAGGCTATGACGTCGTACCCAGCTACGACAATGCCGACATGGTGATCGTTAACACCTGCGGCTTTATTGATAGCGCCGTGCAGGAGTCTCTGGAAGCCATCGGTGAAGCACTCACCGAAAACGGCAAGGTGATTGTCACCGGTTGTCTGGGCGCCAAAGTCGATCAAATCCGCGAAGTTCACCCTAAGGTGCTGGAAATCACCGGTCCACACAGCTATGAGCAGGTGCTGGAACATGTGCATCACTATGTGCCAAAACCAAAGCATAATCCGTTCCTGAGCCTGGTGCCGGAACAGGGCGTGAAGCTGACTCCGCGTCACTATGCGTACTTAAAAATTTCCGAAGGCTGCAACCATCGCTGCACCTTCTGCATTATCCCGTCCATGCGTGGCGATCTGGTGAGTCGTCCGATTGGCGAAGTGCTGGCCGAAGCCAAACGTCTGGCCGATGCGGGCGTGAAAGAGCTGCTGGTGATCTCCCAGGACACCTCCGCTTACGGCGTGGACGTGAAACACCGCTCCGGCTTCCACAACGGCGAGCCGGTGAAAACCAGCATGGTCGGCCTGTGCGAACAGCTCGCTAAGCTGGGTATCTGGACGCGTCTGCATTACGTTTACCCGTACCCGCACGTGGACGACGTGATCCCGCTGATGGCGGAAGGCAAAATCCTGCCGTACCTGGACATCCCGCTGCAGCACGCCAGTCCGCGTATTCTGAAGCTGATGAAGCGCCCAGGCTCCGTTGACCGCCAGCTGGCGCGCATCAAGCAGTGGCGTGAGATCTGCCCGGATCTGACCCTGCGCTCCACCTTTATCGTCGGCTTCCCGGGTGAAACCGAAGAAGACTTCCAGATGCTGCTCGACTTCCTGGTTGAAGCGCGTCTGGACCGCGTGGGCTGCTTCAAGTACAGCCCGGTTGAAGGCGCGACCGCCAACGAACTGGCGGATCAGGTGCCGGAAGAGGTGAAAGAGGAACGCTGGAACCGCTTCATGCAGCTGCAACAGCGGATCTCTGCTGAACGTCTGCAGGAAAAAGTGGGCCGCGAAATTCTGGTGATCGTTGACGAAGTGGACGAAGAAGGCGCGATTGGCCGCAGCATGGCAGATGCCCCGGAAATCGACGGCGCGGTCTACCTGAATGGCGAAACCAAGGTGAAACCGGGTGATATCGTGCGCGTGAAGGTTGAAAACGCCGACGAGTATGACCTGTGGGGTACGCGGGTTTAATCGACTCTGTGCATAATGCCTGATGGCGCTGCGCTTATCAGGCATACGAAAAAGGGGACTTTACGTCCCCTTTTTTATTTCATTAGTACTCGAACTGCCGGTAATAACGGCGAATATCCAGACTGTGGCCGGTGTAGTGCTCGAAATGGGCAGCCAGACGGTCCACCAGCAAGGTTGAGATCACGCACGGCGCCAGCAGCCAGCGGAACTCATCATCAATCCCCGCCAGCGCGTATTCACGCGGATCAAACACCACCAGGTTATCGGTAATTTTGGCCGCAAAACGCTCCACGCGATCGTCCAGCGCCCGGCATTTGCCCTCACCTTTCACCAGGAACAGCGGGACATCTTTCTCCAGCAGCTCCAGCGTGCCGTGGAAAAACTCCGCAGACGAGACCGACTTAGTGCGCTTCCACTGCATCTCCTCCAGAATACACATCGAGAAGAGATAGACTTCGCCCCACATCTCCGCGCCGCCAATCCACATCATATAGTCGGCATTATGATATTTTTTTGCGATCGCGTCGGCCTGCGGATCAAATTGTTTTTTGGCGTTCAGGAGATTCTCAGGTAACAGCTCCAGCTGGCTGGCAAAGCGATCATAGTTTTCAAATTCCCCGTTACCCTGTACCAGGCGGAAGAATACCCAGTACAGCAGCATGTACTCATATTCCACGCCGTTTTTGTGCCGCATCGGAATATGCCAGGTGGCGGCGTTTGCCAGCGGGGAATCGCTGTTTTTGGTGATCGCCACCACGCGGATCCCCTGGGCCTTGCACCATTCGGCAATCGCCACCGACTCTTTGGTATCACCCGATTTCGAGAGGGTAATCACTACGGAATCTTTATTTAAGCGTTTATGTCCGGCATGAATTAATTCCGCCGCCTGCTCAAGGTAAACCGGCATTTCGGTTATTTCCCGGGCGAAGGCGTTCATCGCCATCATCGGCGCTAACGAGCCTCCTACCGAGGCGAAAAATAACGTGCTGAAGCCCTGCTGAATAATCTCGTCAGCAACCTGTTCCGCCTGTTTGCGCGCAGCAACAATCTCACGAGCACTGGTCAGGTACTCGTCCTGATTAAAACCTAACATAGTCATTCTCCTTTAGATTTTACTTTTTAAAACCCGATCGAAGTCGTCGAAAATACGCACCGAGAGATCGATGCCTTTGGCGCAGGCGGTACGCCAGGCCAGAATCTGGAAGGGGACAATCAGCAGCAGCGGCGAGAGCAGATGCGGCAGGCGGCAGTTCAGCGCCAGGGTATCCGGCCCCTCCTCGCCCGTCAGGGTGATCAGAAACGCCCGCTTCACCGCTGGGGTCATATAGTCCCGGAGCGCCCGCAGGCGCGGGTTTGGCGCGTCCTCAATAAAGAACATCACATGCTCAGCGTTGGCTTCCAGATAAGGGCCATGCATGTAGGCCTCCAGCTCAAAGCCGCCGGACGGCATCCGCACCGTTTCGGTGAACTTGGTCTCAAACTCTTTCGCCACCCCGGTCAGGGCCCCTTCGCCGATGGCGACAAAGCGCGTCCCGGCCTGCAGTTCCTGAACGTGCCGCTCGAAAAAGGCCTCGGTGCGGGCGATAGTGTCGGGGATCGCTCCCGCCAGCTGGTGCAGCGCCGCCAGATAGTCGTCCGTTTCCCGCTCATCGATCTGCTGTTGCGCCCGGGCGATAGTCAGCGCGACCAGCAGCAGATTCAGTACCGTGGCGCTAAAGCCACGGGTCACGAAGCCCACCTTCTCAATCCCGGTATGGATATCCAGCACATGGTCGCAGCGGCGGCCTATCGGGCTGTCCGGATCCGAGGTCAGGGCAAACACCGGCAGCCCGGCGGCCTGCACCTTCTCCATCGCCGCCAGCGTCGAGGCGCTTTTCCCGCTCTGGGAAACCACCAGCACCATGTCGGTGTGCGGGTCGATAGCTTCATAGTGGACAAAGTTGTACGGCTCTTTGATCTCCACCAGCACGCCAAAACGGTGTTCAAAGAAGTAGCGCGCGCATAGCGCCGCGTTCAGCGAGGAACCGGTCGCCAGCACCAGCAGGCGGCGCACCGGATGCTGGCGGGCAAAAGCCTCCACGGACGCCAGATGCTGCGGGTACGCGTTGAGGATCTCTGCCAGCGCCGCGGGCTGTTCTTCGATATAGGTCATCATTGTCGGTTGCATCGTTATCTCCGCTTAAAACAGGCCAATCCACGAACCCAGAATCCCCACCAGCGCCATGCCCCCGATAATGGTGAGCGGTTTAACCTTGCGCCCCAGCAGCCAGTAGACAATCCCGAAGCTGATGAGCGGCAGCAGGCAGGGCATGATGTTGTTGATGATGTCCTGAACGCCGGTTTTCGCCTCCCCCGCGCCGAAGGAGATGGGGATGGTGATGTTGATCATCGAGGCGGCCATCGCCCCCACCACCATCAGCCCGATAATCGACGCCCCGTAGGTGAGGCTCTCCATCATTCCGCTCTTCTGAACCCGATGGAGCACCCCGGTGCCGAGCACGTAGCCCCAGCGGGTAAAGAGCCAGCGCACCAGAATGTGCGGCACGTTAAACACCAGCAGGAACAGGATGGGCCCCAGGATGTTGCCCTGCAGGGCGAGGCTGGTGCCGATACCGGTGGCAATCAGGCGCAGCGTTCCCCAGAAGAAGGAGTCTCCCAGCCCGGCCAGCGGCCCCATCAGGGACGCCTTGACGTTGTCAATCGCCGTGCCGTCCATCTCCTGCTGCTGGCTGTTTTTCTCCTCCATCGCCGTGGTGATGCCGAGCAGCAGGGTGACGATATGCGGCGTGGTGTTGAAGAACACCAGGTGGCGTTTTAACGCCGCGGCCAGCTCTGCCTTTTGCGGGTAGAGCTTTTTCAGTACCGGGATCAGGGCATACACGAACGCAAGGTTCATCTGCCGCTCATAGTTCCAGGAAAACTCCATCTGGAACGACCGCCAGAATACCCGGCGCAGATCGCGTGCGTTGATGACATTCTCATCCTGCACCTGAGGCAGGGTCTCTTCAGAAATCTTCGTCGTCATCGCTGACTCCTTGATCGGTCGTTGGACGAGGGGCGTTACGTGCAGTCGTGTTAACCATCACCACCGCCACAATGGCACCGAGAATGGCGATACCGGTGACGGGTATTTTCAGGTACGCCATCAGGGCAAAGCCGAGGAAGAAAAAGGGCGCCACTTTTTTGTTGATCAGCAGCCGGGCGAGCATCGCGAAGCCCAGCGCCGGAATGATCCCCGTCGCCACGCTTAGCCCGTGCTTAATAAACTCCGGGATGGCATCCAGTAAGGATTTCACCGCGCTGCTGCCCACCAGGAAGGAGATGGTGACCACCGCCGCCAGCATCAGCGACAGGCCAAATCCGGCGATAAGGTGCATCCGCTCAATGCCGCGGGTATCCGCCTGGTCGGCATAGCCGTCGGCTTTCTGGCTGAGCATCGGGATAAACATGCCGAGATAGACGTTCTTCAGCACCAGGGTCAGGGTGGCAATCGGCAGGCCGAGCAGCAGCGCCGTTTCCGTTCCCGCCCCGGAGGTGATGGCAAACGCCACCCCCAGCACCCCGCCGGTGACCACATCTGGCGGAATAGACGCCCCCACTGAAAACGACCCGATAAACGCCAGCTCCAGCGTCGCCCCCATAATCACGCCCGTCTGCACATCGCCTAACACCAGCCCGGTTAATAATCCGGTGACAATCGGCCGGGAGAGCAGCGAGGTGCCCAGGGCATATTCCGACTGGGCGATAAACGCCACCAGCCCGAGTAAAAGTGCCTCTACCATAGTGAGTCCTCAGGAATTACAGCGATTCCGCTAATAACTGTTTGCGATCGTTAGGCACCTGGCGTATTTCGATCTCCACGCCGTTGCCGACCAGCTGAGTGAGTTTTTCTATTTCGTCCGGCAGCAAATTGATGGCCTTTGAAATATTCCGCGCCCCCTCCTTCGCTTTAACGCCGCCGAGATTGATGCTCTTAATTCCGTCTACCGCCGAGGCTAAACGCCAGGCATCCTCCACTGACTCCACCACGATAAACAGGTTGTATTTATCGGTGACGCCGCTTTTGATGGCTTCAATCGAGTCGTTGATATTTTTAATCACCAGCTTGACCGCAGGCGGCTTGGCCAGCTTGATGGTGGTTTTTCGCAGTTCATCGTTGGGCACGCTGTCGTTGGCAATTAAGATGCAATCCGCCCCGACATATTGCGTCCAGGAAAAAGCCACCTGGCCGTGTAATAAGCGGTGGTCAACACGCAGTAACGTAATCATTATTATTCCTCCTGTTCAGAAGTCTTTATCCGCCTGTACCGCACTGGCAATGGTGTGGTTGCAATACTGAATACTTTCCCGGGCGCTTAATAACGCGTCCTGAATTAATTTTTCGGTATCCTGTTCATCCGCGGAAATAAGCAGACCGATGACCAGCGGCAAATTAAGCCCGGCGATCAGATGAAAATTCGGCTGATGCAGATAGCGGATAAATTCGTTATTGACGCTGCCGGCAAAAATATCGGTGATCGCAATCACCTCATCCTGGGCGGGTAGCCCGGCGAGCAGCTCATCCACCTGCCCGGTGACGTCCTGGTGCTCGTCGACATAGGCGCAGAGGGTATAGATGTCCTGCTGCTTGCCGAGGATCAGCTCGACCGAGTCGAGTACCCCGCGGGCTAAGGTGCCGTGACTGGCAAATATGTAATGTCGTTTCATCCTGTCCTCGAATGCTCATTCCACTTACCAGACAGAGATTGCAACCCACGTGCCAGGAAAAAGTGGCGCGTGGGCGATGAGGAGAGAGGGGGAGATTAAAACTCTTGATCTGCCTGAATAAATTCCGTTTCGAGGGTCAGAATATTGTGGATGTAACAGAGCTCGACAACCGGGATTTTGACACTATAACTGCTCTCAATGACACTAAAGGCCTGGCGCAGTAGCGCCAGCTCGCTTTCAGGACACTGTCGCCCGGCGTAGGTGGTGGGCGAGGCATTGCGGATCAGCCGTTCAATCAGACAGCTGATGTGGACATAGAGCGCCACCTTGCGTTCGTTCTGCACCTGACAGCCCGCCAGATGCTCATAGCGGAAGACAAACTGCTCCACCTGGTTGATCACTTTGGTGGTATCGAGAATGGTCACCGACTCAATCACCCGCCGCAGGGAGAAATTCTTCAGCAGCAGATTGTTGATCTCCGCCACCTGTTCCTCCGTGGCGATATCGCCAAAGATGCGCATCAGCGGCCGCGTCCCCTCCCCGGCAATCAGTGAATCCAGCGAGATCCAGGGCACATCCGGCACCTGCGGATCGAAAGTGCCGACAATCGCCAGCATGTCGTAGCGGTTAAAGGCCACCGCCCGCTCTTGCGCGTCGCTGAGCATCTCGTAGTCGCAGGCGATAATCTCAATCCCCAACGCCTCCGGGATGCTGGCCTTCAGCAGATGGCAGAGGTTGGCCGCCGCGCCGATCCCGGTGATGCAGGTGGTGAGAATAACCCGGGGTTTACTGGCCTGCGGCCAGAAGAGCTGGTGCTCCACCGGCAAATCGCTGCCGATCTCGCTGGCAATATCCTCGATGTGATGCCCCTGCAGGATACGCTCCCCGACGTACAGCGCCATGCTGGTAGACACATTGTTCACAATCGCCACCGGGGTAGAGACGCGGCGCTGGAAGTGGCTGTGGATGGCATTCAACGAACCCATATCCACCAGGATCATCAGCCCGGACGCCAGGGCGTTGCTTTCGATGTAGTGCATCACCTGCTGGGCAATCGCCTCCGGCGTGACGTCCAGCGGCATATCAAAAGATTCAAACACCGTCTGTTTCAGCAGGCGGTTCGCCACGTTGGCAATGCTGCTGGCGGTGGCGTAGCCGTGGGCGAGGATCACCGCCCGCGTCACCTGGGTCTGGCTCACCGCCCCGGATTTATGCAGCCACAGCACCAGCAGCAGGGCGTCGATGCGCTGGGCCTCGATATCGAGCTTTTGCGTCAGGGCGGCGATCATCGCCTGGCAAAAGCGGTACAGCAGGGGGTACTTTTGTGCCAGAAAATCATCCAGCAGCCGGACCCGCTCCTGGCTCAGGGAAGAGAGTGCGCTCCGGGCGCGATGCACCAGATAGTGGCTCAGGGCGTAGATGCCATTGCCGTTAAACTGGACGTTGAACTGCTGCTCCAGCCGGTAAAATTCCTCCCGCACCTGCTGGGTGGTGAGCTGTAAGATCGGCGAGGCGGAGGTATCCCGGTGGTGAAACACCAGCCTGTCGAACAGGGTTTCGATCTCCTCCCCCATCCGCCGGTGGACCTCCTCCCAGCCCGAGCGACCGCTGAGCACCTCTTCGTACAGGGCCAGGACCTGACACTGGGTATCGTGGATCATCCCCTGGGTGCGATCGTGGGCGCGAAGCAGCCAAAGGAGGTTGGTCTCCGGCTCGATGGTCAGCGGCTCTTCCGCGACGGGGGCGTCGCTCATCAGCGGGATCGCGGCCAGCACCTTCTCCGGCAGATCCTGAATAGTGACGCCAATCGCCGCCTGCCCCCTTTGCCTGGCCCAGGCGGCGGCGACCGCATACCTGACCACGTTTTTCAGCTCGCCGACGTTGCCGCGATAGAGCGCGTGATGCAGCACCTGGCGCAGACGCGGGGTCAGGTTCAGGCGTGCGTCCAGCTTTTGCGCCTCCCGCCAGAAGAACTGGAGGATCAGCGCCTCTTTCTCCTGACGGGAGCGCGCCTGCAGGTCGGGCAACGTGACCAGGATTGGAATGCGGCGCAGGAAGGTGGTTAAAAAGGTGCTGTGCAGCTCCTCGGTGGTGGCGAAGACCAGCCGCGTGCGGATGGGGCGACCCTGAGCGGTTTCCCCTACCCGGTAGATCTCCTTCCGGTCAAGCCAGGTAAAGAGTTTCTCCTGGCCCTCGGCGTTCAGGCGATGCACCTCGTCGAGAAACAGCATCCCGCCGTCGGCGGCTTCGAATGCCCCCTGCTTATCGGTCTGCGCCCCGGTAAAGGCCCCTTTCACGTAGCCGAACAGGTTAGCCGCCAGCAGCTCCGGATTGCTGGCGTATTGGGCGCAGTTAAAGCTGACAAAGGGGGCATCGTCCGCCAGCAGCCCCTGGGAGATGGCGAAGGCGTGCATCAGGTTCGCCATATAGCTTTTGCCGGTGCCGCTGTCGCCGGTGATCAGCAGCGGCAGGCCGCCATCGGGATAGAAGAGCGCGGTTTTCAGCTGGGCAATGGCCTTTTTCAGGCTGCCGTCATGACCGATGAGAAGAGAAAAGTGATCCGGCGGCTCCTGCCCGCTGTCGCCGTCGTTGAGCAGCTGGGCGATGCTGTCGTATTCATTCCCGGCCAGGCCGAAAAACTGCTGGCTGAAGGCTTTTTTGTGCAGGAAGTAGACCGGGCGAGTATTGATTTTGACCAGCTCTCCCTGGGCCACCAGCTGGTTCAGATAGTGGCTGGCGGTATTGCGCTTGAGGTCGAACCGCTCTGCGAGGTAGCGGGCGGTAAAGACCTCGCTCAGGTTTTCCGGGTCGAAAAAATCGGTCTGATTGGCGAGGAAGGTCAGGATTTCGTTGCGCATGGTGTATCCCACGTCTGAAGTGTCGTGGGGGTATGATGCCCGCAAAGCTGCGGGTGAAGGGAGCGCGACGGCGGGTTATGTGCGCTTTTGTGGGGGAGTGCACAGAATGCCTGAGGGGGAAACAGGCTGCACCGGGGCAACATTGCCGGGTGGCGGCTGCGCCTTACCCGGCCTACGAACTGAATGGAGAAGGGCCGACCGTGCAAATGACTAAATCGTAATCCGGTAGCGAACGTAATCATCCACCACTGCCAGCTGGTCATACAGCGCCCGGGCCGGATTGCCTGTCCGGGTCACCCAGTAGACCTTCGACCACGCCTTTTGCCGTGCCTCGTCAATAATGCCCTCAATCAACGCCCTGCCCGCCCCCTTGCCGCGCGCCGCTTCATCGACAAACAGATCTTCCAGATAGCACAGCGGCCGGGTCACCCAGGTGCCTTCATGCAGCACGCAGATGGCAAAGCCCACCACACCTTGTTCGGTTTCTGCCAGGCGGCAAAACAGGCCGGAATCCGGGGATAAGACCCGCCGCCAGGTCGTCAGGGTCACCGCCTCATCGAGATCAGTGCCGAAAAAATGGAGATACCCCTTCCACAATCTTAACCATGCGTCGTAATCGTCCGCCTGCGCTTCACGCACCTCTACCATCGTTGTTACTCCTTGTTCTTACTCGCGCCCTCGGGAAACAGGCTACTTTTATAACTCTTAACATCACCGGAGATAACAATGAAAGTCTTAATGGTTCTCACCTCTCACAGTGACCTGGGCAATACCGGTAAGAAAACGGGCTTCTGGCTGGAAGAGTTCGCCGCCCCGTATTACATCTTCAAAGATGCGGGAGCCGAAGTGGTGCTGGCCTCCCCGGCGGGCGGTCAGCCGCCGCTGGATCCCAAAAGTGATTCCGCTGACTTCCAGACCGAACTGACCCAGCGCTTCAAAGCCGATCCGGCGGCTCAACATGAACTCGCCAACACCCTGAAGCTCGACAGCGTGCGTCAGGAGGATTTCGACACCGTCTTCTACCCTGGCGGCCACGGCCCGCTGTGGGATCTGGCCGAATCCCGGACCTCCATCGCCCTGATTGAAGCCTTCAACCGCGCCGGTAAACCGACGGGCTTCGTCTGCCATGCCCCGGGCGTGCTGCGCCACGTGGAGGCCGCTTCTGGCGAACCGCTGGTCAAGGGCCGTCAGGTGACCGGCTTTACCAACGGCGAAGAGGCCGACGTCGAGCTGACCGATATCGTCCCGTTCCTGGTGGAAGATGAGCTAATCGCCCTGGGGGCTCACTACCAGAAAGGCCCGAACTGGGGATCTTATATTGTCGAAGACGGCACGCTTATCACCGGGCAGAACCCGGCCAGCTCCGAAGATGTCGCCAAAGCGTTAGTAAAAGCGCTGCGCTAACCCCTCCGCCCGGCCGCTGGTCGGGCAACCCCCTCCTGTGCTTATCGCATAGAGTGTTAAATGCAAAACGTTGCCGGGCTGTTAGGCTTTTGCGATTTACACCGGAGATGCTATGAACACCATTATTGACCTGTTTAACGACCATAAAAGCGAGCGCAGTTTTACCGATCACGCCATTGATGACGCCACGCTGGAACGCATTATCAGCACCGCGTACCGCGCCCCTACCTCCGTCCATTCCCAGCAGGTGTCGGTCATCGTCACCCGCGATGCCGAAAAGCGGGCGCAGATCGCACAGATCGCTGGTGGCCAGCCGTGGATTGCCAAAGCCCCGGTGTTTATCACCTTTGTGCTGGATATGTACAAAACCGAGGTTGGCATGAAGCTGGCGGGCAAGGAGCAGGTGGCGCATCAGAGTATTGAGAGCATTGTGGCAGGCGCGACCGACGTGGGGATCGCCCTGGGCTCAGTGATGGCGGCGGCCCGTTCCGAAGGGTTAGGGATCGTGCCGATTGGCGGGATCCGTCTGCGCCCACAGGAGCTGATTGAGCTGCTCGACCTGCCGGAACACACCTTCCCGGTGGCGGGCGTAGTGATCGGTCACGTCGATGTGCCTTCGCATCACAAACCGCGTCTGCCGCTGGACACCTTCCGCCACGACGAAGCCTACGTCACCGACGGGCTGGAAGCGAAAATCACCCGCTACAATCAGCAGATGACCGAACACTGGCAGGCTATTGATCGTAATGACGGCGATACCTGGAGTGAAAGCGTGAGCGGGTATTACCAGCACATTTACTTCCCGGAAGTGCTTCCGGCTCTGATTAAACAGGGCTTTGGCGTCGATAAGTAACGTAGAAAATGCCCGGCGGCGCTGCGCTTGCGCGGGCCTACGGGTTAAGTGCCTTTTGTAGGCCGGGTAAGCGCAGCGCCACCCGGCAAAATGCCTGAATCAGGTCGGCATCGAGAAGGTGGTGACCTTGTTGGTCTGCGGATCGATAGAGATAATGCAGATGGCGAAGTTGCCGCCAAAACGGTCTTTACGATCGGAAATGCGCAGGTTATAGGTCTCGGAGAAAGAGGTATAGCCCGAAGAGTTGGTCTCGTTCAGCTTGAAGCCAACAATCTGTTCAAAATAGTCGCGGGATTTACCCACGCTGGTCTTGCACTGTTCATTGGTAATGGTGCCGGACTGTTTTGCCGCCGCCGCAGTTTGCGTGCCGGTAGAAGATTTCGGCGTCAGGGCCGAATTGACCGCTTTCATCCCGTCACTCATGTTTTTCTGGAAATCGGCGCAAGAGGTAGACAGTAAAACCATGCCGCATAAAAGGAGCTTTTTCATTGTAATCCTTACAATATTTAACGTTATTCAACCATTAATCATTATAATTTTTACAAATAGTTAACTCCAGCAAACCTTTTATACGGCAATTTATAACCTACTGAATAGCAAAGATTTTCACATTAACTTCTACCATTATTGGTAGATTATCCCTTAATTCTCGGATCCAGCGCGTCGCGCAGCCCATCTCCTAACAGATTAAACGCCAGCACGGTGAAGAAAATCGCCATGCTCGGGAACAGCGCCACGTGCGGAGCGATCACCATATCGGCTCGCGCCTCGTTGAGCATCGCTCCCCACTCCGGCGTTGGCGGCTGAGCGCCTAACCCTAAGAACGACAGACTGGCCGCCGAGATAATCGACACCCCGATACGCATGGTGAAATAGACCACTATAGAGGAGACGGTGCCCGGCAGAATATGGTTAAAGAGGATGGTGGTGTCGCTGGCACCAATGCTGCGCGCCGACTCGATAAAGGTCTGCTGTTTCAGCACCAGGGTATTGCCGCGCACCAGGCGGGCAAAGGCCGGTATCGAGAAGATCGCCACGGCGATAATGACGTTCGCCATGCCGTTGCCCATCACCGCCACCACCGCAATCGCCAGCAGAATACCGGGGAAGGCAAACAGCACATCGCAGATGCGCATGATGACCCGGTCCCACCAGCCCTCGTAGTAACCCGCCAGCAGGCCCAGCACCGTGCCGATGGCCGCGCCAATCAGTACTGCAAAAACGCCCGCCGCGAGGGAGATCTGCGCCCCCATCAGTACCCGGCTGAAGATATCCCGCCCGAGGGAGTCCACGCCGAACCAGTGCATCATCGACGGACCTTCATTCAGCCGGTCGTAATCGAAGTAGTTCTCCGCATCGAAGGGGACGATCCAGGGCGCAAGAACCGCCACCAGGATCAGCAGCAGGACAAACAGCCCGGCGGTCATCGCCACCGGCTGCTTACGAAAGCGCCGCCAGAATTCATGCCACGGGGTGCGGATCTGATCCGGTTTGAGCCCCGGCATTGCCTTTAACATGGCCTGCCGGCGCCAGTTTAACAGTCGCATCTTACTTGTACCTGATAGCCGGATTAATGGCGGCATAGAGCACATCCACCACTAAGTTGATAAGAATAAACTCCAGCGAAAAGAGCAGCACTTCCGCCTGGATCACCGGGTAGTCTCGCATGTCGACGGAATCGACCAGCAGGCGCCCGAGTCCCGGCCAGTTGAAGACCTTCTCCACCACGATCGAGCCGCCAAGCAGGAAGCCGAACTGCAGCCCCATCATGGTCACCACCGGGATCATCGCATTGCGCAGGCCGTGCTTGAGGATCACCCACTTCTCGCTGACCCCCTTCGCCCGGGCGGTGCGCATATAGTCCTCGTTCAGCACGTCAACGAAAGAAGCGCGGGTAAAGCGCGCCATCACCGCCGCCACCGCCGCGCCCAGCGTCAGGGAAGGCAGGATGTAGTGTCGCCAGCTGTCCGCCCCCACGGTGGGCAGCCAGCCCAGCTCCACGGAGAAGACCTGCATCAGCAGCATTCCCAGCGCAAAGGCCGGGAAGGAGATCCCGGTCACCGCCAGTGCCATCCCCAGCCGGTCCGGCCAGCGGTTACGCCAGACGGCCGCCACGATCCCCGCCCCCAGACCAAACAGCACCGCCCAGGCCATGCTGGCGAGGGTCAGCCAGAAGGTGGGCATAAAGCGGCTGGCAATTTCCTCGGAAACAGGCCGACGGGAGACCATCGAGGTACCAAAATCCCCCTGCAGGACGTTGGTGATGTAGTGCCAGAACTGCCGGTAGAGCGGCTGATCCAGCCCCAGCTGCTTACGCACCAGCTCAATGACCGTGGCATCCGCTTCCGGGCCGGCAATCAGCCGCGCCGGATCCCCGGGCAGCATATGGACGAATAAAAAGACCAGCACCGCCACAATCAGCAGCGTCGGGATCAGCCCCAGCAGGCGTTTAATCACATAATTCAGCATGCACATTCCTCTCATCCCGCAGACGCGCGCCTGCGGGAATGAGTGCTCTATTTCAGATCCGCGTCGTCAAAGCTAAAGCCGGTATCCGGCATGATGTAAAACCCGGTCAGCGCCTTGTTGTGCGCCGAGACCAGCTTCTCAACCACCAGCGGCACCCATGGCGACTCCTTCCAGATAGTGTCCTGCGCATCCTTGTACAGTTTCGCTTTCTCTTCCGGTTGGGTGGTTTTCAGGGCATCGGTCAGATCTTTATCCACCTGCGGATTGCTGTAGAACGCGGTGTTGAACAGGGTTGGCGGCTGGTTATTAGAGGCAAACAGCGGCGACAGCGCCCAGTCGGCTTCGCCGGTGGAGGCCGACCAGCCGGTGTAGAACATCCTCACTCCGCTCTCTTTCTGCCCTTTACCTTCCACTTCGGCGGCACGCTGTCCGGCATCCATCGCCGTGACCTGCACCTTAATGCCTACCTGCGCCAGCTGCTGCTGGGTGAACTGCAACACCTTCTGGGCGGTGCTGTGATTGTGTGACGACCACAGGGTCGTGCTGAAGCCGTTCGGGAAGCCCGCCTCTTTCAGCAGCGCGCGCGCCTTCGTCGGATTGTATTCCCACGGATGATACTGCTGGGAGTAAGCAATGGATGGCGGCACCACGCCCGTGGCCGGGGTCGCGTAACCGGCAAAGGCCACTTTTACCAGCGCCTCACGGTTGATGGCGTAGTTAATCGCCTCGCGCACCTTCGGGTTATCGAACGGCTTTTGCGTGACGTTCATGCTGATGTAGCGCTGCATGATCGACGGGCTGGCCACCAGCTCCAGCTTGCTGTTTTTGCCGAGCAGCGCCGCCTGCTCGTAAGGGATCGGGAAGGCAAACTGCGCTTCGCCGGTCTGCAACATCGCCGCGCGGGTGTTGTTATCCACCACCGGACGCCAGGTAATGGTGTCCAGCTTCGGCAGCCCCTGCTGCCAGTAACCGGCGAACTTCTTCACCTTCACAAAGTCGGTCTGATTCCAGGTCACCAGCTCATACGGGCCGGTACCCACCGGATGGAAGCCGATCTCTTTCCCGTACTTTTTCAGCGCCTCCGGGGAGATCATCGCCGTGGCCGGGTGGGCCAGGATGTTAATAAAGGCCGAGAACGGCTCTTTCAGGGTGATTTTTACCGTAGTGGGATCGACGGCCTCGGTGCTGGCGATATTTTTATACAGGTTATAACGCTTGAGGCTGTTTTCCGGGTTGCTGGCGCGATCGAGGTTGACCTTCACCGCTTCCGCGTTGAAGTCGGTCCCGTCCTGGAACTTAACCCCGCTGCGCAGCTTAATGGTATAGACCAGCCCGTCGTCCGAAACTTTATAGCTCTCGGCCAGCACGTTTTTCAGCTGCATCTCTTTATCGAGACCAAACAGCCCCTGATAAAACGACTTCGCCACCGCCTGCGACAGGGTGTCGTTGGCGTCATACGGATCGAGGGTGGTGAAGTTGGAGGCCACCGCCACCACCACGTCTTTTGCTGCGAAAGCCGGCGTGGCCGCCAGGGCTGCCGTTACGCTCGCGGCTAACAGCCATTTGCGAGCAACAAATTTTGTCATTGTTGTGTTCTCCGGTTGTTCTGTGCTGTTGTTCGTTATAGATGCTTAAAGGCATTATCCTGACGCGGCGGGGCGACAAAATGGCCGGGGCCTACCTCCCGCAGCACCACGCGCTCGGTGGCTTCCCCCCGCTTGCGAATGTTGCCCGGCAGCTCGTCCTGAAGCAGCACCCGCCGGGCCTGACGATGGGCCGGATCGGCCACCGGCACCGCCGCCATCAGCTTGCGGGTGTAAGGGTGCTGCGGATTTTCAAACACTGCCCGACGTGGGCCAATCTCAACGATCTGCCCGAGATACATCACCGCCACCCGGTGGCTGATGCGCTCCACTACCGCCATATCGTGCGAAATAAACAGAAATGCAATGCCCATCTCCCGCTGCAAATCGAGCAGCAGATTGATGATCTGCGCCCGGATGGAGACATCCAGCGCCGAGACCGACTCGTCGGCAATCACCACCTTCGGATTCAGCGCCAGCGCGCGGGCAATGCAGATCCGCTGCCGCTGACCGCCGGAAAATTCATGGGGATAGCGCCAGGCGTGCTCCGGCTTGAGGCCCACGCGCTCCAGCAGCCACGCCACCCGCCGCTGGGCAGCGTCGCCCTCCAGCAGGTTATGTACCCGCAGCGGCTCCATAATCGAATAGCCCACCGTCTGGCGGGGATCGAGGGAGGCGTAAGGGTCCTGAAAAATAAACTGAATATCCCGCCGCAGGGGTTGCAGCTTCCCGGCCGGCAGTGTGTCGATGCGCTCACCGTTAAAGGTGATGGTGCCCTCCTGGGCCTCCACCAGCCGCAGCAGCGCCCGGCCGGTGGTCGACTTGCCGCTGCCGGACTCGCCCACCAGCGACAGCGTTTCGCCGGGCCAGAGATCAAAGCTGACGCTCTCCACCGCGTGCACTTCGCGCTTAACGCGGTTTAGCAGGCCGCCGCGCAGCGGAAATCGGGTGACCAGATCGCGCACTTTTAAGATGGGCTCGCCGGGCACCACGGTATCCTGCTCGGTTTCGGCCTCCTGAAAACCTGGATGAGCCAGGGAGATCAGCGGAAAACGGCGCGGCAGGTCGCGGCCGTTCATTGCCCCCAGTCGCGGCACCGCAGCCAGCAGCGCCCGGGTATAAGGGTGCTCAGGGGCATGGAAAATCTGCTCCACCGGGCCGGTTTCAACCGCCTCGCCCTGGTACATCACCAGCACCCGGTCAGCGATATCCGCCACCACGCCCATATCGTGAGTGATAAAGATCACCCCCATCTCCATCTCCTCCTGCAGCACTTTAATCAGCTGCAGGATCTGCGCCTGGATGGTGACGTCCAGCGCGGTGGTCGGTTCATCGGCAATCAGCACCGCCGGACGGCAGGAGAGCGCCATGGCGATCATCACCCGCTGGCGCATTCCGCCGGAGAGCTGATGCGGATAGCGTCCCAGAATGGCGTCCGCCTCCGGGATCCGCACCTGCTCGAGCATGCGTTTAGCTTCGGCCAGCGCCTCTTCGCCGCTCAGCCCCTGGTGGAGACGGATCGACTCGGCGATCTGCTCCCCCACCGGGAAGACCGGGTTGAGGGAGGTCATCGGCTCCTGAAAAATCATGGCGATATCGGCACCGCGCACGCTGCGCATCTGCGACGGATTGAGCCCGGTGAGATCGCTCACCTGGCCGTTGCGACGGCGCAGCAGCAGGCTGTCGCACGCTACCTGCCCGCCGGACTGTTCAATCAGGCGCATCAGCGACAGGGCGGTAACCGATTTACCGGAGCCGGATTCCCCGACGATCGCCAGCGTTTCGCCACGTTTTAGCGAAAAAGAGAGGTTTTTTACCGCCGGGATCGTCTGGCGTTCGTCGGAAAAGGCGACGTTCAGGTTATGCACCGCCAGCACCTGCTGGCTGTCGAGTTCATCGCTGTGCGGCATCCCTTTCTCCCTTATTCACGGTAAATTCCGGTGCTCGGCGTGTCGCCGGCATAGCCCCAGGCGCGGTACATGCCTTCGCTGTTAAACGGTAATGCCACGTTGCCTTCGCGATCGACGGCAATCAGCCCGCCGCTGCCTTCCAGCGCCGGGAGTTTTTCCATCACCACCCGCTCGCAGGCTTCGGCCAGGCTTAAGCCGCCGTAGTCCATCAGCGCGGCGATGTCATACGCCGCGAGAGTGCGAATAAACACCTCGCCGGTGCCGGTACAGGAGACCGCCACGCTGGCGTTATTGGCATAGCAGCCCGCGCCGGGTAAGGGGCTGTCGCCCACCCGGCCGGGCAGTTTATTGGTCATCCCGCCGGTAGAAGTCGCGGCGGCCAGATTACCGGCCTTATCCAGCGCCACCGCGCCGACGGTACCCGTTTTCGTGGATTCATCCAGCGGTGCGGCGTGGTCAAGCCGGGTTTCACCCGCATCACGCGCCGCCAGCAGCTGTTGATAGCGTTCCGGGGTGGAGAAAATATCTGGCGAAACCGCCTCCATGCCGTGCGCGAAGGCAAATTTCTCGGCCCCCTCGCCCACCAGCAATACGTGCGGGCTCTGCTCCATCACCAGACGGGCAGCCAGCACCGGGTTGCGCAGATGGCTGACCCCGGCCACGGCACCCGCTTTCAGGGTGATGCCGTCCATCACGCAGGCGTCCAGCTCATGGGTTTCGTCACGGGTAAACACCGCGCCAATCCCGGCGTTAAACAGCGGGCACTCCTCCAGCAGGCGGACCGCTTCGGTGACCACATCCAGCGCACTTTCTCCCGCCTCCAGCATCCGCTGGCCGGTTTCGACTATCGATGAAAGCGCCTCAATGTAGCGCCTCTCCTGTTCCTGACTGAGCTGCGCACGGGTGATCGCCCCTGCGCCGCCGTGGATCGCGATGACTGCATTCCCCATTTACTTCACCTTACCGGGCATATTTGCCGCTTTTTCTATAAATATCATTATCGTTGCCGGAACTTCAGATGATTTTTGAATATAGAAAGACCCAACTGTGATGTAAAGGCTAAGCCCATGGTGTCATACAGTTAAGGGCACTTTTCTGCCATAATGGCCGCCTTCGTTATTCTCTCGCTGGAGTGACCCATGGATTTTACCGCCGGACTGATGCCGCTTGAGACGGCACTCGCGCAGATGCTCGATCGACTTTCACCCCTGTCAGACCAGGAAACGCTGCCATTGCTGCGCTGTTTTGGCCGCGTGACCGCCGCAGACATCGTTTCGCCCCTCAACGTACCGGGTTTTGATAACTCGGCGATGGACGGCTATGCCGTACGGCTGGCGGATCTGGCGGCGGGTGCCGCGCTGCCGGTGGCGGGCAAAGCCTTTGCCGGGCAGCCCTTCCAGGGCGAATGGCCTCAAGGCAGCTGTATCCGCATTATGACTGGTGCCCCGGTGCCAACGGGCTGCGACGCCGTGGTGATGCAGGAAGAGACCGAGCAGACCGACGACGGCGTGCGCTTTATCGCCAGCGTTAAGCCGGGTCAGAACATCCGTCGCAGCGGGGAAGACATTGCCCTGGGCGCAACCGTCTTCCCGGCGGGCACCCGGCTGACCGCGGCCGAACTGCCGGTGCTGGCCTCGCTGGGTATTGCCGAAATTGCCGTGGTGCGCAAGGTGCGGGTGGCGCTATTCTCCACCGGCGACGAGCTTCAGCTCCCGGGTCAGCCGCTGGCCGAGGGGCAGATCTACGACACCAACCGTCTGGCGGTGCACCTGATGCTGGAGCAGCTGGGCTGCGAGGTGATCAACCTTGGGATTATCCCGGACGATCCGGACAAGCTGCGCGAAGCCTTTATCGAAGCGGATCGCGTGGCCGACGTGGTGCTCAGCTCCGGCGGCGTGTCGGTGGGCGAAGCGGATTACACCAAAACCATTCTTGATGAGCTGGGCGAGATCGGTTTCTGGAAGCTGGCCATCAAGCCGGGCAAACCGTTCGCTTTCGGCAAGCTGCCGAATAGCTGGTTCTGCGGCCTGCCGGGGAACCCGGTCTCTGCGGCGCTGACGTTCTATCAGCTGGTGCAGCCGCTGCTGGCGAAGCTCTCCGGCAACCTGGGGCACAGCCTGCCCGCCCGCCAGCGCGTGCGCGCCGCCACCCGCCTGAAAAAATCACCGGGTCGTCTCGACTTCCAGCGCGGCATTCTGGCGCGTAACGCCGACGGCGAGCTGGAGGTGAGCACCACCGGCCACCAGGGCTCGCATATTTTTAGCTCCTTCAGCCAGGGCAACTGCTTTATCGTGCTCGAGCGCGAACGGGGCAACGTGGAAGCGGGTGAATGGGTTGAGGTTGAGCCGTTTAACGCGCTGTTTGGGGGCTAACCATGACGGTGGAACTGAGCGACCAGGAAATGCTGCGCTACAATCGCCAGATTGTGCTGCGCGGCTTTGATTTCGACGGGCAGGAAGCGTTGAAAGCGGCGAACGTGCTGATGGTCGGCCTCGGCGGGCTGGGCTGCGCCGCGGCCCAGTATCTGGCCGCCGCCGGCGTGGGGCGCATGACGCTGCTCGATTTCGACACCGTGTCGCTCTCCAACCTGCAACGCCAGACCCTGCACAGCGATGCGACCCTCGGCGAACCAAAAGTGGTGTCGGCCCATGCGTCGCTGACGCGCATCAACCCCAACGTACAGTTCACCCTGCTCAATGCCCTGCTGGATGACGCCTCGCTGTCGGCCCAGATTGCCCACCACGATCTGGTCCTCGACTGCACCGACAACGTCGCCATTCGCAATCAGCTCAATGCGGGCTGTTTTGCCCATAAGACACCGCTGGTCTCCGGTGCGGCGATCCGCATGGAGGGACAGGTGAGCGTCTTTACTTACGCGGAGGGCGAGCCCTGCTACCGCTGCCTGAGCCGCCTGTTTGGCGAAAACGCCCTGACCTGTGTGGAGGCCGGCGTGATGGCCCCGCTGGTGGGGGTGATCGGTTCGATGCAGGCGATGGAGGCGATAAAAGTGCTGACCCGTTACGGCACGCCCGCGGCGGGGAAAATCGTGATGTACGACGCGATGACCTGCCAGTTCCGCGAGATGAAGCTGATGCGTAATCCGGGGTGCGAAGTGTGCGGGGAGTGAAACCGTTGCCGGGCGGCGCTGCGCTTGCCCGGCCTACAAAAGCACGAACCGTAGGCCGCCACCCGGCAATACCCTTAGATCGACGTCCGTCCAAAGGCGTTCTGCCAGTCCTGCTCGAACTTCGCAATGGCTGCATCCACCGCCGGAGAGGTAATCAGCTGCTGGGCCACATCCAGCGGCAGGGTAATGGATTCACAGCCTGTCAGCAGGCAATCCAGCGCCTGACGCGGGGTTTTAAAGCTTGCCGCCAGCACCTTTGACTGCGGCACGTGCAGGGTCAGCAGCTGTTGCAGCTCGGCCACCGTCTGGATCCCGTCCCCGCCCTGCGCATCCACGCGGTTCACGTACGGCGCGACATACTCCGCGCCCGCCAGCGCCGCCATCATCCCCTGCGCCGCGCTGTAGACCGCCGTCCCCAGGGTCGGCACCCCTTGCGCTTTCAGCATCTTGATCGCCGCCAGCCCTTCCGCCGTAACCGGCACTTTAACCACCAGATCGGCGACGATACCCCGCAGCTTCAGCGCGTCTTCCACCATTCCTTCTGCGGTAGTCGCCATCACCTGAGCAAACAGACGGCCCTGACCGCCCATCGCCTCCTGCAGTTGAGGCAGTAAAACCTCGAGCGGCGTTTTGCCTGCGGCCACAATGCTTGGGTTAGTGGTTACGCCGGCCAGCGGAAATACGCGGGCCAGTTTTTTAACAGCGATAACGTCGGATGTGTCGAGATACAGTTCCATGATCGGGTCCTCAAAAATGACTATGCCGTAACCCTACACGGCAAAACCTGCGCCGGAGTTGATTTGCGTCAAGATAACTTTCATTCGAAAGTAATTTAATCTTCATACGCAACAAGAGGCAACATTATGATCTTCAACATTCAGCGTTATTCGACACACGACGGCCCCGGTATTCGTACCGTGGTCTTTATGAAAGGCTGCTCGCTGGGCTGCCGCTGGTGTCAGAACCCGGAGAGCCGCGCGCGGTCGCGGGACCTGCTGTTCGATGCCCGCCTGTGCCTGGAGGGGTGCAACCTCTGCCAGCAGGTGGCGCCCGCGGTCATCGACCGGACGCTGAATGGCCTGGTGATCCACCGCGAGAAACTCGACGATACGCATCTGGATGCCCTCACCCACTGCTGTCCGACCCAGGCCCTCACCGTCTGCGGCGAAGAGCAGCAGGTGGAGGAGATCATGACCACCGTCCTGCGCGATAAGCCTTTCTACGATCGCAGCGGCGGCGGGATCACCCTCTCCGGCGGCGAGCCCTTTATGAACCCGGACCTGGCGCGCCAGCTGTTCCAGGCCAGCCATGAGCAGGGCATTCATACCGCGGTCGAAACCTGCCTGCATGTGCCCTGGCACTATATCGAACCGTCGTTACCCTGGATCGATCTGTTTCTCGCCGACCTGAAGCACGTCGACGGCGCGGTGTTTAAGCAGTGGACCGACGGTTCCGCCAGACGGGTGCTGGATAACCTCAAGCGCCTGGCCGCGGCCGGAAAACAGCTCACCATCCGCGTGCCGCTGATCCAGGGCTTTAACGCCGATGAGGCCTCCATTACCGCCATTACCAACTTTGCCGCCGACGAACTGAACGTCCACGACATCCATTTTCTGCCGTACCACACGCTGGGCATGAACAAATACACCCTGCTCGGCCAACCCTACTCTGCCCCAGATAAACCGCTCGATAACCCTGCTTTACTGGACTTTGCCCGGCAGTATGCCGCCCGGAAAGGGTTAACCGCGACCTTACGAGGATAATGTTATGACACAGCTGAATCTTTCTACCCTGAGCGATCGCATTAAGGCGCATAAAACTGCCCTGGTCCACATTGTTAAGCCCCCGGTCTGTACCGAGCGTGCGCAGCACTACACCGAAATGTACCAGCAGCATATGGATAAGCCGATCCCGGTACGTCGCGCGCTGGCGCTGGCGCACCACCTGGCGCAGCGCACCATCTGGATCAAACATGACGAGCTGATTATCGGCAACCAGGCAAGCGAAGTCCGCGCCGCGCCGATCTTCCCGGAATACACCGTCTCGTGGATTGAGAAAGAGATCGACGATCTCGCCGACCGTCCGGGCGCAGGCTTTGCGGTAAGCGAAGAGAACAAACGCGTCCTGCACGCGCTGTGCCCGTGGTGGCGCGGCCAGACGGTGCAGGATCGCTGCTACGGCATGTTCACCGATGAGCAGAAAGGCCTGCTGGAAACCGGCATTATCAAAGCCGAAGGCAACATGACCTCCGGCGATGCACACCTGGCGGTGAACTTCCCGCTGGTGCTGGAGAAAGGGCTCGACGGGATGCGTCATAAAGTGGACGAGCGCCGCTCCCGCATCAACCTCACCTGCCTGGAAGATCTGCACGGCGACCAGTTCCTGAAAGCGATTGATATCGTGCTGGAAGCGGTGAGCCTGCATATCGAACGCTTTGCCGATCTGGCCCGTGAGATGGCCGCCAGCGAAACCCGCGAAACCCGCCGGGACGAGCTGCTGGCGATGGCGGAGAACTGCGATGTGATCGCTCACGAACCGCCGAAAACCTTCTGGCAGGCGCTGCAGCTGTGCTACTTCATCCAGCTGATCCTGCAGATTGAATCCAACGGCCACTCGGTGTCGTTTGCCCGTATGGACCAGTATCTCTACCCCTACTACCGCCGCGACGTGGAGCTGAACCAGTCTCTGGATCGTGAGCACGCCATCGAGCTGCTGCACAGCTGCTGGCTGAAGCTGCTGGAAGTAAACAAGATCCGCTCCGGCTCGCACTCCAAAGCCTCAGCCGGGAGCCCGCTGTATCAGAACGTCACCATCGGCGGCCAGAAGCTGGTGAACGATGTGGCGATGGACGCGGTTAACCCGCTCTCTTATGCGATTCTGGAATCCTGCGGCCGTCTGCGCTCCACCCAGCCGAACCTGAGCGTGCGCTACCACGCGGGCATGAGCAACGACTTCCTCGACGCCTGCGTGCAGGTGATCCGCTGCGGCTTCGGGATGCCAGCCTTTAACAACGATGAAATCGTGATCCCCGAATTCATCAAGCTCGGCATCGAAAAAGCGGATGCTTACGACTACGCCGCCATCGGCTGTATTGAGACCGCCGTCGGCGGCAAATGGGGCTACCGCTGCACCGGGATGAGCTTTATCAACTTCGCCCGCGTAATGCTGGCGGCGATGGAAGGCGGCCGCGACGCCACCAGCGGCAAAGTGTTCCTGCCGCAGGTCAAAGCGCTCTCTGAAGGTAACTTTAACAACTTCGACGAAGTGATGGCCGCCTGGGACCGCCAGATTAAGTACTACACCCGTAAATCCATCGAGATTGAGTACGTGGTGGATACCATGCTGGAAGAGAACGTGCATGACATTCTCTGCTCGGCGCTGGTGGATGACTGCATTGAGCGCGCGAAGAGCATCAAGCAGGGCGGCGCGAAGTATGACTGGGTCTCTGGCCTGCAGGTGGGGATCGCCAACCTTGGCAACAGCCTGGCGGCGGTGAAGAAGCTGGTCTTCGACCAGGGAGCCATCGGTCAGCAGCAGCTGGCGGCGGCGCTGGCGGATGACTACGAGGGGCTGACCCACGAGCAGCTGCGCCAGCGTCTGATCAACGGCGCACCGAAGTACGGCAACGACGACGACAGCGTGGATCTGCTGCTGGCCCGGGCGTATCAGACCTACATCGAAGAGCTGAAGCAGTACCACAATCCGCGCTACGGTCGCGGCCCGATTGGCGGCAACTACTACGCCGGGACCTCATCCATCTCCGCCAACGTGCCCTTTGGTGCGGCAACCATGGCGACCCCGGATGGACGTAAAGCGCATACCCCGCTGGCGGAAGGGGCAAGCCCGGCTTCCGGCACTGACCATCTGGGGCCGACCGCGGTAATTGGTTCTGTCGGGAAGCTGCCGACCGAAGCGATTCTGGGTGGCGTGCTGCTGAACCAGAAGCTCAACCCGGCGACGCTGGATAACGACAGCGACCGCCAGAAGCTGATGGTGCTGCTGCGGACCTTCTTCGAGGTGCACAAAGGCTGGCATATCCAGTACAACATCGTCTCCCGCGAAACGCTGCTGGAAGCGAAGAAACACCCGGACCAGTATCGGGATCTGGTGGTGCGCGTGGCGGGTTACTCGGCGTTCTTCACCGCCCTGTCACCGGATGCGCAGGACGATATTATCGCCCGTACTGAGCATACGCTGTAGCCTCGGCAATGTCCGGTGGCGCTACGCTTACCGGGCCTATAAGATCGTGCGGTCTTTCTCGCCGGGTGGCGGCTGCGCCTTACCCGGCCTACGGGAGCTAAAATGTAGGCCGGGTAAGCGTCAGCGCCACCCGGCTTTTTACTTTCATTCGAAATTAAATTTGTGCTCCACGTCACCTTGTTATTAGAATGTTTCATAACGCAGTGACTCAGGAGCGCAATGTATGACCGTTAAAGTTATCGTCACCGACATGGACGGAACTTTTCTTGATGACGCCAAGCAGTACGATCGTGACCGCTTTCAGGCGCAGTTCCAGCAACTTCAGGCCCGGAATATTGAGTTCGTTGTCGCCAGCGGCAACCAGTATTACCAGCTCATCTCCTTCTTCCCGGAACTGAAATCGCAGATCTCCTTCGTGGCGGAAAACGGCGCGCTGGTGTTCGATCACGGCGAGCAGATTTTCCACGGCGAGCTGACGAAGCACGAGTCGCAGATTGTGATTGGTGAGCTGCTGAAAGATACCTCCCTGAACTTCGTCGCCTGCGGTCTGGAAAGCGCATACGTCAGCGACCAGGCGCCCGAGGCGTTCGTTGACCTGATGTCAAAACACTATCACCGCTTACAGCGCGTCAGCGACTATCGCGAGATTGACGACGTGCTGTTTAAGTTCTCGCTGAACCTGCCCGACAGCGATATCCCGAACCTGATTGATGCCCTGCACGTCTCCCTCGACGGCATCATGAAGCCGGTGACCAGCGGGTTTGGTTTTGTCGATCTGATCATCCCCGGCCTGCATAAAGCCAACGGCCTCAGCCGTCTGCTCAAGCGCTGGCATATCTCCCCGCAGGAGTGCGTGGCGATTGGCGACAGCGGTAACGACGCCGAAATGCTGAAGTTTGCCCACTACTCCTTCGCCATGGGTAACGCCGGCGAAAGCATCAAAGCCATTACCCGCTATCAGGCCGACGACAATAACCACCAGGGCGCGCTGAACGTGATTCAGGCCGTCCTTGATAACACCCCGCCTTTCAGCCAGTGATCCCCTTCGCCGGAGCCTGCTCCGGCGAACCCCCTTCTTTTTTCTCAGCCTGTGCACTTCATCAAGTTATTTAACTTGCTTTAACTTATTTTTAACCTAAAGTATCACTTGTAATTAATTTTACTTTCGAATGAAAGATAGCGAGGCTGTTATGACCTTAACCTTTACCAGTGAAACGTTACCTTCAGACCACAAAGCGGCGATCCGCCAGATGAAACGCGAACTGCGGGCGCAGATCGGTGACGTGCAGGCGGTGTTCAATCGCCTGAGCGATAAGATTGCCAGCCGTGTGGCAGAAATTAATGCCCTGAAGAGCAAAGGCGATCCCGTCTGGCCGGTGATCCCCTTTGCCGACGTGCAGAGCGGTAACATCAGCCCGGAACAGCGCGAGGCAGTTAAGCGTCGCGGCTGTGCGGTGATCAAAGGTCATTTCCCGCGTGAGCAGGCGCTGGCCTGGGATAACGCGATGCTCGACTATCTGGATCTCAACCGTTTTGATGAAGTCTACAAAGGCCCGGGAGATAACTTCTTCGGCAGCCTGACCGCGTCGCGCCCGGAGATCTACCCGATCTACTGGTCACACGCGCAGATGGAAGCCCGCCAGAGCGAACGGATGGCGCAGGTGCAGTCGTTCCTGAACCGTTTATGGACCTTTGAGAGCAACGGCAAACAGTGGTTCAACCCGGACGTGAGTGTGATCTACCCGGACCGCATTCGCCGCCGTCCACCGGGAACCACCTCGAAAGGCCTCGGGGCGCACACCGACTCCGGCGCGCTGGAGCGCTGGCTGCTCCCGGCCTATCAGCAGGTCTTCGCCCGGGTGTTCGATGGCAATATCGATCAATACGATCCCTGGAATGCCGCGCACCGTACCGAAGTGGAAGAGTACACCGTGGATAACACCACCAAGTGCTCGGTGTTCCGCACCTTCCAGGGCTGGACCGCGCTCTCCGACATGATCCCGGATCAGGGTCTGCTGCACGTGGTGCCGATCCCGGAAGCGATGGCCTATATCCTGCTGCGTCCGCTGCTGGATGATGTGCCGGAAGATGAACTCTGCGGCGTGGCGCCGGGTCGCGTGCTGCCGATCTCTGAGAAGTGGCATCCGCTGTTGATTGAAGCCCTCACCAGCATTCCGGCGCTGGAAGCGGGTGATTCCGTGTGGTGGCACTGCGATGTGATCCACTCCGTGGCCCCCGTTGAGAACCAGCAGGGCTGGGGCAACGTGATGTACATTCCGGCAGCACCGATGTGCGAGAAAAACCTCGCCTACGCGAAGAAGGTGAAAGCGGCGCTGGAAACCGGGGCCTCTCCGGGCGATTTCCCGCGCGAGGATTATGAGGCTGACTGGCAGTCGCGCTTCACCACGGATGATTTAAACATCCACGGCAAGCGCGCGCTGGGCATGGCTTAAGGATATCCTGACCAACTGATGCGCCGGGTGGCGGCTTCGCCTTACCCGGCCTACAAAACCCACCCCATATCGTAGGCCGGGCAAGCGCATGCGCCGCCCGGCGTGACAGACCGCAGATTCGTAGGCCCGGTAAGCGTAGCGCCACCGGGCTTTTTTTAGTTATCGATACCTTTACTGCGCAGGTAATCTTCGTAGTTACCGCTGAAGTCCACCACGCGCTCCGGCGTAATTTCAATTACGCGGGTCGCCAGGGAGCTTACAAATTCACGGTCGTGAGAGACGAAGATCAGGGTGCCCTGATACATCTCCAGCGCCATGTTCAGCGATTCGATCGATTCCATATCCAGGTGGTTGGTCGGTTCGTCCATCACCAGAATGTTCGGTTTCTGCATCATCAGCTTGCCGAAGAGCATACGGCCTTTCTCACCACCGGAGAGCACCTTCGCCGGCTTTTTGATGTCGTCCTGGCTGAACAGCAGACGGCCGAGGAAGCTGCGCACCACCTGCTCGTCATCGCCTTCTGATTTCCACTGGCTCATCCAGTCGAAAACGGTCAGATCGTTGTCGAAATCTTCGGCGTGATCCTGCGCGTAATAACCAATCTGCGCGTTCTCGGACCATTTTACGGTGCCGTTATCCGGGGCCAGTTCACCTACCAGGGTCTTCAGCATGGTGGATTTACCCACGCCGTTGGCACCCAGAATAGCGATCTTCTCGCCCACTTCCAGCAGCAGGTTGAAGTTCTTAAACAGCGGACCGTTGTCGAAACCTTTTGACAGCTCTTCGACGGCCAACGCGTTACGGAACAGCTTCTTGTCCTGCTCAAAGCGGATGAACGGGTTCTGACGGCTGGAGGCTTTAACTTCATCCAGCTTGATTTTGTCGATCTGACGGGCACGCGAGGTCGCCTGACGCGATTTAGAGGCGTTGGCGCTGAAGCGGCTGACGAAGGATTGCAGATCCGCAATCTGCGCCTTTTTCTTGGCGTTGTCGGCCAGCAGACGCTCACGCGCCTGGGTCGCGGCGGTCATGTACTCGTCGTAGTTGCCTGCATAGACGCGCAGCTCGCCGTAGTCCAGATCCGCCATGTGGGTGCAGACCATGTTCAGGAAGTGACGGTCGTGCGAGATGATGATCATGGTGCTGTTACGCTCGTTCAGCGTCTGCTCCAGCCAGCGAATGGTATCGATGTCCAGGTTGTTCGTCGGTTCGTCGAGCAGCAGGATATCCGGGTTAGAGAACAGCGCCTGCGCCAGCAGAACACGCAGCTTCCAGCCTGGCGCGACTTCGCTCATCAGACCGTAGTGCTGTTCAACCGGAATGCCCACGCCCAGCAGCAGCTCACCGGCACGGGACTCGGCAGAGTAGCCGTCCATTTCACCGTACTGCACTTCGAGGTCGGCCACTTTATAGCCGTCTTCTTCGCTCATTTCGGCAAGGGCATAGATGCGGTCGCGCTCCTGCTTCACTTCCCACAGCTCACCGTGGCCCATGATCACCGTGTCAAGAACGGTGAACGCTTCAAAGGCGAACTGATCCTGACGTAGCTTACCGATGCGTTCGTTCGGATCGAGAGAAACGTTGCCCAGCGTCGGCTCTAAATCGCCGCCGAGGATCTTCATGAAGGTGGATTTTCCGCTACCGTTGGCACCAATCAGGCCGTAACGGTTGCCGCCGCCAAATTTGACGGAAATGTTTTCGAACAGCGGCTTACTGCCAAACTGCATAGTGACGTTGCTGGTAACTAACACGGGAGATTCCTGCGAGAAGTGTGATAAACCCGGCATTATGCCACAATTCCGAAATGAGATCCCGTGTAACAACATAACGCTAAACTTTAACGAAACGGAAAAAAGTGTGATTTAGTACACATCCGAATTCCATGCGGTCAGGAATGCACATATAATGCGCTCCCTAAACCGTTCAGACTTTTAAACAACCTGCCAAGTGGCACAGATACCTCGCACACCATGAATATGAAATTAACTTCGCTTTTTGCGGCGGCGTTTGCCGTAGTAGGGTTTTGCAAGACCGCTTCTGCTGTCACCTATCCACTGCCAACCGACGGTAGCCGTCTGGTGGGTCAGAACCAGGTTGTGACCATTGAAGAAGGCAACACCCAGCCGCTGGAATATTTCGCAGCAGAATATCAGCTCGGCCTCTCCAACATGATGGAAGCCAACCCGGGTGTTGACCCTTATCTGCCGAAAGGCGGTACCGTGCTGAACATTCCTCAGCAGCTGATCCTGCCGGACACCGTGCATGAAGGCATCGTGATCAACAGTGCCGAAATGCGTCTGTACTACTACCCGAAAGGCACCAACACGGTGATCGTGCTGCCAATCGGTATCGGCCAGCTGGGCAAAGATACCCCGATGAACTGGACCACCAAGGTTGAGCGTAAGAAAGCCGGCCCAACCTGGACCCCAACCGCGAAAATGCACGCCGAGTACATTGCCGCGGGCGAGCCGCTGCCAGCCGTTGTGCCTGCCGGCCCGGATAACCCGATGGGTCTGTACGCGCTGTATATCGGTCGTCTGTATGCGATCCACGGCACCAACGCCAACTTCGGTATCGGCCTGCGCGTGAGCCACGGCTGTGTGCGTCTGCGTAACGACGACATCAAGTTCCTGTTCGAGAACGTGCCGGTTGGCACCCGCGTACAGTTCATCAACGAGCCGGTAAAAGCGACCACCGAGCCCGATGGCAGCCGTTACCTCGAAGTGCATAACCCGCTGTCCACCAGCGAAGAGCAGATCGACAATAACGTCACCGTGCCGGTCACCCTGACCAGCAACGTGCAGGCTATCACCGGCCAGCAGGACGTGGATGCGACCATCGTTGAGCAAGCGATCAACAACCGTTCCGGGATGCCGGTTCGTCTGAACTGATTGCAGAATGCGTCATAAAAAAAGCGGGCCTGATGGCCCGCTTTTTTATTGGCTGTTACTGCTGTTGCGTGCGGCAATGCCCGGCGGCGCTACGCTTGCCGGGCCTACGGGTCGTTTGTAGGCCGGGTAAGGCGCAGCCGCCACCCGGCTTCTCTGCAGCCTGAACAGGGTTACTGCTGCGCCAACTGGTTACGGCGATACTCCCCCTGCCGCTCCAGCATCCAGCCAGGATATTCACGTGGCAGCGCGCTCACCGCATCCAGCTGTTTCAGCTCGTCATCGCTGAGGTGAATCGCCGTCGCGGCGATATTGTCGTCCAGCTGATCCACCCGCTTCGCCCCCACAATCACACTGCTGACCACCGGCTGATGGAGCAGCCAGGCGAGGGCAATCTGCGCGACCGAAACCCCTTTGCTGTCGGCAATGTTGCGCATCACGTCCACGCAGTCAAATGCCCGCGCTTTATCCACCGGCGGGAAGTCAAACTCCTGGCGGCGGCCACCGCCCTGCACCTGGCCGTCGCGGCCATATTTGCCGCTCAGCAGCCCGCCTGCCAGCGGGCTCCAGACCATTAACCCCACCTTCTCACTTTGCAACATCGGCACCAGCTCGCGTTCAAGATCGCGGCCCGCGATGGTGTAGTAAGCCTGCAGGGAGGCAAAACGGGCCAGCCCCAGCCGCTCGGAGATCCCCAGCGCTTTCACAATCTGCCAGGCCGCCCAGTTGGAAACGCCGATATAACGCACGTGGCCGTGCTGGACAAGGTTATCCAGGGCATAGAGCATCTCTTCGATGGGGGTGGCCGGGTCGAAACCGTGCAGCTGATAGAGATCGATATGATCCAGCTGCATGCGGCGCAGACTCTCCTTCACGCTGCTGATGATGTGATAGCGGGAACTGCCGCGGGAGTTGACCCCGGCGGTGCCCGTCTCGCCAAAGACTTTGGTCGCCACCACCACGTTTTCGCGCGGGATCTTCAGGTTCTTCAGCGCCTGGCCGGTGATTGCTTCCGAACGCCCTTCTGAATAGACGTTGGCGGTGTCGATAAAATTGATCCCCGCGTCCAGCGCGCGCCCGATCAGCTGTTCGGCCTCCTGCTGCTGGAGTTGACCGATTTTGCCCCACATGCCGCCTTCGCCGCCGAAGGTCATGGTGCCGAGGCAGAGTTCAGAAACAAGCAGGCCGGTATTACCCAGTTTTTGATATCGCATTTGACGCTCCTCGTGTGTTGAGTACCCGATAGTTATACCCGGCTCACGCCGATGGCGAATGTGCGGTTCCTGCCCGTTTCTTGCCCAATCCTCTGAACTTATCCGCGCGGGGCGTCGCCAAAGACGGCGTAGTCCGGCAGCTGAACCTGCTGATACGGCTCCCAGCCCCCGCCGAGGGCTTTATAGAGCGCCACCAGATCCAGCGCGCTCTGGACCCGGGCCTGATCCCGCTGCTGCTGCGCCTGCGCCAGCTGACGCTGGGCATCCAGCACGTCGATAAAAGTAGCGATCCCCTGACGATAGCTGCTGCTCGCCAGATCGAAGGCGTTTTGCAGCGCATCGATAGTTTTGCTTAATCCCGCCTCCCGCTTCTGGTCGGCGCGGTAGCTGACCAGCGCGTTTTCTACATCGCCCAGCGCGGTGAGCACCGTCTGACGATATTCCAGCACCGCGGCGCCCTGCTGCGCGCGGGCGACCTTCACGCTGGAGACCAGCCGGCCGCCCTGGAAGATGGGGATGGAAACCTGCGGCCCGACGCTGTAGAAGTGGCTGCTCCAGTCGGTGAGCCAGCTGGCTTCGCTGTTGCGCAGGCCAAACTGGCCGCTGAGCGAGACGCTGGGAAACAGCTGCGCCACCGACACGCCGATCTGCGCCGTGGCCGCATGCAGGTTTGCCTCGGCTTCACGCACGTCCGGACGTCGCCGCGCCAGGGTGGAGGGAATACCGGTGGGGACGATTTCCGGCAGCGCGGGCAGCGGTTTGCTGGCCTGTAACTCGCCGTCCAGCGCCCCCGGCGGTTTGCCCAGCAGGATCGCCAGGCCGTTCATCGCCTGCCGCGCCTGGGCTTCATACTGCGGGAGCTGCGCCTCCAGGTTGCCGAGCTGGGCGCGGGCATTCTCCACGTCCATCTGCGGCGACAGGCCGCCGCGCTGGCGGCTGTCGGTCAGCTCCAGGGTCTGCTGCGCGCTCTCGATTTGCGTGTTAAGGGTCGCGATGCTGCTCTGGGCCCCGCGCAGCTGGAGCCAGCCGCGGGCGACTTCGGCCTCCAGCGATACCAGGGCGTCGTTACGCTGCTCAATGGCCGCCTGCTGTTGGGCATCGGCGGCTTCCACCTGACGCCGTACCTTGCCCCACAGATCCAGCTCCCACTGGGCGTCGAAGCTGCCCTGATAGAGATTAATCGGCTGGGTCAGCGGTCCCAGCGCCCCGCGCAGTTCGGGGTCCACCTCATCCAGCTGGTCGTATACGCCGTGGGATTTCAGTTCTCCCTCCAGCCCCAGCTGCTGCCGGGTGGCCTGGAGGTTACCGTTCACCGCCGGGAAGAAGGCCCCGCCCGCCTGGTTGATCTTCTCCCGCGCCCCGGCGATGCGCAGCACGGTTTGCTGTAGCGACAGGTTGCCGGCAATGGCGCGTTCGATCAGGCTGTCCAGCTGCGGATCGCCGAAGGTTTTCCACCAGCGCGGGTTGATGGCGGTGGACGCGGTTTGCGATTTCACGCCGCCGTCACCCGGATCGTTCCAGTGCGTCGGGGTTTGCGGCGCGGGCTGCTGGTAGTCCGGTCCCACGGCACAGCCTGCCAGCAACAGCATTAACATCAGGGGGCTTAAACGTCTGCAAATCATCAGTGTGCTCCTGCACTCCCCTCGCTCTTAACCGGCGAGAGCAACAAACAAAACGGAATCAGTAAGAGGGCCACCACGCTCAGAAGGGTGAAGACGTCGATGTAGGCCAGGAAGCGCGACTGTTCGATCATCACCTGGTACATGCGCCCGGTAGCGATACCGGCGGGGTCGCCCACCTGGGTGGTAAAGTTCTGCACCGCCTGCGCCATCTCGCGGATGGCGTGCTGGAACGGCTCGTCGAACGCCGAGGTATGCGTGGCCAGATGGGCGCTGTGGGCCTGCGAGCGCTCGGTAATGGCCGCCGTCGAGAGCGAAATGCCGATCGACCCCGCCACGTTGCGGAACATGGTAAAGAGCGCCGCGGCGTCGGCGTTCAGCCGCCGGGGAATCGAGATAAAGGCGATGGTGGTCAGGGGCACAAACAGGAACCCCAGCCCGATTGACTGCGCGCTGCGGAACAGCACCAGGGTCTCGAAGTCGATATCCGGCGTGAGCGTCCGCGACCAGAAGAACGATACCGCCAGGCAGGTAAAGCCGAAGGCGATGATCCAGCGCGTCTGCACAATCGGCATCAGCTTCAGCACCAGCGGGATAGTGAGGACGATAAGTATTGCCCCAGGCGACAACACCAGCCCGGACCAGGTGGCGGTATAGCCCAGATCCTGCTGCGCCAGCTGCGGGATCACCACCGAGCTGCCGTACAGGATCATTGCCATCCCGGCCATCAGCAGGCTGGAGACGGCAAAGTTTTTATCCTTCATGCAGTGCAGATCCACCACCGGCTTTTTGGCATACAGCAGCCAGTAGATAGCACCGATAATGCCAGTCAGCGTCAGCACCGCGAAGGTGCGGGTAAAGTTCGAGTTGAACCAGTCTTCGTCCTCGCCCCGGTCGAGCATCACCTGCAGGCAACCGAGACCCAGCGCGATCAGGCCGATGCCCGTCCAGTCGATAGGGATCTTCTCTTTCGATTTACTCTCCCAGGGCGGATCTTCCAGCAGCTGGTAGATCGCCAGCACCGTCACGATACCCACCGGGATATTAATAAAGAATACCCAGCGCCAGGAGTAGTTATCGGTGATCCAGCCCCCGAGCGTCGGCCCCAGCACCGGGGCGACGATAATGGCGATGGACGACAGGCCGAAAGCCTTGCCGCGATCTTCCGGCTTAAAGTAGTCGAGCAGCACCGACTGCTGGGTGGGCTGTAACCCGCCGCCGAAGAAGCCCTGCATGATGCGAAACAGGATGATCTGCCACAGCTCGGTGGCGATGCCGCACAGGAAGGAGCAGACGGTGAACATCACAATGCAGATCAGGAAGAACTGCTTGCGGCCAAAGACCCGGCTCAGAAACGCCGAGATAGGCAGCACGATGCCGTTAGCCACCAGATAGCTGGTGAGCACCCAGGTGGATTCGTCGTAGCTGGCGGAGAGCGAGCCCGCCACGTGGGGCAGCGCCACGTTCACGATAGTGGTGTCCAGGATCTCCATAAACACCGCCAGGGTGACGACAATCGCCACCGCCCACGGGTTGCTGGCGGGCCGCCAGTTTTCGTGGCTGTGCTCACTCATTCTACGGTGACCTTAGGTTCAACCGAGAGGCCGAGCGGCAGCGGCTGGTTGGGATCCAGACCTTTGTCGATAACGATTTTTACCGGCACGCGCTGGACGATCTTCACAAAGTTGCCGGTGGCGTTCTCCGACGGGAAGGCGGCGAAGCGCGAGCCGCTCCCCTGCTGGATAGAGTCGATATGCCCTTCCAGCTCCAGATCCGGCCAGGCGTCCACGCTCAGGGTCACCTTATTGCCGGGGCGCATTCGCTCCAGCTGCGACTCTTTAAAGTTGGCGACCACCCAGATATCGGTCGAGACCAGCGAGAAGAGCGCGGTGCCCGCCTGCACCAGGGTGCCGGTCTGGACGTTGCGTTTGGTGATGTAGCCATCAAAGGGGGCGCGGACCTGGGTATAAGAGAGGTTGAGCTCGGCGGTCTCCAGCTGGGCGCGGGCCTGCTCCACCTGACGCTCCCGGGCTTCGACGTTGGTCTCCTGCTGGCGAATTTGCAGCTGCACCTGCGAGGCCACCTCAAGCTGGGCTTTGGCGCTGGCAAGCTGGGCCTGGGCGCTGCGCAGCTGGGCGTTGGCCGCGTCGATGCTCTGTTGCGTGGTGGCGCGGGGATCGACCCCGCGCTGGCGGCGATATTCCGCCTGGGCATTGGCAAGATCCGCCTGAGCTTTGATCACCTGAGCGTTGGCTTCATCACGCTGGGCAGGATACTGCACCTTCGAGAGAGCCAGCTGCGCCTGGGCCTGATGAAGCTGGGCCTCGGCCAGGCCAAGCTGGGCTTTTGCCTGGTCGCGCTGGGCGCTGGTGTCCCGGGGATCGATAGTCACCAGCAGATCGCCCTTTTTCACCCGCTGGTTATCGCGCACCCGCAGCTCGGTGACATAGCCTGCGGTTTTCGGGGCGATGGTCACGGCGTCGCCTTCGGTGAAGGCGTCGTCGGTGGTCTCCTGGTTACGGGTCATAAACCACCATACCAGCGCCACGATGACCATCACGATCACCACAATGCCGAGAATAATCAGCGGCTTTTTGCCGGGGCGTTTACGTTCAGTCTCTTTATTATCGGTGTTTTCTGAGGGTTGATTTTCTTCCGCCATAGAACAGCATCCATCCTGTTAGTGAACGGCATCACAATTTATGCCGCCCACTAAAGTTAGGACGTTGCTATACATTTGCCAGGAAAAACTGACAAATGTGGCACTATATGAGAAGGAATAATCCGAATCCGACGAGCCCGGCCCAGACCAGCATTGGCAAAGACCAGAGGTGGAAGCGCCACCAGATGCGGCGATCGTTTGCCATACGCAGGGCGATCAGGTTTGCGAGGGATCCTGGCAGCAGGCCAAAGCCCCCTACGTTCACCGCCCATGCCAGCAGCGCCGTCGGCGGCACGTAGTTAAGCAGCAGGATGGTAGACGGCACGTTGCTGATAAACTGCGACAGCCCGATGGCCGTTAGCCAGAGGCCCGGCTGCGACAGATGGGTGACGTTTTGCAGCACGCCCTGTAAAGCCGGGACCTGAATCAGCAGATGCACGTCGATAAACATCGCCATAAAGACCAGCAGCAGCGTCCAGTCGACGCTTATCAGCACCCGGCGCGCCAGCAGCAGGAATCCTCCCGCCACCAGCAGCACGCCCCACAGCTCCTGCTTGAGATCGAGGGCTACCAGAAACACCAGATAGAGCGCCAGACAGCTCCACGCCAGCCGCGGTTTCGACTGGGTCGCCGCATTGCCGCTGTGGTAGCGCAGCGGCGTTGCCGGAAAGGCGAACCAGCACAGGGCCATCAGGGTTGTCACCATTACCAGCGCCAGGGGCGCCATCTGCCAGGTGAAAGCGGCAAACGACAGCCCGGAGCGCCCCCACAGCAGGATGTTTTGCGGGTTGCCAATCGGGGTCAGCAGCGATCCGGCGTTGACCGCCAGCGCCTCAAAGATGATCAGCCGGTTAACCGGGATTTCGCACAGCTTGCGCAGCGTGAGGGTGAGCGGCACCACGATAAAGAGCGCCACATCGTTGGTAAGAAAGGTCGAGAGCAGCGCGGCAGAGAAGACCATAAACAGCGTCAGCCGTCGCTCGGTGGCGAAACGGCGCACCATCTTGCGCCCCAGAACGTCAAAAAAACCGCTCTGCTCGACCCCTTTGGTCAGCATCATCAACCCGGCGAGGGTAATGATGGTGTGCCAGTCGATGGCGTCAGGCCAGCGCTCAGGTGCGAAGGGCACCAGGAAACTGAGCCCTGCCCCAACCACCAGTAACAGATGAAAGAAACGATCGCGGGCCAGCGCCCGCAGGCCTGGCAGGGTCATTCCGCGGAAGATCCATATTTAAGGGTAAAGGCCAGGAACTGCTGCAACGTCTCTTCGCTGACGTGATGTTCCATGCCCTCGGCGTCGCGGCGGGCGATGTCGGGACTGACGCCCAGCACCAGCAGGAAGTTTTCGACAATCTGATGGCGCTCGCGACTCGCCTGCGCCAGCTTCTCCCCTTCCGGGGTAAGAAAGACCCCGCGCCAGGGGATCATTTCGATCAGACCCACTGTTGCCAGACGCTTGAGCATTTTTGCCACCGTCGGCTGCGACACGCCAAGGCGTGCGGCCATATCCACCTGACGGGCCTCCCCCACCTCACGGATCAGATCGGAGATCAGCTCGACATAATCATCGATCAGCTCGCGACGATGCGCTTCGCGAACCTGGCGAAAGCCTTCGACATGCTCTTCGACGTTGACCAGTTGCGTCATTTTTTTTGTTGTTGGTTTACCTGCACGGCGGTTCATTGTGCTTCCTCAAGCGGGGGACACATCAAGCGTATCAATAGATAAGCGGCCATTGTAAACCATCACTCTATAAGCACAAAAAATTAACGTTATAGCCGTAGCCATATAACATAGCCTGTGCTATATCTGTATGTAATGCAGTCACCCTTCACGGATCGAAGGGATCAACCCGCAGGAGGTTACGATGAACGAATTCAAGAGGTGTATACGCGTGTTCAGCCACTCTCCCTTTAAAGTACGCTTAATGCTGCTGAATATGATTTGCGACATCATTAACGGCAAGCCACAGCAGAACAAACCTTCCCACTAGGCGGCGTCGCGGTACGCCGCTTCATTTTTGTGTCATTTATCCCCTCTAAACTGTTCGTCTCCACGCTATGCCCGGACCTTTTTTGCGGAAATGTAATCCTCTTCGCAAAACACCCCCTTTATAACTGTTGACCTTAACGGCCACTGGCTCTATCTTCTTGCAGCCCTGCACTATTTGCGGCTCGCAGATGCGGACCTCCTCTCCCCTTCTACGCATTCTCAGGCAGGTTTAGACCCTTGGCGCCAGGGTGAGCACATGGCGTTTTCACGATAGTGACCTATGAATTTAACCCTGAAAGACACGCTCATTACCCGCAGCCGGGCCTTAAGCCCGTGGACCGGATTCTACTTTTTACAGTCGCTGCTGATTAATATCGCCCTCGGCTATTCATTCAGCATCCTCTATACCGTCGCTTTCACCTGTATCCTGCATCTGCTCTGGCTGAGCGCGCCGCGCCTGCAAAAAGGGCTGCTCGGCATCTGCTCGCTGGTAGCGGCGATGTATTTCCCCTTTGGCCAGGCCTACGGCGCGCCCAACTTTAATACTCTGCTGGCGATGCACTCCACCAACATGGAGGAGTCGACGGAGATCCTCACCATCTTCCCGTGGTACAGCTACGTCGTCGGCCTGTTTATCTTTGCCCTCGGCGTAATCGCCGTGCGCCGCAAGCCGCAGCCTAAAAAGGCGTGGGGCAAAATCGACAGCCTGTGTCTGGTCTTCAGCGTGGTGGCCTTTTTCGTCGCCCCGGTGCAAAACCTGGCCTGGGGCGGCGTCTTCAAGCTGAAAGATTCCGGCTATCCGGTGTTTCGCTTTGTCAAAGATGTGGTGGTGAACAACCAGGAAGTGGTTGAAGAGCAGGCCCGGATGGCCGAGCTGTCGCAGATGAAGGACACCTGGAACGTGCTGGCGGTGAAACCTAAGTATCACATCTATATGGTGGTGATTGGTGAAAGCGCCCGCCGCGACGCGCTGGGTGCCTTCGGTGGACACTGGAATAACACCCCGTTTGCCAGCAAAGTTAACGGCACCCTGTTTACCGACTACGTTGCCGCCAGCGGTTCAACGCAGAAGTCGCTCGGGCTGACGCTCAACCGGGTGGTGGACAACAAGCCGCAGTATCAGGATAACTTTGTGACCCTCGCCAACCGCGCGGGCTTCCAGAGCTGGTGGTTCTCGAACCAGGGGCAGATTGGTGAATACGATACCGCCATCGCCAGCATTGCTAAACGGGCTGACGAAGTGCAGTTCCTGAAAAGCGGTGATTTCGAGGCAGATAAAAACACCCGGGATGAGGCGTTACTCAAGATGACCGAACAAGTCTTCAGCAGCCATCGCACCCAGCCACAGCTCATCGTTCTGCACCTGATGGGCTCCCATCCGCAAGCCTGCGACCGCACCCAGGGGAAATATGCAGAGTTCGTGCAGTCGAAAGAGACCTCGTGCTACCTCTACACCATGACCCAGACTGATGACCTGCTCAGCAAGCTCTATGCCCAGCTGCAAAATACCGGTGAGAGCTTCTCAATGGTCTATTTCTCCGATCACGGACTGGCGTTTAAAGAGCGCGGCAAAGAGGTGCAGTACCTGGCACACGACGACAGCTTCCAGCAGAACTTCCAGGTGCCGTTTATGGTGCTGTCGAGCGATGACAAAGCGCATCGTATCGTCAAGGCGCGCCGTTCCGCGAATGATTTTTTAAGCTTCTTCTCGCAGTGGACGGGGATCGGCGCGAAAGAGATCGCCAGTAAGTACCGCTTCATGTCGAACGACAAAGCGCCGCCGGTGTATGTGACCAACTTTAAGCTACAGAAAGTGGATTACAACCATCTGGGGACGGACCTGTTTGAGACGAAAAGCCGGTAACGACCGCGCAGCCTGACCCTCTTATGAGGGGAAATGACAAAAACAAAAAACCCGCCGAAGCGGGTTTTTTTACTGGCTCACCGAAGTGATTAGAAGCGGTAACCTACGCCTGCGATCCAGGTGCCAACGTCAACGTTACGGATGCGGCTCTGCTCATAGGAGAAGTCCAGCGCAACGTTTTCGATTGGGTTGAACTGCATACCTGCGCCATAGGAGAAGCCATAGTCGCTGTTGGTAGCAGAGCGGTTGAAGCCCTGGTTTTCAGTCTGCTGGAATTTACCGTAGCCAACACCCACTACACCGTAGATGCTTGCCCAGTCGTTCAGACGGAAAGCCGGGCCAGCAGTGATGCCGTAGTACTGAGCTTTGTTGTAAGCGCCGTCTTCGGAACGGTCTTTCTCAGTGTAGGTGAAGGAACCGATGGCACCCAGCGGGTTGTTGTCCTGCTCGTAGCGATATTTCAGGTTGAAACCGTTGGTTTTGTTCATCACGCCCTGCATATCGCTCTGAGCGTAACCGCCAGTCACGGTAGAGGTCGCTGCGACAGCGGAACCTGCGGAAACAGCCAGAACAGCTGCCAGTGCTGAAAGACATGCAATTTTTTTCATAACCACCTCAAATGTGCTTCAAGTAAATCCGTAAGTTTTAAATATATCAAAAAAACTTGTGAAACTCTTTGTGATTCGTGATGTCTAACGCGGCTTTTCATGTAACTAAACATTTCCACCCGCAGCTATCTTGTTCAAAAAACACCGAATTTATGTTTCACAAACCTGATTTTGCGCGTCAGTCACAATACATTCATCCAGACGATTCCTAATCTGTTACAGAAATCACCCGGCGCTATGAGGCTATTTTACGGATTTGTGGCGACTTTTTTTCAACAAAGTCTCAACCGTGCGGCGTTATTTCCTTTACACTCCCCCTCTTTACTTCCTTTGACAGAAATTGACAGGAGAAAGGATGCCTGGGTTGTCTCGCAGGGCGCCAGTCTGGTTGCCCGTAATTGTCATTCTCATTGCCATGCTCTCGATTCAGAGCGGCGCCTCGCTGGCAAAATCGCTCTTCCCGATCGTGGGCGCCCCTGGCGTGACGGCGCTGCGTATTGCGCTCGGTACCCTGATCCTGGTCGTGATCTTTAAACCCTGGCGGTTGCGTTTTAAGAAAGAGCAACGCTTGCCCCTGCTGTTTTACGGGCTGTCGCTGGGGGCGATGAACTATCTCTTCTACCTGTCGATTCAGACGGTGCCGCTGGGGATCGCCGTGGCGCTGGAGTTCACCGGCCCGCTGGCGGTAGCCCTGTTCTCCTCCCGTCGTCCGGTGGACTTTGTCTGGGTGGTGCTGGCGGTGCTGGGGCTGTGGTTTCTGCTGCCGCTGGGTCAGGACGTCTCGCACGTTGACCTGACCGGCGCGGCCCTGGCGCTGGGCGCGGGGGCCTGCTGGGCGGTCTACATTCTTACCGGGCAGCGTGCCGGGGAAGAGCACGGCCCGGCCACCGTGGCGCTGGGGTCGCTGATCGCCGCCATCGTCTTTGTACCGCTGGGAATGGCGCAGGCCACCGAGTCGATCTGGCAGTGGTCGATCCTGCCGGTGGGCCTGGCGGTGGCGGTACTCTCAACCGCACTTCCCTACTCGCTGGAGATGATTGCCCTGACGCGTCTGCCGACGCGCATCTTCGGCACCCTGATGAGCATGGAGCCCGCCCTGGCGGCCATGTCCGGGATGGTGTTCCTGGGCGAATCTCTGACCTTTACCCAGACGCTGGCGCTCTGCTCGATCATTGCCGCGTCGATGGGGTCGACGCTCACCCTGCGCCGGGAGAGTAAAGTCGAAGAGGTGGATATCCGCTAAACGATATTATTTTGCCGGGGGATCGGTTTCCCGGCGAAATATTCCCATTCGCAATAACCGTCATTATTTTGAAATATCCCCTTCGCCTCACACCCGCCCGGTGAAAATAAGATAAATTTACCCTAAAATATAAATATCTTTTTATTATCAACTATTTAACTATCACAACCCGCCTTTCTCTATTAAACCAATAGGCAGGACCCAATCGCGCCTTCTATAGCCGGTGCTATACTTGATTTCGGAAATTACTTTGGACGCCAACATCAAGAGGAAATGAGATTATGCCTACCGCTAAACTGGTAAAAACGAAAGCACCTAATCTGCTCTATACCCGTAACGATGTCTCTGACAGCGATAAGAAAGCGACGATTGAGTTGCTGAATCGCCAGGTGATCCAGTTTATTGACCTGTCGCTGATTACCAAACAGGCCCACTGGAATATGCGCGGCGCTAACTTTATTGCTGTCCACGAGATGCTGGATGGCTTCCGTACCGCACTGACTACCCATCTGGATACCATGGCGGAACGTGCCGTGCAGCTGGGCGGCGTGGCGCTGGGCACTACCCAGGTGATCAACAGCAAAACGGCGCTGAAAAGCTACCCGCTGGACATCCACAGCGTGCAGGATCACCTGAAAGAGCTGGCAGATCGTTACGCTGTCGTGGCTAACGACGTACGTAAAGCGATTGGTGAAGCTAAAGACGAAGATACCGCTGACATTCTGACCGCGGCCTCCCGCGACCTGGATCAGTTCCTGTGGTTCATTGAGTCTAACATTGAGTAACCTATAGCATTTTGCTCTTACACCCTCGCCTCTGGCGGGGGTTTTGCACTTTTATAGTGCACACATTTCACCTTTCCCGCCGCAAACGTAAAGCATTTGTAATAATCACCTCACACAATCGTTAACGAAAGATTGTTTTCTCATCAATATTTGCGCTTAATAGCATAACCGTTAGTGATGGCGTAGTGCTGCACCAAAACAGTGCTTCGTTATGGTGCAATCCGCCGACATTGCTACACTTTTTGTGCAATGAAATGCGTGCTGGCCTTTTAAAAACAACCTGTTGCAAAGTTGGCACGATTTTTTCATAGAGCCGTTCGTTCTCGCAGGGGATCGCCCCGTGGATATAAAAGGAAATGCTATGAAGTCTGTATTAAAAGTTTCACTGGCTGCACTTACCCTGGCTTTTGCGGTTTCTTCTCAGGCTGCTGATAAAAAACTGATTGTCGCCACCGACACCGCCTTCGTACCGTTTGAATTTAAGCAGGGCGATCAGTACGTTGGTTTTGACGTGGATCTGTGGGCGGCCGTCGCGAAAGAACTGAAACTGGACTACACCCTGAAGCCAATGGACTTCAGCGGCATCGTTCCGGCACTGCAAACCAAAAACGTTGACCTGGCGCTGGCCGGTATCACCATCACTGACGCACGTAAAAAAGCTATCGACTTCTCTGACGGCTACTACAAAAGCGGCCTGCTGGTCATGGTGAAAGCGGACAACAACGACGTGAAAAGCGCGAAAGATCTCGACGGCAAAGTGGTCGCGGTGAAGAGCGGCACCGGTTCTGTTGATTACGCTAAAGCCAACATCAAAACCAAAGACCTGCGCCAGTTCCCGAACATCGATAACGCGTACATGGAGCTGGGCACCAACCGTGCTGACGCCGTGCTGCACGACACGCCAAATATCCTGTACTTCATCAAAACCGCAGGCAACGGCAAGTTCAAAGCGGTAGGTGAATCTCTGGAAGCGCAGGAATACGGTATCGCCTTCCCGAAAGGCAGCGACGAGCTGCGTACCAAGGTGAACGGCGCGCTGAAAACCCTGAAAGAGAACGGCACCTACAACGAAATTTATAAAAAATGGTTCGGTACTGAACCTAAATAAAACAGCCTGTTAAACAGGAACTGTACCGCCCGGTGGCGCTTGCGCTTACCGGGCCTACAATTTTAGTCATCCCCCTGGCTAATTTTTTGTTTTCACCACGGTATACAGGAATACATCATGCAGTTTGACTGGAGCGCCATCTGGCCTGCCATTCCTCTCTTGCTTGAAGGCGCCAAAATGACCCTGTGGATTTCGGTCCTCGGTCTGGTTGGCGGGTTGATTATCGGCCTCGTTGCCGGTTTTGCCCGCACCTACGGCGGCTGGATAGCCAACCACGTAGCACTGGTTTTCATCGAAGTGATCCGCGGCACGCCGATTGTGGTGCAGGTGATGTTTATCTACTTCGCCCTGCCGATGGCCTTTACCGATCTGCGCATTGACCCGTTCAGCGCGGCGGTGGTCACCATCATGATCAACTCCGGTGCCTATATCGCTGAGATCACCCGCGGTGCGGTGCTGTCGATCCACAAAGGCTTTAGCGAGGCCGGTCTGGCGCTGGGTCTTTCCCGTCGCGAAACCATCCGCCACGTGATCCTCCCCCTGGCGCTGCGTCGTATGCTGCCGCCGCTGGGCAACCAGTGGATCATCAGCATTAAAGATACCTCACTGTTCATTGTTATCGGCGTCGCTGAACTGACCCGTCAGGGCCAGGAGATCATTGCCGGTAACTTCCGCGCCCTGGAGATCTGGAGCGCCGTTGCAGTGGTCTATCTCATTATTACCCTGGCACTGAGCTTCGTGCTGCGTCGTCTTGAAAGAAGGATGAAAATCCTGTGATTGAATTTAAAAACGTTTCCAAGCACTTTGGTCAGACCCAGGTGCTGCACAATATCGATCTCCAGATCCAGACCGGCGAAGTGGTGGTGATTATCGGGCCGTCCGGCTCCGGTAAATCGACCCTGCTGCGCTGCATCAACAAGCTGGAAGAGATCACCAGCGGCGATCTGATTGTCGACGGTCTGAAGGTCAACGACCCGAAGGTGGACGAGCGTCTGATCCGCCAGGAAGCCGGGATGGTGTTCCAGCAGTTCTATCTGTTCCCGCATCTGACGGCGCTGGAGAACGTGATGTTCGGCCCTCTGCGCGTGCGCGGTGCCAACAAAGCGGCCGCCGAGCAGCTTGCAAAAGAGCTGCTGGCGAAAGTCGGACTGGCGGAGCGCGGGCATCACTATCCGTCCGAGCTCTCCGGTGGTCAGCAGCAGCGCGTGGCTATTGCCCGTGCGCTGGCGGTCAAACCGAAGATGATGCTGTTCGATGAACCGACCTCGGCCCTCGACCCGGAACTGCGCCACGAAGTACTGAAGGTTATGCAGGATCTGGCGGAAGAAGGGATGACGATGGTGATCGTGACCCACGAAATCGGCTTTGCCGAGAAAGTGGCCTCGCGCCTGATCTTCATCGACAAAGGCCGTATTGCCGAAGATGGCAATCCGCAGGCGTTGATTGAGAACCCACCGAGCCAGCGTTTGCAGGATTTCCTCCAGCACGTTTCGTAATTTAACGCCGGGCGGCGCTGACGCTTGCCCGGCCTACGATTCCTCCGGAATCTTCCCAAAAACCCCCCGCTTCCGTTCGCCTTCTATACTTATCACTTTGCACAATATTGTCACCGGAGGACGCCGTGCCCTGGATCCTGCTGCTCCTGATAAGCCTGTTTTGCCTGCCTGCGCAGGCCGTCAGCCTGCCGGGCGTTCCTGCTGCCACCCCAGCTGAAGCGACCACTCCGGCCGCCGAGCCGGACGTTGAGCAGAAGAAGGCCGCCTATTCCGCACTGGCGGATGTTCTGGAAAATGACGCCTCGCGCCAGGAGCTGATCTCCCAGCTGCGCAGCGTGGCCGCGACGCCTCCCCAGGAGCCGGTGCCCAAAATCACCCCGCCGGAGATCGCCGAAGAGAAGACCGTGCTGGAGAACGTGACCGACATCAGCCGCCATTACGGCGATGCGCTCTCCACCCGCTTCGCCCAGCTCTACCGCAACCTGATCGGCTCCCCGCATAAGCCCTTTAACCCGCAGACTTTCGTCGTTGCCGCGCGGCAGTTTCTGCTCCTCGCCGGGTTAGTTTTTGCCTTCTACTGGCTGGTGAGGCTCTGCGCCTGGCCGCTGTACCGCAAAATGGGCAGCTGGGGACGCAGAAAGAACCGGGAGACCAGCAGCTGGGTCCACCTGCCGCTGACCATCGCCAGCGCCTTTATAATCGACCTGCTGCTGCTGGCGCTGACCCTGTTTATCGGCCAAATCCTCAGCGAATATCTCAATACCGGCAATCCCACCATCGCCTTCCAGCAGACGCTATTCCTCAACGCCTTCGCGCTGATTGAGTTCTTCAAAGCGATCCTGCGCCTGATATTCTGCCCGCGGGTGCCCGACCTGCGCCCCTTTGCCATCAGCGATCGCGCCGCCCACTACTGGTCGCTCCGGCTGAGCATCCTGAGCGGGATGATCGGCTATGGCCTGCTGGTGGCGGTGCCCATTATCTCTAACCAGGTCAACGTGCAGATCGGCGCCCTGGCCAACGTGCTGATTATGCTCTGCATCACCGTCTGGGCGCTGTACCTGATTTTTCACAACAAACGCGCCATTACCGAGGGGCTGCTACACCTGGCCGACCGCTCCCTCGCCTTTTTCAGCCTGTTTATTCGCGCCTTCGCCCTGGTGTGGCACTGGCTGGCGAGCGCCTATTTTATCGTGCTCTGCTTCTTCTCCCTGTTCGACCCGGGAAACAGCCTCAAATTTATGATGGGGGCGACCTTCCGCAGCCTGGCGATCGTCGGCATCGCCGCCTTTGTGTCGGGGCTGCTGTCGCGCTGGCTGGCTAAAACCATCACCCTGTCGCCGCACGTGCAGCGCAGCTATCCGGAGCTGCAAAAGCGGTTGAACGGCTGGATCTCCGTGTCGCTGAAGGTGGCGCGGTTCCTGACGGTCTGTGTCGCCATTATGCTGTTGCTCAGCGCCTGGGGGCTGTTCGACTTCTGGAACTGGCTGCACAACGGTGCCGGTGAAAAGACGGTGGATATTCTGATCCGCATCGCGCTGATCCTCTTCTTCTCCGCCATTGGCTGGACGATTCTGGCGAGCCTGATTGAGAACCGGCTCTCCTCGGATATTCATGGCCGGCCGCTGCCCAGCGCCCGCGCCCGCACGCTGTTGACGCTGTTCCGCAACGCGCTGGCGGTGGTGATCAGCACCATTACCATCATGATTGTGCTGTCGGAAATTGGCGTGAATATCGCCCCGCTGCTGGCCGGTGCCGGGGCGCTGGGGCTGGCGATCTCCTTTGGTTCCCAGACGCTGGTGAAAGACATCATCACCGGCATCTTTATTCAGTTTGAAAACGGGATGAACACCGGGGATCTGGTGACCATCGGGCCGCTAACCGGCACGGTAGAGCGAATGTCGATTCGTTCGGTGGGGGTGCGGCAGGATACCGGGGCGTACCACATTATTCCGTGGTCATCGATCACCACCTTCGCCAACTTTGTCCGCGGCATCGGTTCGGTGGTGGCGAACTACGATGTGGACAGACATGAAGATGCCGAGAAAGCGAAGCAGGCGCTGAAAGCGGCGGTGGATGAACTGCTGGAGAGAGAGGATATTCGCGGCCTGATTATCGGCGAGCCGTCGTTTGCCGGGATTGTCGGGCTGACCAGCACCGCCTTTACGCTGCGCGTGTCGTTCACCACCCAGCCGCTGAAGCAGTGGACGGTGCGTTTCGCCCTCGACAGCATGGTGAAAAAACATTTCGATCTGGCAGAAGTGCGGATGCCGGTGCAGATGTATCAGCTGCTGCCGTCGCCGGGCCCGGCACCCTCTTCGCCTCAGGAGCCAACGCTGTAAAAAACCCGTTAGCGCTGGCGGCGTTTGTCGTTATCCATAAAGGTCCAGGCGATAAAGCGGCTCTGCTTTTGACCCTGGGCCATCTCTTTTTTCACCACCTTCACCGCGCCGACGTCCGTCAGGGCGCGATACAGCGGCGGCAGGTTTTCGCTGCGCGAGACCAGAGTAGTAAACCACTTCACCTGACGGGCAAACTGGGCGCTCTCGGCAATCATCTTCTTGATAAAGGCCACTTCGCCCCCTTCGCACCACAGCTCCTGCTGCTGGCCGCCAAAGTTCAGCGCGGCATCGGCCGCCTGGCCGAGGTTGCGGCGCTTACGCTCGCTGCCCGCCCGGGCCGATTCAGCGGAATCATGGAACGGCGGGTTGCACAGAGTAGCATCGTACTGTTCGTTTTTATGGATCACCCCGGCGAAAATCGATGCGGCCTCTTTCTGGCGGCGCAGACGAATGGCGCGGGCCATACCGGGATTGCCATTAATGATGGCGGCGGCGTTGGCAAAGGCCTGCGGATCCACCTCGCTGCCGGTGAAGCGCCAGCCGTACTCATGCACGCCAATCAGGGGGTAGATCAGGTTGGAGCCGGTCCCGATGTCGAGGATCGTCGCCTGGGCAGGTACCGTGCCGTTATTCCCTTCCGCCAACAGATCGGCGAGATGGTGAATGTAGTCGGCGCGCCCCGGTACCGGCGGACAGAGGTAGCCGTCCGGAATATCCCACTGCGCCACACCGTAGAAATGCATCAGCAGTGCTTTGTTCAGCGTCTTCACCGCCTGGGGATCGGCAAAGTTCACCGTCGGCTCGCCCGTCGGGGTTTCGGTGATAAATTCGCGCAGTGCCGGACAGCTCTCGCATAAGGCATTCATATCGTAACGGCTGCGGTGGCGGTTGCGTGGGTGCAACCCCGGCTTCTCGGGTGTCATGGCGTTCTCCTGTAAACAGCGGCGTAAGATACCCGTTGCGGGCGCAACGGTAAATATTTCTCTGCGCCGCAGAATAAAACACCAAAAATCAGCCACCTGTATGTCGCTGATTTGTCATGAAATTGTCAAAATATGTCGTTCAAAAAATAAGCAGATCATCATCAATTTTTTGCACTAAATCACACTCTGACCCGTTCTACACTTAGTGTGCACCACCCGTTGTCAATCAGAGGAAGTGATTATGAAAAAATACCTGGTAATGCTCGCTGCCGCTTCACTGGCAGGCGCGTCGTTTGCTGCATGGTCGATTGAATCACTCAGCAGCGGCGACACCAGTCAACTGAGGCCAGCCGGAACCGTGCAGGCTTCGGGCGCAAGAGACCTCGACGACCTGCAGGACAAACTGGCTGAAAAAGCGCGTGAAAAAGGTGCTAAAGGCTATGTTGTGAACTCTGCCAGCGGCGATAACAACATGTTTGGTACTGCCACCATCTACAAATAGTTCCCCGCTCTGCACTACACACTGCATCCTCTGGGGTGCAGTTCGTTTTTTGTCCAAAATCCACTTTGTGAAGTTTTTTAGCAGGCAATGTAAATTTACGTATTTCATTTTGTTGGCGAGAGTGATAAAAAGTCACGCCAAATGATAATGTTTATCACAATTATTATCATTTGTAGGTTCATTACGGTTATTCCCGTGGCACAGGAAAAGGCACAGACCTGCCTGACAACGTAATGGAAACTCGATTCTAAAAATTATAAGTCGCTAAACAATATGGATAAAAATCGCAACGTTCCGAACAGCTTCAGCTCGCTGACCTTTTTTGCGGGGCTGTGTATTGGCCTCTCCCCGGTAGCGAGCGCTATCTCGGCGGAGAATAACGATAAAAAGTCTGACGACACCCTGGTGGTAGAAGCGGCGCAACCTTCGCTTTATGCGCCGCAGAAGTCTGCCGACGCGAAGTTCAGCCGCCCCGTGGCAGATACCACCCGCACTATGACCGTTATCTCCGAACAGGTGCTGAAGGATCAGGGCACCACCAACCTGACCGACGCCCTGAAAAACGTCCCGGGCGTGGGGGCTTTCTTTGCCGGTGAAAACGGTAACTCCACTACCGGCGACGCGGTGTACATGCGCGGTGTGGACACCTCGAACAGCATTTACGTTGACGGGATCCGCGACATCAGCACCACTACGCGCGATACCTTTAACACCGAACAGGTCGAAGTGATTAAAGGGCCATCCGGCAGCGATTACGGCCGTAGCGCACCCAGCGGCTCCATCAATATGATCAGTAAACAGCCGCGTCTGGACTCGGGCATTGATGCCTCCGCCAGCATTGGCAGCGCGTACATGCGTCGCGGTACCCTCGATATTAACCAGGTGATGGGTGACACCTCGGCGTTTCGTCTGAACCTGATGGGTGAAAAAACCCACGACGAAGGACGCGATAACGTTAAGAACGAACGCTACGGCGTAGCCCCTTCCCTCGCCTTTGGTCTGGGAACGGAAAACCGTCTGTATCTGAACTACCTGCACGTGACTCAGCACAACACCCCGGACGGCGGCATCCCGACCATCGGGCTGCCGGGCTACTCTGCGCCATCGGCGGGCACTGCGGCGCTGAATCACTCCGGCAAAGTGGATACCAGCAACTTCTACGGCACCGATTCCGATTACGACGACTCCACCTCCGACACCGCCACGGTGCGCTTTGAGCACGACTTCAACGACAACACCACCGTGCGGAACACCACGCGCTGGTCGCGGGTGAAGCAGGATTATCTGATGACCGCCGTGATGGGTGGGGCCACCAACATCACCCAGCCCGATCGCAACAACGTGGATACCTGGACCTGGTCGCGTAACGCCAACACCAAAGATGTCAGCAACAAGATCCTGACCAACCAGACCAACCTGACGACCAAATTCTATACCGGCAGCGTCGGCCACGATATCAGCACCGGGGTGGAGTTCACCCGCGAAACCCAGACCAACTATGGCGTGGATGCCATCACCCCGCCGCCGGTGAATATCTATCACCCGAACAGCAACGTCAGCCTGGGCGGTCTGAACAACAGCGGTGCCAACGCCAACGGTCGGACCGATACCTTCGGGATTTACGCCTTTGATACGCTCCAGGTCACCCGTGACTTCGAGCTGAACGGCGGAATTCGTCTCGATACGTATCACACCGAATATGACAGCGCCAGCATCTGCGGCGGCACGGGTCGCGGGGCGGTTGCCTGCCCGACCGGCACGCCTAAAGGCTCGCCGGTCACTACGGTGGATACCGCCACCTCCGGTAACCTGGTCAACTGGAAAGCCGGGGCGCTCTACCATCTGACCGAGCACGGCAATATTTACGTCAACTACGCTATCTCCCAGCAGCCCCCGGGCGGCAATAACTTTGCCCTGGCCCAGGGCGGCACCGGCAGCAGCGCCAACCGCACGGACTTTAAACCGCAGAAGGCCAAGACCAGCGAGCTGGGCACCAAGTGGGAAGTGCTGGATAAACGTCTCCAGCTGACCGCGGCAGTCTTCCGCACCGACATCGAAAACGAAGTCGAGCAGAACGATGACGGCACCTATTCGCAGTACGGTAAAAAACGTATCGAAGGCTATGAGCTGTCTGCCGCGGGCAACATCACTCCGGCCTGGCAGGTCATCGGCGGTTATACTCAGCAGCGCGCCAGCGTGCGCACCGGCAGTGACGTGGCGCAGGATGGCACCTCTTCCCTGCCGTATACTCCGGAACATGCCTTCACCCTGTGGAGCCAGTACCAGGCCACGGATGCGATCTCCGTGGGTGCCGGCGCGCGCTACATCGGCAGCATGCATCGTGGCTCTGACGGCGCGGTGGGTACCCCGTCCTTCACCGAAGGCTACTGGGTGGCCGATGCCAAACTGGGCTATCGCGTCAACCGCAACCTCGATATGCAGCTCAACGTCTACAACCTGTTTGATGAAGATTATGTCGCCTCCATCAACAAGAGTGGCTACCGCTACCATCCGGGCGAGCCGCGCACCTTTATGTTAACGGCGAACATGCACTTCTGATCCCGCGTGGGGCTTCGGCCCCACCTTTCGGAGAACCTTTTATGATGTATCACATTCCGGGCGTGCTGAACGCCGATGAGGTGGCGCAGTTCCGCGCTCAGCTGGACCAGGCCCCGTGGATCGACGGCCGTGCCACCGTGGGCAACCAGGGTGCGCAGGTCAAAAATAACCAGCAGGTCGACACGCAAAGTCCGCTGTACGCCACCCTGCAGGCGGCGGTGTTGCAGGCGGTGAATCAGCACGCGCTCTTTTTTGCCGCCGCCCTGCCGCGCCAGATCTCCAGCCCGCTGTTTAACCGCTATCAGCAGCAGGAAACTTACGGCTTTCACGTCGACGGCGCCGTGCGCAGTCACCCGCAAAGTGGCTGGATGCGGACCGATCTCTCGGCCACCCTCTTTTTAAGCGAGCCCGACAGCTACGAGGGTGGCGAGCTGGTGGTTAACGACACCTACGGCCAGCACAGCGTCAAGCTCCCGGCAGGGGATCTGGTCCTCTATCCCTCCAGCAGCCTGCACTGCGTGACCCCGGTGACCGCGGGCGTGCGGGTAGCCTCCTTTATGTGGATCCAGTCGATGATCCGCGACGATAAAAAGCGCGCCATGCTGTTCGAGCTGGACCGCAATATCCAGACTCTGCGCGGCCGCCATGGCGAAAGTGACGAAGTGCTCTCCCTGCTCAATCTCTACCATAACCTGCTGCGTGAATGGTCTGAAATCTAGCCCTTCGCCTTGATTGTGCGTTTTTTAGCCCCATAGTTACTGGTACAGCGCAATATCCTGTCAGGAGGGTTTATGGCTTCCGGTTGGGCGAATGATGACGCCGTTAATGAACAGATCAACAGTACCATTGAAGATGCGGTGGCGCGGGCGCGGGGCGAGATCCCGCAGGGTGAGAGCCTGAAAACCTGCGAAGAGTGCGGGGAGCCCATCCCCGAAGCGCGGCGTAAAGCGGTGCCCGGCGTCCGGCTGTGCATCGCCTGCCAGCAGGAGAAAGATTCACATAATGCATCACATGCAGGATATAATCGCAGAGGATCGAAAGACAGCCAGTTACGATGACTGGCCTGGCGGCAGCAACGCCACGCAAGCGGTTTCTTTTTTGAGCACGATTTTTTGCTGTGCGTTTCGCAAAACGTGCCCTCACACTTCCCTCTGTAAAGCGCAACGGCAAGAAAGGTAAATTCATTCACTGAATTTATTAATATTCAATAACTTATTTGTCATTCAAATTTTTCGAATGATGTCGTCAATTCTCTTCGATTTTATCTCTCGTAAAAAAGCGTGATACTTATCACATCGACGGAACAACGTCCCCTTAACAGAATAACCTGCGAGATACTAACGATGAAAACCATTAAATATGCTGTTGCCGCTGTTGCCCTGACTACCCTCTCCTTCGGTGCTTTCGCTGCGGAATCTATCAGCGCCGCTCAGGCAAACAGCATGAACAAAATCGGTGTGGTGAGTGCTGAAGGCGCGACCACGCTGGATGGTCTGGAAGCACGCCTGGCAGCGAAAGCTGAAGCGGCTGGCGCGACCGGTTACACCATTACCTCCGCCAACACCAACAACAAACTGAGCGGTACTGCGGTTATCTACAAATAACCTGCCCCTTATCTCTGCTCTGCTCGCCAGTTCGCTGGCGAGATGCTCCAACCCTCATTGACCCTGTTGTTATTTTTTTGGCCCGTCCATCGCTGGACGGGCCTTTTTTTATTTAAAAACTCTGGTTAACCCGCGCCAGCCCGGCGTCGACCGTCTCAACCTGTCCGGTCGCCAGCAGGCAGCAGGCCATCTGTAGCTTCAGAGCGTGCGGCACCGCTTCACGCCCGGCCAGGCAACTCTCTATCCAGCGGGCGGTCGTTTCAGGATCTTTGGCCTGCGGCAGGGAGACGTCGCTGTTCTCTTCTCCGCGCTCCAGCACCACCCGGGTTCCCGCCGTCGGGTCAATCAGGGTTTGCTGCGGGCAGCGCTGCGGGTTGGCATATACTTCCCCTTCGGTGCCGTGCATCAACAGCCCCCGACCGCCAATATCGGCAAAAAAGGTCGCCACGCGGGTGACGTACTCCGGGTGCGAGACGCTGGAGAGGCGCAGGGCGGCATCTTCCGCAAAGGGCGTCGCCAGCTTGGCGAGGGTATGGGCGCTGTTACGCACCCCCATCCGCCAGCGCATCGCCAGCTGTTTTTCCAGCGGCGGACACAGGGTGCTCACCGGAATATAGACCGGATGATGCCCCTCGAGCTTCGCCTGCGCCTGGCCGCCGTGACGGGTCGGCTCGATGCCCAGCAGGGTAAAAATGGTTTCCGTCAGCACGCGGGTGGGATCTTCACTTATCCCGTGTACCACTACCGGAAACCCCAGCTTGTTCAGCAGAATAGCCAGCAGCGGGGTCAGGTTGGCCTGCTTGCGCGCGCCGTTATAGCTCGGGATCACCACCGGCATCGGCTTCGCCACCGGCGGCGTCAGGCGCAGGGTTTGCGCCTGCATCGCTTCGTAGAAACCGCGCATTTCGGCTTCGCCTTCGCCCTTAATACGCAGGGCAATCAGGATGCCGCCCATCTCCAGATCCGGTACCTCGCCGTTCAGCATCGCGGTATAGAGCGCCCGGGCGGTCTCCTGATCCAGGTCGCGGGCGTGGTTTTTCCCCCGCCCGACCTCTTTGATAATTTTGCGATAATCCACGTTCTTTCTCCTTGTGACATCTTGTTAACACTATAGCGTTGATAAGGCGCCATCGGACAGACATTTCTCTTATCGCTGCCGGGCGGCAATAACATCATCCCCTTGTAATTTCAGTAAAAATAAAAATTCAACCGTTATCGGAATCACTATTGACCCGACCAATAGTTATCCGAAATTAATTACGTAAATTATCTACCCGGTAAAAAGTTGCCCCACTTTTTACCGCAGTTCATCACAACGGATGTTATTACCCCCGGAATTTATTCAGGAATTATTATGCGTAAAATTGTCTCCGGCACCTTTATTGCCACTGCATTATGTTGTTCTGTCTCTGCCTGGGCTGCAAACAGCGGCGAGGGACAGATTAATTTCACTGGCGAAATCATCGACTCCGCCTGTCAGGTGGTAAATGGCGTCAGCAGCCCGCTGGATGTTTCCCTCGGCAAAGTCTCACAAACGGCCTTTACCGGTTCAGGCTCGACCACGTCAACCACCCGTTTTGATATCCAGCTGAAAGACTGCCCGGAAACCATCACCAGCGCGGCGATCACCTTTGGTGGCTCCGCTGACGGTACCAACGCCAACGTGCTGGCGGTAACGCCAGGCACCGGTGCCGCCACCGGCGTCGGTATCCAGCTGCTGGATAAGACAGAAAATCCACTGAGCCTGTACACCGCCTCCACCAGCTATACGCTTCAGTCCGGCACCACCACCAACGATCTGGTGTTTGGCGCACGCTATATCCAGACCGGCAGCACCATCACCGCCGGCCCGGCGAATGCGGTCTCCACCTTTACCGTCATGTACAACTAATCCTGCGCTGCCTGGCCCTCTGCGGTCAGGCACCGCCTGCTTTATCAGAGTCCCGCCATGCGTAAATCTGTTTTCATCGCCGCCCTGTTATTCATTACCACCGCCGCTCACGCCGGGGTGATTATCGAAGGGACCCGTCTAATCTATCAGGGAGATAAAAAAGAAGCGTCGTTAGGGCTTTCCAACCCGGATAACCTCGACTATCTGGTGCAATCCTGGGTGGAGAGCGCCGATTCTGCGCGGAATAAAGCGCCGTTTCTTATCACCCCGCCGCTGTTTCGCCTCGATGGCAAACAGGACAACATCCTGCGCGTGGTGCGCACCGGGGGCACGTTGCCGACCGATCGCGAATCGCTCTACTGGCTGAATATCAAATCCATTCCGTCCACCTCCCGGGAAGAGAGCAGTAACACCCTGCAAATCGCCATTAAAACGCGAATCAAACTGATCTACCGCCCGAGCGGGATTAACGGCAAACCGGACGAGGTGGCGGGTAAATTACGCTGGCATAAGCAGGGCAATAGACTGGTGGTGAGCAACCCGACGCCCTTTTACATGAACTTCCAGACCATCACCGTCGGCGGTAAAAAAGCCGACAATGTGACCTGGGTGGCCCCCGACAGCGACGCGCACTTTGCCGTGCCGGGCGGCATCACCGGGAGCACGGTTTCCTGGAAAATCATCAACGACTACGGCGCGGTAAGCCACGCCTGGTCTGCGCCTTTGCACTAAGCCCGACGCCGCCATGCCCTGGGACTACTCCACCAAAGCACCCCGTCACCCCGCGCGCGCCCTGCTGATTGCGCTGGGCTGCGCGATACTGAGCGTGGGCGTGCAGCAGGTGCTGGCGGAGGATTATTTCAACCCGGCCCTGCTGGATATCGATACCCCCGGTCAGGGCAAAACCGACCTTTCCGTGTATGAGACGGGCCCAGGCATCGCGCCGGGGAGCTATCAGGTGGATGTCTACGTCAATAACAACAAAGTAGCCAACAGAAAGATCGCCTTTGGCCTGCAACAGCCGGCCAGCGGACCGGCCACCCTGCAACCCTGCCTCTCGGTGGAGACCCTTAAGAGCCTGGGTATCCGGAGCGATAAATTCAGCGGCACGAAGAATGACGGCTGTGTCGATCTCGCTGGGTTACCTGCCGCCAGCGCCACCTTCCGCCCCGGCCAGCAGCAGCTGCTGCTGAGTATCCCTCAGGCGGCCATCACCCCGGTTCCCCACGGTTACGTGGCGCCGGAAGAGATGGACAACGGCATCAACGCCTTCCTGCTGAACTACAGCTACTCCGCCGGGGATAGCCGCAGCTGGGGTGAAGACAGCAGCCACCAGCGCAATGACTACCTGAACCTGCGTCCGGGGCTGAACCTCGGCGCCTGGCGCCTGCGTAACTACTCGACATGGAGCCAGACCCGGGACGATCGCACCACGCAGCGCGATTTTTCCTCCGTCTACAGCTATGCCCAGCGCAATATCCTGTCGCTGGGCAGCGTCGTCACCCTCGGGCAAAGCGCCACCCCCTCGGACGTGTTTGACAGCCTGTCGTTCACCGGAGCGCAGATCGCCTCGGACGACGACATGCTGCCGGACAGCCTGAAAGGCTTCGCCCCGCGCATTCGCGGCGTGGCGCACAGCAATGCCCAGGTGGTGGTGCGCCAGAACGGCTACGTGATCTATCAAAATTACGTCGCACCCGGCGCGTTCGAGATTCACGATCTCTACCCCACCGGCGGCAGCGGCGATCTGAACGTCACCGTCAAAGAGACCGACGGTAGCGAGCAGCACTTCGTGGTGCCTTACGCCTCAGTGCCGGTTTTGCAGCGTGAAGGCCGGTTCAAATACAGCCTGACCGGCGGGCGCTACCGCAGCTATGACCACAGCGTGGAGCAGACGCCATTCCTGCAGGGGACCGGGATCTACGGTCTGCCGTACGATATCACCGCCTATGGCGGCCTCCAGACCAGCCAGTATTACGATGCCCTGGCGCTCGGCACCGGGAAAAATATCGGTGACTGGGGGGCGTTTTCGGTGGATATAACCGCGGCGAAATCGCAGATGCAGGGGCAAAAAACCTCCCGCGGCCGCGCCTGGCGGGTGCGCTACAGCAAAGATTTCGTCACCACCGGCACCCACTTTACGGTGGCCGGGTATCGCTACAACAGCGCCGGATTTGCCACCCTGGCAGACGTGTTTGACTCGCACACCGCCAACGACGACTGGACGCCAGGCGACAGGCGACGCGACCGCCAGGAGGCGACCCTCGATCAGTCCCTGGGCGGCTCTCTGGGGTCGATGACGTTAAGCCTGGTGAAAGAGAACTACTGGCACAGCGACCAGGGCATGACCTCGCTGAGCATTGGCTATAACGGCAGCTGGCACGGCATCAGTTACGGTATCAACTACGGCCTGAGCAAAAACACGCAGGATGAGGACGACGACGACCAGCGGGAGAACGAGCAGACCTTCGGCTTTAACCTCTCCGTCCCGCTGGATCGTTGGCTGAGCAATACCTGGGTCAATTACACCTTCAACAACAGCAAAGATGACACCAGCCAGAGCGTCGGCCTCAACGGCACCGCGCTGGCAGACAATAATCTCAGCTGGGGGGTGCAGCAGGGCCACAGCCACGCGTCCGGCTACAGCACCAGCCTGAACAGCGATTACAAAGCCACCTACGGCGAAATGACGGCGGGCTACTCCCGGGATAACCAGCAGCGCCAGCTCAACCTCGGCGTGCAGGGCAGCATGATTGTCCACGCCCACGGCGTCACCTTCGGCCAGCCGATGGGAGATACCGTGGCGCTGGTGGAGGCGCCGGGGGCCAGCGGAACCGGGATCGACAACCAGACCGGGGTCAAAACCGACTATCGTGGCTATGCCATCGTGCCTTACGTCACGCCGTACCATCACAACACCGTGGCGCTGAATACCGAAAGCCTGCCCGCCGGGGCCGACGTCGGCCAGGCGGCCAAAGTCATCACCCCAACCCGGGGGGCGATTGTACGTACTCACTTTGATACCCGCGTCGGCAGCCGGGTGCTGCTGACTCTCACCCGGGCTGACGGTCGTCCGGTGCCCTTTGGCGCCACGGCGGCGCCGGCCCATGACAGCGGCGAATTTATCGTTGCCGATGGCGGCCAGGTCTACCTGACCGGGATGCACGCCCACGGCAATATCAACGTCAGCTGGGGCAAAGGCGCAGGCGCCCACTGCTCCGCCCACTATCAACTGCCGTCCCGATCCGCTGACCCGGTGATTAGCGTCACCGCGCAGTGCACCTGACAACGTCGAGGAAAAGATGAAACCCTTCCGTTACGGCTGTGTTCTGGCCCTGTTTGCCGCCCTGTTTCTGTTTATGCCGCAGGCCAAAGCGGCCTGCTCCACTGCGGATCTGCCCTGGACGGCCACGCCGGGGACCCTGACGGTGCCCGCCTCTCTCGGGGCTGGCAGCGCCATCCCCGGCTCCGCGCAGTCGCACAGGGTAAAAGGCCGCTGTGATGCCGCCGACAGCGGCAAGCCGATCACCGCCTGCCATCTGGGCCCAGGCGAGGAGATACCGGGGATGCCGGGCGTCTGGCGCAGCGGTATCGAAGGGATAGGTATTGAACTGCTGAACAGCGCCGGACAGCCGGTACGCGGCCGCGCCGCCCACTGTGACAGCAGAAGTACGCCGTTGGGGTACGTCAGCAGTGACGGCAGCTTCAACGTGACGCTGACGATGCAGCTAATCAAAACCGCAAGTACCACCGGAGAGCAGGCCTCAACGACGGTGCATAACGGCATCTGGTCGCTGGGCATCTACCCCGATCAAAAGCTGGGTCAGCTTAACGCCGTGCGCTACGGTGGCAATCTGGCGCTGAAGGCGACCACCTGCTCGGTGGATCCGAAAAGCCTGAACGTCTCTCTGGGGAATTTTGCCGTCAGCCAGTTTACCCATGTCGGCAGCACCAGCGACTGGAGAACCTTCAATCTGACCGCAACCTGCACCGACGCGGTGACGATGACCGCCCGTATCACCAGCCCGAACGGCGCCACCTCCATTAGCGACGGAAATGATGTACTGAATATTAACGCCGGCATCGACAGTGCCAGCGGCGTCGGCGTCAAAATGATGGTCGGCGGCGTTTTACTGCGCTACGACTACCCCATCCCCTTCGGGGACCAGACGGTGCCCAACCAGCCGTTCAACCTGCCCTTCCAGGTGCAGTACTACCAGACCGCCGAGGTCGTGACCGCCGGCAGAGCCAATACCCTTGCCACCATAGACATTGAATACCAGTGAGATCCCCGATGAAATACGTTGCCCTGCTACTGCTGCTGACCAGCGCGTCTGCCCCGGCCACCGACGTGATCCTCAGCATCAAAGGCAATATTTACGACACCGCCTGCGAGGTGGACAGCGCCAGCCAGAACAAGGTGGTCGATCTCGGCCAGGCCGTTGCCAGTGATTTTAAATCGGTGGGGGACACCGGGGTGTGGAAGAACTTTGATATTACCCTCTCGCATTGCCCGCAAAACTTGACCCTGGCGACGATCAACCTGGAGGGGCAGCGCGACACCCTCCACCCGTTTAAGTTTGCCAACACCGGCACGGCCAGAGGGCTGGCGCTGGAGCTGGCAGACCGCACCGACGCGATCATTCTGGCGCCGGAAGCGCGCTTCAATGCGGTGGTCGACCCGCTCACCCACACCGCCGATTTCCCGATGGCGGCACGCTATTACGCCTCGCATACCCCGGTCAGCGCGGGCGAGTTTTCAAGCGTGGTGCAGTTTACCTTCACTTACCAGTAGGACCGCGCCTCTTGGCATGGATGCTTTTTTTACGCCCGGCGGCAAGTTTAGCCGGGCGTTTTTTTACTTCGGGCACCTCGGGCTGCTCGATAGGAAACACCGGCAGGGCATTCAGCAGACGCTTGCCGTAGTTTTTGGTCAGCAGGCGTTTATCGTAGATCACCACCTCACCCCAGCAGCTGTGGCTGCGGATCAGGCGCCCGACCTGCTGGATCAGGTTGAACGACGCCGCCGGCAGGCTCTGCACCTCAAACGGGAAGCGGTTGAGGCTTTTCAGCCACTCGCCCTCGGTCAGCACTACCGGGCTGTCGATGGGCGGGAAGGCAATCTTGTGGATGTGCACCTGGGTCAGGTAATCGCCCTTCAGATCCAGCCCCTCCGCGAACGACTGGAGCCCCACCAGCACGCTGCGCTCCCCGCTGTCTATCCGTTTACGGTGGAGTTCCACCAGCCGGTAGCGGGGCTGATCCCCCTGCACCAGCAGAAGCAGGCGCAGATCGGTGACGAAGGTTAAAAAGAGATTCATCGCCCGGGCGCTGGCGAACAGCACCAGCATGCCGGGGTATTTTTTGCTTTCCAGCTGTTCGCGGAAGTAGGCCGCCATCTCGGCAAGATGCTGCTCTTCGTTGTCGATCAGCGGCTCAAACTGCATGCGCGGGATCACCAGCTTGCCCTGCTCGCAGTGGTTGAACGGCGAATCGAGGGCCACAAAACGATCGCCCGCTTTCTCCTTCAGGCCGCTCATCTCCTGCAACCGCGAGAAGCTGTTCAACGAGCGCAGCGTGGCGGAGGTGACCACCACATGCGGGACGCTGCGCCAGAGCAGTTTTTCCAGCTGATCGCTGACGCGAATGCCCGCGCAGTGGAAGAAGAGATGCACCTGCCCCTCCCTGACTTCCCGCGTCGCCCACTTGGTGACCGGCGCGCCGGAGGCCTGGGCCATCGACGCCAGCCGCCACAGCTTGCTCTGCCCTTCGAACATGCCGAGCGCGCGGTTCATCTGCAACAGTACCCGGTGCACACGCACCACGTCATGGGTGCCGGTCTTTTCACTGAGATCGTTTAAAAACAGCTCCGCCAGCCCGCGCAGTTTTTCGATAAGCTGCGCCAGCTCGCGGCAAAGGGTCATGATCTCATCCGGCAGCTCGCCCATCTCAAAGCGGTGCTCCGCCTCCTGTCCGGGCGGGAGATAGAGATTGAGGATGTTATTCAGCGAGGCGATATGGGTGTAAATGGTTTCGCAGTGCTCGCTGAGGCGCTCCGGGACCGCCAGCGGCGGGATGGTTTTCGGGCGGAACTGATCCATGCAGGTGGCAACCAGCTTGCAGAAGAGATCCAGCTGCAGGCGGAACCAGGGGGCGGTGATCTCGGCGCTCATCTCCAGCGCATCGCGGGCAACGTCCGGCAGATGATGGCCTTCATCCAGCACCAGCAGCAGATGTTTCGGGTCCGGCAGTACCGCTTCGCTCTCCATGGCCGCCATCACCAGGGCGTGGTTGGCGACCACCACTTCGGCCTCCTGAATTTCACGGCGGGCGACAAAGAACGGGCATTCGCGGTAGTAGTGGCAGTTGCGGTTCAGGCAGCTTGCTTTATCGGTGCTGAGCCTGCGCCAGAGGTCGTCGCTGATGGCCTGATCGGTGTGATCGCGCAGGCCGTCCCACTTGTAGCCGTCGAGATCGGTCTTCAGCTTTGCGCACTGCTCCTGCTCGGCCTTGTTGTTAGGGGTCAGCTCGTCATCAAGAAACGCCAGCAGATCCTGCTGGGTCGGTTCGCTGCTGGCAAGGGCGGCCAGATTGCGCGGGCAAACGTAACGCCCGCGCCCGAAGGCGGCGGTAAAGCGCAGCTCGGGGATGATCTTGCGCAGCAGGGGCAGGTCTTTACTGTAGATCTGATCCTGCAGGGCTACGTTGGCGGTGCTCACCACCAGCGTCTTTTGTTCTTCCCGGGCGATAGCGATGCCGGGGATCAGGTAGGAGAGGGTTTTACCGACCCCGGTCGGGGCTTCAATTGCCAGATGTCGCCCCTCGTCACCGGCCAGCGTTTTTGCCACATCGGCAATCATCTGCCGTTGCGGTGCGCGGGGGATAAAGTCGGGGATCTGCTGTTGCAGCGCCTTATACCAGGCGGCAATTTGCGCTTTCAGCGCGGCGGTTAAAGCCATGATGGACCTGAAATACTGTATAAACAGCCACTATTGTGGCACTTTCTTAAGCGGGCCGCAAAAGAAAAGCCCGGCTTTACGACCGGGCTTCCAGATTACTGTGCGCTGGCAGGTTTGCGCGGACGGCGTCGGCGCTGGCCTTCCCCGGCCGGTTTCGCTTCACCATCGCGACGCGGTGGCTTGCTGGCCGCTTTCGGCGCGCCGCCTTCGCTACGGCGCGGCTGCTGCTGACCACGACCGCCGCCGCCCTGCCCGCGTCCACCGCCCTGACCGCGACCGCCACCCTGGCGACCGTTCTGGATCGGCTCAGCTTTGATCGACGGATCCACGTCATAACCCGCAAGGGCGATGCGCGGGATCTCTTTCTTCAGCAGGCGTTCGATATCGCGCAGCAGTTTAATTTCATCCACACAGACCAGCGACAGCGCTTCGCCGGTGGCCGCTGCACGACCGGTACGGCCGATACGGTGGACGTAATCTTCCGGGACGTTCGGCAGCTCGTAGTTGACCACGTGCGGCAGCTCTTCGATGTCCAGACCACGGGCGGCGATGTCGGTCGCCACCAGCACGCGGATATCGCCGGATTTAAAATCTGCCAGCGCGCGGGTACGTGCGCCCTGGCTCTTGTTGCCGTGGATAGCCGCGCTGCGGATCCCGTCTTTGTTCAGCTGTTCTGCCAGATGGTTTGCGCCGTGCTTGGTGCGGGTGAAGACCAGCACCTGCTGCCAGTTGCCTTCGCCAATCATCTGCGACAGCAGCTCGCGCTTGCGCTTTTTGTCCACCATGTGCACATGCTGGGTCACCTGCTCGGAGGCGGTATTGCGGCGCGCCACTTCCACTTCCAGCGGGTTGTGCAGCAGTTTTTCCGCCAGGCCTTTGATCTCGTCGGAGAAGGTAGCGGAGAAGAGCAGGTTCTGGCGGCGGGTCGGCAGTTTTGCCAGCACGCGGCGAATATCGTGAATGAAGCCCATGTCGAGCATGCGGTCGGCTTCGTCGAGCACCAGGATTTCCACGCTGTCGAGCTTGACGGCGTTCTGGTGTTCCAGATCGAGCAGGCGGCCCGGGGTCGCTACCAGCACGTCCACGCCGCTGCGCAGTTTCATCATCTGCGGGTTAATGCTGACCCCACCGAACACCACCAGCGAGCGGATGTTGAGATAGCGGCTGTACTCACGCACGTTCTCACCCACCTGGGCGGCGAGTTCACGGGTCGGGGTCAGGATCAGGGCGCGCACCGGGCGACGGCCCTTGGCGTGCGGCTCTTTCTGAATCAGGCGTTGCAGCAGCGGCAGGGTAAAGCCGGCGGTTTTACCGGTCCCGGTCTGGGCGCTGGCCATCAGGTCGCGGCCGGCCAGCACGGCAGGAATGGCCTGCTGCTGAATAGGGGTAGGTTCGCGGTAGCCCTGCTCTTCTACAGCACGCAGGATTTCCGGGTTCAGGCCAAGGGTATCAAAAGACATAACAACTCCGAACCGCCCCGACCATTTCAGGTGTAGTTTTCAGGGAGATAATGACAAATAGAAGGACAAAAACCACGGTGTCGCGAAGCAGCGGAGTGTAGCAGCTTTTGTGACGTGGCGCATAAAATATCCCGCAAACAGATGCATCCACGCTATTACGTAGGCCGGGCAGACGCAGTGCCGCCCGGCGCAACATTGAACAAGCGGACTGGACAAGCTCAAAAAACAGTCATAATCTTAATCAATCGATTGATTAAGATTATATGCCCTATGAATCCGATCCCGACCACCACTAAAGGCGAACAGGCCAAAAGCCAGCTGATTGCCGCCGCGCTGGCGCAGTTTGGCGAATACGGGCTGCATGCCACCACCCGCGATATCGCCGCCCAGGCGGGGCAGAACATCGCCGCCATTACCTACTATTTTGGCTCGAAAGAGGATCTCTACCTCGCCTGCGCCCAGTGGATCGCCGACTTCATCGGCACTCACTTTCGCCCGCACGTGGAGACGGCCACTGCCCTGCTGGACGAGCCCGCGCCGGATCGCGCCGCCATTCGCGAACTGATTTTAACCGCCTGCAACAATATGATTCAGCTGCTGACCCATGACGATACGCTAAACCTGAGTAAGTTTATCTCACGGGAGCAGCTCTCGCCTTCCGCCGCTTACCAGCTGGTGCACGATCGGGTTATCGCCCCGATGCACACCCATCTGACCCGGCTGGTGGCTGCCTATACCGGTCGCGACGCCAGCGACACGCAGACCATCCTGCATACCCATGCCCTGCTGGGCGAAGTGCTCGCCTTTCGCCTCGGGCGGGAAACCATTTTGTTACGCACCGGCTGGACCGAATTTGATGAGGATAAAGCCCTGCAGATAAGCCAGGTCATCACCTGTCATGTCGATTTGATCCTGCAGGGGTTAACGCAAAGGAGCCTGGAGTCATGAAAAAACCGGTTGTCATTATTGTGGCAGCGATCGTGGTGCTGGCCGCCGGGATCGGCGGCTGGCTGTGGTATCAGAGTCAGCAGGATAAAACGCTGACTCTCTACGGCAACGTCGATATCCGCACCGTCAACATGAGCTTTCGCGTCGGCGGACGGCTGGCGTCATTAACCGTGGACGAAGGGGATACCATCGCCGCCGGGCAGACGCTGGGCGAGCTGGACAAAGCCCCGTACCAGAATGCCCTGATGCAGGCCCAGGCGGGCGTCTCCGTGGCTCAGGCGCAATACGATTTGATGCAGGCGGGCTACCGCGACGAAGAGGTGGCCCAGGCCGCTGCCGCCGTCAAACAGGCCCAGGCCGCCTATGACTATGCGCAGAACTTCTTTAACCGTCAGCAGGGGCTGTGGAAAAGCCGCACCGTGTCGGCTAACGATCTGGAGAACGCCCGCTCCTCGCGCGACCAGGCGCTGGCAACCCTGAGATCTTCCCAGGATAAGTTGCGCCAGTACCGCTCCGGCAACCGCGAGCAGGATATCGCCCAGGCCAAAGCCAGCCTCGAACAGGCCCAGGCCCAGCTGGCGCAGGCGCAGCTGGATCTGCACGACACCACCCTGGTAGCCCCGGCTAACGGCACGCTGCTGACCCGCGCCGTCGAGCCCGGCAGCATGCTGAACGCGGGCAGCACGGTGCTGACCCTCTCCCTGACCCGCCCGGTGTGGGTGCGGGCCTACGTCAATGAAGCCAGTCTCGGGGAGGCTAAACCGGGGCGCGAAGTGCTGCTCTATACCGACGGCCGCCCCGACAAGCCTTATCACGGGAAAATCGGCTTTGTCTCCCCTACCGCCGAATTCACGCCGAAAACCGTGGAAACCCCGGACCTGCGCACCGATCTGGTCTATCGCCTGCGCATTATCGTCAACGATGCCGACGATTCCCTGCGCCAGGGGATGCCGGTAACGGTCAGCTTCGATAATGGGCAAGCCCATGAGTGACGCGGTGATCCAGCTCACCGGGCTGGTTAAACGCTTTGCCGGGATGGAGAAGCCCGCCGTCGCGCCGCTCGACTGTACGCTGCAGAAAGGCTACGTCACCGGGCTGGTCGGCCCGGACGGCGCGGGCAAAACCACCCTGATGCGAATGCTGGCCGGGCTGCTGAAGCCCGACGAAGGGACAGCCAGCGTGCTGGGGCTGGATCCCATCCAGGACGATCGCGCCCTGCATGCGATGCTGGGCTACATGCCGCAGAAATTCGGCCTGTACGAGGATCTGACGGTGATGGAGAACCTGACCCTGTACGCCGATCTGCGCAGCGTCACCGGCGAGACGCGGCAGAAGACCTTTCAGCGCTTGCTCGACTTTACCGCGCTGGGTCCCTTCACCGACCGGCTGGCGGGCAAACTTTCCGGCGGCATGAAGCAGAAGCTGGGGCTCGCCTGCACCCTGGTAGGCGAACCGAAGGTGTTGCTGCTGGACGAGCCCGGCGTTGGGGTGGATCCCATCTCCCGCCGCGAGCTATGGCAGATGGTGCATGAGCTGGCGGGCGACGGGATGTTGATCCTCTGGAGCACCTCGTACCTCGACGAAGCAGAGCAGTGCCGGGACGTGCTGCTGATGAACGAAGGGGAGCTGCTCTATCAGGGCGATCCGACTAAGCTGACCCAAAGCATGACCGGGCGCAGCCTGTTACTGCACTCGCCCCATGAGAACAACCGCCGCCTGCTGCAGCGGGTGCTGAAGCTGCCCCAGGTGAGCGACGGGATGATTCAGGGGAAATCGGTGCGGGTGATCCTCACAAAAGAGGCCAGCGCCGACGATCTGCGCCAGAGTGCGGATCTGCCGGATCTGCACATCGAGGAGACCGCCCCACGCTTTGAAGATGCCTTTATCGATCTGCTCGGCGGGGCAGGCACCGCGGAATCCCCGCTGGGGGCCATTCTGCATACCGTGGAAGGCACGCCGGGCGAAACGGTAATTGAAGCCAAATCCCTGACCAAAAAGTTCGGTGATTTTGCCGCGACGGATGACGTGAACTTTGCCGTGAAACGCGGGGAGATCTTTGGTCTGCTGGGTCCCAACGGCGCGGGCAAATCCACCACCTTCAAAATGATGTGCGGCCTGCTGGTGCCCACCGCCGGTAAGGCGCTGGTGTTGGATATGGATTTAAAAGTCAGCTCCGGCAAGGCGCGCCAGCACCTGGGCTACATGGCGCAAAAATTCTCCCTGTACGGCAACCTGACGGTGGAGCAGAACCTGCGCTTCTTCTCCGGGGTCTACGGCCTGCGCGGACGGGTGCAGAGTGAGAAGATCGCCCGCATGAGCGAGGCTTTTGGTTTAAGCAACATCGCCAGCCACGCCACTGACGATCTGCCGCTCGGATTTAAGCAGCGGCTGGCGCTGGCCTGCTCCCTGATGCATGAGCCGGACATTCTGTTCCTCGATGAACCGACCTCCGGCGTCGACCCCCTCACCCGCCGCGAGTTCTGGCTGCATATCAACAGCATGGTGGAGAAAGGGGTTACCGTGATGGTCACCACCCACTTTATGGACGAGGCGGAGTACTGCGACCGCATCGGGCTGGTGTACCGCGGCAAGCTGATCGCCCACGGCACGCCTGACGATCTCAAAGCTCAGGTGGCGGACGAGCAACAGCCCGACCCCACCATGGAGCAGGCCTTTATTTCGCTGATTAACGACTGGGATAAGGAGCATGGCCATGTCTGATACCGCCCTCTCCTGGCGTCGGGTGCGCGCCCTGTGCATCAAAGAGACGCGGCAGATTGTGCGCGACCCGAGCAGCTGGCTGATTGCGGTGGTGATCCCCCTGCTGCTTTTGTTTATCTTTGGCTACGGCATTAACCTGGACTCCAGCAAGCTGCGGGTCGGGATCCTGCTGGAGCAGCGCAGCGAAGAGGCGCTCGACTTCACCCACGCCATGACCGGCTCGCCCTATATCGACGCCACCATCAGCGATGACCGCCAGCAGCTGATCCAGATGATGCAGGCCGGGCGCATTCGCGGGCTGATCGTCATTCCGGTGGATTTCGCGGCCCGCATGGCGCGCCCGGGCGATACCGCCCCGATCCAGGTGATCACCGACGGCAGCGAGCCGAACACCGCCAACTTTGTGCAGGGCTACAGCGAAGGGATCTGGCAGCTGTGGCAGATGCAGCGGGCGGAAGACCGCGGTGAAACGTTCGAGCCGTTGATCGACGTCCAGACCCGGTACTGGTTTAACCCGGCGGCCATCAGCCAGCACTTTATTATCCCCGGCGCGGTGACCATTATCATGACGGTTATCGGCGCGATCCTCACCTCGCTGGTGATCGCCCGCGAGTGGGAGCGCGGCACCATGGAGGCGCTGCTCTCCACCGAAGTGACGCGCACGGAACTGCTGCTGTGCAAGCTGATCCCCTACTACTTCCTCGGGATGCTGGCGATGCTGCTGTGCATGCTGGTGTCAGTGTTTATTCTCGGCGTGCCCTATCGCGGCTCGCTGCTGGTGCTGTTCCTCATCACCAGCCTGTTTTTACTCAGCACCCTGGGGATGGGGCTGTTGATCTCCACCGTCACCCGCAACCAGTTTAACGCCGCCCAGGTAGCGCTGAATGCCGCCTTCCTGCCGTCGATTATGCTGTCCGGGTTTATTTTCCAGATCGACAGTATGCCGGCGGCGATCCGTGCGGCAACCTACATTATCCCGGCGCGCTATTTCGTCAGCACCCTGCAAAGCCTGTTCCTGGCGGGCAATATTCCGGTGGTGCTGATTGTGAATCTGCTGTTTTTGATTGCGTCGGCGGTGATGTTTATCGGGCTGACGTGGATGAAAACCAAACGGCGATTAGATTAGGTTTCGCCCGGTGGCGCTGCGCTTACCGGTCCTACGGGTCTCGTTGATTTTGTAGGTCGGGTAAGCGAAAGCGCCACCCGACAAGAGGACGACACTATGCTTTACCGTTTATGGACCTTGATCCGCAAAGAGCTGCAATCTCTGCTGCGCGAGCCGCAGACCCGGGCGATTTTGATTTTGCCGGTGCTGATCCAGGTGCTGCTGTTCCCTTGGGCGGCCACCCTGGAGGTGACCAACGCCACCATCGCCGTCTATAACGAAGATAACGGCAAACATTCGGTGGAGCTGACCCAGCGCTTTGCCCGCGCCAAAGCCTTTACCCACGTGCTGATCCTCAACAGCCCGCAGGAAATACAGCCGACCATCGACACGCAAAAGGCGCTCTTGCTGGTGCGCTTCCCGGCCGATTTTTCCCGCAACCTCGACACCCTGCAAACCGCGCCCATGCAGCTGATCCTTGACGGGCGTAACTCCAACAGCGCGCAGATTGCCGCCAACTACCTGCAGCAGGTGGTGAAGGAGTATCAGCAGGAGCTGATGGAGGGCAAACCGAAGCCGAACAACAGCGAGCTGGTGGTGCGCAACTGGTACAACCCGAACCTCGACTACAAATGGTTTGTGGTGCCGTCGCTTATCGCCATGATCACCACCATCGGGGTGATGATCGTGACGTCGCTGTCGGTGGCCCGCGAGCGCGAACAGGGCACGCTGGATCAGCTGCTGGTCTCTCCGCTGGCGACCTGGCAGATCTTCGTCGGCAAAGCGGTTCCGGCGCTGATTGTGGCCACTTTCCAGGCCAGCATCGTGCTGGCCATTGGCATCTGGGCCTATCACATCCCCTTCGCCGGTTCGCTTCTGCTGTTCTACTTTACGATGGTGATTTACGGGCTGTCGCTGGTGGGCTTTGGGCTGCTGATCTCGGCGCTCTGCTCGACTCAACAGCAGGCGTTTATCGGGGTGTTTGTCTTTATGATGCCGGCGATTTTGCTCTCCGGCTATGTCTCGCCGGTGGAGAATATGCCGGTCTGGCTGCAGAACTTAACCTGGGTAAACCCGATCCGCCACTTCACCGATATTACCAAGCAGATCTATCTCAAGGATGCGAGTCTGGACATTGTGTGGGGAAGTTTGTGGCCGCTACTGGTGATAGCGGCCGTGACGGGGTCAGTGGCGTACGCGATGTTTAGACGCAATATCGCGTAGCTTTTTGTCTTTGGTTAACAGTGAAACCACCGCTGGCCCGGCCAGGATCGCCAGGCCGGCAACGGCCAGTAAAAAGTTGTTTTGCAGCACGCGTGACAACAGCCACAGCACAATCACTGCCGCACCGAAATACCAGGTGGTGGTGAGCTCTTCGAGCACATCCGCCACTTCGCGCCAGCGTTCTTCATGATGACGCTGTAAAAAGAGCATCAGCAGTACGGTTACGCCGTACAGCACACATAAACCTAAGCCGACGCGCACCAGGGTGCCGCTCATCCAGGCCATCACCAGTACGGCCACCACCAATAAATGCAACATAATCTGCCAGCAACTCAGGCCGGTCGCGACGCGTATGCGTTGTTGCCACTTCATGGCACTCTCCTGAAGGATTTTACTCTGCTTGTTCAGACTATCGCACTTTACGGAAAATTCCGTAACACAGCACCTTTTTGTGACGACGACTACACTTTATTTTCATCAGGATAGTGACGCGGGAAGGAGTGTATGACCCAACAAACCCGGCATTTTTCGCTTAAAGTCTTAACGATCAACATTCATAAAGGATTCGCGGCGTTTAACCGCCGTTTCATTCTGCCCGAACTGCGCGACGCCGTACGTACCGTCAGCGCGGATATCGTCTGTCTGCAGGAAGTGATGGGGGCCCATGAAGTGCATCCGCTGCACGTAGAGAACTGGCCCGACACCAGCCACTACGAATTTCTCGCGGACACCATGTGGAGTGATTACGCCTACGGGCGCAACGCCGTCTATCCCGAAGGGCATCACGGCAATGCGATCCTCTCCCGCTATCCCATCGAACACTATGAAAACCACGATGTCTCGGTTGGCGAGAGTGAAAAACGCGGACTACTCTACTGTCGGGTTGCCGTGCCGGAGCTGGCCATGCCGCTGCATGTGGCCTCGGTGCATCTGGGCCTGCGGGAAGCCCACCGCCAGGCGCAGCTGCAGATGATGGCCGACTGGGTCAACGCCCTGCCCGAGGGCGAGCCGGTCGTGGTGGCCGGGGACTTTAACGACTGGCGTCAGCGCGCCAGCCATCCGCTGAAAGCGGAGGCCGGGCTCGAAGAGGTGTTTACCCTCGCGCACGGCAGGCCTGCCCGCACCTTCCCGGTCAGGTTCCCGCTGCTGCGTCTCGATCGTATCTATGTCAAAAATGCCCATGCCAGCAGCCCTACCGCGCTGGCACTGAGTAACTGGCGTCACCTTTCCGACCATGCGCCGTTAAGTGCGGAGATTCATCTATGAAATGTTCATGGCAAAGCGGCAACCGGATTAAGCTGCTGGAAAATGGCGATCAATATTATCCGGCGGTATTTGCCGCCATCGATAAGGCCCAGAGTCGGGTGCTGCTTGAGACCTTCATCTGGTTTGATGACAGCGTAGGCCGCAAGCTGCATGCCGTTATCCTGCGCGCAGCCCAGCGCGGCGTGCATATCGAAGTGCTGCTGGACGGCTACGGATCCCCCGATCTCGATGACGACTTCGTCGGGGAACTCACCGCGGCAGGCGTGGTGTTCCGTTACTACGATCCACGCCCTCCTCTGTTCGGCATGCGTACCAACGTGTTCCGCCGCATGCACCGTAAAATTGTGGTGGTGGATGAGCAGGTGGCCTTCGTCGGCGGGATTAACTACTCCGCTGAACATATGTCGGACTACGGTCCGGAAGCCAAACAGGATTATGCCGTCCAGGTCGAAGGCCCGGTGGTGCAGGATATTTTGCAGTTTGTCGTGGAAAACCTGCCCGGCAAAGCCGCCGTGCGTCGCTGGTGGAAGCGGCGTCATCGCGCCGAAGAGAACAGGAAACCGGGCGAGGCCCAGGCACTGTTCGTCTGGCGCGATAACGAAGAGCACCGGGACGATATTGAGCGGCACTATCTCAAGATGCTCACCAACGCCCGGCGCGAAGTGATCATCGCCAACGCCTACTTCTTCCCCGGCTATCGCCTGCTGCACGCCATGCGTAACGCGGCGCGGCGCGGCGTGCGGGTGAAGCTGATTGTGCAGGGCGAGCCGGATATGCCGATCGTCACGGTGGGCGCGCGCCTGCTGTACAACTATCTGGTGAAAGGTGGGGTCGAGATTTACGAATACCGCCGCCGTCCGCTGCACGGCAAGGTGGCGCTGATGGACGATCACTGGGTGACCGTCGGCTCCAGCAACCTCGATCCCCTCAGCCTGTCGCTGAATCTGGAGGCCAACCTGATTATTCACGATCGTGAGTTTAACCAGACCCTGCGCGACAATCTCTCCGCCATCATCGCCGAGGATTGCGTACGGGTTGATGAGACGATGGTACCGAAACGCACCTGGTGGAATTTGGGCAAAAGCGTGGTGGTGTTCCACTTCCTGCGCCATTTCCCGGCGCTGGTGGGTTGGTTGCCGGCCCATACGCCCAAGCTGGCGCAGGTGCCGCCCCCGGTACAGCCCGAAATGGAGACCCAGGATCGGGTCGAGGCAGGTAACACGGGAGTGAAACCCTGATGAGCAAAAAACATTCGCGCTGGCGTCTGGCTAAAAAGATCCTCACCTGGGTATTTTTTATTGCCGTTGCGGTGCTGCTGGTAGTTTACGCGAAAAAAGTCGACTGGACTGAAGTCTGGAAGGTTATCCGCGACTACGACCGTGTGTCGCTCCTGAGCGCGATTGCGCTGGTGGTGCTGAGCTATCTGCTGTATGGCTGTTACGACCTGCTCGGGCGGGTTTACTGCGGGCATAAGCTGGCCAAACGTCAGGTTATGCTGGTGTCGTTTATCTGCTATGCCTTTAACCTGACCCTGAGCACCTGGGTCGGGGGTATCGGGATGCGCTACCGGCTTTACTCCCGCCTCGGGCTGCCCAGCAGCACCATTACCCGCATCTTCTCCCTGAGTATCACCACCAACTGGCTGGGCTATATCCTGTTGGGCGGGGTGATCTTTACCGCCGGGGTCGTTCAACTGCCCGACCACTGGTACATAGACCAGACGACGCTGCGCATTCTCGGCGTGGTATTGCTGCTGGTGATTGCCGTTTATCTGTGGGCCTGCGCGTTTGCGAAGCGGCGCCATGTGACGATCAAAAAGCAAAAGCTGGTGCTCCCCTCCTGGCGTTTTGCAATGGCGCAGATGGGTATTTCAGCCGGTAACTGGATGGCGATGGGGGCGATTATCTGGCTGCTGATGGGCGAAGATGTGAATTACTTCTTCGTGCTGGGAGTGTTGCTGGTGAGCAGCATCGCCGGGGTGATTGTCCATATTCCGGCCGGCATCGGCGTGCTGGAGGCGGTATTTATCGCCCTGCTGGCCGGGGAGCATGTCTCTCACGGCACCATCATTGCCGCCCTGCTGGCCTACCGCATGCTCTATTACTTCCTGCCGCTGGCACTGGCGACGGTCTGTTATCTGGTGCTGGAGAGCCGGGCGAAGAAACTGCGGGCTAAAAACGAGCAGCAGATGGCGAAGTGATATCCCCTCCCCCCAGCCCTTATGTCTTGATCTTCTCTGCGAGGTGGAGAAGATCAAGACATAAGGGCCAGAGAAAGGGCATAAGACCGGATGTTATCGCCGATCGTTATCATCCTCTAAACGACGCTCATCATCTTCAAGGCGATGTCGAGCTTCGTCCACCTGACGCTGGCGGTCATCCTGCTGGCGTCGCCGAGCCTGAGCTGCCTGCGACGGCTGTCTTAGAACGGCAGTAGCGGAGGAATCTCAAATTCTGTCGCGAGTAGTCCTCATCAGGCCTCAGGCATCTCCATTGAGCGAATTACAAAAAAGTCCTGGGAGATACCCGCTCCTTTTTCAACGGTTTGCAGGTCGTGTACAAACCATGCGTACATTTCCGGCGGTGCAGCATCTATGGGAAATGGCTGGGGCTTACCGAGGTGCGCCGCATGGAAATAATCCAGAAATCGCTTCGCACGCCACAGCGCCGGCCCATACACGTTCGGTACGATATCCCTGCGCCTGTCCATGGGGTTCTGTTCAATACTGTTTCGCATTCTTATCGCGGCATCCTTCACGTCATCAAGCCAGCCCCAGTTTTGCTGTAACACAGACAGTTCAGTGGCGTACTGCCCGGCGGTCTCTTTCGCCTCCTGAGTAATGCCTGCAAACCCTACTGATGCGCCAGCAGAGGCCAGCGTATCGCCGCGCTGCTTTTCGTATTTCATGCATTCCGTGCGGTACTGATAGTACTGACGACCCAGCCAGTCGATATAGCTGTCCAGATGACGGTTCTGGCATGCGGTGCTTAATGAAGTAAAAGGCAGTGCGCTCTGGTAGGCTTCTGCCCACTGCAGGATGGACTGGTTTTTAACGTTGTCCTGGACGGTAAAATAGCTGGCTACGGTTTCGGAGTAAGATTTCAGACTTTGAAAATCAGGGAAAGGCACGCCCGCCATGGTCGCCTCGCGGTACATTCTGTGCAGCGCCACGCGGCAGAGTTCCGCACTGGGTTTCTGTTCGTCCGGTTTCAGGCCACCGCCAATATCCTCCGCGCATCCGGGATAGAGTTCTTCCTTGTGCGCCGGGTTATTGCCGGTGCGGTACAGGCAGCGCCAGACGCGGGTTTCATGGGCGGCAACGAGATGCAGGCTTTTCTTTACCGCCTCAGGCAGGGGGGTATCCTGGTCGATGGATTTGTCTCCCAGCAATACGCTGATTCCTTTTATTGGCCCGCCAAACGCAGAGATAAAGTAATCCATGCCGTTGTTGTTGCTGGCCGATGTGCGTCGCGAGCAGTCAAACAGGCCGGTAAAGACGATATCGACGGGTATGCCCTGGTAGGTGTATTTATCCCCTTCTTTGTTACAAATATCTTTCAGCAGACTGTCGAGGAATTTACGTGCCAGGGTAGCACCGAGGTCAAAACCGAAAAGGGAGACAGAAATGACTCTGACGGGGACCGGGCTTTTTTTAACAGCTTCTTTGTATCCCTTTTCAAACGATATTTTTGTCGATGCAATACGGGTATCCGCCCCCGTTACCAGCATATCTGCTATCACAGGGTTATCACGAAGCCAGGGGGTTGCTTCGATGACACTTTTTTTGGCAGCCTTTTTTGCCGTATCGGAGGCCAGTTTTTTCCATTCCGTAGGGTTAAGAAGTTTCTTTCCCTGTTTTTTTAAAACCTCGTACCAGTTGTTGCCTTTTATAGAATCCATGCCCGCGTCTTTGGCCATTTCGCCGGGCTGTTCTTTTAAATTATCGTTTATGCTGCCCAGGCCGCTGTCCATGATGGTGTGAAGCTTTTCAACGAGAGTTTCATTAAAAGAAGTGCCCAGGCCAGAAATGTAAAAAGAATTATAAGTCACATTTGGCATGCTTTCTTTTTCATCCGGAAAAGCCCTGAACATTCTGGCAATGTTGCTGAGACGATGCTCCGGTGCATCCTGTTCGATATTTCGATGAATTCCATCAAAAAAGAACCCCACATGCCATACCCGTGAACAGTTCCCTAAACCAGCATCTTCTGCCTGCTGGGCCCGGTTTGCTGCCGCAATAAGGCTTTCAATATCCATATGTTATTTTCCTTTTTTTAATTCTGAGGTTTGGTCTTTGATATCGTGAGAATCAGGATGATTAAATCCGGTACTCCACCATAACCGGACATTATCTTCAGGCAGGAAATAGACATGAAGATAATTTTCACCCCACTGGCGGGCAGGCATAGGCATTACCGTGTGGCGTGATTCTAATCTCATACCTTTAAGGTATTGCTCGTGAGTTATATCCAGTGTCCAGATCACTTCAGCCTTATCCCCGCTGATGCTTCCGCAGCAGGTTGCTTTACCCCCGCCATGCGCAAAGGCATTCGCCCCCGCCACCCCGTTTACGCTAAATCCCAGAACAGGCCTGTCAATTTCGCTGTGAATAATCAGCGTCACCGGCCCCGACGGCGGCCCCCAGACCGCCGCCCATACCGACCAGCCAAGATAAATCACCACTGGCAGTATCAATGCTCCCCAGAGACATTTCCCCCAACGGGCATAACCCCGGTTAACCGCACCGTCTATTTTTTTATACGCACGGAAAAATCCCATATTCTGGTTTCATCCCTGATGTTGAATAATATTTTTGAATACTTGCTCCAGCGAGACTTTTCCCTGCGCAACATTTTCTAATGCAGACTGTATAGTCTCTGACTCCAGTCTTTTTTTACCGCCATTAAGATAAAAAAGGGCATACAGTTTTTGTTCTGTGCCCGCTTTCATTTTCGCTTCGCATGCTTTTTTCAGCGCTTTTTTGACCATATCGCGCTGTACACACGGAGAGAAATGCTGGCTGGAGGGCAACTTTTGCCAGGCGGTTAATACACTGGTGACAACCGGGTCATCTGCGATATATTGCCATTCTTCTTTATTCAGCCGTATGGCGCTATCTCTGGCATTTATTACCCGTGAAGGGGGAATATTTACAGGCTGCCATCCATTCTCTTCAGGTGACCACCACTGAGAAACCCCTCTAAATAAGATACTGTGCCATTCCCGATCGTTACGGCTCGCCAGTAGACTCATGACATTCCGGACATAAAAACGCACTAATGACGCAGAGTCATCGGGCGAAATAATTGTACATGCAGCAGAAAGCTGAACGGCTAAAGCTCCGCCTGAGCGTGAAGAAGCGATAACAGCCGCTAAACCCGACATGGAATCAATATAACGTTCTACCTCCGCCTTATTTTTTAAAGCGAACAACCAGGGTCCATAGTTTCTGAATTCTGCAAGCTGTGGATGGAGATACAGCGAATACAGAGCCGATGCGTGTTCATTATAAAAAGTTTGAAAAGCATCCGATGTTTGCGCGCCACCTTCCAGTAACAGAAAGAGATGTGTGTTAATTGATTCAGGTAGCGCCTGCATCATTTTTTTAGCATCCATTGACTACGCTCCCTGAACAATAGCGTCGTTGGCTCTGATGGCATTGAGGAGGCATTCGATACATATTGAGCCATTAAGCGGCGGATACTGACCCGGGAGAAGCGGAATGGGTAACGGCATGGTGGCCGGAGCCGCCGCCATGGTCCTTTTCGTCCGCCGCAGGTAGGTCCCCACCGTGCCGTACTCAATCTTCCCCGCCTCCAGCCGCAGGTAGCTCCCGCCGCCAATCAGCGTGATGCGTTTCTTTCCGGTAAATGAGATGTCACTCGCCGAACTCATCGTCAGCTTTTTCTCCGCAATCAACTGCATCTTCCCGTTCTGCGCCTGCATCTCCACCTGGCCTTCGCTGGCTTTCAGGCTCAGTTGCCCCGTTCTCGCAAACAACCCGATTTTTTCTCCGGCCAGCGCCGTCATGTTGCCCATCACGCCAGTGCTGATATCGCTCCCGGCGTTAATGGCAATGTTCTTCGCGGCGGTCATCTGCAGATGCTCACCGCTGGTGAATGCCATCCCTTCCGGCGCGGAGAACAGCAGGGTTTCGTTCAGCGGCTTCAGGCGCTTTTCAAACATCTGTATCTGGCTGTCAATGTCCGCCTTCAGCGCCTGCGCCTGTTCAGCGGCAGTTTCCAGTTGCTGAAGCTGCTGCAGGCAGATATCAATTTCTTTCAGGGCGGTCTCCATCTCCAGCACCTCGCCCGCCGCCTTCTGCTGTCCGTCCGCGGTGATAAACAGCCCTTTTGCGACGCGAATCACGCCGTGCTCATCGGTTCTGAGTTCAAAACCCTTGCCACGGGGTATCTCCTGCACGTCCACCAGATGCCCGGTATTCAGCTGCGTTTTGCCGTACTCCGTGGCGAGCTTGATATGCTCCTCCCCGCGCTGGTCTTCCATCCGCATCTTGTTATTCGCAGGCGTGCGCAGCACGTTGCGGGTGTGGTTGTCGCGGGCAACATGGTCCGGGTGCTCAGAATCATGCAGGGCGTGGGAGATATACGGCAGGTCGATGTCGCCGTTGCTGTATGCGATGGCCACTTCGGTACCGTCGAGCAGCGGGGTGTGCCAGCCGTATGTCCCACCGGCATACGGCTTCGCCATCCGCAGCCACAGGTAGGCAAACCCCTGTCCAGTATCGTCCCGGTCGAAATCCAGCCTGACGCGGTAGCGACCCTGTTCATCCAGATGCGCGTAGATGTCGTTCTTCTCCCGGCTCTCAACCCGTGCGGGCAACGTGCCGTGCACTTCCGGGCGTTAGGTTTCTGCCGGGCGGAAGCAGTAACGTTCGGTATAGGGCATCCCGTCGACGGAGACATGCAGGCGGGTGTCACGGGCGGCATGGTACTCCATGGTGGTGATGACCACACCCTCCTTAAGCGCCCGAATCACCTCGCCCTGCGGCTCCAGCACCTGGCCCGGCAGCAGGCATGCGGCGTTACTCTCCAGATGAATACGCGCCGAGGCGTTCAGTTCCCGCTCATGGTGAATGCGGGCATAAAAGGCACCGGATTCGGTCTCCGGCTCCGGGTCGGTGTCGTCGCCTGCCTCCCGGTACGGCGCGACGTAGCGGTAATGCTCTCCGGTGGTCACCGCCTCACTGCGCACGCTCACCGTCGCGTCCATCGGTGTTCCGGCGATACGGTAGTTGTAATCCCGTACGCTGACCATGCCCGGCACCACCTGGTTCAGGGTGGACACGTCCCACACTGACTCCTGTGCCCCGTCATACAGCCCGGACGGCTCGCGGTACGGCAGATGAACGTCAAACCGGTAGTTCAGCTGGCTGTCGGCAAAAATATAAATATCCAGCCCGCGCGCCTCGTCCATTTCCGTGCGCCAGAAAATCCCGACCTCTGACAGTATGCGCTGAATAAATTCCAGGTCCGTCTCCCGCCACTGAGTAATCAGTTCACGTGCCGGGTAGGTGCGCTCCAGACGAAAATCAAAATCCGCGCCTTCAAGGCCATGCTGGCGTAATACCTGCTCCACCACCTCCGGCACCGACTGATTCTGAAATACACTGCACTGACGGATACGCGTCAGCAGTGCCAGACGGGAGCTCAGCACCACCTGGTAATGCGACTGGTCGGCAGTGGTGGAAATCCACTCCAGACGGGTGATGATACCGTGCACCGCCTTCCCGCTGCGCATATGCAGGGTGGCGTGTTTCATCAGCACATCCTGCGGGGCGATATTATCCTGCGGGGTGGTGAAGTCGATTTCCCAGCGGAACGGCTCGCTCAGAGCCTCCCGGCCGCTGAAGCGCAGCACGTCGGGGGTGACGGCGGAGCCGGTAATCCGGAGGGTGTGGCGGGTCTGTCCGTCGAAAAGCGCCAGCCAGTTATCCATAACAAAGGCTCAATTAATATTGGGGTTAATGAGGGATGGTTGCACGGCGGGGGTAAGCTGTAAATGGCTGGAACAGGAGTCAAATTCTGAAAATTGCGGAGGAATCTCAAATGCTGACCGCTTTTTGCAGCGCCTGCGAGGCGAACAATAAAAATTCGGTACGTAATGACATGGTATCTCTCGCATCCCACGACATAAGCGACTCCATAACAGGGGGTTCTTATGCCTTAGTTGTAGGTGTCTACTATGTCCCCGAACAAGTGTTCATGATGTCACCGGACCGTACACCCCATAATTGAGAGTGAGATATCCCTTGTAGGCCCGGCAAGCATCGCGCTGCCGGGCATCACCCTTAACGGCGGTTGCCGAAGATGCGCAGCAGCATCAGGAACAGGTTGATGAAGTCCAGATAGAGGGTCAGCGCCCCGAGAATCGAGTATTTACGCAGGTTTGAACTGTCACGCACGTCAATCTGCTCTCCGATATTTTTCAGCTTCTGCGTGTCGTAGGCCGTCAGGCCGACAAACACAATCACCCCGATATAGGTCACCGCCCACATCAGCGCTTCGCTCTTCAGCCAGAAGTTCACCAGCGAGGCCAGCACGATACCAATCAGCGCCATAAACAGCATGTTGCCAAAGCCGCTCAGGTCGCGTTTGGTGGTGTAGCCGTAGAGGCTCATCGCGCCAAACATCCCGCCCGCCACCACGAAGGTGCTGGCAATGGAGGAGTAGGTATAGACGATGAAGATGCTGGAGAGCGTCAGGCCGGTAAGCGCCGAATAGAGCATGAACAGCGTGGTCGCCATCCCGGCACTGAGCTTATGCACCAGCCCGGAGAGGACAAACACCAGCGCCAGCTGGGCGATAATCAGACCAAAGAAGGTAATTTTGCTGGAGGAAACGAACATCATTACGGCAGGCGTGTTTGCTGAAAACCAGGCGACAAACGCGGTAAGCAGCAGTCCGCAGGTCATCCAGCCATAGACCTGCGCCATATAGGTTTGCAGGCCGCTGCGGGTCTGCACGATGGAATCGGAACGGGGAAATCTGTCCATAACGCACTCCTTTTTAAGTGGACGCATGTTAAAGACTAGTACATCCCGCCAATCCGGCTACCAGCGGCTGGCGGCTTCCTTGTCGCTGTCCCGGGACTCTACCCAGCGATCCCCTTCCGGCGTGGCTTCGCGCTTCCAGAACGGGGCGCGGGTTTTCAGATAATCCATAATAAACTCGCCTGCGGCAAAGGCGCTGCCGCGATGGGCGCTGGTGACGCCCACGAAGACGATCTCTTCCCCGGGCCACATCTCGCCGATGCGGTGGATCACCGTTACCCGGCCGAGCGGCCAGCGCTCGCGCGCCTGGTCGACGATCTCCGCCAGCGCCTTTTCGGTCATGCCCGGATAGTGCTCAAGGGTCAGGGCCTTCACGCTGTCGCCCAGATTATGGTTGCGCACTTTGCCGGTGAAGGTGACCACCGCCCCGTCTTCGTCGCGCTCCGCCAGCCAGCTGTACTCCGTGCCGACGTTGAAACGCGCCTGATCGACCACGATTTTGGTGTCAGTCATCTCAACCTCCGGTCACCGGTGGAAAGAAAGCTACCTCATCGCCCGGTTTGACCGGATGAGTGAACTCCACCAGCGTCTGGTTGACCGCCGCCAGCAGTTTGCCCGCGTCCAGCGCCAGCGCCCAGCGATCGCTCTGCGCCGCCAGATGCGCCCGCAGCGCCTCCACGGTATCGAACTCACTCTCCAGCGTCAGGCTGTCGGTGTTCACCAGCTCGCGCACCTGCGCAAAAAACAGCACTTTAATCATTATCTTGTACCCTGAAATCACCTGATTTACCGCCGCTTTTCGCCAGCAGGCGAACCGGGCCGATGACCATATCTTTCTGCACCGCTTTGCACATGTCGTAGATGGTCAATGCCGCCACGGAGGCAGCGGTTAAGGCTTCCATCTCCACCCCGGTTTTTCCCGTCAGGCGGCACAGTGATTCGATGCGCACCCGGTTATGCTCCGGCTCGGCCCGCAGGTTGACCTCGACCTTGCTCAGCATCAGGGGATGGCACAGCGGGATAAGATCCCAGGTGCGTTTCGCCGCCTGGATCCCGGCGATCCGCGCCGTGGCGAAGACGTCCCCTTTGTGGTGGCTGCCGTCAACGATCATTGCCAGTGTCTCGGGAAGCATGGTGACGAACGCTTCCGCGCGGGCTTCACGCACGGTCTCGGCCTTGGCGGAGACATCCACCATATGCGCTTCGCCAGCGGCGTTAATGTGGGTCAGTTGCGACATAGCTTACTTCTTCAGATGAGGATGGAAATTACACGGACGCGTACGGGCATCCAGCTGCGGGGCAATGATGTTTTCCCATGCGGTACGGCAGGCTTTAGTGGAGCCCGGCATGGCAAAAATCACCGTATTGTTGGCGATCCCGGCCACGGCGCGCGACTGCAACGTGGAGGTGCCAATCTCTTCGAACGAGAGCATGCGGAACACTTCCCCGAAGCCTTCAATCTCGCGATCGAACAGCGGCAGCAGCGCCTCGGGGGCCTGGTCGCCCGTGGTAAACCCGGTGCCGCCGGTGATCAGCACTACCTGAACGTTGTCGCTGGCGACCCAGCGCGACACTTCCGCGCGAATGGCGTAGCGGTTCTCTTTGACGATGCTCTTGTCGACGATCTGATGCCCCGCCTCATGGGCCGCATCGCGCAGCCAGTGGCCGGAGGTATCATCCTCTTCGCCGCGGCGTTCGGAAACGGTAAGGATAGCAATACGCGTCGGGATAAATTCAGCGTTTACCTGACTCATCTTCTGGTTCCTTTTGCGATTACCCGCCTATGTAGGACAGGTTCTGGGTGATCCCGGTGTTGCCCTGATGCAGGAAATGGGTCTGTTTTTTGTGCATCAGCGCCTCAGAAATGCGCGCTTCCAGCGCCTGCTGCTGGGCGTCATCGGCCAGCAAATCGCGCAGGTCGACGCCGCCGTCGCCAAACAGGCACAGGTGCAGTTTACCCACCGACGAGACGCGCAGGCGGTTGCAGCTGGCGCAGAAGTCTTTTTCATACGGCATGATAAGACCGATCTCCCCTTCGTAGTCGGGGTGACAAAAGACCTGTGCCGGGCCGTCGCTGCGCTGGCGAAGCTGATGGATCCAGCCGCGTTTGAGCAGTTCATCGCGCAGCACCATGCCGGAGATGTGATGGCGGGAGAACAGGTCGCTGCCCTCGCCGGTTTCCATCAGCTCGATAAAGCGCAGTTGGATGCGGCGGGGCTTGATCCACGCCAGGAAGGTATCCAGCTGATGATGGTTCACATCGCGCATCAGCACGGTGTTGACCTTCACCTTGTCGAAGCCGGCCGCAAAGGCTGCATCGATGCCCTCCATCACCTGGTGGAATTTATCCTGGCCGGTGATGGCGTGAAACTGGCGGGCATCCAGACTGTCGACACTGACGTTGATGGCCGTGAGCCCCGCATCGCGCCAGTCGGCGACATCGCGCGCAAGGCGATAACCGTTAGTGGTGACCGCAATCTGGCGGATGACGTCGTTTTCACGTACTGCGGCAATGATGTCGGTGAAGTCACGGCGCAGCGAGGGTTCGCCGCCGGTAAGACGGACCTTTTCTGTTCCCATGGCGGCAAACGCGCGCGTCACGCGGCGGACTTCGTCCACGGAGAGAAAGCCGTTATTGGTGATACCGCCGGGTTTGTAGCCGTCCGGCAGGCAGTAGGTGCAACGGAAATTGCACACATCGGTAATCGACAAACGCAGGTAAAAAAACTTACGCGCGAATGCATCGGTAAGTTGTGAAGCCATGTACACCTTTCCTGATACGGGAGGCACAGTCATTTCTTTCTGTACCCTGGTGGCGAAACCGCCACGGCCAGAGCACCATATCTGTCGACACAGGCGCAAAGGCTAGAGTGTATGTTTTCGATTAAGAAAACGTGGTTATGCCGATAGTAGCGTGTTAAAAGCAGTTTCGCTATTATCGTCTTTCGCTATATAAAGTTGTATATATCGACATGTTCGTGCCATTTCGATTCAGAATACGTCATTATAAAATTAATGCATTGATATATGTCATTTTGCCCCGGGCGGGACATCGTCATTTAGGGGTAGTTGAGTTACTGTTAAGATGTTCGTCTTACTAAGGAATTTCTATGCGCAATCGCACTTTTGCGGATCTCGACCGCGTCGTCGCTCTCGGCGGAGGACACGGACTGGGCCGGGTGATGTCCTCCTTGTCATCGCTCGGCTCACGGCTTACCGGGATCGTTACCACCACCGATAACGGCGGCTCAACCGGACGCATTCGTCGCGCCGAAGGGGGCATCGCCTGGGGTGATATGCGCAACTGTTTAAATCAACTTATCACCGAACCCAGCGTCGCTTCCGCGATGTTTGAGTATCGTTTTGGCGGTAATGGCGAACTTTCGGGGCATAACCTCGGAAATCTGATGTTAAAGGCGCTGGATCATCTCAGCGTGCGGCCTCTGGAGGCGATCAATTTAATCCGCAACCTGCTAAAAGTGGATGCGTTTTTGATTCCGATGTCCGAACTTCCGGTGGATTTGATGGCCATCGACAGTAACGACCATGAAGTGTATGGCGAAGTGAATATCGACCAGCTGGTTCTGCCGCCGAAAGAGCTGATGCTCTACCCCACGGTTCCGGCGACCCGTGAAGCAGTTGAGGCCATTGGTGAAGCAGATTTAATTTTGATCGGCCCGGGCAGTTTTTACACCAGCCTGATGCCGCTGCTGCTGAACAACGAGCTGGCCCAGGCGCTGCGCCGGACGCCTGCCCCCGTGGTTTACATCGGCAATCTGGGTCGCGAGCTCAGCCCTGCCGCCGCCGGGCTTTCGCTGCCCGCTAAGCTGGCCCTGATGGAGCAGTATGTCGGGAAAAAGATTATCGATGCGGTGGTGGTCGGGCCTTGTACTGATGTATCAGGCATGGAAGGCCGGGTGGTAGTGCAGGAGCCACTTGAGGCGAGCGATATTAAGTACCGCCATGACCGGCATTTACTGCGCGTGGCGCTGGAGAAGGCGGTGCAGGCGTTGGGTTAAGACTGTGCGGCCTTTATCGCCCGGTGGCGCTAGCGCTTACCGGGCCTACAAGTTTAAAGCCGTTCGTAGGCCCGGTAAGCGCAGCGCCACCGGGCACAAACTACGACGCGGCGATGAATAAATCCCGCAACTGATGTAGCTGGTCGCGGATCTGCGCGGCCTCTTCGAACTCCAGATTCTGCGCGTGCTGCATCATCTGCCCTTCCAGTTCGTGAATCTTCTGCTGCAGCGCTTTCGGCGTCAGGGCAACGGTATCGGCCTCCACCGGTGAGCGCGACTTGCCGCGGCCCTTCGCTTTGGTTTTGGCGATGTTCTGGCCGAGCGCCAGGATATCCACCACCTTCTTGTTCAGACCCTGCGGCGTAATGCCGTGCTCTTCGTTATAGCGCTGCTGCTTCTCGCGGCGGCGTTCGGTTTCGCCGATGGCTTTCGCCATTGACGGGGTGATCTTGTCGCCGTAAAGAATCGCTTTGCCGTTGACGTTTCGCGCCGCACGACCAATGGTCTGGATCAGCGAGCGCTCGGAGCGCAGGAAGCCCTCTTTATCGGCATCCAGAATCGCCACCAGCGACACTTCCGGCATATCCAGCCCTTCACGCAGCAGGTTGATCCCCACCAGCACGTCGAACTCGCCAAGGCGCAGGTCGCGGATGATCTCCATACGTTCCACGGTGTCGATATCCGAGTGCAGATAGCGCACCTTCTCGCCATGCTCCTCGAGGTATTCGGTCAGATCTTCCGCCATGCGTTTGGTCAGGGTGGTGACCAGCACGCGCTCGTTGATGGCCGCCCGGGCACGGATCTCCGACAGCAGATCGTCCACCTGGGTGCCAACCGGACGCACTTCGATAATCGGATCCAGCAGACCGGTCGGACGCACCACCTGATCCACCACTTCATCGCCCGATTTCTCCAGCTCGTAGTTGCCCGGCGTCGCGGAAACGTAGATGGTTTGCGGCGCCAGCGCCTCAAACTCTTCGAACTTCATCGGGCGGTTATCCAGCGCCGACGGCAGACGGAAGCCGTACTCCACCAGGGTCTCTTTACGCGCCCGGTCACCGCGGTACATGCCGCCAATCTGCGGAATGGTCACGTGGGATTCGTCCACCACCAGCAGGCCATCCGCCGGCAGGTAGTCAAACAGGGTCGGCGGCGCCTCGCCCGGCCCGCGGCCGGAGAGATAGCGCGAGTAGTTTTCAATACCGGAGCAGTAGCCCAGCTCGTTCATCATCTCGAGATCGAACTGGGTACGCTGGCTGATGCGCTGCTCTTCCAGCAGCTTGTTGTTGTCCAGCAGGGTCTTGCGGCGATCCGCCAGCTCTACCTTGATATCTTCCATCGCCTGCACGATGCGCTCGCGCGGGGTAACGTAGTGGGTTTTGGGGTAGACGGTGAAGCGCTGAATAATCGACTCCACGTGGCCGGTCAGCGGATCAAACAGGGACAGCCGCTCCACCTCTTCATCAAACAGCTCCACGCGCAGCGCGAAGTCGTCCGATTCCGCCGGGAAGATGTCGATGACCTCGCCGCGAACGCGGAAAGTGCCGCGCTGAAATGCCTGATCGTTGCGGGTATATTGCAGCTCCGCCAGGCGCCGCAAGATGGCGCGCTGATCGATAATCATCCCCTGGGTCAGGTGCAGCATCATCTTCAGGTAGAGATCGGGGTCGCCGAGGCCGTAAATGGCTGACACCGAGGCTACCACCACCACGTCGCGGCGCTCGAGCAAGGCCTTGGTGGCGGACAGACGCATCTGCTCGATATGCTCGTTCACCGAGGCATCCTTTTCAATAAAGGTGTCGGAGCTCGGGACGTAGGCTTCCGGCTGGTAGTAGTCGTAGTAGGAGACGAAATACTCCACCGCGTTTTCGGGGAAGAACTCTTTCATCTCGCCGTACAGCTGCGCAGCCAGGGTTTTGTTGGGTGCCAGCACCATGGTGGGCCGCTGAAGATCGGCGATCACGTTGGCGACGGTAAAGGTTTTACCCGAACCGGTCACCCCCAGCAGCGTCTGGTGTGCAAGCCCATCCTCCAGCCCCTCTTTCAGACGGCGAATCGCTTCAGGCTGATCGCCAGAAGGACGGAAAGCGGAATTCAGTTTGAACGGTTTACTCATGAACGGCGACCTGATGATGATTAATACGGCAGGTGTGTAATTTTACTCCTCATGGCTATTTTTGCCAGTAAATTATACTGGATATAAACCCAGTAGCATCTGCGTGGTTTTGTGCCAGCAGCAACGGGAATCAAGCAAAGCTGCGCAAAATTTCGGCTGTGACGGGATAAAATTCCATCAGGGGTCGGTTATCCCCAGAATTTTTTGTTTTTTAACATTTGTCAAGGCGAACCGCCGAACTTTAGCGCATCTGATTGACAGTTTGATGACAATGATTGCTTTTATTTAACGCCTTGATCTGCAATAAAGTTTTCAAAAAGACGCGTTTCGCAGCAATTCAGGCGCAGGCCGCGTATTCTCTCGCTTACCTTGTGTTTTCTAACTCTAATGCACATGGTTATCCACAGGAATAGTGGATAACTGTCTCCAGGCCATACGGAACGTGACTCGGCCCGTTCCCGGTTTTTCTCCCCAGCGCGACGGTAAAAAATTTTTATCACCCAATTATGGCGATCTTATGACAAAAATCAGCGAACGAACTGGTGAGGCATTGCTCACATTTTAACCAAAATAGTACCTGCACCAGGTGCATAAAACGGGGCACCGACGCAGTGCAGGTTCCTGTCATCGCAGCGCGCATTTTTGAACCTAATCCGAAAAAAGAAGGTTTAAGCGCCTTTTTTTGGGCTGTGGCAAGAGTCTTGCAGAGCATCAGGTGTCACCGATGCCTGAAAAGGAGCACTACCATGTTAAGCCTGCGCGCCGTAAACCAGTATTACGGGGATCGCCACACCCTGTGGAACGTTGACCTCGATCTCCCTCCCGGCCTCTGCACCGGCGTCGTCGGGCTGCCCGGAATGGGGAAAACCACCCTCGTGAGCTGTATTGCCGGGCTGCTGCCCATCGCCAGCGGCACCATGGTCTGGCATGACGCCGGGCCAGAGACCCGTCCAGGAGAGGGGATCAGCTTTGTGCCACAGGACCGGCGGATCTTTTCGCAACTGACGGTAGAGGAGAATCTGCATGTCGCGCGGATGGCGAAAGGCGTCGCGGGCGGATCGGTAAGCCGCGACGTTTTTGAGTTCTTTCCGGAGCTGTACCCGCTGCGCCAGCATCGGGCCTCGGGGCTTAATGACGACCAGCAGTACCAGCTGGCACTGGCTAACGCGCTGGTCACCCGCCCTCGCCTGCTGATCCTCGACGAGCCCAGCCGCGGCACCGGCCAGCTGTTTACCCTCAAGCTGGCGCAGCTGCTGCTCAGGTTCAACCGGGAGCTGGGATTATCGGTGCTGCTGGCCGAACAGCATCTTTCCCTGATCCGTCGGGTGGCGGATCGCTTTTGCCTGCTTTACCGGGGGCGAAACGTGGCTCAGGGTCGGGTCAGCGAGCTGGATGACCCGCTGATTGCCCACTGGATGGGGCCGACGGCGTCAGCGCAGTAAGAGACAGATACTGCCCGACTGCCGAGGTGTCAGCCGTATCGCCCAGCCACGGGATCTCGCCCAGCAGCGGAGCGGGCAGCACGCGCTGGAGCGTCGCCATGTATTCGGCATGGCGCTTGCCGGGGGGCACTACCCCGTTCGCCACCCAGCCTGCAAAATGCAGTCCCGCCTGCTGAATCGCCTGCGCGGTCAGCATCGCGTGGTTGATACAGCCCAGCTTCCCCCCCACCACCAGGATCACCGGCAGGCGTTCGGCCAGCACCCAGTCGGCGAAGGTCTGCTCCTGCGACAGCGGCGTGAACCAGCCGCCCGCCCCTTCCACCAGCACCCAGTCGGCACAGCTCTCCAGGGTGCGTAACCCGGCGGAGAGCGTGCTGAACAGGATCGGGCGCTGCTCGTCGGCGCTGATGATGTGCGGCGACGTCGGCTCCGCGAAGGTATAAGGGTTCACCGTCGGGTAGCTCAGCGTCACGCTGCTGTTGTGCTGTAACGCCAGGGCATCGCTGTTGCGCAGCCCTTGTGCGGTCATCTCACTGCCCGAGGCCACCGGTTTGTATCCGGCAGTGTTGCGGCCCAGCGCCCGCGCCGCCTGTAACAGGGCGGTGCTGGCGACGGTTTTACCGACCTCGGTGTCGGTGCCGGTGACAAAATAACGTTCAGTCACGTTCGATAATTCCATGAAAAAGTTGATAAGAGAGCGGGAATTTCCCCGCCTGCTGCGGCCAGGCCTGCGCCAGCCGCTGCAGCTGGCCGCGCGTTAAGGGCCTGTCGGCCCGCCCGGCGTGCAGATGGGTGGCGCCGATCCCCTTCAGGGACTGCATGGCGCTGAGCGCATCGTCAAACAGCAGGGTGACGGTCTGGACCGCACAGCGGTACTGCCAGCCGGACAGGGCATCGTTCACCTGCTGTCCGGTCAGAAAACGGTTGGCGTGCGGCTGGGTATCCACCGCCTGCCAGGCCTGATTCAGCTCCGGCAGCGAGCCGTTGAGCAGCGTGGTGAAGGCCACCTTGCCTCCCGGCTGCGCCACGCGATACAGCTCTGCCAGCGCCTGCGGCAGACTGGCGCACCACTGCACCGCCAGATGGCTCCAGACCAGGCTGAACTGCTCCTCCGCCAGCGGAATGGCTTCGATATCGGCCTGCAGATAGCAGTCGGCCGCCTGGTTGCGGCGCGCTTCCTCCAGCATCGGGGCGCAGAGATCCATCGCCGTCACATGACTCCCGGCCTGGCGCCAGGCCAGGCTGTTGCTCCCCGGGCCGCAGCCGGCGTCCAGCACGCTGGCAAACCTGTTCTCTGCCAGCAAAGCCCGCAGCCCGTCGGCACTTTGCCGCTGGAGACCATCGTGGCGCGCGTAGCTGTGCGCCGCCCGGCCAAAGGCGGCGGCAATCGCCTGTTTATTCACTTGCGACATGCAGCGCCTCCAGTAACGCGGTGATATCTTCCGGCTCATGCGCCGCCGTCAGAGTCAGGCGCAGGCGCGCCGTGCCCGCCGGCACGGTAGGCGGACGAATGGCGGTCACCCAGATCCCCTGCTCTCTGAGGACCTGCGCCAGGTGCAGGGCGCGCGCGTTGTCGCCGACGATCAGCGGCTGAATGGCGCTCTGCGAGGCGGTGATCGCCAGCGGCAAATCGCGCACGCACGCGCGGAACTGGTCGATCAACGCAGCCAGCCGCTGCCGACGCGCGTCGCCTTCGTCGCTGCGAATCAGGTTAAAGGCCGCCAGCAGCGCCACCGCCTGGGCAGGCGGCATGCTGGTGCTGTAGATCAGATGGCGGGCGAACTGCAGCAGGTAGTCGGCGACGGATTCGCTGCACAGCACCGCCGCCCCGCTGACCCCAACGCCTTTACCGAAGGTCACCACCAGCAGCTCGGGTTTAACGCCCTGGCTGGCAGCGCTTCCGCGCCCCTCTGGCCCGGTGACGCCAATCCCGTGGGCATCGTCCACCAGCAGCCAGCTGCCCTGACGCTGGGCCGCCGCGTGGATCTCGCCCAGCGGGGCGCTGTCGCCGTCCATACTGAAGATCCCCTCGGTCACCACCAGCTGTTGCCCGGCGCAGGGTTTATCCAGCAGCGAATCCAGCTGGGCGACATCGTTGTGGGCGAAGCGCCTGAGCTGAGCCGGGCTGTGGCTGGCGGCTTCCAGCAGCGAGGCGTGGCTTAAGCGGTCGGCCACAATGCGATCCTCTTTGCCGGTCAGGGCGGCAATCAGCGCCTGATTAGCGGCAAAGCCGGAGATAAACAGCAGCGCCCGCGGGTAGCCGAGCCACCCGGCAAGGTGCTCCTCCAGCGCCTGATGCGCGTGGGTGTAGCCGCTGACGTGGCCGGAGCCGCCGCTGCCCACGCCGTACTGCTCCGCGCCCTGTTGCCAGGCGCGGATGATGTCGGGGTGCTGACTCAGGCCGAGATAGTCATTGCCGGAGAAGTTGCAGTACCGCCGCTGCTCGCGGGTGAGAAAGCGCCCGGCGCCGTTCTCCACCGGGGTGCGCACGCGCAGGGCGTCGGACGCCCGACGAGCGTCGAGGGCGGCATCGATGCGTTGTTGCCAGGTCATACCGTCGCCGCGTTATAGAACTGGTCGGTATCGGCGTTGAAAAGCTGCTGTTCGAGCTGGTGCTGCTGCTCGTTATCGCCGGTCAGCACCGCGGTCTGCTGCGGGTTGAGCCCCAGCTTGCGGAACAGCTGCACGTCTTTGTCCTCTTCCGGGTTCGGGGTGGTAAGCAGCTTGCAGCCGTAGAAGATGGAGTTGGCCCCGGCCATAAAGCACATCGCCTGAGTCTGCTCGTTCATCTGCTCGCGACCCGCCGAGAGGCGTACGTACGAGGTCGGCATCATCACTCGCGCCACCGCAATAGTGCGGATAAAGTCAAAGGCGTCGACGTCGTCGTTATCGGCCAGCGGGGTGCCCTTCACCTTCACCAGCATGTTGATCGGCACGCTCTCCGGCGGGGTCGGCAGGTTTGCCAGCTGTAACAGCAGCCCGGCGCGATCGGTGACCGTTTCGCCTAAGCCGACAATCCCGCCCGAGCAGACCTTGATGCCCGCATCGCGCACTTTGTCGAGGGTGTCCAGACGCTCCTGATAGGTCCGGGTGGTGATGATGTTGCCGTAGAACTCCGGGGAGGTGTCGAGGTTGTGGTTGTAGTAATCCAGCCCCGCCGAGGCAAGACGCTGGGCCTGATGGTCATCCAGCGTGCCGAGAGTCATACAGGCTTCGAGGCCCATCGCCTTCACGCCCTGCACCATCTGCTCGAGATAAGGCATATCGCGCTCGTGCGGGTTTTTCCAGGCCGCGCCCATGCAGAAGCGGGTCGAGCCGGCGTTTTTCGCCTGACGCGCCGACTCCAGCACCTGCTCCACCTCCATCAGGCGTTCGGATTCGAGGCCAGTTTTGTAACGCGCGCTTTGCGGGCAGTATTTGCAGTCTTCCGGGCAGGCCCCGGTCTTGATCGACAGCAGGGTGCTGACCTGAACCTGCTGCGGATCGAAGTGCTGACGGTGAATTTGTTGCGCTTCAAACAGCAGTTCAAGCAGGGGTTTTTCAAATAATGCAGTGACTTGCGACAATGTCCAGCGAGCCTGGTGAGCCATGGGGCGTCTCCAAAGGGGTTTAGTTCAGGATGGGTTCGGGTTATGCTTGTAAACCTAAATGTTTTCAAAATGGTTTACAAGTCGATTATGACAACGGACGATCTCGCCTTCGATCGGCAACACATCTGGCATCCCTACACCTCCATGACCCAGCCCCTGCCGGTATATCCGGTGACGGAAGCGCACGGCTGCGAGCTGACCCTGGCCAGCGGCGAACAGCTGGTGGACGGCATGTCCTCCTGGTGGGCAGCCATTCATGGCTACAATCACCCGCGGCTTAACGCGGCGATGAAAGCCCAGATTGACCGCATGTCGCACGTGATGTTCGGCGGCATCACCCATCAACCGGCGGTGGATCTCTGCCGTCGGCTGGTGGCGATGACCCCCGAAGCGCTGGAGTGCGTCTTCCTGGCCGATTCCGGCTCGGTAGCGGTGGAGGTGGCGATGAAAATGGCGCTGCAGTACTGGCACGCGAAGGGCGAAAGCCGTCAGCGGTTTATCACCTTCCGCAACGGCTATCACGGCGACACTTTCGGCGCGATGTCGGTCTGCGATCCCGACAACTCGATGCACAGTCTGTGGAAGGGCTATCTGCCGGAAAACCTGTTTGCCCCGGCGCCGCAGAGCCGTTTCGACGGCGAGTGGGATGAAATGGACATGGTCGGCTTTGCCCGCCTGATGGCCGCCCACCGTCATGAGATTGCCGCCGTGATCCTCGAGCCCATCGTGCAGGGTGCGGGCGGAATGCGCATGTACCATCCCGAGTGGCTGAAGCGCATCCGCAGGATGTGTGACCGCGAAGGCATTCTGCTGATTGCCGATGAAATTGCCACCGGCTTCGGGCGCACCGGCAAGCTGTTTGCCTGCGAGCACGCGGGCATTACGCCGGACATTCTCTGCCTCGGCAAAGCCCTGACCGGGGGCACCATGACCCTCTCAGCCACCCTCGCCACTCGCCAGGTGGCGGAGACCATCAGCAACGGCGAAGCAGGCTGCTTTATGCACGGCCCGACCTTTATGGGTAACCCGCTGGCCTGCGCGGTCGCCAGCGAGAGCCTGGCCCTGCTTGAGAGCGGTGAGTGGCAGATTCAGGTGCCCGCCATCGAAGCCCAGCTGAAGAATGAACTGGCGGCGGCGCGGGATTCAGCCTTTGTCGCCGACGTGCGGGTGCTGGGGGCGATCGGCGTCGTTGAAACAACCCATCCGGTGAACATGTCGGCGCTGCAAAGCTTCTTTGTGGCGCGCGGCGTCTGGGTGCGGCCGTTCGGCAAACTGATCTATCTGATGCCGCCCTATGTGATAAGCCGCGACCAGCTCAGCAAGCTGACCCGTGCGGTGGTGGATGCCGTTCAGGAGCCTGCGCACTTTACGCTTTAGTTTATGCGTTACACTTCTGGCAGGGCTTTTTACGGAGGAACTGTATGAAACTTATCAGTCAGGATCTGCGCGACGGCGATAAACTCCCGCTGCGCCACGTATTTAACGGTATGGGATATGAGGGAGATAACATCTCTCCGCATCTGGCGTGGGACGAGGTGCCGTCGGGTACCAAAAGCTTTGTCGTGACCTGTTACGACCCGGACGCCCCAACCGGCTCCGGCTGGTGGCACTGGGTTGTCGCCAATATCCCCGCCGATACCCGCGTGCTGCCGCAGGGCTCCGGCTCTTCGCTGGTGGCGCTGCCGGAGGGTGCCGTGGAGACCCGCACCGATTTTGGCAAAGCGGGATACGGCGGCGCGGCCCCGCCAAAAGGCGAAACCCATCGTTATATCTTCACGGTACATGCGCTGAATGTGGAGAGAATCGAGGTCGATAAAGAGGCCAGCGGCGCAATGGTAGGCTTTAACGTCCATTTCCACACCCTGGGCAGCGCGTCGATTACGGCGATGTACAGTTAAATAAAAAACCGGCACATAGGCCGGTTTTTTGTAGGCCCGGTAAGCGCAGCGCCACCGGGCGTTTTTTTACAAGAACGCTGGCAGCAACCCGACCAGGCTCCTTTTGTTCAGCAACGCAATCGCCGCATCAATATCCGGGGCAAAGAAGCGGTCGTCATCATAGTGCGCCACCTGCTCCCGCAGGATATGCCGCGCCTGCTCCAGCTGCGGGCTGGAGGTCAGACCGTCGCGCAGATCGCAGCCCTGACAGGCCGCTAACCACTCTACCGCCAGCACGCCGCGGGTGTTGCCCGCCATCTCCCACAAGCGGCGGCCTGCCGCCGGGGCCATCGAGACATGATCTTCCTGATTAGCTGACGTCGGCAGACTGTCCACGCTGTGCGGGTGCGACAGGGCCTTGTTCTCGCTCGCCAGCGCGGCGGCGGTCACCTGGGCAATCATAAACCCGGAGTTAACCCCGCCGTTGCGCACCAGGAACGGTGGCAGCTGGGACATGTGTTTATCCATCATCAGCGCGATACGACGCTCCGACAGCGCGCCAATTTCGGCAATCGCCAGGGCCAGATTATCCGCCGCCATCGCCACCGGTTCGGCGTGGAAGTTACCCCCGGAGACCACTTCGTTTTCCGCGGCGAACACCAGCGGGTTATCGGAAACGGCATTGGATTCCACCAGCAGTACCTCCGCCACCTGACGCATCTGGGTAAGACAGGCCCCCATTACCTGCGGCTGACAGCGCAGGGAGTACGGGTCCTGCACCTTGTCGCAGTTGTGGTGCGACTCGGCAATGGCGCTGGTGTCGGTCAGGACGTGGCGGAACAGCGCCGCGGCGTCGATCTGCCCGCGCTGGCCGCGTACCTCATGAATGCGGGCGTCAAACGGACGACGGGAGCCGAGCACCGCTTCGGTAGTCAGCGCCCCACAGACCACCGCCGAGGCAAACAGATCTTCGGCTTCAAACAGGCCGCGCAGGGCAAAGGCGGTGGAGGCCTGGGTGCCGTTCAGCAGCGCCAGGCCCTCTTTCGCCGCCAGCGTCACCGGGGCCAGACCCGCTTTCTGCAGGGCGGTGGCGGCCGGTAACCATTCGCCCCGGTAGCGGGCTTTGCCCTCACCCAGCAGGGTCAGGGACATGTGCGCCAGCGGGGCCAGATCGCCGGACGCGCCGACCGAACCTTTGGCCGGGATCCAGGGGTAAACTTCGGCGTTGACCATGGCAATCAGCGCCTGAATTACGCTCAGGCGGATGCCGGAGAAACCGCGCGCCAGGCTGTTGATCTTCAGCACCATCATCAGACGCACAATGTCGTCATCCAGCGGCTCGCCGACGCCCGCCGCGTGGGAGAGCACCAGCGAACGTTGCAGGTTTTCCAGATCGTGAGTAGCGATGCGCGTCTGCGCCAGCAGGCCAAAACCGGTGTTGATCCCGTAGGCGGTGCGCCCTTCGGCGACAATCGCTTCCACGCAGGCGACGCTGTCGTTGATGGCCTTGTGGGCCGCGTCGTCGAGCGTCAGGTGCAGCGGCTGTTGCCAGACCTGGCGCAGCTGGGCCAGGGTCAGGGAACCGGGAGTCAGGGTTAAAGCGTTCATCAGTGCTTTCCTTGTTGAGCGGCGATCATCGGCAGGTTCAGGCCCTGCTCTTTCGCGCAATCAATGGCAATGTCATACCCGGCATCGGCATGGCGCATCACGCCAGTCGCCGGATCGTTGTGCAGTACGCGGGCAATACGGGCCGCGGCTTCATCGGTGCCGTCGCAGACGATGACCATTCCGGCATGCTGGGAGAAGCCCATCCCGACGCCGCCGCCGTGGTGGAGCGAGACCCAGGTCGCGCCGCTGGCGGTGTTGAGCAGCGCATTCAGCAGCGGCCAGTCGGAGACCGCGTCGGAGCCGTCCTTCATCGCTTCGGTTTCACGGTTCGGGCTGGCAACCGAGCCCGAATCAAGATGGTCACGACCAATAACGATTGGCGCAGAGACTTCACCGCTGCGGACCATTTCGTTAAAGGCCAGGCCCAGCTTCTGGCGCCACTCCAGGCCTACCCAGCAGATACGCGCCGGCAGTCCCTGGAAGTTAATGCGCTCGCGGGCCATGTCCAGCCAGTGATGCAGGTGTTCATCATCGGCGACAATCTCTTTCACTTTGGCGTCGGTTTTGTAGATATCTTCCGGGTCGCCGGAGAGCGCCACCCAGCGGAACGGGCCGATCCCGCGGCAGAACAGCGGACGGATATAGGCAGGGACAAAGCCTGGGAAATCAAAGGCGTTGGTAACGCCCATCTCTTTCGCCATCTGGCGGATATTATTGCCGTAATCGAAGGTCGGGACGCCCTGCTGGCTGAAGGCCAGCATCGCGTTGACATGATCGGCCATTGAACGCTTCGCCGCCAGCACGGTGCCTTCCGGATCCTGCTGCGCTTTCTGCTGGTACTCTTCCCAGCTCCAGCCTTTTGGCAGGTAGCCGTGCAGCGGATCGTGGGCGCTGGTCTGGTCGGTGACCAGGTCCGGACGCACGCCGCGCGCCACCAGCTCCGGCACGATATCGGCCGCGTTACCGCACAGGGCAATCGAGACCGCTTTGCCTTGCTGGGTGTATTTGTTAATGCGCGCCAGGGCATCGTCCAGCGAATCGGCCTGCTCATCGACGTAGCGGGTACGCAGACGGAAATCGATGCGGCTCTGCTGGCACTCAATGTTAAGGGAGCAGGCTCCCGCCAGTGTCGCCGCCAGCGGCTGTGCGCCGCCCATGCCGCCCAGGCCCGCGGTCAGTACCCAACGGCCTTTCAGGGAGCCGTTATAGTGCTGACGGCCCGCCTCGACAAAGGTTTCGTAGGTGCCCTGGACGATGCCCTGGCTGCCGATGTAGATCCAGCTGCCGGCGGTCATCTGGCCATACATCGCCAGCCCTTTCGCATCCAGCTCGTTAAAGTGTTCCCAGGTTGCCCAGTGCGGGACCAGGTTGGAGTTGGCGATCAGCACGCGCGGGGCGTTTTCGTGGGTTTTGAAGACGCCGACCGGTTTGCCGGACTGCACCAGCAGGGTTTCGTCGTTTTCCAGTTCGGTGAGGGATTTGACAATGGCGTCATAGCACGCCCAGTTGCGCGCCGCGCGGCCAATTCCGCCATACACCACCAGCTCGTGAGGGTTTTCCGCCACGTCGGGATCGAGGTTGTTCATTAACATGCGCAGCGGGGCTTCGGTGAGCCAGCTTTTGGCGTTAAGCGTGGTGCCACGTGGGGCGCGGATCTCTTGCTGGCGATACTTACCTGACGACATTGTGTGCTCCTCATTGGGGACAGAATATACACTAAGATATACTTGTATAGACAAGTGCACACAAGGCCGGTTTTAACAATTACGATACATTTTTGTTATATTGCGTCAGCAATCACGCTTTTGGCTTATGACATGAAATGGCCCTGCAGCCGATAGCGGTTGCCCGGGAACAGCAGTCTGGCGTGGGAAACAATGTGCGAGGCTGACCAGGTACGGCGGTGGATCAGCAGGCAGGGATCGTGCTCTTTAATACGCAGCAGCTCGCACTCCTGCGGCGTGGCGCGCACCGCCTCGACGATATGCTCCCCTTCCGTCAGCGGCGCGACCAGCGACAGATAAGCATGGGGGGTGGTGGCGGTATAGTCCTGCTGCAGGTAATCCGGCACCAGCGCGGCATTGACGCTGCGATCCTCAATCTGCACCGGGATATCGTTTTCAAAGTGCAACATCAGGGAGTGGAAGATACGCGTTCCCTCTTTGACGTTCAACGCAGCGGCCTGCGCAGCGCTGGCCTGCGTCTCCTCAAGGAACAGCACCTCACAGCGGTGCTGATGGTTGCGGGAGGCGATCTCATCGGCAATGCTGCGAATTTCAAACAGCGCGGACTGCCCTTTTGGCTCGGCCACAAAGGTGCCGACCCCCTGCAGACGCACCAGCAGCCCCTCATCGGTCAGCTCCCGCAGCGCGCGGTTGATGGTCATCCGGCTAAAGCCGAACTGGGCCACCAGCTCTGCCTCGGACGGGATGCGATCGTGAGGACGCCAGACGCCGGTGGCGATCTGATGGCTGATCGCCTGTTTTACCTTTTCATAGAAAGGGGCTGGCGTATTGGCCTGCTGCTGCGGGGCGCGAGAGAACATAGCAATTCCTTAAGCCGTTATAAAAATCCGAGTATATCCACAGATTACGCCCACCAGTGAGCAATTTGCCAGGCAAGACGCGCGGCGAGCTTCGCCCCCTGGCCGTCGCGATCGAAGCCAGGGCTGAACTCCACCAGATCCGCCGCCTGCAGTTTGCCGCTGCGACAGATCCGCGCGATGACCGGGAGCAGATCCCGGGCCGGAACCCCCAGCGCGGCGGGGGCCGACACGGCGGGCATCTCCCCGGCGGGCATCACGTCGAGGTCAATGGTGAGGTAGACCCGATCCGCATTGTTGAGGACGGTGTCCAGCACCGGCAGCGCCTGCTGCTGGAAATCGAGATCTTCCACCAGAGTGACGTTAAGACGAGCCGCTTCATCCCACAGCGCCTGCGTATTGGCCGCCCGGCTGACCCCGAGACAGGCGTAGTGAAACTCACGCTGCTGTTCCGCGCAGTAGAGCGCCAGCTGGCGGAACGGGGTTCCGGAGGTCGCCTGACTGGCGTGACGCAGATCGAGGTGCGCATCGAGGTTGATAATTACCACCCGCTCGCCGGGAAAAGCATCCAGCACGCCGCGGCCATGGGCCCAGGCGGTTTCATGCCCGCCGCCGAACACCAGGGTGCGCATGCCGGCCTGCTGGCAGGCGGTGACCGTCTCGCTCAGCGCCTGCTGGGCGGCCTCCAGCGCCTCCCCCTCGACGCGGATGTTGCCCATATCGGTCAGCCGCTGGTGGCCCTGATGGCTGGCCATATTTCCCAGCGCGCGGCGTAACACATCCGGGGCCTGGGCCGCACCGGTCCGGCCCTGATTGCGTCTGACCCCTTCGTCGCAGGCAAAGCCGATCAGGGCGATACCGTCCCCGGAGGGCGTTGGCGTATCGCTACGTTGCACGGTCTGGAACAGGCGCAGCGCGTTGCTGGCCTCGCGGGTGTCGTCACGCCCCTGCCAGACGTCAGGTGAAACCGGCTGCCATACGCTCATTGTACTTTTCCTCTGAATACGCGCTGATAAAGCGGGTTACGACCCGGCTCATACACCATCTCCACCGGGCTTTTGGCATCCCAGATCGCCAGATCCGCGACAAACCCGGCCTTCAGCTGGCCGTGCGTTGCCCCGCGACCCAGCGCCTGGGCGGCATGCCGGGTCACCCCTGCCCACGCCTCTTCCGGGGTTAAACCAAACTGCACGCAGGCCATATTCATCGCCAGATGCAGGCTGGCAAAGGGGCTGGTGCCGGGGTTGTAGTCGGTCGCGACGGCCATCGGCACCCCCTGCTGACGCAGCAGGTCAACCGGCGGGCGCTGGCGCTCCTGCAAAAAGTAGAACGCACCGGGCAGCAGCACCGCCACGGTGCCGCTCTGCGCCATCGCGCTCACTCCGGCCTCATCAAGATACTCAATGTGATCGGCAGACAGCCCGTGGTAACGGCTCACCAGCGCGGTGCCGCCGAGGTTAGAGAGCTGCTCGACGTGGCCTTTAATCGGGATCCCCCGGGCCTGTGCCGCCTGGAACACCCGCTCGCTCTGTTCCGGGGTAAAGCCAACGTTCTCGCAGAAGACATCCACGGCTTCGAAAAGGCCTTTCTCCCACAGCTGCGGGAGCGTGTGCTGACACACGTGGGCGATGTACGCATCCGGATCCTGACGATACTCCTTCGGCACGGCATGGGCAGCCAGCAGCGTCGGGCTGATCTCAATGGGATGGGTGTGCGCCAGACGCTGGGCCACGCGCAGCATCTTCTCTTCCGCCTCGTCGTTCAGGCCGTAGCCGGATTTGATTTCGATAGTGGTAACGCCTTCGCGCATCAGCCGCTGTAAACGCTGCTGCGCCAGCTGCTCAAGCTGCTCAGGGGTGCTGTCCCGGGTCGCGCTCACCGTGGCATTAATTCCGCCGCCCTGGGCGCTGATGGTCTGATAGGAGACGCCGTTCAGCCGCTGCTCCCACTCGGCGGCGCGGTCGCCGCCAAACACCAGATGGGTGTGGCAGTCAATCAGGCCCGGCGTGACCAGCCGCCCCTGTAAATCGCGGGTGTTGGGCAGATCCTGCGGCAGGTCAGATTCCGGCACGATCGCCAGGATGGTCTCTCCACGCACAATTAAGGCCCGGTTCTCCAGCAGACCATAGGCTGTGCCGTAGCCAGGATCCATAGTCGCGAGGCGCAGGTTACGCCAGATAACGTCGTCGGGATGAAGTTGCAACATCGGGCTTCCGCTTGTCATGAGTTGTATAGACATTTATTTTCATTCCCGTCGCCCTGTCAATCGCCTTTACCGAAATTGTTATTTATTTGTGACAACTTTCCCGCTAAGCGCGGGAATAAAAAGTAACTTTTTGCCTTTTAATCTTCCCGTTTCGCTCAACTTAGTATAAAAAAGCAGGCTATTTCGGTTATCCCCCTATTGATATGCTTAGCAGGAGCTTTCCCTTGAACATTTCCAGGATTTCTCGTCTGGCGCTGGCCCTCGCATTTGGCGTGACGTTGTCCGCGTGCAGCTCTACTCCGCCGGATCAACTGCCTTCAGAGCAGGTCGCACCAGGCACGGCTTCCCGCCCGATCCTTTCCACTGATGAAGCGAAAAACTTCCAGCAGGCTCGCTACTTCACGGCCATGGATCCAAACGCGGCGCCGTGGAGTCCTTACGCCATTCGTCTGCCTGCGCAGCCGAACTTTGTGGTTGGCCCGGCGGGAACCCAGGGCGTTACGCATACCACCATTCAGGCGGCGGTTGATGCAGCCATTGCTAAGCACAGCAGCTCCCGTCAGTACATTGCCATTTTACCAGGCGAGTACGAAGGCACCGTGTATGTGCCTGCCGCGCCGGGTAGCGTGACCCTGTACGGTACGGGTGAAAAACCGATTGATGTGAAAATTGGTCTGGCGATCGACTCGGAGATGGATACCGCGACCTGGCGTCGTCTGGTCAATCCGGGCGGTAAATACATGCCTGGCAAACCGGCCTGGTACATGTTTGACCGTTGCCAGAGCAAGCACAGTGCCACCGTCGGGGTAATGTGTTCCGCCGTCTTCTGGTCGCAGAACACCGGCCTGCAGCTGCAGAACCTGACAATTGAAAACAATCTCGGCGACAGCGTCGATGCCGGTAATCACCAGGCGGTTGCCCTGCGCAGCGATGGCGACCAGGTGCAGATCGACAAGGTAAATATTCTGGGTCGTCAGAATACCTTCTTCGTTACCAACAGCGGCGTTGATAACACCCTGAAGAACAACCGCATAACCCGTACGCTGGTCACTAACAGCTACATTGAAGGGGATGTGGATATTGTCTCTGGTCGCGGTGCCGTGGTGTTTGATAACACCGATTTCCGGGTGATGAATACCCGTACCCAGCAGGAAGGCTATGTCTTCGCCCCGGCCACCCTGTCGAACATGTTCTACGGCTTCCTGGCAGTGAACAGCCGCTTTACCGCGATGGGTGACGGTGTGGCACAGCTGGGCCGCTCGCTGGACGTCGATTCTGCCTCCAACGGCCAGGTGGTGATCCGCGACAGCGTGATCAACGAAGGCTTTAACATGGCAAAACCGTGGGGCAACGCGGCGATCTCTCAGCGTCCGTATGCGGGTAATACCGGTGCGGTGGATGAGAAAGGCAACGTGCAGCGTAACCTCAACGACGCTAACTTCAACCGCATGTGGGAATACAACAACCGCGGCGTGGGCAGCAAAGTGGTAGCGGAACCGAAGCAGTAATCTGATTAGCAAAAAGGGGGAGTAACTCCCCCTTAATGCTGCGGCTGGGCACGTCAGGCACCGGTCTTAAGATACGCATCCAGCAGTTGCAATACTGCAACCATGAGTTGCAGGAACAGAATTACCCATCCCATACTGCTCATACGCCACTCCTTTGGTCAGGAGCACTTCCACTGACTTACCTTTCCGCTGCCTGTCACCAGTGGGCGTTGGTGTTACCGATGTGCTCCACAGTTAAGGCACTGACGGCACCACCCGCCAGCCAGGACTTAAAAGAAACCTGATTTGCGGAACTGCTCACATCGAACCAACGGCAACATTGTAATCTCTGATAACTGTATATAAAAACAGTTTCAAACAGATTAAGAATTTATTCAGATAAAGAAAAATATTATTATTTTTCAGTATGATAATTATTAACTCAGCGGCTCATCCCATTCTTTTGCCGTGGGTTAATTTTACATAGTGCCAGGCCGGGATTACTATATTGAGGTTGGTGTTTCCGATGTGCTCACCCGGCTACCACCGGGCATAAAAAAACCTCGCATGTGCGAGGTTTTTTTTATCGTCCGCCTTAGTGCGCGTTAACCACCACCCACATTGGCCCCTGGCCGACAGCGTAACGCCCCTTCTCTTCCAGCAGCCCCTGCTCGCCCTGAATCTCATACAGCGCGATATGGTGCGATTTTTGCCCCGCTGCAATCAGGAACTTACCGCTATGATCGACGTTAAAGCCGCGCGGCTGGGTCTCGGTCGGCTGGAAGCCTTCGATGGCCAGCACGCTGCCATCTTCAGAGATGCTGAAAATGGTGATCAGGCTTGACGTACGATCGCAGGTATAGAGGTGGCGTCCATCAGGGGTGATGTGGATATCCGCCCCCCAGCGCGTATCGGTGAAGTCCGCCGGCATCATGTCCAGGGTCTGCACGCACTCGATGTTGCCGTGCGGATCGCGCAGGGCCCAGACGTCCACCGAGCAGTTCAGCTCATTCACCACATAGGCGTACTGCTGGTTCGGATGGAAGGCCATATGACGCGGGCCTGCGCCTTCAACGGTGGTCACTTCTGCTGGCGTTTGCGCGGCCAGCTTGCCGTCGTCGCCAAGGGTAAACAGGCAGATACGATCCTGTTTCAGCGCCGGTACCCACAGGGTGCGGTTATCCGGGGAGATGTTGGCCGAGTGACAACCTTCCAGCCCTTCAACCACCTCAACGGTCTCCGTTGGAATGCCGTCGTCCAGGCGGGTAACGCTGACGCAACCGGCGTTGTAAGAGCCGCTAAAGATAAAGCGCCCCTGCAGATCGGTTGAGATATGGGTCGGGCTCCCCGGCAGCGCAGCTTCGGCCGTAAAGGTCAGCGCGCCATCTTCAGGAGAGATACGGTACGCCAGCACACGGAACTCCGGGCGCACGCCCACATACAGGAAACGTTTATCCGGGCTGATCGCCATCGGCTGAACCTGGCCGGGAACATCGACGACCTGAACCAGGGTGAGCGTACCTTCGGGATTCAGACGCCAGACATGGATCTGCTGGCTTTCAGGACTGGCGGTATAAACGGTTTGTTTCATGAATGCTCCTTTCCTCACTGCGCGTAAAAGTAATGTACCAGGATAGTCTTTTTTAACGGTGAATGCTGAATTTTAACCAGGAATTTTGCAGCCTTAGTCACGCGGTGTACCATCTGCTCATTCTGCCATTTCAACATTAACCCGGAATATCAAATGACCTCGCGTGTGATTGCACTGGATTTAGACGGTACGCTGTTAACCCCGCAAAAAACCCTGCTCCCCTCTTCCCTCGACGCCCTGAAGCGTGCCCAGGAGGCGGGATACCAGCTCCTCATCGTGACGGGTCGTCATCATGTTGCGATTCATCCTTTTTATCAGGCGCTGGCGTTAGATACACCTGCAATTTGCTGTAACGGAACCTATTTGTATGATTATAAAGCAAAAAAGGTTCTGCAGGCCGATCCGCTGCCGGTTACCCAGGCGCTGCAACTGATTGATCTGCTCGATGAACATGCCATTCACGGCCTGATGTATGTCGACGACGCGATGCTTTATGAACGCCCGACCGGGCATGTGATCCGCACCAGCAACTGGGCGCTGTCGCTGCCGGAAGCGCAGCGTCCGGTGTTCACTCAGGTGCCGTCGCTGGCGCAGGCGGCCCGGGACGTTAACGCTATCTGGAAATTTGCTCTGACCGATGAAGATACCAGCAAGCTGAATGCCTTCGCTAAACACGTGGAGCAGACGTTGGGCCTGGAGTGCGAATGGTCCTGGCACGATCAGGTGGATATTGCCCGCAAAGGCAACAGCAAGGGCAAGCGCCTGGCGCAGTATGTGGAATCCATCGGCGGATCAATGAAGGACGTCATTGCCTTTGGCGATAACTACAATGACATCAGCATGCTGGAAGCGGCCGGGACCGGGGTGGCGATGGGTAATGCGGACGAGGCCGTCAAAGCGCGCGCCAACATCGTAATTGGCGACAACACCACCGACAGCATCGCCCAATTTATCTATACCCATCTGGTGTGATCAGGTGGTGATCGACACGCTCTTGATCTGTGCGTAGAGCCAGAGGCCAGGTTTGATCCCCAGCTCATCCCTGGCCCAGGGGCTGATACGCGCCCACAGCGTGCGGCTACCAATTTCCAGCTGCACCTCAACCTGGCCGTTATCGTCGTAACACTGGGCCACTTTGGCGCGCAAAATGTTACGAATGCTGCTCTGGAGCGGCGGCTGCAGCACCAGCGAGACGTCCGACGCCTGAATGCGAATGCGTAGATTGGTTTGCAACGGTTTATCCAGCTTGTTGACCCAGACATGCTGATCGCCAATGGCCAGCGCGGTCATCGCATAGTGCGGATGGTGCTCCAGCACGCTCACCTTCAGAATGCTGCTCTGCTGCTCCTGAGGCAACCACGGGTGCATCACGCTGCTGCCCCACACCTCTTCCAGATTGCCGAACGCCTTCACGCTGCCGTTTTCCAGGACCAGCACCTTATCGGCCAGATGCAGGATCTCGTCCAGCGAGTGGCTGACATAGAGCATCGGAATATTGATTTCACGCGCCAGGCGCTGCAGATAGGGCAGCAGCTCACGCTTGCGGGGGATATCCAGCGAGGCCAGCGGCTCGTCCAGCAGTAGCAACTCCGGGGCGGTGAGCAGCGCCCGGCCTATCGCCACGCGCTGCTTTTCCCCGCCCGAGAGCGACGAAGGTAGCCGGTCAAGCAGGTGTTCAATGCCTAGCAGAGCCACCAGCTTATCGAACTGCCCGGCCATGCTTTTCGCCATGCCATAACGCAGATTGCCCAGCACCTTGTAGTGCGGAAACAGTCGTGCATCCTGGAAGACATAGCCAACCCGGCGCTTTTCCGGTGCCAGATAAATGCGTTTTTCTACGTCGTTCAACACCCGATCGTTGAGCACGATCCGCCCTGACTGGGGCCGGGTCAGGCCACTTATGGCGTTGATCAGCGAGGTCTTCCCCGCGCCGGAGACGCCAAAAATGGCGGTAATTCCGCTGGCAGGCAGGGTTTCGTTGAGGGTGAGACAGTGCTCGCCCAGGGTCTGGGTGAAATTGAGTTCCAGCATGGTCAGTTCCCCATCCGTTCACGGCTCAGACGGGCCAGCCATTCCGATACCAGCAGCGACACCATCGCCAGCACAATGGAGATAATACAAAGACGCGCGGCGGCCCCTTCGCCACCGGGGGTCTGGATAAGGGTATACATCGCCGACGGGATAGTGCGCGTTTCACCCGGGATATTGGAGACAAAGGTAATGGTCGCGCCAAACTCGCCCAGCGAGCGGGCAAAGGCCAGCACGGTGCCGACAATAATGCCCGGCAGCGTCAGGGGAAGCGTGATGGTCAGAAATACGCGCCAGCGTCCGGCACCCAACGTGCGGGCCGCCTGTTCAAGCTTCATGTCGACCCCTTCCAGCGCCAGGCGGATCGCCCGCACCATCAGCGGGAACGACATCACCGCCGCTGCCAGCACCGCACCGCGCCAGCTGAAGGCAAAGCTGAGGCCAAACCACTCATACAGCCGCTCGCCGATAAACCCGCGTCGCCCCATGGCGATGAGGAGCAGGTAACCGACCACCACCGGCGGCAGCACCAGCGGCAAATGCAAAACACTGTCAAGGAGCGCTTTGCCGGGAAATTTACAGCGAACCAGTAGCCAGGCGAAGAAGATCCCAAAGGGCAAACTAAATGCAACCGCGAGGGAAGAGACTTTCAGGCTCAGCAGCACGGCCTGCCATTCGGGATCGGTCAATATCATTCGTGAGTCGTAAATCCGTAACGTTTAAAGATTGCTGACGCCTGCGGCCCCTTCAGATAATCGTAAAAGGCGCTGACGGTAGCGTTTTTATGTCCATCGACGATGGCAACAGGATATTCCACTTTCTTATGTGAGTCTTCCGGGAAGGTCCCCACCACTTTCACCCCTTTTCCGGCGACGGCATCAGAGCCGTAGACGATGCCCAACGGCGCTTCGTTGCGCTCCACCAGCGCCAGCGCGCCACGCACGTCTTCCGCCGGGGCCAGTTTCGGGGACAGCGTCTCCCAGGCCCCCAGTTTTTGCAGCGCCTCTTTGGCATAAATGCCCGCCGGAACGTGTTCCGGATCGCCCACCGCCAGACGCCCGTCTTTCAGCAGGCTGGTCCAGCGGGTCTCTTTGTTTATGACGATCTCGCCCTGGGCACTCTCTTTCGGTGCCACCACCACCAGGCTATTGCCCAGCAGGGTTGCGCGGCTGGCGGTATCTATCGATTTTTTCTCGACCGCGTAATCCATCCACTTCTGATCGGCAGAGATGAACAGGTCCGCAGGCGCTCCCGCTTCGATCTGGCGCGCCAGCGTGGACGAAGACGCAAAGGACGACACCACCTCGACGTTTTTCTCTTTTTTATACTCCGCAGCGATATCCTGCATCGCGTTCGTCAGGGATGCTGCCGCGAAGACGGTAATTTTGCCCTCATCCGCCAGTGCATGTCCGGTCAGGGTGAGGGTCAGCGTTGCCCCTGCGAAAAGGCGTAACCATGTACGTGCCATCTTTAACTCCTGTGAGTGTCGTTATATAAAAATAAATATAACGATAACCCTAAGGTTTTCCCAGTGTTAAATCGTACCGATTAGTGAGTAAATGAAACTGATGCCGTAAGTAATATCGGCGCGGAAGGGGGAAACTTGAGAGCAAAACGCCCGGCGGAACCGGGCGTTTTTACAGGAAATTAATGCTGTTTTTTCGGCTGTTTTCTGTGGCCGATATTGGAAAAGATGTTAAACACCTCACCCAGGCCGTAGATGGCACCGAGAATGATAGCCATCACCACTGGCACCATGATCACGGCGAATACCAGACTTTTCAGCAACTCTAACATGGCTTTCTCCAGACAATGTGAATGCCTTATTCTAACCGGAAAAGCGAGAAATACATCCCCTTTTGTGCGGTACAGTTTGCGCATAAAACGAATTAGGTCACAATAACCCTTTTGCCAGGACATTGTTATGCAGGCCGAAATTCTCCTCACCCTCCGTCTTTCGCAAAAATTGTTTGCCGATCCCCGCCGCATCGCCCTGCTTAAACAGATTGCGCAAACCGGTTCCATCAGCCAGGGAGCCAGGAACGCCGGCATTAGCTATAAAAGCGCCTGGGATGCCATCAATGAGATGAACACCCTGAGCGAACAGACTCTGGTCGAACGCGCTACCGGCGGCAAAGGCGGCGGCGGTGCGATACTGACGCGCTACGGGCAGCGGCTGATCCAGCTCTATGACCTGCTGGGGCAGATCCAACAGAAAGCCTTCGATGTCTTGAGCGACGACGACGCTCTGCCGCTGGACAGCCTGCTTGGCGCTATCTCGCGTTTCTCCTTGCAGACCAGCGCCCGCAACCAGTGGTTTGGTACGGTCACTGCCCGCGATGACGATCGCGTCCAGCAGCAGGTGGATATTTTACTCGCCGACGGCACTACCCGCCTGAAAGTGGCCATTACCGCCCAGAGCGGCGAGCGGCTGGGGCTGGATGAGGGCAAAGAGGTGCTGGTGCTGCTGAAGGCCCCCTGGGTCAGTATCACTCAGAACAGGGAAACGGCGAACCAGGCGGATAATCAATTGCAGGGGATCATTAACCATATCGATCGGGGCGATGAGCAGTGTGAAGTGCTGATGACCCTGCCCGACGGCCAGACGCTTTGCGCCACCGTGCCTGTGGCCCAGAGCCAGGGCTTAGAAGAAGGTACTGAGGTAACGGCATATTTTAATGCTGACCGGGTGATTATCGCCACGTTGTGCTAAGCGCATTGACATTCGCCCCGACACTGGGTATCCCTGATGCTTATTGCTGCATAAAATGGGATAAATCATGTCATCATTGCAAATTTCGCAAGGCACGTTTCGTCTTAGCGATACCCGTACGCTCACGCTCGCGGATTTTACGCTCAATGCTGGTGAAAGCTGGGCGTTCGTTGGCAGTAACGGCAGCGGCAAGTCTGCCCTCGCCCGGGCGCTGGCCGGGGAGCTGACGCTGCTGAAGGGCGAACGCCAGAGCACCTTTACGCGCCTGACCCGCCTCTCCTTTGAACAGCTGCAAAAACTGGTAAGCGACGAGTGGCAGCGCAACAACACCGATCTGCTCAGCCCCGGCGAAGAAGATACCGGCCGCACGGCATCTGAGATTATCCAGGACGAGATCAAAGACGACACCCGCTGCCGCCAGCTGGCGGAACAGTTCGGCATCGCTCACCTGCTGGACCGACGCTTTAAATACCTCTCCACCGGCGAAACCCGCAAAACGCTGCTGTGCCAGGCCCTGATGGCTGCACCTGAACTGCTGATCCTTGATGAGCCTTTCGACGGCCTCGATGTGAAATCCCGCGGGCAGCTGGCGGATCTGCTGGCCTCGCTTAATCAGCAGGGTTACACCCTGGTGCTGGTCCTCAACCGTTTCGACGAGATCCCCGATTTTGTGAAGAACGCCGGGGTACTGGCCGACTGTACCCTGACGGCGGTGGGGGAAAAAGCGGCCCTGCTGAACCAGGCCCTGATTGCCCAGCTGGCGCACAGTGAAAAGCTGAACGGCGTCACCCTGCCCGAACCGGATGCCCCTTCGGCGCGCCATGCCCTGCCGCAGGATCAACCGCGGATTGTGCTCAACAACGGCGTGGTGTCGTATAACGATCGCCCGATCCTTGACCATCTGAGCTGGACGGTAAATCCCGGCGAGCACTGGCAGATTGTCGGCCCCAACGGCGCCGGTAAATCGACCCTGCTGAGCCTGATTACCGGCGATCATCCCCAGGGCTACAGCAACGATCTCACCCTCTTTGGCCGCCGTCGCGGCAGCGGCGAAACCATCTGGGATATCAAAAAGCATATCGGCTATGTCAGCAGCAGCCTGCACCTCGATTACCGCGTCAGCACCACGGTGCGCAATGTCATTCTGTCGGGGTATTTCGACTCTATCGGAATTTATCAGGCGGTTTCCGACAGGCAGCACAAGCTGGCGCAGCAGTGGCTGGATATCCTCGGGATGGATAACCGGGTCGCGGATGCGCCGTTCAGCAGCCTGTCGTGGGGCCAGCAGCGGCTGGCGCTGATCGTGCGCGCGCTGGTGAAGCACCCGACCCTGCTGATCCTCGACGAGCCCTTGCAGGGGCTGGATCCGCTTAACCGCCAGCTGATCCGCCGCTTTGTGGATGTGCTGATTAGCGAAGGGGAAACGCAGCTGCTGTTTGTCTCTCACCATGCGGAAGATGCTCCTGCCTGTATCACCCACCGCCTGGAGTTTGTCGCTAACGGCGACAGTTACCGCTACCGGACGGGCCCGGTCTGACATCCTGACGGGGGGACGCCCCCCGTTTTTTTCAGATAACCTGCAACATCCCATCCCGGGCACTTTGATTTACAATCCTTTTTTAACCGGAAAGCGGTTGCGCTTCATCCAGTGTAAACGATTCCACTAATTTATCCCATGTCACACTTTCCTGCTCTCTGTTATGCTAGGATTATCTCATACCCTAAGCCTAATGGAGCGAAATATGCGAGTTCTGGTAACAGGTGGTAGCGGTTACATAGGAAGTCATACCTGTGTGCAACTGCTGCAAAATGGCCACGACGTCATCATCCTTGATAACCTGTGCAACAGTAAACGCAGCGTGCTGCCGGTCATGGAACGCCTGGCCGGTAAACAGCCTGCCTTTGTCGAAGGCGATATTCGTAACGAAGCGCTGATGACCGAGATCCTCCACGATCACGCCATTGAGGCAGTGATCCACTTTGCCGGGCTGAAAGCCGTGGGCGAGTCGGTGTCAAAACCGCTGGAGTATTACGATAACAACGTCAACGGTACGCTGCGTCTGATCTCCGCCATGCGCGCCGCGGGCGTGAAAAACTTCATCTTCAGCTCCTCTGCCACCGTCTATGGCGACCAGCCGCAAATCCCTTATGCCGAAAGCTTCCCGACCGGGACGCCGCAAAGCCCGTACGGCAAAAGCAAGCTGATGGTGGAACAGATCCTGACCGACCTGCAAAAAGCCCAGCCGGACTGGAGTATCGCCCTGCTGCGCTATTTCAACCCGGTGGGCGCGCATCCGTCAGGGGATATGGGCGAAGATCCGCAGGGTATCCCCAATAACCTGATGCCGTACATTGCCCAGGTGGCAGTAGGCCGTCGTGATTCGCTGGCGGTGTTCGGCAACGACTACCCGACCCCGGACGGCACCGGCGTTCGCGACTACATTCATGTGATGGATCTCGCCGACGGTCACGTGGCGGCTATGCAGCAGCTGGCCGATAAACCGGGCGTCCATATTTACAACCTCGGCGCAGGCGTCGGCAGCAGCGTGCTGGACGTGGTGAACGCCTTCAGCGCCGCCTGCGGCAAACCGGTGAGCTATCACTTTGCCCCACGTCGCGACGGCGATCTGCCCGCCTACTGGGCGGATGCCACCAAGGCCGAGAAAGAGCTTAACTGGCGTGTTTCGCGCACGCTCGATGAAATGGCACAGGATACCTGGCGCTGGCAGTCTCGCCACCCGCAGGGCTATCCGGACTAAGGATCTGTCATGACCCAATTTAACCCCGTCGATCACCCACATCGTCGTTTCAATCCGTTAACCGGGCAGTGGATCCTGGTGTCACCGCATCGCGCCAAGCGTCCCTGGCAGGGCGCACAGGAGACGCCAGCTAAACAGACGCTGCCGCAGCACGATCCGGACTGTTTCCTCTGTCCGGGGAATACCCGCGTGACCGGGGATATTAACCCCGACTATACAGGCACCTTCGTTTTCACTAACGACTTTGCCGCCCTGATGACCGATACGCCGGACGCGCCGCAGAGTGACGATCCGCTGCTGCGCTGCGAAAGCGCACGCGGCACCAGCCGGGTGATCTGCTTCTCGCCGGATCACAGCAAAACCCTGCCGGAACTGAGCGTTGAGGCCCTGACCGAGGTCGTGAAAACCTGGCAGGAACAGACCGCCGAACTGGGGCAGCGCTATCCCTGGGTGCAGGTCTTTGAGAACAAAGGCGCAGCCATGGGCTGCTCCAACCCCCATCCGCACGGCCAGGTGTGGGCCAACAGCTTTATGCCTAACGAAGTGGAGCGGGAAGATCGCCTGCAAAAGACCTATTTCGCTGAGCAGGAATCGCCGATGCTGTTGGACTATGTCCAGCGCGAGCTGGCCGACGGTAGCCGCACCGTGGTGGAGACCGAGCACTGGTTAGCCGTGGTACCGTACTGGGCGGCATGGCCGTTCGAAACCCTGCTGCTGCCGAAAGCCCACGTTCTGCGGATCACCGATTTGAGCGAAGCCCAGCGCAGCGATCTGGCGCTGGCGCTGAAAAAGCTGACCAGCCGTTATGACAACCTGTTCCAGTGCTCTTTCCCGTATTCCATGGGCTGGCACGGCGCGCCCTTTAATGGCGAAGAGAATCAACACTGGCAGTTGCACGCCCACTTTTATCCGCCGCTGCTGCGCTCCGCGACCGTACGTAAATTTATGGTCGGCTACGAGATGCTGGCGGAAACCCAGCGTGATCTGACGGCGGAACAGGCCGCAGAACGCCTGCGTGCAGTGAGTGATGTCCATTTTCGCGAATCCGGAGAATAACAATGAGCCTGAAAGATAAAACCCACGCCCTGTTTGCTGAAAAATTCGGCTACCCTGCCACTCACGCGATTCAGGCCCCAGGCCGCGTTAACCTGATCGGCGAGCATACCGACTACAACGACGGTTTCGTCCTGCCCTGCGCCATTGATTACCAGACGGTAATCAGCTGCGCGAAACGCGACGACCGCAAGGTGCGCGTGCTGGCGGCCGATTACGACAACCAGATCGACGAGTTCTCGCTGGATGCGCCTATTGTTGAGCACGACAGCCAGCAGTGGTCGAACTACGTTCGCGGCGTGGTAAAACACCTGCAGAAGCGCAACAAGAACTTTGGCGGTGCGGATCTGGTGATCAGCGGCAACGTACCTCAGGGCGCGGGCTTAAGCTCATCCGCCTCGCTGGAAGTGGCGGTCGGCACCGTGTTCCAGCAGCTCTATCATCTGCCGCTGGACGGCGCGCAGATCGCCCTTAACGGCCAGGAAGCAGAGAACCAGTTCGTCGGCTGCAACTGCGGCATTATGGATCAGCTGATCTCGGCGCTGGGCAAAAAAGGCCACGCGTTGCTGATCGACTGCCGCTCGCTGGGCACCAAAGCGGTCAGCCTGCCGAAAGGCGCGGCGGTTGTTATCATCAACAGTAATTTCAAACGCACCCTGGTCGGCAGCGAGTACAATACCCGCCGCGAGCAGTGTGAAACCGGGGCGCGCTTCTTCCAGCAGTCTGCGCTGCGTGACGTCTCACTCGCTGAGTTCAATAAAGTGGCCCACGAGCTGGATCCGGTAGTCGCCAAACGCGTTCGTCACGTCCTGACCGAAAACGCCCGTACCGTGGAAGCGGCGGCAGCGCTGGAGAAAGGCGATCTGCGTCGGATGGGCGAGCTGATGGCTGAGTCGCATGCCTCCATGCGCGATGATTTCGAAATCACCGTACCGCAGATCGACACCCTGGTGGAGATTGTCAAAGCGGCGATTGGCGAGCAGGGCGGCGTGCGTATGACCGGGGGCGGTTTCGGTGGCTGCATCGTGGCGCTGGTGCCGGAGGCGTTAGTCCCGGTTGTTCAGCAAGCCGTTGAGCAGCAGTATGAAGCCAAAACCGGTATTAAAGAGACCTTCTATGTTTGCAACGCCTCACAAGGAGCTGGCCAGTGCTAAACGAAACACCTGTTCTCGCCCCTGACGGCCTGCCGTACCGCCTGATCACCCTGCGCAACAGCGCGGGGATGGTGGTGACGCTGATGGACTGGGGCGCCACGTTGCTTTCCGCCCGCGTCCCGATGCGTGACGGCAGCGTGCGCGAAACCCTGCTCGGCTGTGCCTCACCTGAGCAATACGTTGAACAAACCGCGTTCCTTGGCGCTTCGGTGGGCCGTTATGCCAACCGTATCGCCAAAAGCCGCTTTGAGCTGGATGGCGTGCGCTATGCGCTGCTGCCAAGCCAGGGCGAAAACCAGCTGCACGGCGGCCCGGACGGCTTCGACAAGCGTCGCTGGCGCATTATCAAGCAGAACGATGGCGAAGCGCTGCTGACCCTCCACTCCCCGGATGGCGATCAGGGCTACCCGGGTAACTGTGAGACGAGCGTCCATTATCGCTTAACGGATGATAACCGGATCGCCATTGAATACCGCGCCACGGTGGACAAGCCCTGCCCGGTCAACCTGACCAACCACGCTTACTTCAACCTCGACGGCGACTGCAGCGACGTGCGTAACCACAGGCTGCAACTGCTGGCCCAGCATTATCTGCCTGTCGATGAAATGGGGATCCCGCAGGAAGGGTTAAAAGCCGTGGCGGGCACCAGCTTTGATTTCCGCACCACCAAAGCTATCGCCCAGGATTTCCTGGCGGATGACCATCAGCGCAAGGTGAAAGGTTACGATCATGCGTTCCTGCTTGATGCCCAGGGTGACCTGAGCCAGCCTGCGGCGCACCTGTGGTCGGCCGATGAAAAACTGCAGATGACGGTCTATACCACCGCCCCTGCCCTGCAATTCTATTCCGGTAACTTCCTCGACGGCACGCCGGCGCGGGAAGACGGTGAATATCGTGCCTGGCAAGGCCTGGCGCTGGAGAGCGAGTTTTTACCCGACAGCCCGAACCATGCGGAATGGCCGCAGCCCGACTGCATTCTGCGTCCGGGTGAAGAGTATATCAGCGTCACGGAATATCAGTTCATTACGCAATAAAAACCAGCCCTCCTGATAGAGGGCTTTTTTTTGCCCATCTTGCTGAAAATAGCGCCACTTACGGACAAAATCACAACCCCTCATTCACAAGCATCTTACACTGCGACACTATTTTCGCTATGGTTAGGGTTAAGCGTTGCCCGCGGCTCAGCCGCAGCAATATAATGAGAATTGTTATCATTCAAATAATGCTTGTTCTGGAGGAGTAAAATATGGCTGTAACTAAGCTGGTTCTGGTACGTCACGGCGAAAGCCAGTGGAACAACGAAAACCGTTTTACCGGTTGGTATGATGTTGACCTGTCCGAGAAAGGCGTTGGCGAAGCGAAAGCAGCGGGCAAACTGCTGAAAGACGAAGGCTTCAGCTTCGATTTTGCTTATACCTCCGTGCTGAAACGTGCCATCCACACCCTGTGGAACGTGCTGGACGAACTGGATCAGGCCTGGCTGCCGGTTGAGAAATCCTGGAAACTGAACGAGCGTCACTACGGTGCGCTGCAGGGTCTGAACAAAGCAGAAACCGCAGAAAAATACGGTGACGAGCAGGTTAAACAGTGGCGTCGCGGCTTCGCGGTAACCCCACCAGAGCTGACCAAAGATGACGAGCGCTACCCAGGTCACGACCCGCGTTACGCGAAACTGACCGATGCTGAGCTGCCACAGACTGAAAGCCTGGCGCTGACTATCGATCGCGTGGTGCCTTACTGGAACGAAACCATCCTGCCACGCCTGAAAAGCGGCGAGCGCGTGATCATCGCTGCTCACGGTAACTCCCTGCGTGCGCTGGTGAAATACCTGGACAACATGGGCGAAGACGAGATCCTCGAGCTGAACATCCCAACCGGCGTACCGCTGGTGTACGAGTTCGACGAAAACTTCAAACCAATCAAGCACTACTACCTGGGTAACGCTGACGAGATCGCGGCTAAAGCTGCGGCCGTTGCGAACCAGGGTAAAGCCAAGTAATAAAAAAGCCCGGTCGCGATGACCGGGCCTCAGATGCTGAATGCCGGATACTTATCCGGCATTTTTTTTAGCCGCGACGGGCTTTCACCGCGTTTGCCAGCTGGCGCAGTACCGTTTCGGTATCGTCCCAGCCGATGCAGGCATCGGTAACACTCTTACCGTAAACCAGCGGCTCGCTACCTTCCAGATTCTGATTGCCTTCCACCAGGTGGCTTTCAATCATCACCCCGATAATGGCCTTTTCACCGCCCGCAATCTGCTGGCAGACATCGGTGCCGACGTCCATCTGCTTTTTGAACTGCTTGCTGGAGTTGGCATGGCTGAAGTCGATCATCACCTGTGCAGGCAGACCCGCTTTGTCCAGGCCCGCCTTCACTTCCGCGACGTGCGCCGCGCTGTAGTTAGGCTCTTTGCCGCCGCGCAGAATAATATGGCAGTCGCCGTTGCCGCTGGTGTTCACAATCGCAGAGTGACCCCATTTGGTCACGGAGAGGAAGCAGTGCGGCGCCCCGGCGGCGTTGATCGCGTCGATCGCCACTTTAATGGTGCCGTCGGTGCCGTTTTTAAAGCCCACCGGGCAGGAGAGCCCGGACGCAAGCTCGCGATGGACCTGAGACTCGGTGGTACGCGCGCCAATGGCGCCCCAGCTCATCAGGTCTGCCAGATATTGCGGGGTGATCATATCAAGGAACTCACCCGCCGCCGGCAGCCCGCTGTCGTTGATATCCAGCAGCAGCTTGCGGGCGATGCGCAGACCGTCGTTGATCTGGAAGCTGCCATCCATATGCGGATCGTTGATCAGTCCTTTCCAGCCCACGGTGGTACGCGGTTTTTCAAAGTAGACGCGCATGACGATTTCCAGCTCATCCTTCAGCGTCTCGCGCAGCGTCAGCAGGCGTGCTGCGTACTCTTTCGCCGCCGCAGGATCGTGAATGGAGCACGGGCCGATCACCACCAGCAGACGATCGTCATTACCTTTCAGGATCTTGTGGATCGCTTTACGGGCATGAGAAACGGTGTTGGCGGCATTTTCGGTGGCAGGAAATTTCTCAAGGAGTGCTACAGGGGGTAATAACTCATTGATCTCTTTAATACGTAAATCGTCATTCTGATAATTCATGTTCTTTCCAGCGTTGCCATATTTTTATAAACGAATGCAATCCCTTCAATCTATCTTGTCAGTCAGGAAGTGTAAACTGGCTTTTACACTTCGCACAGATAAATCCTGGAATTCGCTTAAAAAACCCCACAAAGTAGCGAAAAACGAGATACACCCTAAACTTTTTAACTGTATGCACTGCATTTATTACGTTTATCGCGATTCCATACTGACCTAAGTATGGATCATGGCATCTTTAACCACTGAGCAGTATATCGATTTCGCATATGCACTGTGGAAAGAAGTTATCCAGAACATAACGACCAGAACAGGAGCAGCATGATGAAAATGACTAAACTCGCAACCCTTTTCCTGACAGCTTCGCTCACGATGGCCAGCGGTGCAGCCCTGGCGGCTGACACTGGCTCAAGCAGCAACAACGGCCAGGCAAACGCCGCTGCGGATGCCGGAGCAGTAGCGCCTGATGCGCATCAGAATATTGCTCCAAATAATACCGGTAACAGCCAGATTAATACGGGTTCAGGCACAACTGGCACAACGGGTACTGGCACTGGCGGGACAATGCTAAACCCTGATGGCACTAACTCCACCAGCGGCACTGGCACGACTAACGGTACCGGCAACAGTTCGACTACCGGTGGCACCAACTCCGTCATGGGTAATGATGACCCAAGCAAGATGGACAGTAGCGGCATGACCAAGGACGACCAGCACAAGAACTCAATGTGTAAAGATGGCAAATGTCCGGATCAGTCCGGCAAAGTCGATACTGAAAGAACTCCGCAAGAACAAAAAACTGACGGCACTACCCAGTAATTAACGGTAATGCGGTTATGATGAAGGAGAGCTACGGCTCTCCTTTGTTTTTTGTGTAAGATGCTAAAAACGCTACGCTTACAATAATAATGAACCGGGACATTATTCATGGCGCACGCTCACTCTCACGCCCCTTCTTCGCAGGATGAAAATGCTAAACGCTTGATGCTGGCGTTCGGCGTAACCGCTATTTTTATGATCATCGAGGTGGTCGGCGGTCTGGTTTCTGGCTCGCTGGCGCTGCTGGCCGATGCCGGGCACATGTTGACGGACGCCGCAGCCCTGCTGTTTGCGCTGTTGGCGGTAGTGTTCGCTCGCCGCCCGCCGAGCCATGGCCGCACTTTTGGCTGGCTGCGTCTTACCACCCTTGCCGCATTCGTCAACGCCATTGCGCTGGTGTTAATCACGATTTTAATTGTCTGGGAAGCCTTCCAGCGTTTCCGGCATCCTCAGCCTGTCGCGGGTGTCACCATGATGGTGGTGGCGGTTGCCGGGCTTATCGCCAATATACTGGCGTTCTGGATTTTGCATCGCGGCAGTGAAGAGAAAAACCTCAACGTGCGGGCAGCGGCGTTGCATGTGCTGGGGGATCTGCTGGGTTCGGTAGGGGCCATCGTCGCGGCGCTGGTGATCCTCTGGACGGGCTGGACGCCGATCGATCCGATACTGTCGATTTTAGTCTCGTGCCTGGTGTTACGCAGTGCCTGGCGGTTACTGCAGGAGAGCGTGAATGAGCTGCTGGAAGGGGCCCCGGCGTCGCTGGATATTCCGGCGCTGAAGCGCAACTTAACGCGATCCATTCCCGAAGTGCGCGATGTGCATCATGTTCACGTCTGGATGGTGGGTGAAAAGCCGCTGATGACGCTGCATGTTCAGGTCATTCCTCCTCACGATCACGATGCGTTACTGGGGCGTATCCAGCATTTTCTGGAGCACCACTACGCCATTGCGCATAGCACCATCCAGATGGAGTACACCCCCTGTAACGGACCGGACTGCCATCTCAATGAGATCCAGTCCGACCACGCCCATCATCACCACCATTAACGTGCCAGCGCGTGGGAACCCCGTTCACGCGCGCTGTTAATCCACATCCTGCTGCCGTTCAGGGCAATAAAGGTCAGGATCATATACTCCAGCGACATGGCATAGACGCCCTGCAGGGCGAAGATCACCACGCTTATGACATTAATGATCACCCACAGCAGCCAGTTTTCGACATATTTGCGGGTCATCAGGATCATAGCGGCAATCGACAGTACCATCATGCACGAATCCCAGAACGGGAAGGCATCAGGCTGCAGCTCCGGCATGGTAACGTTCAGGCCCAGGCTGCTCATCACCGACACCGCCACGCGGGTCAGGAAGGCGAACACCGGGTCGATATAGACCGTCATCAGGCCGATAGCCACTACGCAGGCCGCCAGCCAGCCGACGGCTTTCGGCAACGGCAGCCAGCGGATCTGCAGTTCCGCCTCCTGCTGGCTGTTCTGCCGCGACCAGGCATACCAGCCATAAATATTGGCTACGAAGAAGAACAGCTGCAGCAGCAAGCTGGCATACAGCTGGATCTGGAAGAAGATAATGGCGAACAGCGTGACGTTCACCAGGCCAAACGCATAGTTGACGATCTTCTCCAGGCTGGCGAGCCAGATGCAGAGCAGACCTGCAATCGTCCCGACAGCTTCAATCCATGACAAGTCATAGCCGCCGGTGCCAATGGGTATATGTACCAGAATGTTTTGCGTGCTAAAAAAATCCATCTTTTTCCCTCAGCGTTACGTTACGTAGCTTAAGGACGTAGTGTAGCCGCAAAATCCAGCATCCGGTTAAGCGGAATTAACGCCCCTTCACGCAGCGCCGCATCCACATGGATCTCATGCGCCGCGCCGCCCGACTCCAGCCCGTCTGCAATCGCCTTTAGTCCGTTCATCGCCATCCACGGACAGTGCGCGCAGCTGCGGCAGGTTGCCCCCTCGCCTGCGGTCGGCGCTTCCAGCAGCTCTTTCTCCGGCACCGCCTGCTGCATTTTGTAGAAGATGCCGCGATCGGTGGCGACGATAAGCTGGCGATGCGGCAGCGTTTTCGCGGCATTGATCAGCTGGCTGGTGGAACCGACGGCATCCGCCATGTTAACGATCGCCTGGGGTGACTCCGGGTGGACCAGCACAGCGGCTTCCGGATAGAGGCCTTTCATGCGCTCCAGCGCCTGGGTTTTAAACTCGTCATGAACGATACAGGCGCCCTGCCAGCACAGAATATCTGCCCCGGTCTGTTTCTGGACGTAGTTACCCAGATGTTTGTCCGGCGCCCAGATAATTTTCTCGCCGAGACTGTCGAGATGCTCAATCAGTTCGACGGCGATGCTGGACGTTACCACCCAGTCGGCACGCGCTTTGACCGCGGCAGAGGTGTTGGCATAAACCACCACCGTTCTGTCAGGATGGGCATCGCAAAAAGCGGTGAATTCGTCGATCGGGCAGCCTAAATCCAGCGAGCACTCTGCATTGAGGGTCGGCATCAGGATGGTTTTTTCCGGGCTAAGGATTTTTGCCGTCTCGCCCATAAAACGCACCCCGGCCACCAGCAACGTTGAAGCGGGATGTTTTGCTCCGAAGCGCGCCATCTCCAGCGAGTCCGATATGCAGCCGCCGGTCTCTTCTGCCAGCTGCTGAATTTCCGGGTCAGTGTAGTAGTGCGCCACCATCACCGCATCGCGCTCTTTGAGCAAGCGCTTAATCTTTTCGCGGTAAAACTGCTTTTCGTCCACACTCAGCGGGACCGGCTTCGGCGGGAAGGGATAGATCGCGGCTTCAGGATCAAACATCACACTCATTTTAGCTTCTCGTTTTACTGGCTTAACAAGTTTGCCGTTATTTTTTGGTGGAAACCAAAGTAATGGCAATTGTGTTTTATATACTAAACAAGATAGCGAATTTGAGAGGGAAAGTCACACCAAAAGCGTGCGGGCAGCATTTGTCGGGTGGCGCTTCGCTTACCCGACCTACGTAAACCCTGGCATTTTTGATTCTGGAATAACAGATAGCAAAAAGGCGCCTTTAGGGCGCCTTTTTACATTGGTGGGTCGTGCAGGATGACTCGGCTTCGCCTCGCCCTACGGGCCGTTGCTGACGCAACGTTATCCTTTACGTTTAACATCTGAACACGATATTAAATTGGTGGGTCGTGCAGGATTCGAACCTGCGACCAATTGATTAAAAGTCAACTGCTCTACCAACTGAGCTAACGACCCCTTGCGGGATAATTTCTTATTCTATTCAGGCTGGTGGGTCGTGCAGGATTCGAACCTGCGACCAATTGATTAAAAGTCAACTGCTCTACCAACTGAGCTAACGACCCATTCGGGTGTCGCCTGAAATTTTTACTCGGTAACCAATATAAAATTGGTGGGTCGTGCAGGATTCGAACCTGCGACCAATTGATTAAAAGTCAACTGCTCTACCAACTGAGCTAACGACCCGAGTGGTGGGTGATGACGGGCTCGAACCGCCGACCCCCTCCGTGTAAAGGAGATGCTCTACCAACTGAGCTAATCACCCACTCTGTACTACCGGAACTGCTTTAGTGGTGGGTCGTGCAGGATTCGAACCTGCGACCAATTGATTAAAAGTCAACTGCTCTACCAACTGAGCTAACGACCCACTATTTTGGCTGCTTTTGGGCTGTTTGATATCCCTTGGCAACGGCGGCATATATTACTGATTTCAGAATTCTGCGCAACTAATATTTTGATGAATATCACTTAACTGCTTAGGAAGTATGCGGCAAGACCAGAAAAAACGCGATTTCTGGTCAACCGGCAATCATCCCATCGCAGCAAGACGTTTTTGCGCTTGTTTTGCACCTTCGGTGCCCGGGAACTTAGTGACCACCTGCTGGAAGACGGCCTTCGCTTTCGCGGTGTCGCCTCTGTCCTGCATGATCACCCCGACTTTGTACATCGCGTCTGGGGCTTTTGGTGATTTCGGGTAATTTTTTACCACGGAGGCAAAATAGAACGCCGCGTCGTCTTTTTTACCCTTGTTGTAATTCAGCTGTCCCAGCCAATAGTTCGCATTGGGCTGATAGGTTGAATCAGGGTATTTCTTCACGAAGTTCTGAAACGCCGCCATAGCTTCGTCCTGGCGCGAGTTATCCTGCACCAGGGCAATCGCCGCGTTGTAGTCAGTATTCGCGTCACCGCTCTGTACAGGCGCGCCTGTGGAGGCTGATGCATCAGCCTGAGGCGTTGCCGTCGCACCAGCTGCGCCACTTTGATCGCCTGCGGCTGGTTGCGCTGCTGCGCCGCCATTATTCAGGCTATCCATCTGCAGCAGGATCTGCTTCTGACGCTCCACAACCTGATTGAGCTGATACTGGCTTTCCTGGATCTGTCCGCGCAGTGAATCAATATCGGTTTGGTTGTCAGAGAGCTGCTGCTGAAGTTGGGTTAAAAGCTGGCTGTGAGCATTAGAAATACGCTCGAGTTGGGTGACCCGGTCTTCTACCGAGCCTGAGCCGACACTACTGATTGGTGCCTGAGCAAAAGCGGCCCAGGGGGCCGCTATACCAACCAGTAACGACAGACTCAACAGATGATGTCTGAAGTTACTGCTCATGCAATTCTCTTAGTAAACCAGTACGGCACGACGGTTTTTGGAGTAAGCCGCTTCGTCGTGACCCAGTACTGCAGGTTTTTCTTTACCGTAAGAAACGATGGAGATCTGGTCAGCAGAAACGCCTTTACCCTGCAGGTACATTTTAACGGCGTTAGCACGACGCTCACCCAGGGAGATGTTGTACTCAGGAGTACCACGTTCGTCCGCGTGACCTTCTACGGTGACTTTGTAAGACGGGTTGCTACGCAGGAAGTTAGCGTGCGCATCCAGCATCGCAGCGAAGTCAGAACGGATGTCGAACTTGTCCAGATCGAAGTAAACAATGTTGTTCTGCTGCAGCTGTTGCATCTGAAGACGCGCCTGCTCTTCAGAAGACATATTGCCGTTGCCGTTTGCGTCCATACCGGTGCCGGCACCCATCATGCCTTCGCCGCTCTGGTCGTTGCTGGCGTTCTTGTTAGAAGAACACGCTGCGATTGCCATAACAGGCAGAGCGATCATCAGCCCTTTCAGCACTTTGTTCAGTTGCATTTCTATGATTCCTTTATTATTCAATTAATTATTATTACAGGTACGGCGACCAGGCAGGTGATTTTACCTGTCCATCAGTTGCCGGAATACGCGCTTTGAAACGCCCATCGGTAGAAACCAGATTCAGCACGGATCCCATCCCCTGAGAAGAGCTGTAGATAACCATAGTGCCGTTAGGTGCCAGACTTGGCGTTTCATCCAGGAAAGTTGACGACAGAACTTGTACGCCACCCCCGCCCAGATCTTGTTTGGCAATGTGCTGCTGACCACCGGCCGAGCTAACCATTACCATAAACTTACCGTCAGCGCTCACGTCTGCGTCCTGGTTCTGTGAACCTTCCCAGGTGATACGCTGTGGTGCACCGCCGTTAACATTGACTTTATACACCTGTGGACGACCCGCCTGGTCAGAGGTAAAGGCCAGGTTCTGGCTGTCCGGGAACCAGGTTGGTTCGGTGTTGTTGCTACGACCGTCGGTGACCTGACGGATCTGGCCGGAGCCAATGTCCATCACGTACAGGTTCAGGCTACCGGTTTTAGAGAGGGCAAACGCCAGTTTAGAACCGTCCGGAGAGAATGCCGGTGCCCCGTTGTGACGTGGGAAAGAGGCAACCTGACGCACCGCGCCGTTAGACAGGGTCTGGATAACCAGCGCTGAGCGACCGCTTTCGAAGGTCACGTACGCCAGCTTAGAACCGTCCGGTGACCAGGCCGGTGACATCAGCGGCTGCGGTGAACGGTGAACTGTGAACTGGTTGTAACCGTCGTAGTCAGAGACACGCAGTTCATACGGGAACTGGCCGCCGTTGGTCTGCACGACATAAGCAATACGAGTGCGGAATGCGCCTTTGATGCTGGTCAGCTTCTCAAACACTTCATCACTCGCCGTATGGCCTGCATAACGCAGCCACTGCTTGTTCACTTTATAGGTGTTCTGTGCCAGCACGGTACCCGGCGCGCCACCGGTGTCTACCAGCTGGTAAGCAACGGTATAACCGCCGTCCGGGTTAGGGGTAACCTGACCCACGACTACCGCATCAATACCCAGCGCGGACCATGCCGCCGGCTGCAGCTCAGCAGCAGTGCCTGGCTGCTGTGGCAGACGGGAACGGTCTAACGGGTTGAATTTACCGCTGTTGCGCAGGTCAGCGGCAACAATGCCGCCCACATCTTCCGGCGCAGCGCCTGGCCCCTTCCACTGGAATGGAACCACACCAATCGGACGTGCCGAGTCCACCCCCTGGGTGATCTCGATACGCACTTCTGCGTGCAGCACCGCTGCCCACAGCACTAAGAAACTCATTGCAACACGTAATGCCTGCTTCATCATATCTCCCATATCCGGGTAACCTTACCCGCGATAATTTAGCAGAATGTTAACAAACCCAAATAAACAAAACTACCAGAACGCTAAGACTAAACCTGGCCTGTTTTCCCCCGTTTGCACAGGAAAAATAAAACTTAAGGTTTGAAGTCCAGTGGTGCATTTTTGAACGTTTCATATACCGCTTGCGAAGGCGGTTTCGGGAACTTGGTCATCCTGCTGGTCGCAGACAACATTTGCTGACAGAATGCCTCGTCGCCACCCTCTTTTTTCACGCTAAGAATCGTCCCGTCCGCGCTAAGGTTAACCCGAAGCGTACAGGTTTTCCCGCTGAAGCTATCCCAGTCGTACAGATGCCCACGAATAGCGGCCTGTACCTGCGCAATATAAGATGCAATCTCGGCTTGAGAAGCACCGCCTTGCCCTGGCTTATTTCCTTTAGCAGGAGATGCACCACCTGCGCTACCGCTGTTGCTACCTTTCGGCGCATTCTTACCTGAGCTCAAATCGCCGAACAGGTCGTCAACGTCCGATGCGGCTGCTTTTTCCGCAGCGGCTTTTTTCGCTGCTGCGGCTTTCGCGGCGGCAGCTTTGTCAGCAGCAGCTTTCTTATCTGCAGCCGCTTTTTCGGCAGCGGCTTTTTTATCGGCGGCGGCTTTTTTATCGGCGGCGGCTTTTTCTGCCGCAGCGGCTTTCTTCTCAGCAGCCGCTTTTTCTGCCGCAGCAGCTTTTTCCGCAGCGGCCTTTTCAGCGGCAGCGGCTTTCTTAGCAGCTTCGGCGGCCGCTTTCTTCTCGGCTTCCTGGGCTGCTTGTTTGGCAGCTTCAGCTTCCGCTTTTTTCTGGGCCTCGGCAGCGGCTTTCTTCGCGGCTTCAGCTTCTACTTTCTTCTTCGCATCCGCAGCCGCTTTGGCTGCTTCGGCTTCAGCCTGTTTTTGCGCATCGGCAGCGGCTTTTTTCGCGGCTAATGCAGCAGCATCCGCGGCTTGTTTTGCCGCCTCAGCTGCCTGTTTCGCCTGAGCCTCGGCCTGCGCTTTGGCATCCGCTGCGGCTTTGGCTGCTGCCTCTTCCGCCTGCTTCTGTTTTTCCTGCGCTTGCTTCGCTGCGGCTTCAGCCTGTTTCTGCTGCTCCGCCTGCTCTTTCGCCGCTTCCTGCGCCTGCAAACGTTCTTTCTCAAGCTGCTTCAGACGTTCCTGCTCGGCGGCCTGCTTTTCACGCAGCTCTTCCGCCTGCTGTTGCGCCTGCTTTTCGCGTTGCTCTTCAGCACGTTTTGCACTCGCCTGCTGCTGTTGCTGACGATTATAGTTCTGTACTACCGCGCCGGGATCGACCATTACGGCATCGATGGATGAACCTCCCCCACCGCCGGCAGCGGTATCGAGATGCTCATCGAACGAACTCCAGATCAGTGCTGCAAAAAGAATGACATGCAGCACCGCCGAAATAATTATCGCCCGTTTAAGCTTATCGTTTTGTTCGGTTGCCTTTGACACTATGGGTTCCCAAAAACTCTGTTGTGTACGCAGATGATCAAATAGGCTGCGTCATCAAGCCGACTGACTTAACGCCCGCGCTATGCAACAGGTTCAGCGCCTTTATTATTTCATCGTAAGGCACGTCTTTCGCACCACCGATTAAGAAGACCGTTTTCGGATTTGACTGCAGACGTCGTTGCGCTTCGGCAATGACCTGCTCCGGCGGCAGTTGATCAAGACGATCTTTTTCAACCACCACGCTGTACTGCCCCACTCCGGATACCTCAATGATGACCGGTGGATCGTCATTGGTGCTTACAGCCTGAGATTCTGTCGCATCCGGCAGATCAACCTCCACGCTCTGGGTAATGATGGGTGCTGTGGCCATAAAGATCAGCAGCAGCACCAGCAGCACGTCCAGCAGCGGTACAATGTTGATTTCGGACTTCAGTTCGCGACGACCCCGTCCACGCTGTCTGGCCATGGTTTACCCCTTGTTGCTCTCGGTGCTGGTAAACGCCTGGCGGTGCAGAATCGCGGTGAACTCTTCCATAAAGTTGTCGTAGTTCAGTTCCAGTTTGTTCACGCGCTGATTCAGGCGGTTATACGCCATAACCGCAGGAATAGCGGCGAACAGACCGATAGCGGTCGCGATCAGCGCTTCTGCGATACCTGGTGCAACCATCTGCAGCGTCGCCTGTTTTACCGCGCCAAGGGCGATAAAGGCGTGCATAATCCCCCAGACCGTACCAAACAGACCGATATACGGGCTGATGGAACCGACGGTGCCAAGGAATGGGATGTGCGTTTCCAGCGTTTCCAGTTCACGGTTCATCGAGATACGCATCGCACGGGATGCCCCTTCAACGACCGCTTCCGGCGCATGGTTGTTAGCGCGGTGTAAGCGAGCGAACTCTTTGAAGCCGCTATAGAAAATTTGCTCGGAGCCGGAGAGGTTTTCACGACGCCCCTGGCTTTCCTGATACAAACGGGAAAGTTCGATACCTGACCAGAACTTATCTTCAAACGCTTCCGCTTCGCGGCCTGCTGCATTGAGGATACGGGTTCTCTGGATGATGATGGCCCAGGATGCGATTGAAAAACCAATCAAAATCAACATGATAAGTTTAACCAGAAGGCTTGCCTTCAGGAACAAATCAAGGATATTCATGTCAGTCACTGCTTAAACTCCGCGACAATAGACTTAGGAAGCGCACGAGGCTTCATGATGAGTGGATCAACACAGACAATCAGGACTTCAGCTTCGTTCAGTACCTGGTTTTCTGCATTGACGATCCGCTGCGTGAAAACCAGTGAGGTTCCGCGCATTGATGTTATTTCTGTTTGGACTTCGAGCATATCGTCGAGTCTGGCAGGCGCAAAATACTCCAGCGTCATCTTGCGTACCACGAAGGCAACTCGCTCCGCCAGCAGGACCTGCTGGCTAAAGTGATGATGGCGCAGCATCTCAGTGCGTGCTCGTTCATAAAAGGCAACGTAGCTGGCGTGGTAAACCACACCACCGGCGTCAGTGTCCTCGTAGTAGACACGAACCGGCCATCGAAACAGCGTTGTATTCACTTTACATCCCGGTAATACAAAAAGAGTTAGAGCTTTTAAACTTCGCTACTATACGCGCGGGAATGGTGGTTTGGAATGGGGGAAAGTAAACGGAGAGTAAATATTTATGGGCCAGGGTAAGCCCATAATATTAACGGATAGTTCTTATTCAGTTGAAAAAGAAAATCAGGCCGACAAGAAGGACCACATCAGCGATCAGCGGGCAGAAGATGCCCTGCCAGTGTACGGCTTTCGGCCGAAAGCCGACGCCGTGGATCACCCCGGCGCACACCGCCCACATGATGAGAAAACCGTGCCAGATTTCAAGCTCGCTGGTCTTCGCCGCAAAGCGCGACGGGTCCCAGAAGATACAACCTGCCAGCAGCAAGGCCATCACTAAGGAAAGCGCCCGGAGCGGGCGCTTGTCCATGATCCCGTAGAGATACGCGATCATCAGTGTTTTTCTTCACCGGCTTTGGACGCTTCAACGTGCTCAAGCGCCAGGGCGGTAATCACACCAAATGCACAGGCAAGAAGCGTTCCTAAAATCCATGCGAAATACCACATATTCAGCTCCTTCCTTAATACATAGAGTGAGTATTGCTTTCGATATGTTCTTTCGTGATACGACCGTACATTTTCCAGTAACACCAGGTGGTGTAAGCCAGAATGAGCGGTACGAACACGGCAGCCACAAACGTCATCAGGTTCAGGGTCATCTGACTGGAAGTGGCATCCCACATCGTCAGGCTAGCATTCATCATGGTGCTGGATGGCATCACGAATGGGAACATCGCGATACCGGCCGTCAGAATGATGCACGCCAGCGTCAGTGAAGAGAAGACGAATGCCCATGCGCCCTTTTCCATGCGGGAAGTCAGCAGGGTCAGCAGCGGCAGCACCACGCCCAGGGCCGGGATAGCCCACAGAACCGGCGTATTATTGAAGTTCACCAGCCAGGCGCCTGCCTGACGGGCGACTTCTTTGGTCAGCGGGTTAGACGGCGCGGTATGGTTAATCGCGGACGTCACCACATAACCGTCGATACCGAACATCACCCACACGCCTGCCAGCGCGAAGCCGACCAGGGTCACCAGGGCCGCAATCTGCGAGACGGCGCGGGAACGCAGGTGCAGTTCACCCACGGTACGCATCTGCAGGTAAGTTGCACCCTGGGTGAGGATCATCGCCACGCTGACCACACCCGCCAGCAGACCGAACGGGTTCAGCAGCTGGAAGAAGTTACCGGTGTAGTACAGGCGCATGTATTCATCGAGGTGGAACGGCACGCCCTGTAGCAGGTTGCCGAACGCCACGCCGATCACCAGCGGCGGCACGAAACTACCGATGAAGATGCCCCAGTCCCACATGTTGCGCCAGCGGGTGTCTTCAATCTTCGAGCGGTAGTCAAAACCGACCGGACGGAAGAACAACGATGCCAGCACCAGGATCATCGCCACATAGAAGCCGGAGAACGCAGCCGCGTAGACCATCGGCCAGGCAGCGAACAGCGCGCCGCCTGCGGTGATCAGCCACACCTGGTTACCGTCCCAGTGCGGGGCGATGGAGTTAATCATAATTCGACGCTCGGTATCATTACGACCGAGGAAGCGGGTGAGCATACCCACCCCCATGTCGAAACCGTCAGTGACCGCAAAACCAATCAGTAAGATCCCGACCAGCAGCCACCAGATAAAACGTAATACTTCATAATCGATCATTTGACGACTCCTGTCTTACCGTGCCGGCTGAGTAGTCACGGTGGACTGCTCGTAGTGGGACTGAGAAGCAACGGTTGACTGCTCATAGTGGTAGCGACCGGTTTTCAGGCTGCTTGGGCCAAGGCGCGCAAACTTGAACATCAGGAACAGTTCAGCCACCAGGAACAGGGTATACAGACCACAAATCAGCAGCATGGAGAAAATCAGATCCCCGGCGGTCAGGGATGAGTTCGCTACCGCGGTTGGCAGCACCTCACCGATAGCCCACGGCTGACGGCCGTATTCCGCAACAAACCAGCCGGATTCGATGGCGATCCATGGCAGTGGCATGCCGTACAGCGCAGAACGCAGCAGCCATTTACGCTGACCGATACGGTTACGAATCACCGACCAGAAGGAGGCAGCAATGATCAACAGCATGATGATGCCGCAGCCCACCATGATACGGAACGCGAAGTACAGCGGCGCAACGCGTGGAATCGAGTCTTTGGTTGCCATCTGAATCTGCTCTTCCGTCGCGTCAGAGACGTTCGGGGTATAGCGTTTCAGCAGCAGGCCGTAACCGAGGTCTTTCTTCACGTTGTTGAACTGATCGCGAACGGACTGATCGGTAGAGCCGGAACGCAGCTGCTCCAGCAGGGAGTAAGCTTTCATCCCGTTACGGATACGCTCTTCATGCTGCACCAGCAGATCTTTCAGGCCGATAACCGGCGTATCCACAGAGCGGGTGGCAATGATGCCCAGCGCGTAAGGGATCTGAATAGCAAAGTGGTTTTCCTGTGCATCCTGATCGGGAATACCAAACAGGGTGAAAGCTGCCGGAGCCGGTTGGGTTTCCCACTCTGCTTCGATCGCCGCCAGTTTGGTTTTTTGCACGTCGCCCATCTCGTAACCGGATTCATCACCCAGCACGATAACGGAGAGGATAGCCGCCATACCGAAGCTCGCCGCGATGGCGAAGGAGCGCTTGGCAAAAGCGAAGTCACGACCACGCAGCATGTAGTAGGAGCTGATGCCCAGCACGAACATCGCGCCGCAGACATAGCCGGAAGCCACGGTGTGAACAAATTTCACCTGGGCAACCGGGTTCAGCACCAGCTCGGAGAAGCTGACCATCTCCATACGCATGGTTTCGAAGTTGAAATCAGATGCGATAGGGTTCTGCATCCAGCCGTTGGCTACCAGGATCCACAGCGCGGACAGGTTAGAGCCTAACGCCACCAGCCAGGTGACCGCCATATGCTGGACTTTGCCCAGACGGTCCCAACCGAAGAAGAACAGACCTACAAAGGTGGATTCGAGGAAGAAGGCCATCAGACCTTCAATGGCCAGCGGCGCACCGAAAATATCCCCGACATAGTGCGAGTAGTAAGACCAGTTAGTCCCGAACTGGAACTCCATGGTCAGACCGGTGGCCACGCCCAGCGCAAAGTTGATACCAAACAACTTGCCCCAGAACTTGGTCATATCTTTATAAATCTGTTTGCCGGAAAGGACGTAGACCGTCTCCATAATGGCCAGCAGGAACGCCATACCGAGCGTTAGTGGCACAAACAGGAAGTGGTACATCGCAGTCAAGGCAAACTGTAAGCGCGACAGTTCGACTATATCTAACATCATGACTCCTTGCTCATCGCATGAAGACTCCGGGAGTGGATCCCGTTAGAAAAGATCCACACACATGCCCCAATACAAAAAATTATCCGAATCCTTTCTTCGTTACTTAATCTTCACAGGAGGAAAAAGCCATGATGAAAGGTTACAGATACGTTAATAAAAACCCGAAATTGATCCCGCAAATATATTACGCTGCAAAACCCTTACAATAAACAGGTTTTTATTGAAAGCGCTTTACGTTTTACGACAGCGATCAATATATAGCGACTTTACCACTTTTCGACCAGATTGATCGGGAGCAATTTAACGCTTTTTGACGCCCTTTTCCAGGTATTAAATATTGATATAAATCAATATTGCGCAGACGTGTTAAGGGTGTTTCCATATGGTGAATTCAGTGAGCGCAATGTTAACGATATGTTTAAAGATGCTGGTAATAGTTATCAATGAAAGGAGGAAATATAAATAAAGGTGATTTAAATTAACGCGGCTACGGGTTCAAATTTTTATTGATGCCGAACTGTTAATGTTAGTCATTTCACAGTATTTTTTTATTGCGCTTATATCCGTGGTTTTTATTACAAATATTTTACTTTTAATAATCCATAAATTAACACTGCAATGTTAACGTTTTGTGTTTACCTGCCAAAAATAAGGATCTCATGCCGCCTGTTCGTTAATCTTTCAGCCGTCCTCCCCGCTTAAACCTCTTTAGCACCAGCCCGCAGCAAAAAAAAGGCCATCTTACGATGGCCAACCATGTCGAAACGGACATTTATTATGTCAAAGCTCCCCGCACGGGGAGCAGAGAGGATTTACTTAATGATGGACTTCAGCGCTTCACCGATGTCAGCCAGGCTGCGCACGGTTTTCACGCCTGCTGCTTCCAGCGCTGCGAATTTCTCGTCCGCAGTACCTTTGCCGCCCGCGATGATGGCGCCTGCGTGGCCCATACGCTTGCCTTTAGGCGCAGTCACGCCCGCGATGTAACCTACAACCGGCTTGGTGACGTGATCTTTGATATAAGCAGCCGCTTCTTCTTCCGCGCTGCCGCCAATTTCACCGATCATGACGATCGCTTCAGTCTGCGGGTCTTCCTGGAACAGCTTCAGGATGTCGATGAAGTTAGAGCCCGGGATTGGGTCGCCGCCGATGCCCACACAGGTGGACTGGCCGAAACCATAGTCGGTGGTCTGCTTAACCGCTTCATAGGTCAGGGTACCGGAACGGGAGACGATGCCCACTTTGCCCGGCTTGTGAATGTGGCCCGGCATGATGCCGATTTTACATTCACCTGGGGTGATCACGCCCGGGCAGTTTGGCCCGATCATGCGCACGCCAGCTTCGTCCAGCTTCACTTTCACGGTCAGCATATCCAGCGTCGGGATACCTTCGGTGATGGTGATGATCAGTTTGATGCCTGCGTCGATCGCTTCCAGAATGGAGTCTTTGCAGAACGGGGCCGGAACGTAGATCACGGTGGCGGTCGCGCCAGTCGCTTCTACTGCTTCACGTACGGTGTTGAACACCGGCAGGCCCAGGTGGGTAGTGCCGCCTTTACCTGGCGTTACGCCGCCAACCATCTGCGTACCGTAGGCAATCGCCTGCTCAGAGTGGAATGAACCCTGGCTACCGGTGAAGCCCTGGCAGATGACTTTGGTATCTTTATTAATTAAAACGGACATTATTTCCCCTCCACTGCGGCAACTACCTGCTGAGCGGCATCCGTCAGACTTTTCGCTGCAATAATATTCAGGCCGCTGTCAGCCAGTTTTTTCGCGCCGAGTTCAGCGTTGTTCCCTTCCAGACGCACAACAACCGGGACGTTCACGCCCACTTCTTCTACCGCACCGATGATACCGTCAGCGATCAGGTCGCAACGTACGATGCCGCCGAAGATGTTCACCAGAACCGCTTTCACGTTGTCGTCAGAGAGGATGATTTTGAAGGCTTCGGTCACGCGCTCTTTGGTCGCGCCGCCGCCCACGTCGAGGAAGTTTGCCGGCTCGCCGCCGTGCAGCTTAACGATGTCCATGGTGCCCATTGCCAGGCCCGCACCGTTAACCATGCAGCCGATGTTGCCATCAAGTGCCACGTAGTTCAGTTCCCACTGTGCAGCCTGCGCTTCACGTGGATCTTCCTGAGACTGGTCACGCATTTCGCGCAGATCGGCCTGGCGGAACAGCGCGTTGCCGTCAGCGCCCAGTTTGCCGTCGAGGCAGATCAGGTCGCCCTGCTTAGTGATCACCAGCGGGTTGATTTCGATCAGCGCCAGATCGCGCTCCAGGAAGATATTTGCCAGGCCCATGAAGATCTTGGTGAATTGCTGCACCAGTTTACCTTCCAGACCCAGTTTGAATGCCAGCTCGCGACCCTGGTAAGGCATTGGGCCTGCCAGCGGATCGATGGCTACTTTGTGGATCAGGTGCGGGGTCTCTTCCGCCACTTTTTCGATTTCCACGCCGCCTTCGGTAGAGGCCATAAACACCACGCGACGGGAGCTGCGGTCTACCACGGCGCCGAGGTACAGTTCTTTTGCAATGTCGGTCGCCGCTTCAACCAGAATCTGGTTAACCGGCTGGCCGCTCGCGTCTGTCTGATAGGTCACCAGACGTTTGCCCAGCCAGTGCTCAGCAAATGCGCGGATCTCTTCTTTACTGTTAACAACTTTCACACCGCCCGCTTTGCCGCGGCCGCCAGCGTGAACCTGACATTTCACTACCCAAGGACCGGCGCCGATTTTAGATGCGGCTTCTTCTGCTTCACGAGGGGTATTGCAGGCATAACCCACCGGAGCCGGCAAGCCATACCGGGCAAACAGCTGTTTTGCCTGATATTCATGTAAGTTCATGTGTTCTATCCATCCTTCAGGGTAATCGTTAGGTCATGCTTTTGTAGGCCCGGCAGGCAAAGCGCCGCCGGGCAGTACGGCTAAAAACTAAACGTCCAGCAGCAGACGGGTTGGATCTTCCAGCAGCTCTTTAATGGCGACCAGGAAGCCCACTGACTCGCGGCCGTCGATCAGGCGGTGATCGTAGGAGAGCGCCAGGTACATCATCGGCAGGATCTCGACTTTACCGTCAACCGCCATCGGACGATCTTTGATGGCGTGCATGCCCAGGATCGCACTCTGCGGTGGGTTGATGATCGGAGTAGACATCAGCGAGCCGAAAACGCCGCCGTTGGTAATGGTGAAGTTACCGCCGGTCAGATCGTCTACGGTCAGCTTGCCGTCACGGCCTTTCACTGCCAGTTCTTTGATGTTCTTTTCGATGTCAGCCATGCCCAGGGTGTCTACATCACGCAGAACCGGGGTCACCAGGCCGCGCGGGGTAGATACCGCCATGCTGACGTCGAAGTAGTTGTGATAAACCACATCATCGCCATCGATGGACGCGTTCACTTCCGGGTAGCGTTTCAGCGCTTCAACCACCGCCTTCACGTAGAAAGACATAAAGCCCAGACGGATACCGTGACGTTTTTCAAACGCATCACCGTACTGCTTACGCAGGTCCATGATTGGCTTCATGTTCACTTCGTTGAAGGTGGTCAGCATCGCGGTGGAGTTCTTCGCCTCCAGCAGACGTTCGGCCACGCGCTTACGCAGGCGGGTCATCGGCACGCGTTTTTCACTGCGAGCGCCCAGAGCAGGCTGTGCTGCTGGTGCGGCAGCCGGTGCTTTCGCTTCCGGTGCAGCTGGCGCTTTCGCCAGGTGTTTTTCCACATCTTCGCGGGTCAGACGACCGCCCACACCGGTGCCTTTAATGGCCGCAGCGTCGAGGTTGTGTTCAGCCAGCAGGCGACGGATCGCCGGGCTGAGCGCGTCGTTGCTTTGCTCTTCCAGAGAAGCCTGCTGGCGCTGGGCCGGCGTAGAGGCCTTCTCTTCAGATTTGGCGCTGGACTCTTTGCCCGCGCTGTTGCCTTCACGCAGGCGACCCAGGATCTGGCGAGAGGTCACGGTCGTGCCTTCATCTTCCAGGACTGCATCCAGAATGCCATCCGCCGATGCCGGTACTTCCAGTACCACTTTGTCAGTTTCGATTTCTACCAGCACTTCATCGCGCTTAACGCTATCGCCCGGTTTTTTGTGCCAGGTGGCGACGGTCGCATCTGCTACAGACTCAGGCAGGTCGGGAACAAGAATATCTACGCTACTCATTATGTATCCTTTAATTAATCGACGTTCAGCGCGTCATTGACCAGATCTTGTTGCTGCTTCTGGTGAACGGACATATACCCTACCGCCGGAGAGGCGGAGGCCGGGCGACCTGCGTAACGCAGGGCAGACCCAAATGGAATGACTTCACGGAAATGATGCTGGCTGCAGTACCATGCGCCCTGGTTGAGCGGCTCTTCCTGGCACCAGACAAAATCATGTACGTGAGCATATTGTTTCAGCACTTCCTGCATCGCCTGATGCGGGAATGGATAAAGCTGTTCGATACGCACGATGGCGACATCTTTCTGGTCGTTCTTACGGCGCTGTTCCAGCAGGTCGTAATAAACCTTACCAGAACACATCACCACACGTTTCACCGCCTGTGGATCCAGCTCGTCAATCTCGCCAATCGCCGGCAGGAAGGTGCCGTTCGCCAGCTCATCCAGCGTGGAAACCGCCAGCGGGTGACGCAGCAGCGATTTCGGTGACATGACGACCAGCGGACGACGCATCCCGCGCAGCGCCTGACGACGCAGCATGTGGTAAACCTGTGCCGGGGTAGACGGAACACAAACCTGCATGTTCTGCTCGGCGCAGAGTTGCAGATAACGCTCCAGACGCGCGGAGGAGTGCTCCGGACCCTGCCCTTCATAGCCGTGCGGCAGCAGCATCACCAGGCCACACATACGGCCCCACTTCTGCTCGCCGGAAGAGATGAACTGGTCGATAACCACCTGCGCACCGTTGGCGAAGTCACCGAACTGCGCTTCCCAGATGGTCAGGGTGCGTGGTTCTGCAGTGGCGTAACCGTATTCGAATGCCAGGACCGCTTCTTCAGACAGCACGGAGTCCCAGACCTTGAACTGGCCCTGACCGTTATGCACATGCTGCAGCGGGGTGTAAGTTGAACCGTTGGTCTGGTTATGGATCACCGCATGGCGGTGGAAGAAGGTGCCACGGCCCGCATCTTCACCGGACAGACGAACCGGAATGCCTTCGTCAACCAGGGTCGCATAGGCCAGGTTTTCTGCGCCACCCCAGTCGAACAGCTTCTCGCCTGCCGCCATTGACTGACGGTCAGAATAGATTTTCTGCACGCGGGACTGCATCTCGATCGCTTCTGGCACGGTGCTGATGCGTTTCGCCAGCTCCTGCAGACGCTTCATCTCGACCTTGTTCGGGTAGCTCTCATCCCACTCGTGGTTGAGGTACGGCGACCAGGTGAAGGAGTGCATGTTCATTGGACGCAGCTCTTTCACCACGCACTCGCCGGCATCCAGCGCATCGCGGTACAGATTAACCATCTCGGTGGCATCTTCCAGCGTGACCACTTTGTCCGCTTCCAGCTTGTCAGCATAGATTTTGCGCGGAGTCGGATGCTTTTTGATTTTCTGGTACATCAGCGGCTGGGTTGCACTTGGCTCGTCCGCTTCGTTGTGACCGTGACGACGGTAGCAGAACAGGTCGATCAGCACGTCACGCTTGAAGGTATTACGGAAGTCCAGCGCCAGACGGGTGACGAATGCCACGGCTTCTGGATCATCAGCGTTCACGTGGAAAATTGGCGCCTGGACCATCTTACCAATGTCGGTACAGTATGGCGTAGAACGCGCATCCAGCGGGTTAGAGGTGGTGAAGCCCACCTGGTTGTTGATCACGATGCGAACGGTACCGCCCACTTCGTAACCCCGCGCTTTGGACATGTTCAGGGTTTCCTGAACCACACCCTGACCGGTGATCGCCGCATCGCCGTGAATGGTGATTGGCAGCACTTTGTTGCTGCTCGGCTCGTCGAGACGATCCAGACGCGCACGCACGGAACCGATAACCACCGGGCTCACGATCTCGAGGTGTGACGGGTTAAACGCCAGGGCCATGTGGACCAGGCCGCCGTTGGTTTCGATATCCGATGAGAAGCCCATGTGGTACTTCACGTCACCGGTACCGAGGTGTTCTTTATGTTTGCCCGCGAATTCGTCGAACAGATCCTGCGGCTTTTTACCCAGCACGTTGATCAGTACGTTCAGACGACCACGGTGCGCCATGCCCAGTACCACTTCGCGGGTACCGCTGTTGCCCGCATGGCGGATCAGCTCTTTCAGCATTGGCACCAGCGCATCGCCGCCTTCCAGCGAGAAGCGTTTTGCCCCCGGGAATTTGGCACCGAGGTAGCGCTCCAGCCCTTCTGCTGCGGTCAGCTCGCTCAGGAAGCGTTTTTTCTCGTCAGCATTGAAGGTGGATTTACCGGCAACCGATTCGATGCGCTGCTGGATCCAGCGTTTCTCTTCAGTTGAGGTGATATGCATATATTCCGCACCGATAGAGCCGCAGTAGGTCTGCTTCAGCGCAGTCAGCAGCTCGCCCAGCTTCATCGTGTCTTTGCCGATGGCGAAAGAACCCACGTTGAAGGTTTCCTGGAAATCAGCTTCGGTCAGATCGTGATAAGCCGGATCGAGATCCGCCACGCGCTCCTGCTGCCACAGCCCCAGCGGATCCAGATTCGCATGCTGGTGGCCACGGAAACGGTAGGCGTTAATCAGCTGCAGGACTTTAACCTGTTTCGCATTGGTGTCAGGGTCGGAGATGGCGGAAGAGTAACGTGAGGCATCCTTCGCCAGACGACGGAAATAATCACGTGTTTTGGAATGAAATTGATCCGGTTTGACTCCTGTTCCAGGTAACTGCTGGAACATCGAACGCCAGTTAGCGTCCACTGAGTCAGGGTCGGTTAAGAAGTCTTCATAGAGCTGTTCAATCCAGCTTTGGTTTGCACCAGAGAGGAATGAAGAGTCCAGCCAGGCTTTCATTGCGCCGTTCTGCATCGTGATCCCTTAAGCATTTTTATGCTTACTTTCGCCGTAGAAACTACCACGCACACCACGTGTACGTGCCGGGGTTCACCTGCGAGCTCTTTTACTTTGGCCCGCGAAGGAACCTTTAGAAACTGTCTAAATAATCTTCTTCGTTCCGGCTGCGACTGCGTTACGGCTTTCACTCATCCCAGTCACATAGTTCACTATGCTCCGGGATTCGTTCAACCGCGCCTTGTCTCGCGCTGAACGTCTCGATTATTTACTTATCTGGCAGTTTTTAAAGGTTTCTGCATTTTGCCCGGTGGCGCCACGCTGACCGGGCCTACTGTGACGTAGGCCGGATAAGCGCAGCGCCATCCGGCGTTGTTACTTACGCACTGCGCTGCAACAACATCGACTTAATGTGGCCGATAGCGCGCGTCGGGTTCAGCCCCTTAGGACATACACTGACGCAGTTCATGATGCTGTGGCAGCGGAATACGCTGAAAGCATCACTCAGCCCTTCCAGGCGGTTGTCGGTTTCGGTATCGCGGCTGTCAATCAGGAAGCGGTACGCTGCCAGCAGGCCAGCCGGGCCGATAAACTTGTCCGGGTTCCACCAGAACGACGGGCAAGAGGTCGAACAACATGCACAGAGAATACACTCATACAGGCCATCGAGTTTTTCACGCTGCTCTGGCGACTGTAAATGCTCGCGAGCGGGTGGATTTTGCCCATTATTCAACAAGTAAGGCTTAATCTTCTCATATTGTGCATAGAATTGCCCCATGTCCACCACCAAATCGCGAACGACCGGCAAACCAGGCAGAGGACGGATCACAATTTTCTGTCCCGGACGGTTGAGCGCAGAGATCGGCGTGATACAGGCCAGACCGTTTTTGCCGTTCATGTTCAGGCCGTCGGAGCCACATACCCCTTCACGGCAGGAGCGACGGAATGACAGTGTCGGATCTTTTTCTTTCAGCTGCATTAAGGCATCAAGCAGCATCATGTCCCGGCCTTCTTCCGCTTCCAGGGTGTAATCCTGCATACGCGGAGCGTCATCAACATCCGGGTTATAACGATAAACTGAGAATTCGAGTTTCATTGTCCTGTCTCCGCATTAATAAGTACGAATCTTCGGCGGGAACGCCGGACGCAGTTTCGGTTCCATATTGACGCTACGACGTGTCATGGATTCCGACTCTGGCAGATACAGGGAATGGCACAGCCAGTTTTCGTCGTCACGATCCGGGAAGTCGAAGCGGCTATGCGCGCCACGGCTTTCGGTACGGAAGTTTGCAGAGACCGCGGTTGCGTAAGCGGTTTCCATCAGGTTATCCAGCTCCAGACACTCGACGCGCTGGGTGTTGAACTCGCTGGAAGTATCGTCCAGACGGGCATTTTTCAGACGCTCGCGGATCGCTTTCAGCTGCTCAAGCCCTTTCGCCATCGCATCGCCTTCGCGGAAGACCGAGAAGTTGTGCTGCATGCACTCCTGCAGCGCTTTACGGATTTCCACCGGATCTTCGCCGTTGCGGTTACCGTTCCAGCGGTTGAGACGTTCCAGAGAGGCGTCGATATTGGCTTCGGTCGCATCACGCAGCGGCCCCTGCTCGGCAATGGACTCCTGCAGATGCAGACCCACCGCACGACCAAACACCACCAGGTCGAGCAGGGAGTTACCGCCCAGACGGTTGGCGCCGTGTACGGATACGCAGGCAATTTCGCCTACCGCGAACAGGCCCGGGATCACCACGTCTTCGCCCTGCTCGTTCACGGTCAGCGCCTGGCCGGTCACTTTGGTCGGAATACCGCCCATCATGTAGTGGCAGGTTGGGATAACCGGGATTGGCTCTTTGACTGGATCGACGTGAGCAAAGGTACGGGACAGCTCAAGGATGCCCGGCAGGCGGGATTCCAGAACGTCTTTACCCAGATGGTCAAGCTTCAGCTTCGCGTGCGGGCCCCATGGACCATCGCAGCCACGACCTTCACGGATTTCGATCATGATGGAACGCGCCACCACGTCACGACCCGCCAGGTCTTTTGCATTCGGGGCATAACGCTCCATGAAGCGTTCGCCGTGTTTGTTCAGCAGATAGCCACCTTCACCACGGCAGCCTTCTGTCACCAGCACGCCCGCACCGGCGATACCGGTTGGGTGGAACTGCCACATCTCCATATCCTGCACCGGCACGCCAGCGCGGATCGCCATACCGACGCCGTCACCGGTGTTGATATGGGCGTTAGTGGTGGACTGGTAGATACGGCCTGCGCCGCCGGTCGCCAGCACGGTCGCGCGGGCTTTGAAGTAAACCACTTCACCGGTTTCGATGCACAGGGCGGTACAACCCACCACGGCGCCATCTTCGTTTTTCACCAGATCCAGCGCATACCACTCGGAGAAGATGGTGGTTTTGTTCTTGAGGTTCTGCTGATACAGGGTATGCAGCAGGGCGTGACCGGTACGGTCGGCCGCTGCCGCGGTACGTGCCGCCTGCTCGCCGCCAAAGTCTTTCGACTGGCCGCCAAACGGACGTTGATAGATGGTGCCGTTCTCCAGGCGGGAGAATGGCAGACCCATATGGTCCAGCTCCAGAATCGCTTCCGGGCCGGTTTTACACATATATTCAATGGCGTCCTGGTCACCGATATAGTCGGAGCCTTTCACCGTGTCGTACATATGCCATTCCCAGTTATCATCATGGGTATTACCGAGCGCAACGGTGATGCCACCCTGCGCAGATACGGTATGGGAACGGGTCGGGAAGACTTTAGAGAGCAGCGCACAGCTCTGGCCGCTCTGGGAAATTTGCAGCGCCGCGCGCATACCTGCGCCACCGGCACCAATCACTACAGCATCAAATTCTCTGACTGGCAGTTTCATTACACACCCCACACCACAACGAATCCATAAATAACGTAAACCGCAAGAGCAACTACGATAGCCAGCTGCAGAACGAGACGAATCGCGACGGGTTTAACGTAATCGGTCAGTACCTGCCACATGCCAATCCACGCGTGGATCAGGATGGAGGCCAGCGCCAGCAGGGTGAAGACTTTGGTGAACGCCGAACCGAAGAAACCGGTCCAGATTTCCCACGTCAGGTCGCCGCTGGTGGCAAAGAAACCGATCATGTAGATGATGTAGAGGGTGAGAACGATAGCGGTAGCACGGACCAGAATGAAGTCATGTACGCCGTTGCGTCCCAATGCGGAGGCGTTGCTTACCATACGAGAACTCCTGCGAGAAGTGAAAGCACGACAGTGATGACAAATGAAATGTTAGCAGTACGTTTGCCGGCTTCGAAGGTCTCTTCCAGATAGCCGAAGTCCATCAGCATATGGCGGACACCGCCAACAACGTGATAGGCCAGCGCGGTCAGGATGCCCCACATGATAAATTTCACGAAGAAACCGTTCATGATGTCGGAGGCCTGCTGGAATCCTTCCGGAGACGAGAGGCTGGTACCCAGTAACCATAACAGGATACCCACCGCGACAAACGTGATCACACCGGATACACGATGAAGGATGGACGCTATTGCCGTTACGGGGAATCGGATCGTTTTGAGATCCAGATTGACAGGTCTTTGTTTTTTCACATTTCTTATCATGAATAACGCCCACATGCTGTTCTTATAGTTTCCTTCCTCCGGACTGCGATGCGGGTCAGACAGCGTGCCTTTTATATAACTGTGCGTCATGCAAAACATTGCTTCCAGATGCTCAAATGACACGTTACAACGCTGGTTGGCTCGGGATTGCAGGGTTTTCCGGAGACCTGGCGGCAGTATAGGCCGTTCACAAAATCATTACAATTAACCTACATACAGTTTGTCTGGTTTTATGCGGAACAGTGATCAGGGTCACGATAACAACATCTTTTTAATTTTTAATCATCTGATTTGACAAATGTTAAACATTATTGTTACAAACATCACCAGAAAAGGCATATAATGCGCAAAAGTTATGAGGTCTCTCTTTCACCTGAGAATAAGTTATGTAACAGTGTGATGGTATTGACCGAAGTTATCAGGACAGTTATTAGTGGTATACAGGTTTGAATAATTCGGACTGCACAAACACTGATTTGCTGTTATTTCTCTGATTTTTCATTTGTTTACCTGCTAGCGCCATTGCTCTGTACCCTGGTTTCTCCTCGTGAGCTGAGCGGCGAGCCAAATAACAAACTGGTAACAATGATAAATCAGCTGAATGCAAATCCGGTTATGGGCAGTCTTAAGCAATAAGGCGCTAAGGAGACCGTAAATGGCTGATACTAAGGCAAAACTCACCCTGGGTGGTGACGATGCTATTGAACTGGATGTGCTAAAAGGCACGCTCGGTCAGGATGTTATTGATATCCGTACGTTGGGTTCAAAAGGTGTATTCACCTTCGACCCTGGTTTCACCTCCACCGCATCTTGCGAGTCCAAAATCACCTACATCGACGGTGACGAAGGCATCCTGCTGCACCGCGGTTTCCCCATCGATCAATTAGCCACTGAATCCAACTATCTGGAAGTGTGCTACATCCTGCTGAACGGCGAAAAGCCGACCCAGGAACAGTACGATGAGTTCAAAACCACCGTTACCCGCCACACCATGATTCATGAGCAGATCACCCGTCTGTTCCATGCGTTCCGTCGTGATTCGCATCCGATGGCGGTAATGTGCGGGATCACCGGGGCGCTGGCCGCGTTTTACCATGACTCCCTTGACGTGAATAACCAGCGTCATCGCGATATCGCCGCATTCCGTCTGCTGTCCAAAATGCCTACCATGGCCGCGATGTGTTACAAATACTCCATCGGACAGCCGTTTGTTTATCCACGCAACGACCTCTCCTACGCCGGTAACTTCCTGCGTATGATGTTCGCCACGCCGTGCGAAGAGTACGAAGTGAACCCGGTTCTGGAACGCGCTATGGATCGTATTCTGATCCTGCACGCTGACCACGAGCAGAACGCCTCCACCTCTACCGTGCGTACCGCAGGCTCCTCCGGTGCCAACCCGTTCGCCTGTATCGCAGCAGGTATTGCCTCCCTGTGGGGGCCGGCACACGGCGGCGCGAACGAAGCCGCACTGAAGATGCTGGAAGAGATCAGCTCCGTTGAGCACATTCCTGAATTCGTACGCCGTGCGAAAGACAAGAATGACTCCTTCCGTCTGATGGGCTTCGGTCACCGTGTTTACAAAAACTACGATCCGCGCGCAACCGTCATGCGTGAAACCTGCCATGAAGTACTGAAAGAGCTGGGCACCAAAGATGACCTGCTGCAGGTGGCGATGGAGCTGGAGCACATCGCGCTGAACGACCCGTACTTCATCGAGAAGAAGCTCTACCCGAATGTCGACTTCTACTCCGGTATCATCCTGAAAGCGATGGGCATTCCGTCTTCCATGTTTACCGTAATCTTCGCGATGGCGCGTACCGTGGGCTGGATTGCACACTGGAACGAAATGCACACCGAGGGAATGAAAATTGCGCGTCCACGTCAGCTGTATACCGGCTACGAGCAGCGTAACTTCGAAAGCGACATCACCACACGCTAAAAGAAACGCCCGGCGGCGCTACGCTTGCCGGGCCTACAAAAGCGACGTAGGCCGGGTAAGCGTTAGCGCCACCCGGCTTTTTTATGTCTGACAATGTGGGCACCAGTAAAACGGTCGGGAAGAAAGCGAGGTTTTCTCAATCACCCCACCGCACCGCTCACACTTTTTCCCGGCCCGATGAAACACCTTAAACCGGAACAACGCCCCGTGATGCTTCTTGTCATTCACCACCCCACGGGTGTTGTACGACAGACGCGGGATAGCCAGCAGCGCGTGCGCCAGCGCATCAAGCTGTTGTTCGGTCAGCTGTGATGCCTTGTGTTGTGGCGCCAGCCCCACCTGCCACAGAATTTCGACCCGCAGATAGTTGCCTAAACCGGCCAGAAACGACTGGTCCAGCAGCAGCCCTGAAAACTGGCGATTGCGGAATTTTGCTGACAGCAACCGCGCTTTCACATCTTCTGCCGTCAGGCGTAAATCCAGCACATCCGGCCCCACCCGTTGCAGGAAGGGATGGGTGGTAAGCTGCTCCGCCGTCAGCATCTCAATATCTGAGGCGCTGTAGAGCAAAATGGTTTTATCTGCGGTCTGTAATTTAACGCGCAGCACCCGCGTGGTCTGCGGCTCCTGACCGGTCTCGACCACCCGCCAGACGCCGTACAGCTGGTTATGGCTGTAGAGCGTCAGCTGGTTGGAGAAGTGCGTAAGCAGCGCTTTGCCGCGCGTCTCCAGATGGGTGACCTTCTCCCCGATAAGCCGGGACTCAAAGGATTTTAACTGAGGGAAAGCAAACCACACGTCGGTGAGCGGTTTGCCTTTTATCGCCGCCTCCAGGCTATCCGCCGCGCGGCGGATCTCCGGTCCTTCTGGCATTGTGACTCCTTATTTAGTGCGTGGCACCGCCAACCACTTTGATGTCGTGCTCCTGACGCAGCGCCACCGCAATGGCAATCTCGAGCCCTTTCTTGAGGGTGTGCGTGGCCATGCTCGGCGCGCCAGGATGCGCCGCCGCCTGCTCAGGCAGGTAAGGGATATGGATAAACCCGCCTTTCACCTCCGGTCGATCGGCCAGCTTGTGCAGCACGCCATACATCACGTGGTTACAGACGAATGTGCCAGCCGTCTGCGAAACCGAAGCAGGAATACCGGCTTCGCGCAGGGCCTCCACCATCGCTTTGATCGGCAGCGTGCTGAACCAGGCCGCCGGGCCGTCCGGCACAATAGCGACGTCCACCGGCTGTTGCCCGCGGTTATCCGGGATGCGGGCGTCATCGACGTTAATCGCTACCCGCTCAACGGTCACATCCACGCGGCCCCCGGCCTGCCCTATCGCCAGCACGACGGAGGGCTGAAGCGCGTCAATGGCCGCATTCAGCACCTCTAACGACTCGCCGAACACGCAGGGCAGCTGCCGCGCCACCACGCGGCAGTTGTCAATAATCATCCCATCAAGCTGCTTCACCACTTCCCAGGATGGGTTAAGGGTTTCGCCGCCAAAGGGCTCAAATCCCGTGATTAATACGGTTTGCATCATTTCTCCTTACAGGAACATCAGGAAGTAGAGCAGGAATACGTTGGCGATCAGCAGCAGCACCCCGGTGGGCACCTGCGCTTTGATGACCGCATTTTTATCGGGGAGCTCCAGCAGCGCGGCGGGCACGATGTTGAAGTTGGCCGCCATCGGCGTCATCAGGGTACCGCAGTAGCCGGAGAACATGCCAATCGCCGCCATTACCGCCGGGTTGCCGCCGTGTTGCAGCACCAGGATCGGAATGCCGATCCCCGCGGTGACAATCGGGAAGGCGGCAAAGGCGTTGCCCATCACCATGGTCAGTAGCGCCATGCCCACAGCATAGACCACCACCGCGATAAACCGGCTATCGACCGCCAGATACGTCTGGGTGAGGTATGAGATCCCCTCCCCGACCCCGGCGGCAGTAAACAGCAGGCCAAGGGTGGCGAGGATCTGCGGCAGAATAAAGGCCCAGCCGATGGAGTCGAGCAGACGGCGCGCCTCCTGCAGGGGCTGATGCACTTTTTCATGGGTCATTTTGATCGCCATCGCCAGACCAATCAGCGAGCCGACCGTCATCGAGAACAGCGTTACCAGCGTCGCGTGGTTGCCCGGGCCGAACAGCGTCTCCTGCAGGCCCGGAATATGGTTAAACATCAGCACGCCCACTACCGTCACCACCGGAATGGCCAGCGCCGGTAAGAACAGGCGATTGCCCAGGCGCTTCGCGCTGGTCTCGCGCTCTTCGGTCGTGCGCTGGTGATAGCTGCCCAGCCGTACGCCGCCAAAACCGGCGATCAGCGCCAGCCCGACTACCGCTAAGCCTACCGCGATATGGACGGTGCGCTTGTCACCCACCAGCTCGTAGGTCCAGTTGCCCAGCAGGAATAAAAGGCCGTAAATGCCCCAGAACAGGCCGGTAGTGATGCGCCGCGGGTTGGCTTTATCGCGAAACGACATCAGCGCCACGATCAGCAGGATCAGGCCCGCCAGCCAGTAGAGATAACTTTGCTGGAAATTCATTTCATCTCTCCCTGCATTTTGGCCAGCTCACGCTCCAGATGCTTATCCAGGCGGTACAGGCGGGCAGAATGGATCGCAAAGGCGCAGAGCGCGGTTGGGATCCCCCACAGGGCAATATGCAGCGGTTCGGTCTGGATCCCGCCGGATTCAAGCATGAAGTTATGCATAAAGATGATGGCGCCAAAGGCGACAAAGATATCTTCGCCAAAGAACAGCCCGACGTTATCGGTGGCCGCCGACATCGCCCGCAGGCGATAGCGCACCGCCCCCGGCAGTTCGCCATATTTCTTCTCTGCCGCCCCTTCTGCCATCGGTGCCAGCAGCGGGCGCACCATCTGCGGATGACCGCCGAGGCTGGTCAGCCCCATTGCTGACGAGGCCTCGCGGACAAACAGGTAGACGATCAGCAGGCGACCGGCGGTGGCGCTGTGGATCTTCGCGATCCACGCCTGGGCCCGCTCTTTCAGGCCGTGGCGCTCCAGCAGGCCGATAACCGCCAGCGGGATCAGCAGGATAAAGGGCAGGTTGCGGGTATTCAGGAACCCTTCTCCCAGTTTTTCCAGAATGGTGGCGATCGGCATATGCGCCGCAATGCCGGTGACGATCCCGGCGGCAATGACCACCAGCACCGGGTTAAAGCGTAATAGAAACCCGACCACAATCACCGCGATACCGATGAGTGGCCAGAGGGATAGCGTCTCTGCCATGTTAATGTTCCTTTGGTTGTGTTGTGTTTACGGCCGTGCGTTACGCACTGATTTTTATATTATTTGCTTCAAATTCTGTCCGCAGTCGACGGGCAAAGGCCAGCGCGTGTTCTCCGTCACCGTGGATGCACACCGTCTGCGCGTGCACGGTTGCCCATTCACCGGTCATACTCTTCACCCGTCCGTGCTGGATCATCTCCAGCGTTTGCGCCAGGGACCGCTCTTCATCGGTGATCATGGCCCCGGCCTGGGTACGCGGCACCAGGCTGCCGTCAGCCTGATATCCCCGATCGGCAAAAACCTCTTCCCGGGTAATCAGACCATGGCGGGTCCCGGCGCGGATCAGCTCGCTCCCCGCCAGCCCCACCAGGATCAAATCCGGGTCGATAGTAAAGATTGCCCGGGCAATGGCATCGGCGAGCTCGCGATCTTTTGCCGCCTGGTTATAGAGCATGCCGTGGGGCTTCACATGGCGCAGCAGCCCCCCTTCGGCGCGGACGATCGCCGCCAGGGCACCAATCTGGTACAGCATTTGCGCGTAGACCGTCTCCGGCGGCAGTGTCATGGCCGTACGGCCAAAATTTTCCCGGTCCGGGAAGCTGGGGTGCGCCCCAATGGCGACCCCATTTTTCAGCGCCTCACGCACGCAGGCCAGCATGGTCTGGGCATCTCCGGCGTGAAAACCGCAGGCGATGTTGGCTGAGGATACCAGCTGCAACAGCGCGGCATCGCTGCCGCAGCCTTCGCCTAAATCTGCATTTAAATCAACCGCGATCATGCAACCTCCACGCCAGTTGTTCGATGTATTGCTTCTGGATGCGTCGCGCGTCGAGCGCTTCTTCCAGCGTACAGGGGACAAAGTGGATCGGCTGTCCGAGGGGGGCCTGTGCCAGGTGGTACATGTCGGCCTCGATGATGCAGGCGATCCGCGGATAGCCCCCGGTGGTCTGGGCATCGTTCATCAGCACGATCGGCTGTCCGTTGTGCGGCACCTGGATTACGCCCGGCAGCAGACCGTGCGACAGCATTTCACGCTCGGTAGTGCGCACCAGCTTCTGCCCCTGCAGGCGATAGCCCATGCGGTTACTTTGCGGGCTGAGCTGCCACGGCAGACGCCAGAGCGCATCCTGCGAGGCCTTATCAAACTCGTGATACTCCGGCCCCGGCAAGGCGCGCACGCGGTTATCCCACAGCAGCTGCTTAACGCCCTGCGCTTCAAGGAAATCGCGCCCGCCAGGCCGAACGGCCAGTCGATCGCCATCTTTCAGCAGCCGCCCTTCGTGGCCGCCGAGCCCCACCTTCAGGTCGGTACTAAGAGAGTTCATCACCGACGGCACGTCGATGCCGCCCGCAATCGCCAGATAGCTACGCATCCCGCGCCGGGGGCGATTAAGGGTGAGCTGTTGCCCGGCCTTCACCGGCAGACGCCAGCCGGTCCAGACCGCCGCGCCGTCGAGCCGGGCGTCACAGCCCGCCCCGGTCAGGGCAAACCAGCCATCCTGTTCAAATTCGACGGTACACTGCCCAAGAGTGATCTCCAGCGCAGCATCGTCCGGATCGTTGCCCACCAGGATATTGCCAATCTGCAGGGCCGGTTTATCCAGCGCGCCACAGTAGCTGATCCCCGACTGGCGAAAACCGATACGCCCGCCGTCCTGCACCGAGGTGTAGAGCCCTGCGCGAACTATTTTTAGCATACCCCCTCCTTCTGCGGGATAAACCGCACGGTATCGCCCGGTCGCAGCAGCACCGGCTCGTCACGATGTGGATCGAACAGCGGCAACGGGGTGTGTCCGATCAGCTGCCAGCCGCCAGGGGTGGCTATCGGGTAAATGCCGGTTTGCGCACCGCCAATCCCCACCGAGCCCGCCGGCACCTGCAGCCGGGGTTCATCCCGGCGCGGGGTCGCCAGCTGCTCGGGCAAGCCGCCCAGATAAGGAAAGCCCGGCTGAAAACCTAAGAACCAGACCACATAGTCGATGGATGAGTGAAGCTCCACGACCTGTTTCTCGGTCAGCCCGGCGTGTCGGGCCACCTCGCCAAGATCGGGGCCCGCAGCGGTGCCATACACCACCGGGATTTCGATATAGCGGGACTCAGGCTCCAGCGCCTCGCTCTCTTCCCACCAGCGCTGCAGACGCTCAATCGCATCCAGCGCCAGCGAGTGGGGATTGCGCAGCACCACGGTGATGTTATTCATCCCCGGAATGGCTTCCACCACCTCGGGAATTTCACCCAGTCGCTGGGTTAAACGCCAGATCCGCTTTTGCGTCGCCAGGGTGACCGGCGGCTCGAGCTCCAGTACGACGGCGGTTTCGCCTAACAGATAACAACGTGCTCGCTGCACTTATACACCTCTCATCAGGCTGGATTAGGGATATCCACAAAGGTGACATCCAGGTCAGTGGTTTCCGTCAGCCATTCGCTGAGGGCGCGAATGCCGCCGCGTTCCGTGGCATGGTGTCCTGCCGCATAAAAATGCAGCCCCTGCTCCCGGGCAGAGTGAATGGTCTGCTCCGACACTTCGCCGGTAATAAAGGCATCGACGCCAAAACGCGCCGCGCTGTCGATAAAGCTCTGCCCGCCCCCGGTACACCAGGCAACGCGCTGTACCTGGTCCGGCCCGGTATCGCCGCTCCACAGCGGACGACGTCCCAGACGGGCTTCAATCCACGACGCCAGCTCCAGGCCCGGTACCGGCATGGAGAGCTCGCCCCAGGGCACCAGAGGCTCGATTTCACCCATGATGTTAATGCCGAGCAGCGCCGCCAACTGGGCGTTGTTTCCCAGCTCCGGGTGGGCATCCAGCGGTAGATGCCAGCCGTAGAGGTTGATGTCGTTTTCCAGCAGCGTTTTCAGACGATTGCGCTTCATGCCGCGGATCACCGGGGATTCGCCTTTCCAGAAATAGCCGTGGTGGACAATCACCGCATCGGCTTGCTGGCGTACCGCTTCGTCGATCAGCGCCTGGCTTGCGGTGACGCCGGTGACAATCTTCTGCACCTGCTCACGCCCTTCCACCTGCAGGCCATTCGGCGCATAGTCGCTGAAGCTGCTGCTGTTCAGTTTGTCGTTAATCAGTTTTTCCAGTTCACTGTTTTTCATTATTGCTCCCTTACGCTTTACGGGCGGCTTCATACGCTGCCAGCGTGGCTATGCGTGCCTGTTTATGGTCGACAACCGGGCGCGGATAATCGAGGGCGATCCCCTGCTTATCCGCCCAGGTCCAGGGGTCATGGATGGCCTTGTCCGGCACAGTGGCCAGCTCCGGCAGCCAGCGGCGGATAAACACGCCGTCGTTATCAAACTTCTGCCCCTGGGTTGTCGGATTAAAAATACGGAAATAGGGCGCGGCATCGGTTCCGGTTGACGCCGCCCACTGCCAGCCGCCGTTATTGGCGGCCAGGTCGCCATCGATAAGCTGAGAAATAAAGTAACGTTCCCCGGCTCGCCAGTCGATAAGCAGGTCTTTCACCAGAAAGCTGGCGGTGATCATCCGCAGGCGGTTGTGCATCCAGCCGGTTTCATTCAGCTGGCGCATGGCGGCATCGACGATCGGATAGCCGGTCTGTCCATATTGCCAAGCCTCTAGCTGGGCATCTTCAGACTGCCACTTCACGTTATCAGTCCAACGGATGAATGGCCGATATTTACATAAATCAGGGTGATACGTCATCAGATGACGATAAAACTCTCGCCAGATCAGCTCGTTTAGCCATACTGCACCCGGACCGCCCTCCAGCGCCTGAGGTTGTTCCGCCAGCAATCGGTGCAGGCACTGACGGGGGGAAAGTACCCCCAGCGCCAGGCAGGCGGAGAGACGGCTGGTGCCTTCGATGGCCGGGAAATCACGCTGCGTTTCGTAATCTCCTGCCCCCTGCTGACAGAACGTCCGCAGCCGGGCAATCGCTTCTTTCTCGCTCGCCGGGAACAGGTCAGCATCGAACGCCTGCTGCGGGTAGTCGAAATCCAGTGCTACCGCATTGACCTTCTCCCCCTCGCGCACGGCAGGCGCCGCCGCACAATCGGGTAGCCCCTCTTTCAGACGCCGCAGCCAGGCGTTTTTAAAGGGCGTAAACACTTTGTACATCTCGTGATTGCCGGTCATGACGCTGCCAGGAGGAAGGATGACGCTGTCATCAAAGCCCTGACAGGTCACGTCCTCCAGCGCGCGCTCCAGCTGACGATCGCGCTGCTGCTCGTTCAGTTCGTACTGGTAGTTATAAAAGAGTTGGGTGACGTCATGCTCGGCGCAGAGCTGCGCCACTTTCTCAGCCTGCGCCGAAAAATCAGCGACCTGGGCATACAGCAGCGGAATGCCTTTATCGGCCAGCTGCTGCTGCAAGCCATTGAGATGGGCGTGAAGAAACGCGGCCTGGCGCGGCGCCATGGCATGCTGGTGCCACTGTTGCGGCGTAGCGATGAAAAGCGCCAGCACGCGGGCATGTTTGTTGCGGCAGGCGGCAGCAAGCGCCAGGTTGTCGTGGATGCGCAGATCGGCGCGAAACCAGACCAGATGGGTGGCCATAACACTCCAGTATTATCGTCTGTAACATCTACAAGTCACCGAGGATACTTTGCTTTAACAAGTGTAGCCATACTGGAATAAAAAAGGCCGCCCTGATGGCGGCCTTAACGCTACTTGTCCTGCGCGAGCGCGGTAAGCACAACAAGCATGGTTGGCTCGTCACTTCTCACCACGAATACGCTGGCGACAATGAACGCGATACACAGATAACGTTTCATTATGCGGTCCCTGCAAACTCACCGCTCTACCGTTCACCACCGGTGATAATCCGGCAGACACAAGTTCTGGTAGTACTTGTTTTACGGTTGTGATGACGCCTTTCCCGGGACCGGTGCCCATGTGCGAGATGGCGGAAAGGGACGACACATCATAGTCAACATCCTGTGTCATCGGCAGACCGCAACTGGCCTTTCAGAATTCATTTAGACACTGCACATTTCGCCTGAAGGACGTTCAGGCTAAGATAGCTTTCTCTGGTAGTGCTTGTTTAACACCTCCCGACGGACCGCGAATCCCGAGGGATAAAAAAACCGCCACATTGCTGTGGCGGTTTTTTTTATTGCTGCAGGTGCTGTGTGTAGTCTTTCTTAAAATTTAATAAAAATCACAAGTGGCTTTTTCAGCCTGATCCATCCACACCGGTTTATCGCTGGTTTTAGCCCAGACGCGATGCAGATAGCTATAAAAACGAGCGCGTTCTTTCCAGAAAAGCATCACAGGTAACGCCAGAACACCCGCTATCACAGCGAAAGTGCGGCGAATAAAAACGATATGTGCCGGATACGCTTTGTAAAATTCCATCATTTTCTCCCCTTTCTCTGGCCGGAAACCCTCTCCGGAAAGTTAAAACTGGTTATCTGAGGAAAATAGTAACGCTTTGGCTGTAATTTTACTACTCATCCGACCACTTTTTTGCCCTTCTGAAGCGAACTTTACACTTCAAGCCGTAATTAAGTTACAGAAAAGTTAAATTTTTACTAACCATTAGTTAAATTAGGGTCTTAGCCCTCTTTATATTTTTTTTACATCTCCCTCTCTGATTTTTGCGAAATCTTTGCGACCGAAATTTTACCCTTTGCACCATTACTAACGTCACCCGGAGGTGAATTGTGAGTGCAGGTGTAATTGCGGGCATCGTGCTGGTGTTCCTGTTACTGGGGTATTTGATTTATGCCCTGTTGAACGCGGAGGCATTCTGATGGCCGCACAAGGATTTCTACTTATCGCCAGCTTTCTGCTGGTGCTGTTGGGGCTCGCCCGACCGCTGGGGATGTGGCTGGCGCGGATGATTAACGGCCTGCCGCTGCCCGGGGTGCAATCCCTTGACGCAGGACTACTGCGAATGCTCAGGATCGGCACCGCAGAAATGGGCTGGCGTCACTACCTGGGCGCGATCCTGCTGTTGAATGGGGTGGGTCTGGTCGCGCTGTTCGCCATGCTGATGCTGCAGGGTTATCTGCCGCTCAACCCGCAGCAGCTTCCGGGCCTCTCCTGGCATCTGGCGCTGAACACCGCCGTCAGCTTCGTCAGCAATACCAACTGGCAATCCTATGCCGGGGAGACCACCCTGAGCTATTTCAGCCAGATGGCGGGCCTGACGGTACAAAACTTCCTTTCGGCGGCCAGCGGCATCGCGGTCATCTTCGCCCTCACCCGCGCCTTTGCCCGCCAGAGTGTCAATACCCTGGGCAACGCCTGGGTCGATCTGACCCGCATCACCCTGTGGGTATTGCTGCCGCTGGCGCTGGTTATCGCGTTGCTGTTTATCCAGCAGGGCGTGTTGCAAAACCTGCTGCCCTATCAGCCCTTCACCTCGCTGGAGGGGGCCAGACAGCTGCTGCCGATGGGACCGGTGGCCTCCCAGGAAGCGATCAAAATGCTCGGTACCAACGGGGGCGGCTTCTTTAATGCGAACTCTGCTCATCCGTTTGAGAACCCGACCGCGCTGACGAACGCCGTGCAGATGCTGGCGATCTTCCTGATCCCCGCCGCATTGTGCTTTGCCTTTGGCGAGGCGGTCAGCGATCGCCGTCAGGGGCATGCGATCCTCTGGACCATGTCCATCATCTTTGCGATCTGCGCCGCGCTGGTAATGTGGGCGGAGTGGCAGGGCAACAGCCACTTCATGCTGCTGGGGGCGGACAGCAACAGCAATATGGAGGGCAAAGAGAGCCGCTTTGGCATTCTCGCCAGCAGCCTGTACGCCGTCGTCACCACCGCCGCCTCCTGCGGGGCGGTCAACGCCATGCACGACTCCTTTACCGCGCTGGGCGGGATGATCCCGCTGTGGCTGATGCAGATTGGTGAAGTGGTGTTTGGCGGGGTCGGTTCTGGCCTGTACGGCATGCTGCTGTTTGTGCTGCTGGCGGTGTTTATCGCCGGGCTGATGATTGGCCGTACCCCGGAATATCTGGGCAAGAAAATCGACGTGCGTGAGATGAAGCTGACCGCGCTGGCGATCCTCGTCACTCCGGCGCTGGTGCTGCTCGGTACCGCGCTGGCGCTGATGACCGACGCCGGGCGCAGCGGCATCTTCAACCCCGGGATCCACGGGTTTAGCGAGGTGCTGTACGCTGTTTCCTCGGCGGCCAACAACAACGGCAGCGCCTTTGCGGGCCTGAGCGCCAACTCGCCGTTCTGGAACTGCCTGCTGGCGTTCTGCATGTTAATCGGACGCTTTGGCGTGATTGTGCCGGTCATGGCCATCGCCGGATCGCTGGTGAGCAAGACCCGCCAGCCCGCTTCTGGCGGCACGCTACCCACCCACGGTGCGCTGTTCGTCGGCCTGCTGATCGGTACCGTCCTGCTGGTGGGCGCCCTCACCTTTATCCCCGCCCTCGCCTTAGGCCCGGTCGCGGAACATCTCTCTTTACGCTGATTTGCGGAGTATTGGTCATGAGTCGTAAGCAACTGGCCCTGCTCGAACCCTCTCTGGTTCGTCAGGCGCTGATGGATGCGGTAAAAAAAATCGACCCGCGCGTGCAGTGGCGCAATCCGGTAATGTTTATCGTCTGGCTGGGCAGCCTGCTGACTACCTTGCTGGCCCTTGCCATGGCGGGCGGATGGCTGGCAGGAAGCGCCACCTTTACCGCGGCGATCGGCCTGTGGCTGTGGTTCACCGTGCTGTTTGCCAACGTCGCGGAGGCACTGGCGGAAGGCCGCAGCAAAGCGCAGGCCAACAGCCTCAAAGGGGTGCAGAAGACGGCGTTCGCCCGCAAGCTGCGCGAAGCGAAATACGGTGCCGATACCGACAGGGTTCCGGCGGACACGCTGCGCAAGGGCGACATCGTGCTGGTGGAGGCCGGAGATATTATCCCCTGCGACGGGGAAGTTATCGAAGGGGGCGCCTCGGTGGATGAGAGCGCCATTACCGGGGAATCCGCGCCGGTGATCCGTGAGTCCGGCGGCGATTTCGCCTCGGTCACCGGCGGGACGCGCATTCTCTCCGACTGGCTGGTGATCCAGTGCAGCGTCAACCCTGGTGAGACCTTCCTCGACCGGATGATCGCCATGGTGGAAGGTGCCCAGCGGCGAAAAACCCCGAATGAAATTGCCCTGACCATTCTGCTGGTGGCGCTGACTATCGTCTTCCTGCTGGCGACAGCCACCCTGTGGCCCTTCTCATCGTATGGCGGTACGGCGGTAAGCGTCACCGTGCTGGTTGCCCTGCTGGTCTGCCTGATCCCAACCACTATCGGCGGCCTGCTGTCGGCTATCGGCGTGGCGGGTATGAGCCGGATGCTGGCGGCCAACGTCATCGCCACCAGCGGCCGGGCGGTGGAGGCGGCTGGCGACGTCGACGTGCTGCTGCTGGATAAAACCGGCACCATCACCCTCGGCAATCGTCAGGCCTCCGGGTTCCTGCCCGCCCCGGGCGTGGACGAAAAAACGCTGGCCGATGCGGCCCAGCTGGCCTCGCTGGCGGATGAAACTCCGGAAGGCCGCAGCATCGTGATCCTCGCCAAGCAGCGCTTTAACCTGCGCCAGCGCGACGTCCAGAGCCTGCATGCCACTTTTGTGCCCTTTACGGCGCAGACGCGGATGAGCGGGATTAACTTCCAGGAGCGGATGATTCGTAAGGGCTCGGTGGATGCCATTCGCCGTCACATTACCGCCAACAACGGCCACTTCCCGCCGCAGGTTGATACCCTGGTGGAGAACGTCGCCCGTCAGGGGGCCACCCCGCTGGTGGTGGCGGAAGGCGCTACCGTGCTGGGGGTGATCGCCCTGAAGGACATCGTTAAAGGCGGCATCAAGGAGCGTTTTGCCCAGCTGCGCAAAATGGGCATCAAAACGGTGATGATCACCGGGGATAACCGCCTGACCGCCGCAGCCATTGCAGCGGAAGCCGGCGTGGATGATTTCCTCTCCGAGGCGACGCCGGAGGCCAAACTGGCGCTGATCCGCCAGTATCAGGCCGAAGGACGGCTGGTGGCGATGACCGGGGACGGCACCAACGACGCTCCGGCCCTCGCTCAGGCGGATGTGGCGGTGGCGATGAACTCCGGCACCCAGGCGGCAAAAGAGGCGGGAAACATGGTCGACCTCGACTCCAACCCGACCAAGCTGATTGAGGTGGTGCATATCGGCAAACAGATGCTGATGACCCGGGGCTCGCTTACCACCTTCAGTATCGCCAACGACGTGGCGAAATATTTTGCCATTATTCCGGCGGCGTTTGCGGCGACTTATCCGCAGCTGAACGCCCTGAACGTAATGCACCTGCACTCCCCCGCTTCGGCCATCCTCAGTGCGGTGATCTTCAACGCGCTGATCATTGTCTTTCTGATCCCGCTGGCGCTGAAAGGGGTGAGCTACAAACCGCTCACCGCCGCCGCCATGCTGCGTCGCAATCTGTGGATCTACGGTCTGGGTGGGCTGGTGGTGCCCTTTATCGGCATTAAAGCCATCGATCTGGTACTCACCCTGTTCGGGCTGGTTTAAGAGGAAAATCAAATGGCTATGTTACGTCCCGCTATACTGTTGTTTATTCTGCTGGCTCTGATGACCGGCGGCGTTTATCCGCTGGTGACTACCGCGCTGGGCCAGTGGTGGTTTGCCGACCAGGCTAACGGATCGCTTATCCACCAGCAGGGGGAGATCCGCGGTTCACGTCTTATTGGACAAGACTTTACCGCAGCAGGTTACTTTCACGGCCGTCCTTCCGCCACGGCGGAAAGCCCGTATAATCCGCTGGCGTCGGGGGGCAGCAACCTGGCGGGCAGCAACCCTGAGCTGGATAACGTTGTTCGCGCCCGCGTGGCCGCATTACGCGTCGCCAACCCGAATGCCAGCCAGGCGGTGCCGGTTGAGCTGGTGACCGCTTCGGCCAGCGGGCTGGACTACAGCCTGACGCCGCAGGCCGTCGCCTGGCAGATCCCGCGCGTGGCGCAGGCGCGTCAGCTCACGCCCGCGCAGCTTAGCCAGCTGATGGCGGAACATACGCAAAAACCGCTGTTCAGCGCGATGGGCGGCGCGGTGGTTAACATCGTTGAATTAAATCTGGCGCTGGACGCACTAAGGAAAAACTAAATGATCGACGAGCCTCAGCGCCCGGACCCGGACAAACTGCTGGAGCAGGCTGCCGCCCCCCATCGCGGCAAGCTGAAAATCTTCTTCGGCGCCTGTGCGGGGGTCGGCAAGACTTTCGCCATGCTCAGTGAAGCGCAGCGTCTGCGCGCCCAGGGGCTCGATATTCTGATCGGCGTGGCGGAGACCCACGGTCGCCAGGAGACCGCCGCCCTGTTGGCCGGCCTGGCGACCCAGCCGCCCCGGCGCATTCATCATCGCGGGCGTCTGGTGACGGAGTTCGATCTCGATGCCGCCCTCGCCCGCCGTCCGGCGCTGATCCTGATGGACGAGCTGGCGCACAGCAACGCCTCAGGCTCACGCCACCCTAAACGCTGGCAGGACGTCGAAGAGCTGCTGGAGGCGGGCATCGATGTCTTTACCACCGTTAACGTGCAGCATCTGGAAAGTCTTAACGACGTGGTCAGCGGCGTCACCGGCATTCAGGTGCGGGAGACCGTCCCGGATCCGTTCTTCGACGCGGCAGACGAAGTGGTACTGGTGGATTTGCCCCCGGACGATCTGCGCCAGCGCCTGCATGAAGGCAAGGTTTACATTGCCGGACAGGCCGAGCGGGCAATCGAACACTTCTTCCGCAAAGGCAATTTGATCGCCCTGCGTGAGCTGGCCCTGCGCCGCACCGCCGACCGGGTGGACGATCAGATGCGGGCCTGGCGCGACCGGCAGGGCGAGGAGAAGGTGTGGCATACCCGCGACGCCATCCTGCTCTGCATCGGCCACGGCAGCGGCAACGAGAAGCTGGTGCGTACCGCCGCGCGGCTGGCAGCGAAGTTCGGCAGCGTCTGGCACGCCGTTTACGTCGAGACCCCGCAGCTGCACCGTCTGCCGGAGAACCAGCGCCGCGCCATTCTCAGCGCCCTGCGTCTGGCCCAGGAGCTGGGAGCCGAAACCGCCACCCTGGCCGAACAGGCGGAAGACAAAGCCATCCTGCGCTACGCCCGGGAGCACAATCTCGGCAAGATTGTCATCGGCAGACGTTCTCATCGCCGATGGTTCAACCGGGACACCTTTGCCGACAGGCTGGCACAGCGTGCCCCCGATCTCGATCTGCTGATCGTCGCCCTGGATGACAAGCCCACGGCTCTACCCGCCAGGGCGCCGGATAACCGGTCGTTCAGTGACAAATGGCGGATCCAGCTGCGCGGCTGCCTGGTGGCGGTGCTGCTCTGCGCCCTGATCACCTTTATTGCCAGTCAGTGGCTACCCGATTTTGATGCCGCCAACCTGGTGATGATCTACCTGCTTGGGGTGGTGATTGTGGCGCTGTTTTATGGCCGCTGGCCTTCGGTACTGGCGACGGTAATCAACGTGGTCAGCTTCGATCTCTTTTTCATCGCCCCGCGCGGTACCCTGGCGGTATCGGACGTACAGTACGTCCTCACCTTTGCGGTGATGCTGGCGGTGGGCTTGCTGATCGGTAACCTGACGGCGGGGGTGCGCTATCAGGCGCGGATCGCCCGCTATCGCGAGCAGCGCACCCGCCATCTGTATGAGATGTCGAAGGCGCTGGCGGTGGGCCGCACGCCACAGGATATCGCGCAGACCAGCCAGCAGTTCATCCACTCCACCTTTCACGCCCGCAGCCTGATCCTCCTTCCGGATCGGGAGGGCAAGCTCCGCCCGCTGACTCCGGCCTCGGGAATGACGCCCTGGGATGAAGCTATTGCCCGCTGGAGCTTTGACAAGGGCCAGCCCGCCGGGGCAGGCACCGATACCCTGCCCGGCGTGCCCTGGCTTATTCTGCCGCTGCAGAATCAGGGGGTGGCGATTGTCGAGCCGTCCAATCTGCGTCAGCTGATGATCCCCGAGCAGCAGCGCCTGCTGGAGACCTTTACTCTGCTGGTCGCCAGCGCCCTCGAGCGGCTGGCGCTGACCGCCAGCGAAGAGCAGGCACGGTTAGCCAGCGAGCGGGAGAGCATTCGCAACTCGCTGCTGGCGGCCCTCTCCCACGATCTGCGCACGCCGCTGACGGTGCTGTTCGGCCAGTCGGAGATCCTGACCCTCGACCTGGCGGCAGAGGGTTCCCGCCACGCGCCACAGGCCAGCGAGATCCGCCAGCACGTGCTGAACACCACCAGGCTGGTGAATAATCTGCTGGATATGGCGCGGATCCAGTCCGGCGGCTTTAACCTGAAAAAAGAGTGGCTGACCCTGGAAGAGGTGATCGGTAGCGCCCTGAAAACGCTGGAGCCAGGGCTTGGTGGGCGGCATATCGCGCTCGATATGTCAGATCCGCTGGCGCTGATCCACGTGGATGGCTCGCTGTTCGAGCGGGTGCTGATTAACCTGCTGGAGAACGCCGGCAAATACGCGGGGAGCAGAGCGCAAATTGGTATTGACGCCAGCGTCAACCCCGACCAGCTCCAGCTGGAGGTGTGGGATACCGGCCCCGGCATTCCGGCGGGGCAGGAACAGGCTATCTTTGATAAGTTCGCCCGCGGTAATAAAGAGTCTGCCATTCCCGGCGTCGGGCTGGGGCTCGCCATCTGCCAGGCGATTGTTGAGGTGCACGGTGGCACCATCACCGCCCATGACCGTCCCGACGGGGGCGCCGGTTTTTGTGTTACACTGCCGCGCGATACGCCGCCCGAACTGAATGAATTCCCAGAGGATTTGTGATTAACGTTCTGATTGTTGAAGATGAACTCGCCATCAGCCGTTTTCTGCGCGTCGCGCTGGAAGGTGAAGGCCTGCGCGTACACGATGCCGGAACGCTACAGCGGGGCCTGATTGAAGCCGCGACCCGCAAGCCGGATCTGGTGATCCTCGATTTAGGTCTTCCGGACGGCGACGGCCTCGACTTTATCCGGGAAGTGCGCCAGTGGAGCCAGATGCCTATCATTGTGCTCTCGGCGCGTCTGGAGGAGACCGACAAAATTGCCGCGCTCGATGCCGGTGCCGACGACTATCTCAGCAAGCCGTTTGGCATTGGCGAACTGCAGGCGCGTCTGCGCGTTGCCCTGCGCCGCCACGCAACAACCTCCCCTGCCGACCCGGTGTATAGCTTCTCTGACATTCGCGTCGATCTGGCCTCGCGGCGCATTCAGCGGGGTGAGACGGAAATTCACCTGACACCTATCGAGTTCCGCCTGCTGGCGGTCCTGCTCAACAATCACGGCAAGGTGCTCACCCAGCGCCAGCTGTTAAGCCAGGTCTGGGGACCGAATGCGGTGGAGCATAGTCACTACCTGCGGATTTATATGGGGCACCTTCGTCAGAAACTCGAGGTGGACCCCGCGCGCCCACGCCATCTGTTAACTGAAACCGGGATCGGGTATCGATTTATGCTTTGAGCACAAAAAAGCCCGGTGGCGCTAGCGCTTACCGGGCCTACGAATACAACAAAACGGCAACCAGGTTGCCGTTTTTAATGATTATGCGTTTTTCAGCACTTCACTCACAATCTCCACCGCTTCTTTCTCGATCAGCTGACGGTGTTCGTCGCCGAGGAAGCTTTCACAGTAGATTTTGTACGCATCTTCGGTGCCGGATGGACGCGCTGCGAACCAGCCGTTCTCGGTCATCACCTTCAGGCCACCGATCGACGCGCCGTTACCCGGCGCTGCCGTCAGACGGGCAGTGATCGGATCGCCCGCCAGGGTGCTGGCGCTGACCATCTCTGGCGACAGCTTAGACAGCGCCGCTTTCTGGGCAGAAGTGGCAGAAGCCTGCAGACGATTGTAGCTCGGGGCACCGAAACGGGCTGCCAGCTCGTTGTAGTGCTCCTGCGGGTTCTTACCGGTGACGGCAGTGATTTCCGCCGCCAGCAGGCACATGATGATGCCGTCTTTGTCGGTAGACCACGGCGTACCGTTGAAGCGCAGGAAGGAAGCCCCCGCGCTCTCTTCGCCGCCAAAGCCAAAGCTGCCGTCGAACAGACCGTCAACAAACCACTTGAAGCCAACAGGCACTTCCACCAGCTTGCGGCCCAGGTCGTTAACCACGCGGTCGATCATGGCGGAGGAGACCAGGGTTTTACCCACGGCAACCTCTGCGCCCCACTGTGGACGGTGCTGGAACAGATAGTTGATCGCTACCGCCAGATAGTGGTTCGGGTTCATCAGGCCCGCCGGGGTGACGATGCCGTGACGGTCGTAATCCGGGTCGTTAGCGAAGGCGAGGTCAAACTTGTCGCGCAGCGCCAGCAGGCCGGCCATCGCACACTCGGAGGAGCAGTCCATACGGATCGCGCCGTCTTTATCGAGGTGCATAAAGCGGAAGGTCTGATCGACGTGATCGTTTACGATGGTCAGATCCAGCTTGTAGTGCTCGGCAATACGTTTCCAGTATTCGATACCAGAACCGCCGAGCGGGTCAACGCCCAGCTTCAGACCGGCTTTCTGGATCGCCGCCATATCGACGATATCCGCCAGCCCTTCAACGAACGGCTGCACCAGATCCTGCTCTTTCACGTGGCCGGAGGCCATCGCCTCGTCCAGGGAAATGCGCTTCACGCCATTCAGGCCGTCGGCCAGCAGGGCGTTGGCACGATCTTCCACCACTTTGGTGACGTTGGTGTCAGCCGGGCCGCCGTTCGGTGGGTTGTATTTGATGCCGCCATCTTCCGGCGGGTTGTGGGATGGCGTGATCACAATACCATCCGCCTGCGCGCCACCTTTCTGGTTATGCACCAGAATGGCGTTAGAGACCGCAGGGGTCGGCGTATAGCCGTTGTTTTCCTGAATCACGACGTCCACGCCGTTGGCCGCCAGCACTTCCAGTACGGAAATAAAGGCAGGCTCTGACAGGGCGTGGGTATCTTTACCGACGTAGCACGGACCGGTGATGCCATTTTTGGCGCGCTCTTCCGCGATGGCCTGAGCAATGGCCAGAATATGCGGCTCGTTAAAGCTGTGGCGTACCGCACTGCCGCGGTGCCCGGATGTACCAAACTTCACTGCGTGTTCTGCGTTACCCACTTCCGGCTTCAGCACATAGTACTGCGCGGTAAGCTGGGCGACGTTAATCAAATCGCTCTGTTGTGCAGGTTGACCCGCACGATTGTGATTTGCCATTGCCTGGTCCTTCTGATGCAAGGGTTAGATAGTGCCGCAAACCTTATCAGTCAATTCCGCCGGGAACTGCATGGATTGCATGATATGTTCGATCATGCTGCGCTTGCGTCCGGTATTGGTATTGGTGATCACCCAGTACGGTGTACCAGGCAGGTGCTTGGGCTTAGTTTGATTGCCATTCTGTAACAGCGTTTGCTCATCAGCCGCGAAATAGACGCGGGTGCGACCGTGAAGTGACTCAGTCGCGTCGGCAAACGCGTTGTTATCCAGTGAATAGAGTGTAGTCAGCACCAGCATAAAGCGGTTAACTGCTTTCTTCTGCTCAGCGTATTCGTCAGAAAGCAGCAATTCGCGCATCGCACGCACTTTGTCTTTTACCGGCGACAGCGGCTTTTCCTGCGCGACAGCAGCTGGCTGGCGCGTCTCTTTGATGGCCGGAGCGGCAGACTGCGAGGCGGCGGCAATTTTCAGCATGCGCCGTAAAATGTCGGACGCGCTCTCACCAATGTGCCGCGTCTGGCTGGCGATATACTGATAAAGCTCGTCATCAACTTCGATTGTTTTCATCTTAATCCAGTGCGATATCTTATCTGAATACAAGTCGTTGGGAGTATAAGGTCAAAACCCAACAGCGGATAGCGTCAAGCCAGAATGGCGGCAAAAGTCAGATTTAACTGTTTCCTTGCAGCCGGGCGGCAGAATGGTCAACATGATACCCTAACCTGACATACGTAAAAAAAGAACTTTGCCATGAAATTGAATACCCGAGCGCAATCTGCACAATCGCCGCACAATAATTCTCCCATCGTCCTGGTGCATGGCCTGTTTGGCAGCCTGGATAACCTTGGCGTGCTGGCCCGGGATCTGGTGACCGACCACGCGCTGCTGCAGGTGGATATGCGCAACCACGGTCTGTCGCCGCGCTCGCCGCAGATGACCTACGCCGATATGGCTCAGGATCTGCTGGATACGCTGGATGAATACAAGATTGAAAAGGCGATCCTGATTGGTCATTCAATGGGCGGCAAAGCGGTGATGGCGCTGACGGCAATTGCGCCAGAGCGAATTGCCGGCATGGTGGTGATCGACGTCGCGCCTGTGGATTATGACGTCCGTCGCCACGATGAGATTTTCGCCGCCATTAACGCCGTCACGGACGCCGGCGTCAGCACTCGCCAGCAGGCCGCGGCGCTGATGCGTGAACATCTGGATGAAGAAGGCGTGGTGCAGTTCCTGCTGAAATCCTTCGTTGACGGCGAGTGGCGCTTCAACGTGCCGGTACTGTGGGATCAGTATGACCAGATCGTCGGCTGGCAGGCGGTCCCGGCGTGGCCGCACTCTACCCTGTTCATCACTGGCGGCAATTCCCCGTATGTCACCGAAGCGTACCGCGATGCGCTGCTGGCGCAATTCCCTCAGGCCAAAGCGCATGTCATTGCCGGAGCCGGACACTGGGTTCATGCTGAAAAACCTGACGCGGTGCTGCGCGCTATCCGCCGTTACCTCGCTGACATCAATAATTGATTAAAAAGAGAGCGACTGGTCGCCGGCAGGCCTCCAGTCGTTGGCGTGCCGTTTTCGGTGATGTATGATGGCGCGCTTATCGCCCGGGCATTAGCAGGGTGTCTTGTTTCCCCCGAAGTCTCAGAATCATGGCCAAAGAACACACGGACCGCACGACAATAGATCTGTTCGCGAATGAGCGTCGCCCGGGACGACCGAAAACCAATCCGCTTTCGCGTGATGAACAGCTGCGCATTAATAAGCGCAATCAGCTTAAACGCGATAAAAGTCGTGGGCTTAAACGCGTCGAGCTGAAACTGAATGCTGAAGCCGTCGATGCGCTGAATGAGCTGGCGAATGCCCGGGAGATCAGCCGCAGTGAGCTTATCGAAGAGATGCTGATTTCGCAGCTCGATAAATGGCACGGCAAAGCGTAAGTCAGAAAACTCCCCTTCTTGTTGCTTTCATGTAGCACAGAGTGCAGTCCTGCGTGATAGCAGTTTCCGCAGGCTTCTCTGTTCTGCTATGATTGCCCTTATCCGTGGCTAAATTGCGCCACCATACCATTAAGTATCAAGAGGTTATTTTACTCATGGCAATCATCGGCATTTTTTTCGGCAGCGACACGGGTAACACCGAAAATATCGCAAAAAACATTCAAAAACAGTTAGGTAAAGACGTTGCCGATGTGCATGACATTGCGAAAAGCAGCAAAGAAGATATCGAAGGTTACGATATTCTGCTGCTGGGCATCCCGACCTGGTATTACGGTGAAGCGCAGTGTGACTGGGACGACTTCTTCCCGTCTCTGGAAGAGATCGACTTCAACGGCAAGCTGGTTGCCCTGTTCGGCTGCGGCGATCAGGAAGATTACGCAGAGTACTTCTGCGATGCCCTCGGCACCATTCGCGACATCATTGAGCCACGCGGCGCGGTGATTGTTGGTCACTGGCCAACCGCCGGTTACCACTTCGAAGCTTCTAAAGGTCTGGCCGACGACAACAACTTTGTCGGTCTCGCCATCGACGAAGATCGCCAGCCAGAACTGACCGCTGAACGCGTGGACAAATGGGTTAAACAGATCCGCGAAGAGCTGCACCTCGACGCCATCCTCAACGCCTGATGATGTCGCGGCGCAACGCTAAAGTTGCGCCGCATCGATAGGTAATTCCAATCAAAATAATTGCTACAAATTTTTAACTTTCGCTGCCATACCTGTACAATGATCCAGGAGTAAACGGGGAACCTTGTAACAACTTTGTTGGCGGTACCACGTTTTTATAAGCATACTTTACTTGAGACTTGCAGTTTTCATTACGTCATGGCAGTTCTATAATGAGACGCATTATCCCAGGTGCATTTTCTGTCACTTCTTCTTTAGAAGTGAATCGTTTAGCAACAGGACAGATTCCGCATGACTGACAACAACACCGCATTAAAGAAGGCCGGACTGAAAGTCACGCTTCCACGGTTAAAAATCCTGGAAGTACTTCAGGGTCCGGATAACCATCATGTCAGTGCGGAAGACTTATACAAGCGTCTGATCGACATGGGCGAAGAAATTGGTCTGGCTACCGTTTACCGTGTACTGAACCAGTTCGACGATGCAGGCATCGTTACGCGTCATAATTTCGAAGGCGGTAAATCCGTATTTGAACTGACGCAGCAGCACCACCACGATCACCTGATTTGCCTCGACTGCGGCAAAGTGATCGAATTCAGCGATGATTCCATCGAATTACGTCAGCGCGAAATTGCCGCACGTCATGGCATTCGTCTGACCAACCACAGTCTGTACCTGTATGGCCACTGTGCCGAAGGCGACTGCCGCGAAGATGACCACGCGCACGACGCGAAGTAATCTCTGCATAGACTCTGAGCCAACCTGACGGTTGGCTTTTTTTTGCCTGCCATCCTGTAAAAAAGCCCGGTGGCGCTGCGCTTACACGGGCCTACAAGGGTGAAATTACCCGTAGGCCCGGTAAGCATAGCGCCACCGGGCATGGCAAACAGCTGATTACTTCGCGTTATTACTGCGGATTTCCTGCCAGATTTTATCGCAGTTTTTGGTCACGTCCTGATTGTTACCCGTTTTACGCGCCTGGATACAGGCCTGATAATCCGCCACCCGGACGGTTTCCTGGGCCGCAAACTGTTCGTGCGCCTTCTCCTGGCGCAGCACGTCCAGCACGCTTTGACAGGCTTCGATCTTTTCTGGCGAACCTTCAGCGGTATTGATGCACGCGCTGTAGGCCTCTTTCAGACGGGTATCTTCTTTCTGGGTCTGTGGTTGTGCGCAGGCGGCCAGTCCTGATGCCAGCACCGCGACCAGTACGATTTTTTTCAGCATAGAGGTCTCCAGTCAGGCGGGGAGCGCCCCCGCCCGGATTGTCATCAGAAGATGGTGAACGGGGCGATAACCATGAACTTCACGTCACGCTCATCCTGGAAGATGTTGCCGTAGCCGCCGCCGTAGCTTGGGATATCGGAGTGGTTGTCATACTGCGTGAAGTGCAGTTTGAACATGGTCCCTTTTGCGCGCCCATCCTGCAGGGTGTAGATCGCATCCAGGCTGTAGGCAGATTCCTTGATCTTGTTGGAGGCGATATCTTCACGCTGACCGGCGCTGTTGATTAACCAGTCTGCCGGTTTCGCATCCCAGGCGTAGACATAAGACGCGCCGACGCTCCAGCCCGCCAGGTTCAAGTTACTCAGGTCATACATGGCCCCGAAGAAGACCGCCTTTTCGCCGTTGGCGTTAAAGTCGGAGCGGTTATCCCACCATACGTCCAGACGACCGTTGGATGACGCGTAGGTTGGGGTCATACGCTGCAGGAAGTAGCCCTGCTGGCCTTCAGCCTTGACGTAAGTTCCTTCCAGACGTAAATCGACCTGACCGACCTTGTAGCCCAACGTCAGCGCCTGCAGCCAGGCCGTACCGTCGTAGATATCGTTTACGGTGCCGCTGTCGGCTTTATCACGCGTGCCGTAGAACTGATAGGTAGTGGAGAGCGGGCCGCCCACGATATCAAGCTTGTAGCTGGCTTTGGCAAAGTACTGATCGATGAAGCCTTCAGCCTGGCCAAATGCGGCTTCCAGAATCAGGTTATTTTTGAAATCGTACTTCGCGCCGAAGGAGTGGAGATAGTCGACGCGGGTTTTTCTGTCATTCTGATAGAACTTGTCCATCTCGAGGTGCCACGGCGCTTTATACTCGTTGGTCCACATGTAAGAGAAACTCAACGCACCGCTATCGCCGTAGTCAAAGTTGGCTCCGGCTTCGGCACCCTGATAGGTACCCGGCATAAAGCTCCAGTGCGGCGCTAGCAGGGTTTGACCGGTTGGCTGAAGCCAGCCACCGCGTGCCCAGGCCGGGCCGTATTTGAATTTTGCTGCCGCTTTGTACAGGCTGATCCCGCTCTTATCACCGGACCAGTCCTCTTTATAGGCTTTATTGCTGGAGGAGAAGGCAATTTCGTTCGGGTGGCCGCTGTCGCCGTTTTCCGCCATTTCGATAGCAGTGAACGCAGCCAGATCAAGACCAAACATATCGGCGGCATAGCCGGACTGGAAATCAAGGTTGGCGTTCCAGGTGGAATGAGCCAGGTTGGTTTTATATTTGTCTGCATCGACATCTTTGCGGTCACGTTCACGCTGCCAGTAATAGACACCGCCCGTGAGGGTTGAATCATCGATGAAACCTTCGGCCTGGGCTTTCGGAGAAACCATCCAGCCTGACATTGCTGTAACACCGGCGATAGCCAGCGCAAGCGCACTACGTTTGCCACTAAACGTACGCATAATTAATCCTCTTTGACGTATTAAAAGCGCCTTAAACGGCGAAAAACAAAAAAGTAAAAAGTGGAGGCAACCGGAAATACCCGCTTACATCTCCTGTCCTTAGACTATTTTTCGCGACGCGAATTATCAATGCTTTTCAGCGATCAAAAGTCAGGATTATGACAAAGCGCACATATTTGGTTGCGGTTTGTAACAAAGCCAATGGGGAAGAATATTTATTTAAAATAATATTCAGAATGAGCGATTTATTTTTAATTAATAATAATTAAACAGCGCATCTGGTATCGATGACGGTTAATTTGCGAAAGGGAAGAGAAAGTAAACCGTTTTAAAAAATATAATTAATTCGCAACGCGAAGATTTAAAGGGTTAAGGGCATAATGGTCAGGCAAAAAAAACGCCGCATACGCGGCGTTTTTCAAAAGGAGAAAGGGATTACTCGCCCGCTTTCGCCCAAGTATCACGCAGACCGACGGTACGGTTAAATACCAGTTTGTCGGCAGTAGCATAGCGGCTGTCGAGGCAGAAGTAGCCTTCACGCTCGAACTGATACGCGTGACCAGCAACGGCAGCTTTCAGGGACGGCTCGGCAAAGCCCTGCTTGATCACCAGTGAATCCTGGTTAATCACTTCCAGGAAGTCCTCTGCGGCACCCGGATTTGGCACGCTGAACAGACGATCGTACAGGCGGATTTCAACCGGCAGCGCATGTGCCGCGCTCACCCAGTGAATAACGCCCTTCACCTTGCGACCGTCGGCCGGATCCTTGCTCAGGGTCTCAGCATCGTAGGTGCAGAAGATGGTGGTGATATTGCCTTCAGCATCTTTCTCGACGCGTTCGGCTTTGATCACGTAGGCATTACGCAGACGCACCTCTTTGCCCATCACCAGACGTTTGTACTGCTTGTTGGCTTCTTCACGGAAGTCGGCGCGATCGATCCAGATCTCGGCGCTGAACGGCACATCACGGCTGCCCATCTCCGGTTTGCTCGGATGATTTGGCATGGTCACCAGCTCGCTTTCGCCCTGCGGATAGTTTTCGATAACCAGTTTAACCGGATCGATAACCGCCATGGCGCGCGGGGCATTTTCGTTCAGATCTTCGCGGATACAGGATTCCAGTGACGCCATCTCAATGGTGTTGTCCTGCTTGGTCACGCCAATGCGTTTGCAGAACTCACGGATGGAGGCGGCGGTATAGCCACGACGACGCAGACCGGAAATGGTCGGCATACGCGGGTCATCCCAGCCTTCAACGTGCTTGTCGGTCACCAGCAGGTTCAGCTTACGCTTGGACATCACGGTGTATTCCAGATTCAGACGAGAGAACTCGTACTGACGCGGATGCACCGGAATAGAGATGTTATCCAGCACCCAGTCATACAGGCGACGGTTATCCTGGAACTCCAGGGTACAGAGCGAGTGGGTAATGCCTTCCAGCGCATCGCTGATGCAGTGAGTGAAGTCATACATCGGGTAGATGCACCACTTGCTGCCGGTCTGGTGGTGATCGGCAAACTTAATGCGGTACAGCACCGGGTCGCGCATCACGATAAACGGCGAGGCCATATCGATTTTGGCACGCAGACAGGCTTTGCCCTCTTCGAAGCCACCGGCACGCATTTTTTCAAACAGCGCCAGGTTCTCTTCTACGCTGCGATCGCGGTATGGGCTGTTTTTGCCCGGCGCGGTCAGCGACCCGCGGTATTCGCGGATCTCGTCAGCGGAAAGCTCGTCAACGTAGGCCAGGCCTTTGTTGATCAGCTCAACGGCATAAGCGTACAGCTGATCAAAATAGTCAGAGGAGTAGCAGATGTCGCCAGACCAGTTGAAGCCCAACCATTGCACGTCGTTCTTAATGGACTCTACGTATTCGATATCTTCTTTCACCGGGTTGGTGTCATCGAAACGCAGGTTGCATTGACCCTGGTAGTCCTGCGCGATGCCGAAGTTCAGGCAGATCGATTTCGCATGACCAATGTGCAGGTAGCCGTTCGGCTCCGGCGGGAAACGGGTGTGAACGGTAGTGTGCTTACCGGTGGCCAGATCTTCATCAATGATCTGACGGATAAAGTTGCTCGGGCGGGCTTCAGCCTCACTCATCGTGGATTCCTCAAAGCGTAAACGACGTATAACGGCATATGATCTTATAAGCCGGGCGTAGTGACAACCTTTAGTTACGCAAAAAAAGGTCTCTGAAGAGAATAATCGGGGCAATTGCTGCAAAAAAAAGCGGCGGGGATATCCCCGCCGCTCAGGCATTAACGCTGACTCAGGAGCACTTATTTGCCTTTAATTTCATACAGTGGTGTCTGACCGGCAACAACCTGACCCTGCGCCTTGATCACAAGGCCGCTGAAGTCGTCAATATTGCTGCAGACCACCGGGCTGATCATGGAGCGGGCATTGGCGTTCAGGTAGTCGAGATCCATTTCCAGAACCGGCTGACCGGCAACCACTTCGGCACCCTCTTCAACCAGGCGTTTGAAGCCCTGGCCACCCAGCGCAACGGTATCGATACCCATATGGACAACGATCTCCGCGCCTTTCTCTGTTTCCAGGCAGAACGCGTGGTTGGTGTTAAAGATCTTGACGATAGTACCGGCTGCCGGAGAGACCACGGTTTTATCCGTTGGTTTCACCGCTACGCCATCGCCCACTGCTTTGCTGGCAAAGGCTTCATCAGGCACCTGCTCCAGAGCAACCACTTCCCCGGTCACTGGCGAAACCAGCGCAGCGATGGTGGTGGCATTGGCAACAGCCTGTGGCTTAACCGCAGCAGGCGCAGCGGCTGGCGCAAATGTCGCTTCAGCAGCGGCAACCGGACCGGTGGTTTTCATTGCGTTGGCGATTTTCTCGGCCACAAAGCCGACGATAATCTGAACGCTGGTTTTGTTCAGGCGGATCACGCCAGACGCACCCAGGCGTTTCGCCATTGCTTCGTTAACCAGAGAAGAGTCTTTCACGTTCAGACGCAGACGGGTGATGCAGGCATCAATACCGGTCAGGTTGTCTGAACCGCCGACTGCCGCGATGTACTGACGCGCCAGGCCGGAAACGTCTTCCGTCGCGGTGCCGCTCACGTTCACGTCCTGACCATCCGCTTCGCTACCGGCGACAGCCAGCTCGCGACCCGGAGTCATCAGGTTGAATTTGGTGATGGTGAAGCGGAATACCACGTAGTAGATCACGAAGAAGGCCAGACCCTGCAGGATCAGCATGTACCAGTGAACCGCCAGTGGGTTACGGGACGACAGTACCATATCCACCAGGCCCGCACTGAAGCCAAAGCCGGCAATCCACTGCATGCTTGCGGCGATGAACACGGAGATACCGGTCAGCACGGCGTGGATGACGTACAGTACCGGGGCAACGAACATGAAGGAGAATTCCAGCGGTTCGGTGATACCGGTGAAGAAGGCCGCGAATGCGCCCGCCATCATGATACCCAGCACTTTTGCTTTGTTCTCTGGACGCGCGCAGTGGTAGATAGCCAGCGCCGCACCCGGCAGACCGAACATCATAATCGGGAAGAAGCCCGCCTGATAACGCCCGGTGATACCCACAACCGCTTTACCTGCTTCGATGGACTGTGCGCCGCCGAGGAAGTTAGGGATATCGTTAATGCCCGCAACGTCAAACCAGAACACGGAGTTCAGGGCGTGGTGCAGACCGACCGGGATCAGCAGACGGTTGAAGAACGCATACACGCCCGCACCGACGGAACCCAGCTTCTGGATGTGCTCACCGAAGTTCACCAGACCGTCGAAGATCACCGGCCAGATGTACATCAGGATGAAAGCGACAACAATCATCACAAAGGAGGTCAGAATCGGCACCAGACGACGACCGCTGAAGAAGGAGAGTGCTTTTGGCAACTCAACGCTACTGAAGCGGTTGTACAGTTCAGCGGAGATGATACCCACCAGGATACCCACGAACTGGTTGCTGATCTTACCGAAGGCTGCCGGAACCTGGTCCGCAGGGATCTTCTGGATCATGGAAACTGCAGCCGGGGAGCAGAGCGTGGTCAACACAAGGAAGCCCACGAAACCGGTCAGTGCCGCAGCACCGTCTTTATCTTTGGACATACCATAAGCCACACCAATGGCAAACAGTACGGACATGTTATCGATAATGGCAGAACCGGACTTAATGAAGAACGCGGCTAACGCGTTGTCCCCACCCCAACCCACAGGGTCAATCCAGTACCCGACACCCATCAGTATTGCTGCCGCTGGCAGCGTGGCGACCGGCACCATTAAGGCGCGGCCAACCTTTTGTAAGTAACCTAAAATGCTCAATTTGTTCCCCCTATGAGACCCCGTTAACAGTGTGTTCTCAGCTGTGTTTTTATTGTGTCACTAACTTGTAAATACAGTTGATGATTCACTGGCTGACTGAGTGTGTGGAAAATTAATTCGTATCGCAAATTAAACGCGTACTTTTTGTGAGTTTTGTCACCAAATATTGTTTATCACCCTCCCCTGCACTGGCAAACTGCCAAAACTTATTTTATGATACGAAAAATCAAGACGAATTGCCCCCTCTCGGTGTGAACCAGGTTAGTCTTAATCATACCCGGACAAGCAATCCGCCATCTTTTATGAAATCTTTAGAGGTGAATAATGAGACTGATCCCCCTGGCAACTGCAGAACAAGTCGGTAAATGGGCTGCCCGCCATATTGTAAACCGTATCAATGCGTTTAAACCGACTGCCGATCGTCCTTTTGTGCTCGGCCTGCCAACCGGTGGCACACCTCTTACTGCCTATAAAGCATTGGTTGAGATGCATAAAGCGGGCCAGGTAAGTTTCGAACATGTTGTCACTTTCAACATGGATGAGTACGTTGGCCTGCCAAAAGATCATCCGGAAAGCTACCATAGCTTCATGCACCGTAATTTCTTTGATCACATTGATATTCAGCCGGGAAATATTAACCTGCTGGATGGTAATGCGCCGGATATCGATGCTGAATGCCGTCATTATGAAGAAAAAATTCGCGCTTACGGCAAAATTCACCTGTTCATGGGTGGCGTGGGCAACGACGGTCATATCGCATTTAACGAACCGGCCTCGTCTCTGGCGTCCCGTACCCGTATCAAAACCCTGACCCATGACACCCGTGTGGCAAACTCGCGTTTCTTTGATGGCGACGTGAACCAGGTGCCAAAATACGCCCTGACCGTTGGCGTGGGTACCCTGCTGGACGCGGAAGAAGTGATGATTCTGGTGCTGGGCGGCGTGAAAGCGCAGGCGCTGCAGGCGGCCGTTGAAGGCAACGTCAACCACATGTGGACCATCAGCTGCCTGCAGCTGCATCCGAAAGCGGTAGTGGTGTGCGATGAGCCGTCCACGATGGAACTGAAAGTGAAGACGTTGAAATATTTCAACGAATTAGAAGCAGAAAACATTAAAGGTCTGTAATGTAACGCCGCCTCTGTTTGCAGAGGCGGGATGCTATTTTTATACCGGGGGTCGTTATGTACGCTTTAACCCACGGTCGGATTTATACCGGCCATGAAATTCTGGATGACCATGCGATTGTGATCGCAAATGGCCTGATTGAACGTGTCTGCCCGCTGGCCGAACTGCCGACGGAATTAGAACAACGCTCGCTCAATGGGGCAATCCTCTCCCCCGGTTTTATCGACGTACAGCTTAACGGCTGTGGCGGCGTGCAGTTCAATGATACAGCGGATGCCGTCACGGTTGAGACGCTGGAGATTATGCAGCGCGCCAACGAAAGATCGGGCTGCACCAGCTATCTGCCAACGCTGATCACCACCAGCGACGATCTGATGAAACAGGGCATTCGCGTGATGCGTGAATACCTGGCGAAATACCCGCACCAGGCGCTGGGCCTGCACCTTGAAGGTCCGTGGCTGAATATCGTCAAGAAAGGCACCCATAACCCGAGCTTCGTGCGTAAACCTGACGGCGAGCTGGTCGATTTCCTCTGTGCCAACGCGGATGTGATCACCAAAGTGACCCTGGCGCCAGAAATGGTCGATCCAGAGGTCATCGGCAAGCTGGCGGGCGCAGGAATTGTGGTTTCAGCCGGGCACTCCAACGCCACGCTGAAAGAGGCCAAAGTTGGCTTCCGGGCCGGTATCACCTTTGCTACCCATCTTTATAACGCCATGCCGTACATCACCGGGCGTGAGCCGGGTCTGACCGGGGCGATCTTCGATGAGCCGGACGTCTATTGCGGCATCATTGCCGACGGGTTACACGTAGATTATGCCAACGTGCGTAACGCCAAACGCCTGAAAGGCGACAAGCTGTGTCTGGTCACAGATGCCACGGCACCAGCGGGGGCAAATATTGAACAGTTCATTTTTGCTGGTAAAACAATATACTACCGGAATGGACTGTGTGTGGATGAGAACGGAACCTTAAGCGGTTCGGCCCTGACCATGATCGAAGGCGTGCGCAATCTGGTGGAACATTGCAGCATTGCTCTGGATGAAGTGTTGCGTATGGCAACCCTCTACCCGGCACGTGCGATTGGCGTGGACAAGCAGCTGGGCAGTATTGCACCTGGCATGGTGGCTAACCTCACCGCATTCACACACGATTATAAAATCATCAAGACCATCGTTAATGGTAACGAGGTCGTCACAGAGTAAGTAAACGTATGACACCTGGCGGACAAGCTCAAATTGGTAACGTTGATCTGGTAAAGCAGCTGAACAGTGCGGCGGTATATCGACTGATTGACCAGCATGGACCCATCTCGCGGATCCAGATTGCAGAACAGAGCCAGCTTGCCCCCGCCAGCGTGACGAAAATTACCCGCCAGCTCATTGAGCGCGGGTTAATTAAAGAAGTGGATCAGCAGGCCTCCACCGGGGGCCGTCGCGCGATCTCCATTGTGACCGAAACCCGCCATTTTCACGCCATCGGCGTGCGCCTTGGACGTCATGATGCCACCCTGACGCTGTACGACCTGAGCAGCAAAGCGGTTGCAGAAGAGCATTACTCCCTGCCGGAACGCACGCAAGAGACCCTTGAGCACGCCCTGCTCAACGCCATCGAGCTGTTTATCGAGTCCTGTCAACGCAAAATCCGCGAGCTGATCGCCATTTCGGTGATCCTGCCCGGGCTTGTCGACCCCGAAAGCGGCGTGATCCGCTATATGCCGCATATTCAGGTTGAAAACTGGGGGCTGATCGACGCCCTGGAAAAACGCTTCGCCGTCACCTGCTTTGTGGGCCACGATATCCGTAGCCTGGCGCTGGCGGAGCACTACTTTGGTGCGAGCCAGGATTGTGAAGACTCTATTCTGGTGCGTGTTCACCGGGGGACGGGGGCCGGGATCATCTCCAACGGGCGCATTTTTATTGGCCGTAACGGTAACGTCGGCGAGATTGGCCACATTCAGGTTGATCCGCTGGGTGAGCGCTGCCACTGCGGCAACTTTGGCTGTCTGGAAACGGTGGCTGCCAACGCCGCCATTGAGCAGCGCGTGCGTCATCTGCTGGAGCAGGGTTACCAGAGCCGCATTACGCTGGACGACTGTAAAATCAACGCTATCTGCAAGGCCGCCAACAAGGGCGACGCCCTGGCCAGCGAAGTCATCGAACAGGTCGGCCGTCACCTTGGCAAAACTATTGCCATTGCCATCAACCTGTTTAACCCGCAAAAAGTGGTGATTGCGGGCGAAATTACCGAAGCCGAAAAAGTGCTGCTGCCCGCCATTGAGGGGTGCATCAATACCCAGGCGCTGAAGGCGTTTCGCCAGAATCTGCCCGTGGTCCGCTCCGCGCTGAATGACCGTTCAGCGATCGGCGCCTTTGCGCTGGTAAAACGCGCCATGCTTAACGGTATCCTGTTGCAGCGTTTGCTGGAAAGCTGACAGCGTTTTATAGTGACGCCTTCTTTTTTTGATGTCGGGAAGTCCATGACCATTAAGAATGTTATTTGTGATATCGACGGCGTGCTGATGCACGACAACGTTGCCGTGCCGGGCGCAGCAGAATTTCTTAACCGCATCATGGAAAAAGGCATGCCGCTGGTTCTGCTCACCAACTTCCCGTCGCAGACCGGACAGGATCTGGCGAACCGCTTCGCTACTGCCGGTGTCGACGTGCCCGACAGCGTGTTTTACACCTCGGCGATGGCCACCGCAGATTTTCTGAAGCGTCAGGAAGGTAAAAAAGCCTATGTAGTGGGCGAAGGCGCGCTGATCCATGAGCTATACAAAGCAGGCTTCACCATCACCGATGTGAATCCCGATTTCGTGATCGTCGGCGAGACACGCTCCTATAACTGGGAGATGATGCATAAGGCAGCCTTCTTCGTCGCCAACGGTGCCCGATTTATCGCCACCAACCCGGATACCCACGGCCGCGGCTTCTACCCGGCCTGTGGCGCGCTCTGTGCCGGTATTGAGAAGATCTCCGGCCGTACGCCCTTTTATGTCGGTAAGCCAAGCCCGTGGATCATTCGCGCGGCGCTCAACAAAATGCAGGCCCACTCGGAAGATACGGTGATTGTGGGTGACAACCTGCGCACCGATATTCTGGCAGGTTTCCAGGCCGGGCTGGAGACCATTCTGGTGCTGTCAGGGGTATCGACCCTCGATGATATTGATTCGATGCCGTTCCGGCCGAGCTGGATTTACCCCTCGGTCGCGGAAATTGATGTGCTGTAATCTGAAACCACGTCACCGGACGTGGTTTTTTCATTTTGTCGCAGTAAAAACAGAGTCACATCTAAACAAAACCGTCATTCATTGAATAATCTTCAATAAACCAGCTCAAGTCATACGCTTTTTTCAACATTCAGCAATGACCATTGCACTTTTTCTCTTTTACCCGGCAAAACGCTTGCCGCTCCTCCCCTTTTGCGGCATTTTCATAAGCAAGCAACATCACACTGCAACAGGGTTAATGGAGAAGGTTATGTGTTCAATTTTCGGCGTACTGGATATTAAAACTGACGCAGGCGAACTGCGTAAAAAAGCACTGGAATTGTCCCGTCTGATGCGCCATCGCGGCCCGGACTGGTCCGGTGTCTACGCCAGCGATAAAGCGATTCTGGCCCATGAACGTCTGTCGATTGTCGACGTTAACGCCGGTGCTCAGCCGTTATATAACGAGAAAAAAACCCATGCCCTGGCGGTCAACGGTGAGATCTACAACCACCAGGCGCTGCGTGCGGAGTACGGCGATCGCTATGCCTTCCAGACCGGTTCTGACTGTGAAGTGATCCTGGCGCTGTATCAGGAGAAAGGCCCGGAATTCCTCGACGAGCTGCAGGGGATGTTCGCCTTCGCCCTGTACGACAGCGAAAAAGATGCGTATCTGATTGGCCGCGACCACATCGGGATCATCCCGCTGTACATGGGTCACGACGAATTCGGCAACTTCTATGTGGCATCAGAGATGAAAGCCCTGGTGCCGGTGTGCCGCACCATTAAAGAGTTCCCGGCAGGCAGTTTCCTGTGGAGTAAAGATGGCGAGATCCGTTCTTACTATCAGCGCGACTGGTTCGATTACGATGCCGTTAAAGACAACGTTACCGACAAAGTGGAGCTGACCCAGGCGCTGGAAGAGGCGGTAAAAAGCCACCTGATGTCAGACGTGCCTTATGGCGTGCTGCTCTCCGGCGGTCTGGACTCCTCTGTGATTTCGGCTATCACCAAAAAATACGCCGCCCGCCGCGTGGAGGATCAGGAGCGCTCCGAAGCCTGGTGGCCGCAGCTGCACTCCTTCGCCGTTGGTCTGGAAGGATCTCCGGATCTGAAAGCCGCACAGGAAGTGGCTAATCATCTCGGCACCGTACACCATGAAATTCACTTTACGGTGCAGGAAGGGCTGGATGCGATCCGTGACGTTATCTATCACATTGAAACCTATGACGTGACCACCATCCGCGCCTCCACGCCGATGTACCTGATGTCGCGTAAAATCAAAGCTATGGGCATCAAAATGGTGCTGTCCGGCGAAGGGTCTGACGAAGTGTTCGGCGGTTACCTGTACTTCCATAAAGCGCCAGACGCCAAAGAACTGCACGAAGAGACGGTACGTAAGCTGCAGGCGCTGCACATGTTTGACTGCGCCCGCGCCAACAAAGCGATGTCTGCCTGGGGCGTGGAAGCACGCGTGCCGTTCCTGGATAAGAAATTCCTCGACGTGGCCATGCGTATCAACCCGCAGGATAAGATGTGCGGCAACGGCAAGATGGAAAAACATATCCTGCGCGAATGTTTTGAATCTTACCTGCCGGCAAGCGTGGCCTGGCGTCAGAAAGAGCAATTCTCTGACGGCGTAGGTTACAGCTGGATCGATACCCTGAAAGAGGTGGCCGCGAAGCAAGTTTCCGATCAACAACTGGAAACCGCCAGCTTCCGCTTCCCGTACAACACGCCGGGTTCAAAAGAAGCCTATCTGTACCGTGAGATCTTCGAAGAGCTGTTCCCGCTGCCAAGCGCAGCAGAGTGTGTCCCGGGCGGCCCTTCCGTCGCCTGCTCCTCTGCGAAAGCCATTGAGTGGGATGAAGCGTTTAAAACCATGAACGATCCGTCAGGCCGTGCCGTAGGCGTGCACCAGTCTGCGTATAAATAAGCAATAAAATTTGCCATGAGGCCCTTCGGGGCCTCTTTTTTTGCCTCGCGTTATGCTGGACAAAATCGATTAATAACCAATAATTGCCGAATATTCGGCCACGCTGTTCGCAACCTAACCAAACAGTCACATTCCAGACATTTTCGATGAAAAAGGTGTTGACGCTGCAAGGGTCTATACGCATAATGCGCCCCGCAACGCCGATAAGGTAACGCGAAAAAAAGATGGCTACGTAGCTCAGTTGGTTAGAGCACATCACTCATAATGATGGGGTCACAGGTTCGAATCCCGTCGTAGCCACCATCTTTTTTGCGGGAGTGGCGAAATTGGTAGACGCACCAGATTTAGGTTCTGGCGCCGCAAGGTGTGCGAGTTCAAGTCTCGCCTCCCGCACCATTCCCATAAAAGCGTTGCACGGATGGGGTATCGCCAAGCGGTAAGGCACCGGTTTTTGATACCGGCATTCCCTGGTTCGAATCCAGGTACCCCAGCCATATTTCTTCGATTTTGCGGTTCTCCGCGGTTATTGGGGTATCGCCAAGCGGTAAGGCACCGGTTTTTGATACCGGCATTCCCTGGTTCGAATCCAGGTACCCCAGCCATCGAAGAAAGCAGTACTGGCTACGTAGCTCAGTTGGTTAGAGCACATCACTCATAATGATGGGGTCACAGGTTCGAATCCCGTCGTAGCCACCATATTAGTGATTTATCGATTCTGTCGGTAAACTAAAAAAATTGTTGGGGTATCGCCAAGCGGTAAGGCTCTGGTTTCTGATACCAGCATTCCGAGGTTCGAATCCTCGTACCCCAGCCAATTTAAAAAGTCGTTAGATGTTTATTGTTTAACGCCATTGGGGTGTCGCCAAGCGGTAAGGCACTGGTTTCTGATACCAGCATTCCGGGGTTCGAATCCCTGCACCCCAGCCACACTAAAAAAGCTCGCTTCGGCGAGCTTTTTGCTTTTCTGCGTTTCTAAAAGTCATGCCGGGTGGCGGCTTCGCCTTACCCGGCCTACAAGAGTTTTAAAGCCCTAAGGCGTATTTCAGCGCCTGACGTTTCAGTCCGCCCGCGCGCTGCGCCGCCATCAACCCCACATTACGCAGGACGCGCAGCGGTCCCAGATCGTTGCTGAACCCGGCGTAAAACAGATCCATTCCGGACTGCATAATGAAGTTGTCCGCCATCCGTCGGGTCTGATACCGCTTAAGCACCTGATGGCTGGCCCAGGCTTCGCCGTGGTTGCGGGCATTGGTGAGTACATCTATCAGCGCGTCGACGTCACGATAGCCGAGGTTAACGCCCTGCCCCGCCAGCGGATGAATGGTGTGCGCAGCATCGCCGACCAGCGCCAGCCCTTCCTGCGCGTACTGCAGGGCGTGACGACGCGTCAACGGGAAGGCCCCCGCGGCGACGGGCGTTACCTTACCCAGCCGTGCCGGGAAATGGTAAGCGATTTCGCGCTGCAACTGTTCCATCGACAGCCCCTGTAGCTGGCGAATACGTGCAGGGGTGTCGTACCACACCAGGGAGGCCCAGCGATCGAACAGCGGTAAAAAGGCGTGCGGACCGTTCGGGGTAAAGTGCTGCCAGGTGCTGTCGCCCGGCTCGTTCTCACAGGCGACGGTAATCAGCATGCAGGATTGTTGGTATTGCCAGGCGTGAATGCCGATCCCCGCCAGCTCCCGCACCCGGGAATTAGCCCCGTCGGCGCCCACCAGCAGTTTTACCGCCAGCTGCTCACCGCTATCCAGCTCAATCAGATGTTGATCGTTGTGGCGATGCAGATGCTTCACCGACGCGGGGACGCGCAGCGTGACCCTGGGATGCGCCTCCAGCGCCTGCCAGAGCGCCTGCTGCAGAACGGTATTTTCAACCATATACCCCAGCAGGGGGAGTTTGAGCTCCGCGGCGTCAAAAACCACATGGGCATTTTCCCACTCCCAGGTCTCCAGGCGGCGATACGGGTGCGCGCGCATCGCCAGGATCGCGTCCCACACGTCCAGCCCGCGAAGCAGATCGACCGACGCGGCGCTGATAGCGGAGATGCGAACATCAGGCTGCTGAGAAGCGTCAAAGGCAGGCGGCGGCGCCTGTTCGATAACCGTTACGTCGAAACCCTGTTGCGCCAGCCCCAGCGCCAGCGCCCCGCCGACCATACCGCCGCCGACAACGGCGATCCCGGTTTGTTGGATAGTCATGGTCATTTGTCCTTATTTGAGAATCCCTTAAGTTTACCGGATTTTTTCGCCCTGAGTCCGGGAACCTTCATACTGGTCACAACCGCACCAAAGCATTACAATACGCGCCCTGCAATCCTGAGCACGAGCAAGTCGATGACAAAAAAACTCCATATAAAAACCTGGGGCTGTCAGATGAACGAGTACGATTCATCAAAGATGGCCGATCTGCTGGATGCCACCCATGGGTATCAACTCACCGACGTGGCGGAAGAGGCAGACGTGTTGCTGCTGAACACCTGCTCGATCCGTGAGAAGGCGCAGGAGAAAGTCTTTCATCAGTTAGGTCGCTGGAAGCTGATCAAACAAAAAAGACCAGACGTGATCATCGGCGTCGGCGGCTGTGTCGCCTCGCAGGAAGGCAAGCTGATCCGCCAGCGCGCCCACTACGTCGATATTATTTTTGGCCCGCAGACCCTGCACCGTCTGCCGGAGATGATCAACTCCGTGCGCGGAACCGGCCAGCGCAAAGCGATCATCGACGTCAGCTTCCCGGAAATCGAAAAATTTGACCGTCTGCCGGAACCACGTGCGGATGGCCCAACCGCCTTCGTCTCCATTATGGAAGGCTGCAACAAATACTGTACCTACTGCGTGGTGCCTTACACCCGCGGTGAGGAAGTCAGCCGCCCTTGCGACGACATTCTCTTTGAAATTGCTCAGCTCGCGGCGCAGGGCGTACGTGAAGTGAACCTGCTCGGCCAGAACGTAAACGCCTGGCGCGGCGAGAACTATGACGGCAGCACCGGCTCCTTTGCCGAACTGCTGCGTCTGGTGGCGGCCATTGACGGCATCGACCGCATTCGCTTCACCACCAGCCACCCGATTGAATTCACCGATGACATCATTGATGTCTACCGGGATACGCCGGAGCTGGTGAGCTTCCTGCACCTGCCGATCCAATGTGGCTCTGACCGCGTGCTGAACCTGATGGGCCGCACCCACACCGCGCTGGAATATAAGGCGATTATCCGCAAGCTGCGTGAAGCGCGCCCGGACATTCAGATCAGCTCTGACTTTATCGTCGGCTTCCCGGGTGAAACGGACGACGATTTTGAACGCACCATGAAGGTTATTGGTGATGTGAACTTCGATGTGAGCTACAGCTTCATCTTCTCGGCCCGTCCGGGTACGCCTGCTGCCGATATGGTGGACGATGTGCCGGATGAGGTGAAAAAGCAGCGTCTGTATATTCTGCAGGATCGCATCAACCAGCAGGCTAACGCCTGGAGCCGTCGGATGCTTGGCACCGTGCAGCGCGTGCTGGTGGAAGGCACTTCACGTAAGAGCATCATGCAGCTCTCTGGCCGAACGGAGAACAACCGCGTGGTGAACTTCGAAGGTACGCCGGACCTGGTGGGCAAGTTCGTTGATATTGAAATTCTTGAGGTGTTGACCAACTCCCTGCGTGGAAAACTGGTGCGCACCGAAGATGAAATGGGCCTGCGCGTCGTCGAATCTCCGGAGTCGGTGATTGCCCGTACCCGTAAAGAAAGCGATCTGGGTGTCGGCGTATATCAGCCATAATCCCTCTGGCCTGTCATTTCTGGCAGGCCTTGTTTTCCCCTCTTCTCTCCCCCATATCCTTCGCAATGCTTGCGCCTTTATTCTGTGGCGTGAATACTTTCTTAAGACAGACCCACTGCCTTATGGCATCCAGGACATTAAGAGGAACGGTTTGAATATAGATACACGTGAAATTACCCTTGAGCCAGCAGACAACGCTCGCCTGCTGAGCCTGTGCGGGCCGTTTGATGACAACATCAAACAACTGGAGCGACGTCTGGGTATCGAGATTAATCGTCGCGATAACCAGTTCAAACTCACCGGACGCGCAATTTGCGTCAATGCCGCTGCGGATATCCTCCGTAGCCTGTACGTTGATACCGCCCCGATGCGCGGTGAAATTCAGGATATTGAGCCGGAACAGATCCATCTGGCGATCAAAGAAACGCGGGTGCTGGAGCAGAGCGCGGAGAGCGTGCCGGACTTCGGCAAAGCTATCCATATCCAGACCAAGCGTGGCGTCATTAAGCCGCGCACGCCAAACCAGGCGCAGTACATCGCCAATATTCTCGATCATGACATCACCTTTGGCGTCGGCCCGGCGGGTACCGGTAAAACCTACCTTGCGGTGGCGGCCGCCGTGGATGCCCTGGAGCGCCAGGAGATCCGCCGTATTCTGCTCACCCGTCCGGCCGTTGAAGCGGGCGAGAAGCTGGGCTTCCTGCCTGGCGACCTGAGCCAGAAGGTCGATCCTTACCTGCGCCCGCTGTACGATGCGCTGTTTGAGATGCTCGGCTTCGAGAAGGTCGAAAAACTGATTGAACGTAACGTCATCGAAGTGGCTCCGCTGGCCTATATGCGCGGTCGTACCCTGAACGATGCGTTCATCATTCTGGATGAGAGCCAGAACACCACCATCGAACAGATGAAGATGTTCCTGACCCGTATTGGTTTTAACTCCAAAGCGGTGATCACCGGGGATATCACCCAGGTCGACCTGCCGCGCAGCACCAAATCAGGTCTGCGTCACGCCATTGAAGTATTGTCCGAAGTGGACGAAATCAGCTTTAACTTCTTCCACAGCGAAGACGTGGTGCGCCACCCGGTGGTTGCCCGCATCGTCACGGCATATGAAGCGTGGGAAGCAGCAGATCAAAAACGTAAAGCAGAACAGGCAGCGGAACGCAAACGCGAAGCCCAGGAGCAAGAGCAGAAATGAGTCAGGTGATCCTCGATTTACAGCTGGCCTGTGAAGATAACGCCGGCCTGCCGGAAGAGAGCCAGTTCCAGGCGTGGCTGAATGCCGTCATCCCTCAGTTTCAGGAAGAGTCAGAAGTCACGATTCGCCTGGTGGATGAAGCAGAAAGCCATGACCTGAACCTGACCTATCGTGGGAAAGATAAGCCGACCAACGTGCTCTCTTTCCCGTTTGAAGCGCCGCCGGGCATCGAACTGCCGCTGCTGGGTGATTTGATCATCTGCCGGCAGGTGGTTGAGCAAGAAGCGAAGGAGCAGCAGAAGCCGCTCGAGGCCCACTGGGCGCACATGGTGGTGCACGGCAGCCTGCATCTGCTGGGCTACGATCACATTGAAGATGATGAAGCGGAAGAGATGGAGTCCCTCGAGACAGAGATAATGCTTGCTCTGGGCTATGAGGATCCGTACATTGCCGAGAAAGAGTAGTCTGTTCGGCGCTTTTGCGCCGGACTGACATAATGTGCCGTCGTGTCAGACCCAGGTCCGCGACGGCAGTTTTAAATCAACATGAGAACCCTTAACAAACGCCATGAGCGACGACAATTCACACAGTAGCGACACTCCAACCAGCAAAAAGGGATTTTTCTCCCTCCTCCTGAGCCAGCTGTTCCACGGTGAACCTAAAAACCGTGACGAACTTCTGGAGCTGATCCGTGACTCCGGGCAGAACGACCTTATCGACGAAGATACGCGCGAAATGCTCGAAGGGGTAATGGACATCGCAGACCAACGCGTTCGCGATATCATGATCCCCCGCTCGCAGATGATCACCCTGAAACGTAACCAGACCCTGGAAGAGTGCCTCGACGTCATCATCGAGTCTGCCCACTCGCGTTTCCCGGTCATCAGCGAAGACAAAGATCACATCGAAGGAATTCTGATGGCCAAAGATCTGCTGCCGTTTATGCGCAGCGAGTCAGAAGCCTTCAGCATGGAAAAAGTGTTACGTCCGGCGGTGGTTGTTCCGGAAAGCAAGCGGGTAGACCGCATGCTGAAAGAGTTTCGTTCTCAACGTTACCACATGGCGATTGTTATCGATGAATTTGGCGGCGTTTCGGGCCTGGTCACCATCGAAGATATTCTTGAACTGATCGTGGGTGAAATCGAAGACGAGTATGACGAAGAAGAGGATATCGACTTCCGTCAGCTGAGCCGCCACACCTGGACCGTGCGTGCGCTGGCGCCAATCGAAGACTTCAATGACACCTTTGGCACCCACTTCAGCGATGAAGAAGTGGATACCATCGGCGGGCTGGTGATGCAGGCCTTTGGGCATCTTCCGGCACGCGGTGAAACCGTGGAAATAGACGGTTACCAGTTCAAGGTCGCGATGGCCGACAGTCGACGTATTATTCAGGTTCATGTAAGAATGCCGGACGACGCTCCGCAACCCACACTGGATGATTGATTTAAATGGCATTTGCCCCACTGCTTGAACGCCAGCGCGTACGTCTGCTGCTGGCGCTGATCCTCGGAGCCAGCGGTACGCTGGCTTTTTCCCCTTATGACTTCTGGCCTGCGGCCCTGCTCTCCCTGATGGGACTTCAGGGGCTGACCCTGAACCGACGTCCTGTACAGGCGGCGGCGATTGGCTATTTCTGGGGACTGGGCCTGTTTGGCTCCGGTATTAACTGGGTTTACGTCAGTATCGCGCAATTTGGCGGCATGCCGGGACCGGTGAATATCTTCCTCGTGGTGCTGCTGGCGGCGTACCTCTCGCTCTATACCGGTCTGTTTGCCGGTATTCTGTCGCGCCTGTGGCCGAAAACCAGCTGGCTGCGGGTGGCGATTGCCGCCCCGGTAGTCTGGCAGTGCAGCGAATTCCTGCGCGGCTGGGTGCTGACCGGCTTCCCCTGGCTGCAGTTTGGCTACAGCCAGATCGACGGACCGCTGAAAGGGCTGGCGCCGGTAATGGGCGTCGAGGCGATCAACTTCCTGCTGATGGTGGTGAGCGGCCTGCTGGTACTGGCGCTGGTACAGCGCAACTGGCGTCCGCTGGCGGCGGCGCTGATCCTCTTTGCCCTGCCTTTCCCACTGCGTTATATCCAGTGGTTTACCCTTGAGCCGGAACGCGCCACCCAGGTGTCGATGGTGCAGGGCAATATTCCCCAGTCGCTGAAATGGGATGAAGGTCAGTTGATCAATACCCTGAAAATTTATCTGGATGCCACCCAGAAAGAGATGGGTAAATCCCAGTTGATTATCTGGCCGGAGTCGGCGATCCCGGATCTGGAGATCAACCAGCAGCGTTTTCTCGCCATGATGGACGATCTGCTGCGCGCCCGTGACACCACCCTGATCACCGGTATTGTGGATGCGCGTCTGAACAAGCAAAACCGTTACGACACCTACAACACCATCATCACGCTGGGAAAAGACAACCCGTACAGCTACGAGTCGACCAACCGCTACAACAAAAACCACCTGGTGCCCTTTGGTGAGTTTGTGCCGCTGGAGTCGATTCTGCGTCCGCTGGCGCCGTTCTTCGATTTGCCGATGTCCTCGTTTAGCCGGGGCTCCTACGTTCAGCCTCAGCTGAGCGCCCACGGCTTCCTGCTGACCGCCGCCATTTGCTACGAGATCATCCTCGGTGAGCAGGTGCGGGATAATTTCCGTCCCAATACCGACTATCTCCTGACCATCTCTAACGATGCCTGGTTCGGTAAGTCGATCGGCCCGTGGCAGCACTTCCAGATGGCGCGCATGCGCTCCCTGGAGCTGGCGCGTCCGCTGCTGCGCAGTACCAACAATGGCATTACGGCGGTGATTGGCCCGCAGGGTGAAATTCAGGCCATGCTGCCGCAGTTTACCCGCGACGTGCTGACTGCAAAGGTCACGCCAACGACCGGGCTGACGCCTTACGCTCGTACCGGCAACTGGCCGCTGTGGATCCTGACCGCGCTGTTCGGCTTTGGCGCCGTGCTGATGAGCCTTCGTCAGCGTCGTAAGTAACATTTCCCCTCTGTTGCCGGGTGGCGGCTTCGCCTTACCCGGCCTACGTTTGTAGGCCCGGCAAGCAAAGCGCCGCCGGGCAATTCCCCACTCTCCCCAACTCTGGCACGCCTATTGCTTTGTTTATTCACGCAAACGCGATTTGGCTTAACGTGCAACCCGGTCGCACCAGCATTGTTCACCGGTAGCACCGAAACGGTGCAACGGCAGATTTATGCCTCTGAATGGTGCGGCGCGCTTCGCAAAAATAAACAATAACGCAGCAAAATCTTTACATTAAGCCAAACTAAATGTTAACAAACACGTATAACACTGCACTCGTATCGCGCGAGTTATAACAACATCACACCGAATATCAATGCGCACCTGACGTTGATAAAAAAGGAGTTGGATATGCAATTACGTAAACTGGCCACAGCAATGCTGGTAATGGGATTGTCCGCGGGCGTCGTGCACGCCGAAGATGCTGCCCCGGCAGCGGGCGGTACGCTGGAAAAAATCGCCAAAAACGGCGTGATTGTGGTCGGCCACCGTGAATCCTCTGTTCCGTTCTCATACTACGACAACACGCAAAAAGTCGTGGGTTACTCTCAGGCTTACTCCAACGCGATCGTTGACGCGGTGAAGAAAAAGCTTAATAAACCGGACCTGGAAGTGAAGCTGATCCCAATCACTTCACAAAACCGTATCCCGCTGCTGCAAAACGGCACCTTCGATTTTGAGTGCGGCTCCACCACCAACAACCTTGAGCGTCAGAAACAGGCGGCCTTCTCCGATACCATCTTCGTGGTCGGTACCCGTCTGCTGACCAAAAAAGGCGGCGAGATTAAAGACTTCGCAGACCTGAAAGGCAAAGCGGTAGTCGTGACCTCCGGTACCACCTCTGAAGTGCTGCTGCACAAGCTGAACGAAGAGAAGAAAATGGACATGCGCATCATCAGCGCCAAAGACCACGGCGACTCTTTCCGTACCCTGGAAAGCGGCCGCGCCGTTGCGTTTATGATGGATGATGCCCTGCTGGCCGGTGAGCGTGCGAAAGCGAAGAAACCGGACAACTGGGAAATCGTCGGCACCGCGCAATCCAAAGAAGCCTATGGCTGCATGATGCGTAAAGACGACGCGGAATTTAAGAAACTGGTCGATGACACCATCGCTCAGGTTCAGACCTCCGGCGACGCGGAAAAATGGTTCGATAAGTGGTTCAAGAACCCAATCCCACCAAAAAATCTGAACATGAACTTTGAGCTGTCTGATGACATGAAGGCTCTGTTTAAAGAACCGAATGACAAAGCACTTAACTAATTAGAACCATTAAGGGGCGGGACCTCCTGCCCTCTCGATTGTCGGGAAGCGCGGACAGACTAAACGTTGAGTGGTCGTTCCCCACTCAGCGCGAACATTAAAGCTTCTCACCAATCTTCGAGGGTAGCGCTGCTACCCTTTTTTTTCTGGAGTTTATTATGTCAATCGACTGGAACTGGGGCATTTTCCTGCAGCAAGCCCCGTTCGGCAACACCACCTATCTTGGCTGGCTGTGGAGCGGTTTTCAGGTCACGGTCGCACTGTCGATCACCGCCTGGATCATCGCCTTCCTCGTCGGCTCGCTGTTCGGTATTTTACGTACCGTGCCTAACCGTTTTCTCTCCTCGCTGGGAACCTGCTACGTCGAACTGTTCCGTAACGTTCCGTTAATCGTGCAGTTCTTTACCTGGTATCTGGTTATCCCGGAACTGCTGCCGGAAGATATTGGCATGTGGTTCAAATCTGAACTGGATCCTAACGTTCAGTTCTTTGTCTCTTCCATGCTATGCCTGGGTCTGTTCACTGCCGCCCGCGTGTGCGAGCAGGTGCGCGCCGCGATCCAGTCCCTGCCCCGCGGACAGAAAAATGCTGCCCTGGCGATGGGTCTGACCTTACCCCAGGCCTACCGCTATGTGCTGCTGCCGAATGCCTATCGCGTGATTGTGCCGCCGATGACCTCGGAGATGATGAACCTGGTGAAAAACTCGGCCATCGCCTCCACCATCGGTCTGGTTGATATGGCCGCGCAGGCGGGCAAACTGCTGGATTACTCCGCCCACGCGTGGGAATCCTTCACCGCCATTACCCTGGCCTACGTGCTGATTAACGCTGTGATTATGCTGGTGATGAACCTGGTCGAACGTAAAGTTCGCCTGCCGGGCAATCTGGGGGGCAAATAATGTACGAATTTGACTGGAGTTCCATTGTTCCTTCCCTGCCCTACCTGATTGATGGTCTGATCATCACCCTGAAGATCACCCTGACGGCGGTCATTATCGGGATAGTCTGGGGCACCCTGCTGGCGGTGATGCGCCTGTCGAGTTTTAAGCCTGTCGCCTGGTTTGCTACTGCCTACGTCAACGTGTTTCGCTCCATCCCGCTGGTAATGGTGCTGCTGTGGTTCTACCTGATCGTACCGGGCCTGCTGCAGGATGTGCTTGGTCTGTCGCCGAAGTCCGATATCCGCCTGATCTCGGCGATGGTGGCCTTCTCGATGTTTGAGGCGGCGTACTATTCAGAGATTATCCGCGCCGGGATCCAGAGTATCTCCCGCGGGCAGTCCAGCGCTGCCCTGGCGTTAGGCATGACCCACTGGCAGTCGATGAAGCTTATCATTCTGCCGCAGGCGTTCCGCGCCATGGTTCCGCTGCTGCTGACCCAGGGTATCGTGCTGTTCCAGGATACCTCTCTGGTTTATGTGTTGAGCCTGGCAGACTTCTTCCGCACCGCCTCCACCATCGGCGAGCGCGATGGGACTCAGGTTGAGATGATCCTCTTCGCAGGTGCGGTCTATTTTGCAATTAGTTTAAGCGCGTCGCTGTTGGTCAGCTGGCTGAAGAAAAGGACAGTGTAATGATTTCCCTGAAAAATGTTTCTAAATGGTATGGGCACTTTCAGGTGCTGACCGACTGCTCTACGGAAGTGAAAAAAGGTGAGGTAGTGGTAGTTTGCGGGCCGTCCGGCTCGGGAAAATCCACGCTTATCAAAACCGTGAACGGCCTCGAGCCAGTGCAGCAGGGCGAGATTATCGTCAACGGCACCAAAGTAAATGACAAGAAAACCAACCTGGCGAAGCTGCGTTCTAACGTCGGGATGGTGTTCCAGCATTTCGAACTCTTTCCGCATCTGTCAATCATTGAGAACCTGACCCTGGCGCAGGTGAAGGTCCTCAAGCGCGATAAGGCGGCCGCACGCGAGAAGGGGCTGAAACTGCTGGAGCGCGTGGGCCTCTCCGCCCATGCCGATAAGTTCCCGGCGCAGCTCTCCGGTGGTCAGCAGCAGCGTGTGGCGATTGCCCGTGCGCTCTGTATGGACCCGGTAGCGATGCTTTTTGATGAGCCAACCTCCGCACTTGACCCGGAGATGATCAATGAAGTGCTGGATGTTATGGTTCAACTGGCGCAGGAAGGTATGACCATGATGGTGGTCACTCACGAAATGGGCTTTGCGCGTAAAGTCGCAAACCGCGTGATCTTTATGGATGAGGGTAAAATCGTGGAGGACTCTGCAAAAGAAGAGTTCTTTAATAACCCGCAATCCGAACGCGCCAAAGACTTCCTCGCCAAAATCCTGCATTAATCTCCCCGGTGCGCAATCGCTCAGATTGCGCACCTGTTCACGTTTCACACCCCTTCTTCTCGTCGATTAGCAATGACAGCGTTAACCTTGTCACACATATGCTGTGAACGGAGAACGCTATGGCACTACCGATTATTCTTGATTGCGACCCGGGTCATGATGACGCGATCGCACTCGTCCTGGCCCTTGCCTCACCCGAACTGGAACTCAGAGCGGTAACCTCTTCTGCCGGAAACCAGACCCCGGACAAAACCCTGCGCAACACGCTGCGGATGCTGACCCTGCTGAAACGCAGCGATATTCCGGTGGCCGGCGGGGCAATCAAGCCCCTGATGCGCGACCTGATTATTGCCGATAACGTCCACGGGGAAAGCGGCCTTGACGGCCCCGCCCTGCCCGAGCCGGGCTTTGCCCCGCTGGATTGCACTGCCGTAGAGCTGATGGCAAAAGTACTGCGCGAAAGCCCCGAAGCGGTAACGCTGGTGGCTACCGGCCCACAAACTAACGTCGCCCTGCTGCTGAATAGCCACCCGGAGCTGCATGCTAAAATCGCCCGGATTGTGATCATGGGCGGTGCCATGGGGCTGGGTAACTGGACACCCGCGGCTGAATTCAACATCTTTGTCGATCCTGAAGCGGCTGAAATCGTCTTCCAGTCCGGCATTCCGGTGGTGATGGCCGGTCTGGACGTGACCCATCGGGCGCAAATTATGGCGGAAGATATCGAGCGTTTTCGGCGGATCGGCAACCCGGTGGCGGCCACGGTCGCGGAGCTGCTTGACTTCTTTATGGAGTACCACAAAACCGAGAAGTGGGGCTTCCAGGGCGCGCCGCTGCACGATCCCTGCACCATCGCCTGGCTGCTGAAACCGGCGATCTTCACCACGGTGGATCGCTGGGTCGGCATTGAGACGCAGGGAAAATATACCCAGGGAATGACGGTGGTCGATTATTATTTCCTGACCGGCAATACGCCGAATACGACGGTCATGACGGATATCGATCGTGAAGCCTTTGTTGATTTACTGGCTGAGCGATTGAAATTTTACAGCTAGCCCCCACGCCCCTGAATGCAGGGGCGTGTTCCAACTGAAGAAAAACGCATCGGTCAAAGTCAGATATCCACGAATTGAGATACAAATTCATCTTTAAATGAGAATATGAGCCTGGCTTAAGAAACTGCTTTTCGTTAACCTTTCACCCTATCCCCCCTGGTTCTTCTCCGTCAAGTTTGCCCGGGCTATTTACTTATTCTTAAGATAGTTTTTATTGTTCAAATTAACGCTGTCGCGTTAATGTGGCGGCGCTGCATCTGTTTACATTTTGAGAAGGATATTCATATGTTCAGAAGCAGAGATGATAACCTGCCCAATGAAACAAAATGGATATTGCTTCATGTCAATCAGTAACAGCGGCTTGATTGCCGGTTGTATTATTTTTATTACGCTTTGTCATAATGCTAATGCCAGCACGGCGCATCCTGTTAGCAACCAGGCTGAACAGGATCGGGCTCGTGAAGCCTCGCTTACTCCCCAGCAACAACAATATCAGCCCTCTCAGATTAATTCCGCAGAGGAGAAAATAATTTTTCCCGAAGAGAATAACTGTAAATACATCAACGAAATTAATGTTGAGTCAGAGAATAATGAACTGACTCAGCGACTGCTGAAAAAAATAATCTTTCAGGCGAAATCAAAATGTCTTGGGATTGAAGGGATCCGTTTACTGGCCCGCACAATGCAAAATGAATTAATTGCCAAAGGGTATATTACCTCGCTCATTGATGTTCCCTCTCAGTCCCTGGATAATGGCATATTACGGCTGACCCTGACCTATGGAAAAATTGGTCACATCGCCTATTCCGCCGATGAACCGGTGACAAGAACCACATTGTGGAATTCGCTGCCCTTTTCCCGCGACGATATTCTGCGCCTGCCCGACCTCGAACAGGGAATGGCAAACCTGCAACGTCTCCCGGGATCCTCTGCCCATATGCAACTGGTACCCGGGCAAAACTTCAGCGAAACAGACATCCGTCTGACCCGAAAAATGGGAAAGCCCTGGCAGGTTAGCGCATGGCTGAATGATGCGGGCAGCCGGTCCAGTGGGCGTTATCTGGGCGGCGGTGCGCTCTACCTGTATGACATGGCGTCGCTCAATGACATTCTGTACGTTGCGGGCGGCGGCGACGTTGAGTTCAACCAGCACAATGAAGGTAATAAAAATAGCAGTATTTATTACTCCATCCCCTTTGGCTACTGGAATCTGAGCCTGTACGCTGCGCAGAGCGAGTATCTTCAGCAGTTTCGGGGACGGTGGTCTACAACGGATTATGAGAGTAAAAATCGCTACTACAGCGCGACCGTGACGCGCTTGCTCACACACACCCGCACGCAGAAAACCAGCCTCGATGCGAAAATTTTCAAAAATCGTTCACGTTACTATTTTGGCGGCAGCGAACTTCGCGTTATGCGCAAGCAAAACCCGGCCTGGGATGTCACGCTTCGCCACCAGCGCTACTTTGCCAATAAAGTCGTTGAGGCCTCGGTGGGCATGCAAAACAGATTGCCCTGGCTAAGCTCCTCAGCCACTCCAGAAGAAAAAGCGGGCTTGTATGATAAGCAAGCGCGTGTGCTGCATGCCGAACTCCAGGCTTATATGAAATTTGCGGCGACGGGTGATTCATTTACCTATGCTCCACAAATCAGTGCGCAGTTCAGTCCGGACCTGTTATCTACGGATAATAAAATGAATATTGGCAACCGCTGGACCATACGTGGCTTCGATGGCGAAAGGACATTGTCCGGTAACCAGGGCTGGTACTGGCGTAACGATTTCATCTGGGATATTCCGTCGACCAGTCAACAATTTTATACCGGTCTGGACATTGGCAGGCTGACGGGAAGTGAACAATATAATCAGGGAAAAGTATTATCCGGGGCCGTTGCAGGATTGCGTGGAGAAAAATTCTCAACGCAATATGATATTTTTATCGGTACACCAGTAATAAAACCAGATGCGTTTCATTCGCAGGCATTCAATATGGGCTTTTCATTGCAGTGGAGGTATTAACACTAATCAAATCATTCAACTTCTTTCAATACCGTTACAGATTCGTATTATTTAAAGGAATAAATTAATGTTTAAATTCAAACTTTCTTATGTTGCATTTGCAACCGCGTTAACGTCTTCATTTGTCTATGCCGACCCCACGATTTATACTCACCAGACGGGTAGGCAAATTATCGATATTGAGGCACCAAACGCTGCCGGGGTATCGCATAATATGTATCGCGAATTTAATGTTGGCAGCAAGGGGATGATACTCAACAACAACGGCAGTAATTATACCCATAATACGTTGGGCAATATCGCTAAAAATAACAACCTGACCAACGGCAGTGCGTCAGTGATCTTAAATGAAGTCATCTCCAACAAATCCAGTTCATTGCAGGGCTTTATTGAAGTCGGTGGGCAAAAAGCCGATGTGGTTATCGCTAACCCAAACGGTATCACCTGCTCAGGCTGCAGCTTCATCAACACCAACAAAGCCGTTCTGACGACCGGCAAAGTGAACTTTAGCGATACCGGCGCCATCAGCAGCTATGACGTGACTGGCGGCAACATTACCATCGGTAAGGATGGAATGGACGCGGCGAATAACTATGCGGTAATTCTGGCCGATGCCATCAATATCAACGGTACCATCACTGCCGCCAACGCCATTATTGGCGGGGGTAATTTTACTTTTGACAACAGCACAGGAAAACTGACCTCTCACCAAAAATCGGCCAGCCTGAAGCACCTTCTGATGCCGGAGTACAGCATCGATATCAGCATGCTGGGTGGAGTGAAAGCAAACAGCATCACCATGATCGGCAATAATTTGGGCTTTGGCGTACGCAATAAAGGTGCGATTATCGCCAATTCTACCCTCGCGATGAGCAGCAATGGCTCCCTGATTAACGAAGGCCAAATCGTTGGCAAAGGTTTCGTGACCCAGATGGTTTCCGCTGGGGAACTGAATAATTCAGGCACCATTTCCACCAAAAACATCGCCATGCTCAATACCCTGAGCAATCTTGTTAACACTGGCGAGATCAGCAACACCGGGTCAATGGCCGTTTCTGCCTCCGGTAACATGGAAAATAAAGGGACAATCCATGCAGCCCAGTCCCTGGCAGTGAACACCGGCGGCAATCTGACTACCGCTTATGGCTCCTGGTTAGGTTCGGATAACCAGGCCTCGGTCAACGTACTTGGCAATGTCGACCACGGCGGTTCTCTGCGTGCGCAAAATACGTCCGTCAGTTTCGGCGGCGACACGCTTAAAGTCACCGGCGATATTTATGGTTACACCACTGCACAAGTTCAGGCAGCGAAAAATGGCAGTCTGACGTCAGGTGAAATTACTAACGCCGGTATCATCTCTGGTAACGATATCGCACTGGCCACCAACGGCAGCCTGATTACAGACTATGGAAGCATGCTGGAAGTGGGTAAGTCCTTAACCGCTCATAGCCACTGGCTGAGCAATGGTGGCAGCATTCGTGGAAATAGTGCCGACATGAACTTCGATAACTATGTCACCACCAATACCGGTAATATCATCGGCGGGACGTTGAATATTCTGACCCAGAAAGACCTGCTCAACACCGGGCTGCTTGAATCGAAGGGCGACCTGACCATCAACACGCAAAACCAGGGCAAGATTACTAACCAGGGCACCATGAAAGCGGCCCAGACGATGACGCTGGACGCGACGCAGGTAGTAAATGGAGGTTACAAATGTGGTTTCCTCAACTTAAAAACCTGTGGAGCTGGCAGCCTGTCCGCCAATAAGTTGGTTCTGAACTCTAAGCAGAAATACGCCAACAATATGGGCGGCTCACAGGCCTTTAAAGCGACTGAAATTAATACTAAATAGCGCGCAACAGAAACCGGCACAGCGCATTCACCGTGCCGGTTCAGATAACGCTGGCGGCAGCTACGCCAGCGTTATTTCAGGGCTCAAAGGGGCGACGCTGGAACTGATCGTGCCCGCACTTCGGGCAGGCCGGCAGGACATCCGGCGTATAGATCGCCAGATGAAAATGGCAATTCTCGCAAACCAGATTACCCAGCCCAACCACTTCTCCACTGTGATACACCCCATGATGATTGAGATCCTGGAATACCTCGCGCCACTCCAGCTGCGTTTTATCGGTGATATCCGCCAGCTCCTGCCACAGACTCTCCTTAATCACCCGCATAAAGACGCTGTCGGCGACCTCATCCTGACTCTCTTCGTAGCTGCGGGCGAACTCTTCCAGATCGCGGCGCACCGCCCGGGTCACCTCTTCCACTTCAGTACGTGTTAACTCACCCGTCTGCGTCACCCTCAGGCGCGCCTGCTCGACGAGCGCATCAATATCACGCTCACCATTACGCAGACGTTCGGTTAATGTGGCGACCAGTTCACGGTAAAATTGAGCAACCTTGTTCATCATTTGCCTCCTGGGTAAGTAACTCTCTCTAATGATAGACCTTATTTGCGCCCCGCTTTGTCAGGTCATCCACACTCTGCGTAAATTCCTGCAAGGCGCTTTTGAGGTAAAGGCTGTTTTGACGCGGGCGTTTGGGCTATGCTATGCGGATCTGAATTACCACATCCATTGGCTACGTTTGTAGCTGTATTGAACACAGGACCACTGGCTGCCATGCAAGAGCAATACCGCCCGGAAGAGATAGAATCGAAAGTCCAGCAACACTGGGACGAGAAGCGCACTTTTGAAGTCACCGAAGACGAGAGCAAAGAGAAGTATTACTGCCTGTCGATGCTTCCCTATCCTTCTGGCCGACTACACATGGGCCACGTGCGTAACTACACCATCGGTGATGTGATCGCCCGCTATCAGCGCATGCTGGGTAAAAACGTCCTGCAGCCGATCGGCTGGGATGCGTTCGGCCTGCCAGCTGAAGGCGCTGCGGTAAAAAACAACACCGCACCGGCGCCATGGACCTACGACAACATCGCCTACATGAAAAACCAGCTCAAGATGCTGGGCTTTGGCTATGACTGGAGCCGCGAGCTGGCGACCTGCACCCCGGAATACTACCGCTGGGAGCAGAAGTTCTTCACCGAACTGTACAAAAAAGGGCTGGTCTACAAGAAGACCTCCGCCGTTAACTGGTGCCCGAACGATCAGACCGTTCTCGCGAACGAACAGGTTATCGACGGCTGCTGCTGGCGCTGCGACACCAAGGTTGAGCGTAAAGAGATCCCGCAGTGGTTTATCAAAATCACCGCTTACGCTGACGAACTGCTGAGCGATCTGGATAATCTGGATCACTGGCCAGATACCGTGAAAACCATGCAGCGCAACTGGATCGGCCGTTCTGAAGGGGTGGAAATCACCTTCAACGTTGAGAACTACGATCAGAAACTGACCGTTTACACCACCCGCCCGGACACCTTTATGGGTGCGACCTATCTGGCCGTGGCCGCAGGTCACCCGCTGGCGCAGAAAGCGGCAGAGAACAATCCGGAACTGGCTGCCTTCATCGACGAATGCCGCAACACCAAAATGGCCGAAGCCGATATGGCGACCATGGAGAAGAAAGGCGTTGCTACCGGTTTCTACGCCACGCACCCGCTGACCGGCGAAGCGATCCCGGTCTGGGCAGCCAACTTCGTACTGATGGAGTACGGTACGGGCGCGGTGATGGCCGTTCCGGGTCACGATCAGCGCGACTACGAATTTGCCACCAAATACAGCCTGGCGATCAAACCGGTTATCCTCGCGGCAGACGGCTCTGAGCCGGACCTGTCCGAACAGGCGCTGACCGAAAAAGGCACCCTGTTCAACTCTGGCGAATTCAGCGGCCTGAGCTTCGAAGAGGGCTTTAACGCTATTGCTGACAAACTGGCCGCACTGGGCGTTGGCGAGCGTAAAGTTAACTACCGTCTGCGCGACTGGGGCGTTTCCCGTCAGCGTTACTGGGGCGCGCCAATCCCGATGGTCACCCTGGAAGATGGCACCGTTCTGCCAACCCCGGAAGATCAGCTCCCGGTGATCCTGCCGGAAGACGTGGTTATGGACGGCATCACCAGCCCGATCAAAGCCGATCCTGAGTGGGCGAAGACCACCGTGAACGGCATGCCTGCGCTGCGTGAAACCGACACCTTCGACACCTTTATGGAGTCCTCCTGGTACTACGCGCGCTATACCTGTCCGCAGTATCAGGAAGGCATGCTGGATTCCGATGCAGCAAACTACTGGCTGCCGGTCGACATCTACATCGGCGGGATCGAACACGCCATCATGCACCTGCTCTACTTCCGCTTCTTCCACAAGCTGATGCGCGATGCGGGCCTGGTGAACTCTGACGAGCCAGCCAAACAGCTGCTGTGTCAGGGTATGGTGCTGGCGGATGCGTTCTACTATGTGGGCGTGAACGGCGAGCGTAACTGGGTCTCTCCGGTTGATGCCATCGTTGAGCGCGACGAGAAAGGCCGTATCGTTAAGGCGAAAGATGCCGCAGGTCACGAGCTGGTGTATACCGGCATGAGCAAAATGTCGAAGTCCAAAAACAACGGCATTGACCCGCAGGTGATGGTTGAGCGTTACGGTGCCGATACCGTGCGTCTGTTCATGATGTTTGCCTCCCCGGCAGACATGACTCTCGAGTGGCAGGAGTCCGGCGTTGAAGGCGCTAACCGCTTCCTGAAGCGTGTCTGGAAGCTGGTTTACGAGCACACTTCTCAGGGCGAAGCACCGGCACTGGATACCGCAGCACTGACTGAAGATCAGCAGGCGCTACGCCGTGATGTTCATAAAACTATTGCTAAAGTGACCGATGATATTGGTCGCCGTCAGACCTTCAATACCGCAATTGCGGCTATTATGGAATTGATGAACAAGCTGGCGAAAGCCCCGCAGGAAGGCGAGCAGGATCGTGCCTTAATGCGTGAAGCGCTGCTGGCGGTTGTCCGTATGCTGAACCCGTTCACCCCTCACGCCAGCTTTACCCTGTGGCAGGAGCTGAATGGCGAAGGCGATATCGACAATGCACCGTGGCCGGTGGCGGATGAATCCGCAATGGTGGAAAACACCACCCTGGTCGTCGTTCAGGTCAACGGCAAAGTTCGCGGTAAAATCACTGTTCCGGTTGATGCAACCGAAGAGCAGGTCCGCGAGCGTGCTGGCCAGGAACATCTGGTGGCGAAGTATCTCGATGGCGTTACCGTACGTAAAGTGATCTACGTGCCCGGTAAACTGCTGAACCTGGTCGTTGGCTAAGCGCGGGAGGAAGCGTGCGACAACTGGCAACATTACTGTTATCGCTGGCGGTGTTGGTCACCGCCAGCTGTGGCTGGCACCTGCGCAATACCACACAGGTGCCGGAACAGATGAAAACGATGATTTTCGATTCGGGCGATCCAAATGGTCCGCTGAGCCGTGCCATTCGTAACCAGCTGCGTCTTAACGGCGTTGACCTGATCGAAAAAGGAACGCTGCGCCAGGATATACCGTCATTCCGCGTATTAAGCTCGACCCTGAGCCAGGATACCGCCTCCATCTTCCAGGATGGTCGTACTGCGGAATACCAGATGGTGATGGAAGTCCACGCCGCGGTTCTGATTCCGGGTAGCGATATTTACCCTATCAGCACCAAGGTCTACCGTTCGTTCTTCGATAACCCGCAGACTGCACTGGCGAAAGATGCTGAGCAGAGCATTATCATTAACGAAATGTATGACAAGGCAGCGGAGCAGCTGATCCGTAAGCTGCCGAGCGTCCATACCGCTGAAAAAGAGAATGACCTTAAAGCTCAGCTTGGTGCTCAGCCAACGGCATCCTCACCTCGCGTCTCCACGACGCTGGGTCAGTAATGCTCAGGTTGTACCCTGAACAACTCCGCGCGCAGCTCAATGAAGGGCTGCGCGCGGCGTATCTGCTTCTCGGAAACGATCCGTTGCTGTTGCAGGAAAGCCAGGACGCCGTACGTCAGCTTGCGGCCACCCAGGGCTTTGACGAGCACCACAGTTTCACTCTGGATAACAGCACCGACTGGCAGGAGATTTTCTCCCTCTGCCAGGCAATGAGTCTGTTTGCCGCCCGGCAAACCCTGCTTATTCAGTTACCTGAAAACGGCCCCAATGCCGCTATCAACGAACAGCTAGCCACGCTGGTGAGCCTGCTGCACGGCGATCTTCTGTTGATTGTTCGCGGCAACAAGCTGACCAAAGCCCAGGAGAATGCCGCCTGGTTTACGGCGCTGGCAAACCATTCGGTGCTGGTGACCTGTCAGACCCCGGAACAAGCGCACCTGCCCAAATGGGTCGCGGCCCGGGCTAAACAGCGCAATCTGGAGCTGGATGATGCTGCCAACCAACTGCTCTGTTACTGCTACGAAGGTAATCTGCTGGCCCTTGCCCAGGCGCTGGAGCGTCTGTCTCTGCTCTGGCCGGATGGCAAACTGACCCTGCCGCGCGTCGAGCAGGCGGTTAACGACGCGGCCCACTTCACCCCTTTCCACTGGGTCGATGCCCTGCTTTCTGCGAAGAGCAAGCGCGCCCTGCATATTCTGCAACAGCTGCGTCTTGAAGGCAGTGAGCCGGTAATTCTCCTGAGAACCCTGCAGCGTGAACTGCTGCTGCTGCTGACCCTGAAACGTCAGTCAGCGCATACTCCTCTGCGTGCGCTGTTTGATAAACACCGGGTCTGGCAGAACCGTCGCGGTATGACCACCGAGGCCCTGAATCGCCTGAGTCCGGAACAGCTGCGCCAGGCCGTTCAGCTGCTGATGCGTACCGAGCTGACCCTGAAGCAGGATTACGGTCAGTCGATCTGGTCAGAGCTGGAAAGTCTTTCGCTGTTGCTGTGCCACAAGGCGCTGGCCGATATTTTTATAGAGGGGTAAAAGATGCACTCTCTACAAGCCCTGTTTGGCGGCACCTTTGACCCGATCCACTACGGGCATCTGAAACCGGTCGAGATTCTGGCGAACCAGATTGGCCTGCAATGCGTCACTATTATGCCGAACAACGTGCCGCCGCACCGCCCGCAGCCCGAGGCCAGCCCTGCACAACGCAAAGAGATGCTGGCGTTGGCGATTGCCGATAAGCCGCTGTTTCGCCTTGATGAACGCGAGCTGCGCCGGGATACCCCGTCGTATACCGCCGAAACGCTGCAGGCGTGGCGCGCCGAACAGGGGCCGGAGACCCCCCTGGCATTTATCATCGGCCAGGACTCGCTGCTTAACTTCCCGGGCTGGTATCAATATCAGACGATCCTCGATAACAGCCATCTGATCGTCTGTCGTCGCCCGGGCTATTCCCTGATGATGAAAGAGGAGCAGCATCAGCAGTGGCTGGAGCAGCACCTGACGCACCAGGTTGAGGATCTGCATAGCCTGCCGGCCGGTAAAATTTACCTGGCGGAAACGCCGTGGTTTGATATTTCGGCCACGCTGATCCGCCAGCGTCTGCAGCAGGGGCTCCCCTGCGATGAGATGTTGCCCGCTGCGGTGCTGCGTTACATTCAACAGCAAGGTCTGTATCAGAAAAGCAGCAACTGACCGGGCGGCGGGAGAAAAAGCGCGCCATTCGCGCTCTCGCCATTGACACCCCCGTCCAGGCTGATATCCTCCGCTGCCAGACTTCCCGCCAGCACTGTTTTACAAAAACTGTTTTACAAAAATGGCGATGCAATCTCCGGCATAGGGTGGGATGATACCCGCCTTCGCAGGCCCGTCCGGTGACATTTGTCCCGACACTGCGGCCAGTTCAGGTATACTGTCTGGCTACGAATTTACAGTTATTCAATCTCACTCTCCCAGGGGGAAAACTTGCAGGGTAAAGCACTCCAGGATTTTGTTATCGACAAAATTGATGACCTGAAAGGTCAGGACATCATCGCCATCGACGTTCAGGGCAAATCAAGCATCACCGATTGCATGATTATCTGCACCGGTACCTCCACTCGCCACGTTGCGTCCATCGCTGACCATGTGGTTCAGGAATCCCGCGCTGCCGGTATGCTGCCGCTGGGCGTAGAAGGGGAAGCGACCGCTGACTGGGTCGTCGTTGACCTTGGCGATGTGATTGTCCACGTCATGCAGGAAGAGAGCCGTCGCCTGTATGAGCTGGAAAAACTCTGGGGTTAATGCGTGAAGCTGCAACTGGTAGCCGTCGGCACAAAAATGCCCGACTGGGTACAAACGGGGTTTACTGAATATCTGCGTCGTTTTCCGAAAGACATGCCGTTTGAGCTGGTGGAGATCCCCGCCGGTAAACGCGGCAAAAACGCAGATATCAAACGCATTCTCGATAAAGAGGGTGAACTGATGCTGGCTGCCGCAGGCAAAAACCGCATCGTCACGCTCGATATTCCGGGCAAGCCCTGGGATACACCGCAGCTGGCGCATGAACTGGAGCGCTGGAAGCAGGACGGTCGCGACGTCAGCCTGTTAATCGGCGGTCCGGAGGGGTTATCTCCCGCCTGCAAAGCGGCAGCAGAACAGAGTTGGTCTCTCTCCGCGCTGACGCTCCCCCACCCGCTGGTTCGGGTGTTGGTTGCTGAAAGTCTCTATCGCGCGTGGAGCATCACGACTAACCATCCTTATCACCGTGAGTAATGATGACGTCCTGGATAAATTAAGCAGCGGATGAAACTACAGAATTCTTTTCGCGACTATACGGCTGAGTCCGCGCTGTTTGTGCGCCGGGCGCTCGTCGCCTTTTTGGGGATTTTGCTGCTGACTGGCGTACTGATCGCCAACCTCTATAATCTGCAGATTGTCCGTTTTACCGATTACCAGACCCGCTCCAACGAAAACCGCATCAAACTCGTCCCCATCGCCCCAAGCCGCGGCATTATCTACGATCGCAACGGTACGCCACTGGCGCTGAACCGCACGATCTATCAGATTGAAATGATGCCGGAAAAGGTCGATAACGTGCAGGATACGCTCGAAGCGCTACGCAGCGTGGTCGATCTGAATGACGACGATATTGCCACCTTCAAAAAAGAGCGCTCCCGCTCGCATCGCTTTACGTCGATCCCGGTTAAAACCAACCTCACCGAAGTACAGGTGGCCCGTTTCGCCGTAAACCAGTACCGCTTTCCCGGTGTGGAAGTCAAAGGCTACAAGCGCCGCTTCTACCCGTACGGCTCTGCCCTGACGCACGTCATCGGCTACGTCTCAAAAATCAACGATAAAGACGTCGACAGGCTGGACAAAGACGGCAAGCTCGCCAACTACGCGGCGACGCATGATATTGGCAAGCTGGGCATTGAGCGCTATTACGAAGATATACTCCACGGTCAGACCGGGTACGAAGAGGTTGAAGTTAACAACCGCGGCCGGGTTATCCGTCAGCTGAAAGAGGTGCCGCCGCAGGCCGGGCATGACATCTATCTGACCCTGGATCTCAAACTCCAGCAGTATGTTGAAACCCTGCTGGCAGGCAGCCGTGCGGCGGTGATTGTGACCGACCCACGCACCGGCAGCATTCTGGCGCTGGTCTCCACCCCGAGCTACGACCCGAACCTGTTCGTGGATGGCATCTCCAGTAAAGATTATTCGGGCCTGCTCAACGACCCCAACACGCCGCTGATCAACCGCGCAACCCAGGGCGTCTATCCGCCGGCATCGACGGTTAAGCCTTATGTGGCAGTTTCCGCGCTGAGCGCCGGGGTGATCACCCGCAATACCGGTCTCTTCGATCCGGGCTGGTGGCAGTTGCCCGGCTCAGAAAAACGCTACCGCGACTGGAAGAAGTGGGGTCACGGCCATCTGAACGTCACTAAATCGCTGGAGGAGTCGGCGGATACCTTCTTCTACCAGGTCGCCTATGACATGGGCATCGACCGTCTGTCCGAGTGGATGGGCAAATTTGGTTATGGTCACTATACCGGTATCGACCTGTCAGAAGAGCGTTCCGGCAACATGCCCACCCGCGAATGGAAGCTGAAACGCTTTAAGAAGCCCTGGTACCAGGGTGACACCATTCCGGTGGGGATCGGCCAGGGCTACTGGACCGCAACGCCGATTCAGATGAGCAAAGCGCTGATGATCCTTATCAACGATGGGGTGGTAAAAGTGCCACACCTGCTGATGAGCACCGTCGAAGACGGCAAAAAAGTGCCGTGGTCGCAGCCGCACGAGCCGCCGGTGGGCGATATCCACTCCGGTTACTGGGAAATTGCCAAAGACGGGATGTACGGCGTAGCCAACCGCGCAAACGGTACGGCGCATAAATACTTTGCTGGCGCACCCTATAAAATTGCGGCGAAATCCGGTACCGCGCAGGTCTTTGGCCTGAAAGCGAACGAAACCTATAACGCGCATAAAATTGCTGAACGTCTGCGTGACCATAAGCTGATGATTGCGTTTGCTCCATACGATAACCCGCAGGTCGCCGTGTCGATTATTCTGGAAAACGGCGGTGCAGGCCCGGCGGTCGGTACCATCATGCGCCAGATCCTTGACCACATCATGCTGGGTGATAACAACACTGACTTGCCGAGTGAAAGCCCGGCTGCCGCCGGCGCGGAGGACCAATAATCGTGACGGATAATCCGAATAAAAAATCGCTGTGGGACAAGATCCACATCGACCCGGCCATGCTGCTAATCCTGCTGGCGCTGCTGGTCTATAGTGCCCTGGTCATCTGGAGCGCCAGCGGCCAGGATCTCGGCATGACGGAACGCAAAATCGGCCAGATCACCATGGGTCTGGTGGTGATGGTGGTGATGGCGCAGATCCCTCCACGGGTCTACGAGGGCTGGGCGCCCTATCTCTATATTTTTTGTATCATTCTGCTGGTGGCGGTGGATGCGTTTGGCGCTATCTCAAAAGGCGCGCAGCGCTGGCTGGACCTCGGTATCGTGCGTTTTCAGCCCTCAGAGATTGCGAAAATCGCCGTTCCCCTGATGGTGGCTCGCTTCATAAACCGTGACGTTTGCCCACCGTCGTTGAAAAACACCGCTATCGCGCTGGTGCTGATCTTCCTGCCTACGCTGCTTGTCGCCGCACAGCCGGATCTCGGCACCTCAATTCTGATCGCCCTCTCCGGCCTGTTTGTTCTGTTCCTCTCCGGGCTGAGCTGGCGGCTTATCGGCATTGCGGTGGTACTGGTTGCCGCCTTTATCCCGATCCTGTGGTTCTTCCTGATGCACGATTATCAGCGCCAGCGCGTGATGATGTTGCTCGATCCGGAGAGCGACCCGCTCGGGGCAGGCTATCATATTATACAGTCGAAGATTGCGATCGGCTCTGGTGGCCTGCGCGGCAAGGGCTGGCTGCACGGCACCCAGTCGCAGCTTGAATTTCTGCCCGAACGCCACACCGACTTTATCTTCGCGGTTCTGGCGGAAGAGTTAGGGCTGGTGGGGATATTGATCCTGCTTGCGCTGTATCTGCTGTTAATCATGCGCGGGTTGTGGATAGCCGCCCGGGCGCAAACCACCTTTGGCCGGGTGATGGCCGGTGGCTTGATGTTGATTTTATTCGTTTATGTTTTCGTAAATATTGGTATGGTGAGCGGTATTCTGCCGGTGGTAGGCGTACCGCTTCCGCTGGTGAGTTACGGAGGCTCGGCCCTGATCGTTCTGATGGCCGGGTTCGGGATCGTGATGTCGATCCACACACACAGAAAAATGTTGTCAAAAAGCGTATAAGGGGCACGCAATGCGTAAGCAGTGGTCTGGGATCTGCATCGCAGTGAGTTTACTGGCAGCCTGTACAAGTGACGACGGTCAGCAGCAAGCTGCCGTCGCACCGGCGCAGCCGGCAGTATGTAATGGTCCGGTGGTTGAGATCAGCGGAGCCGATCCGCGTTTTGAACCGCTGAGCGCCACCGCTAATCAGGATTACGAACGCGACGGTAAAAGCTACAAAATCGTTCAGGATCTCTCCCGATTCAGTCAGGCAGGCCTGGCGGCTATTTATGATGCCGAACCGGGAAGCAACCTGACCGCCAGCGGCGAAGCGTTCGACCCGATGCAGCTCACCGCTGCGCACCCGACTCTGCCGATCCCGAGCTATGCGCGTATCACCAACCTGGCGAATGGCCGGATGATCGTGGTGCGTATCAACGATCGTGGCCCTTACGGCAACGATCGCGCGATCTCGCTGTCGCGCGCCGCGGCCGACCGCCTGAATACCTCCAATAACACCAAAGTGCGCATCGACCCGATTATTGTTGCTCAGGACGGTTCGCTCTCGGGTCCGGGTATGGCCTGTACCACCGTGGCAAAACAGACTTACGCCCTGCCCGCGCGTCCCGATCTGAGCAGCGGTATGGGTGGTGCATCGTCCGTTTCCGAACCTGCGCCGCAGGGTGACGTGCGTCCCATCAGTAACGACACGCTGAAAAGCGAAGACAGCATGGGCGCGCCGGTCAGCAGTAGCGGCTTCCTTGGCGCGCCGACCACGCTCGCCTCTGGGGTGCTGGAAGGCAGCGAACCGCCTGCGCCTCAGCCGGTTGTCACTGCGCCAGTGAACCAGACGGCGCCGGTCACAGCCCCTGTTTCGGCCCCAACTCAGGCACCGGTGACGGCGCCCGTTTCTGCACCAGCCCAGGCCGGCGGCTACGTCGTGCAGGTTGGCGCGGTCAGCGATCGGGCTCGTGCCCAGCAGTATCAGCAACGCCTCGGTCAACAGTTCGGCGTGCCGGGCCGCGTTGAGCAAAATGGCGCGGTATGGCGTATTCAGCTAGGTCCGTTTGCCAGCAAATCTGAAGCAGCAGCGCTGCAGCAGCGTCTGCAGAATGAGGCGCAGTTACAGTCGTTTATCACTGTTGCGAAATGATTAATCAGCGGTATCCGAATTGTCAGTATTTGTCATGTTGATTCACACTCTCATGCTGAAAGTCGGATGCCTGCCTGTATAGCATTTGCTATAGTAAGGCACTTTTTTTAATTCCATCACGGATGTCGTTGTTCTGACCATGAAGACCACTTTCTCCGCTCGTTTTATGCAGCGCATGGCGCTCACTACGGCGCTTTGCGCAGCCACGCTCTCCGTGGCTCACGCCGATGACCTGAATATCAAGACCATGATCCCGGGCGTTCCGCAGATCGACGCGGAATCCTACATCCTGATCGACTACAACTCCGGCAAAGTATTGGCTGAACAGAACGCTGATGCACGACGCGACCCGGCCAGCCTGACCAAAATGATGACCAGCTACGTCATCGGTCAGGCCATGAAAGCAGGTAAATTCAAAGAAACTGACCTGGTGACCATCGGTAACGATGCATGGGCTACCGGCAACCCGGTGTTTAAGGGCTCATCGTTGATGTTCCTGAAACCAGGCATGCAGGTTCCCGTATCCCAGCTGATCCGTGGTATTAACCTGCAGTCCGGTAACGACGCCTGCGTGGCGATGGCTGATTTTGCTGCGGGCAGCCAGGATGCCTTCGTCGGCCTGATGAACAGCTACGTTTCCGCGCTGGGCCTGAAAAACAGCCACTTCCAGACTGTTCACGGCCTGGATGCTGATGGTCAGTACAGCTCTGCACGCGATATGGCCCTGATTGGCCAGGCGCTGATCCGTGACGTGCCAAACGAATACACCATCTATAAAGAGAAAGAGTTTACCTTTAACGGTATTCGTCAGACCAACCGCAACGGCCTGCTGTGGGATAACAGCCTGAACGTTGACGGCATCAAAACGGGTCACACCGATAAAGCCGGTTACAACCTGGTAGCCTCTGCCACCGAAGGTCAGATGCGTCTGATCTCAGCGGTTATGGGCGGTCGTACCTTCAAAGGGCGTGAAACCGAGAGCAAGAAGCTGCTGACCTGGGGCTTCCGCTTCTTCGAAACAGTGAATCCACTGAAAGCGGGTAAAGAGTTCGCCTCTGAGCCGGTATGGTTTGGGGATAACGATCGCGCCTCCCTGGGCGTCGATAAAGATCTCTACCTGACTATCCCACGTGGCCGCATGAAAGATCTGAAGGCCAGCTATGTGCTGAACGCCAGCGAGCTGCACGCCCCGCTGCAGAAAAACCAGGTCGTGGGCACCATCAACTTCCAGCTTGATGGCAAAACTATCGATCAGCGCCCACTGGTGGTGCTGGATGAAATCCCGGAAGGCAATTTCTTCGGCAAAATCATTGATTACATTAAATTGATGTTCCATCACTGGTTTGGTTAAGAATTGAACACTTGAAAGTGTGATTTCCGTCCCCATATACTATGTAACCTGATAACTCCCACCCAACGTGGGAGTTATTCTTTTTTTGACGTACTGCCGGAGCTCACATGAAAACCAAACTTAACGAACTGCTTGAATTCCCTACTCCTTTTACTTACAAAGTAATGGGGCAGGCGTTGCCTGAGCTGGTTGATCAGGTGGTTGAAGTGGTACAGCGCCACGCGCCAGGCGACTACTCTCCGACGGTGAAACCAAGCAGCAAAGGCAACTACCACTCCGTGTCTATCACCATCACGGCGACGCATATTGAACAAGTCGAGACGCTGTACGAAGAGCTCGGTAATATCGATATCGTACGTATGGTGCTGTAACGCCTTTCGGTTACCCGCATGGCCGGGTAACCTGTTTCCCCTCTGTGATATACTCCCCGCTACAGTTTGTCCCTTCGTTCGGAGATATCGTTTTGTATCAGGATACTATTCTCGTCCGCCAGCTTGGGCTCCAGCCCTATGAACCTGTCTCCCAGGCTATGCATGAATTCACCGACACGCGCGACGAGAACACGCTGGATGAGATCTGGCTGGTAGAACATCCCCCGGTGTTTACCCAGGGCCAGGCCGGAAAAGCAGAGCATCTGCTGATGCCTGGCGATATCCCGGTGATCCAGAGCGATCGTGGCGGGCAAATCACCTACCACGGCCCGGGCCAACAGGTGATGTATGTCCTGCTCAACCTGAAGCGCAGAAAGCTCGGCGTACGCGAGCTGGTAACGCTGCTTGAACAGACGGTAGTCAATACGCTGGCCGAATTTGATATTGATGCGCACCCGCGCGCGGATGCGCCCGGCGTCTATGTTGGCGAAATGAAAATATGCTCTCTCGGTCTGCGTATTCGCAAAGGGTGCTCTTTTCACGGTCTTGCTTTAAATATCAATATGGATCTTTCGCCTTTCCAGCGCATCAATCCTTGCGGTTATGCCGGGATGGAAATGGCACAAATGCGTCAGTGGGTAGAGAACATTACCCCGGAAATTGCATGCCCTCATTTGGTTAATGCTTTTTTAGCCCTGCTAAACAATCCACCCCATAAATATATTCCTGCTTAATTACTGCCTCCCGTTGGCTCATTATTTGATGGGCCATTCTTATTTGAAGGCTTTTACGCTTTACATCAATGCCTGGTTTCTATATTTTCAAAAAGACCGTAACGCGCCTGCGTATAAGCATTTATCTATTGTCTGCTCCGGCATGGCCAACCGACTGGCACGGATCACGCCTGCGCAAATATTAGACAACCCAATGATTTTACTTAAAAAGATTAACCCTCGAAAGCAGTTTATCCATAACAATAAGCACATTATTTAAATTCAACTATTATTTATATTGTGAATGAAAAGGGAGGAATAGCGTGGATAATAATAATTCTTCAGAAAAGCGCTTGAGTGAACCAGGCATTGAAGCAAAACCACAAATTTTTCGGACTTTACGCAATATTGATCTCAACTTATTGACGATTTTTGAGGCGGTGTATGTTCACAAAGGGATCGTTAATGCTGCGAAAATTCTTAATCTCACTCCCTCGGCAATAAGCCAGTCCATACAAAAATTACGGACAATTTTCCCGGACCCGTTATTCATTCGCAAAGGCCAGGGCGTGACGCCAACCGCCTACGCCACGCATCTGCACGAATACATCAGCCAGGGCCTGGAGTCGATTCTCGGGGCGCTGGATTTAACCGGCAGCTACGATAAGCAGCGCACTATCACTATTGGTACCACCCCGACCGTGGGCGCGCTGGTTCTGCCGCCGATTTACCAGGCCGTAAAGACGCATGCGCCACACCTGATGCTGCGTAATATTTCGGTCCATGACGCCGAGACGCAGCTGGGTCAGTTCCAGACCGACCTGATTGTCGACAGTAACGCCCTTAATGCCCGCGCCCTGAGCCACAACGTACTCTTCGCTGACAGGCTACTGTTGATCTGCCGTAAACACCATCCAGCCCTGAGCCAGGCCGCCACGGTTGAAAATCTGCAGCACTACGAGCAAACGTTGCTGATGCTGGAAGGACAAAACCTGAATGGCCTGCGGCAACGCATTAACGATATTTTCCCGGAAAAGCAGGTCAACTTCAGCAGTTACAATCTTTTTACGATTGCCGCCCTGATCGGCAGCAGCGATCTGATTGGTATCATCCCGGAGCGCCTGTTTAACCTGGTACGCCACTGCTGGCCGCTGGAGCAGATCCCCTTCGCCCCACTCAATGCAGAATGCGTTGAAATCTCGCTGTATTACAACAAGCTGAGCCTGCGTGACCCTGTGCTGGAAAACCTGATCAACGTTATCCGCCAGGCCTTCTGAAAAGGGGTTATCCCCTGCAAAGCCGTGCTGCTCCACACAAAAGGCACTAAACAACAACTATTTTACAATTTGGCGACCGGGCAGGCTGCTTTATCGTCCGTATCAATGATATACTGCCTGTCGTTCGTTCAAAAATAGTTGATAAATACAACATTCCCTTGAATTGAAACGCTTTCCTTCGATTTTCGCAACTGGAAGACGCACGCTATGAGTAAACCCATTGTGATGGAACGTGGTGTTAAATACCGCGATGCCGATAAAATGGCCCTAATCCCGGTTAAAAACGTGGCTACGGAGCGCGAAGCGCTGTTAAGAAAACCGGCCTGGATGAAGATCAAACTTCCGGCGGACTCTTCGCGTATTCAGGGAATCAAAGCAGCGATGCGCAAAAACGGCCTTCACTCCGTTTGTGAAGAGGCCTCCTGCCCGAACCTTGCTGAATGTTTTAACCACGGCACCGCGACCTTCATGATCCTCGGCGCGATTTGTACCCGCCGCTGCCCGTTCTGTGACGTTGCCCACGGTCGTCCTGTTACCCCTGACGCTAATGAGCCACAGAAACTGGCACAGACCATTGCTGACATGGCGCTGCGCTATGTGGTTATCACCTCCGTTGACCGCGACGATCTGCGCGACGGCGGTGCACAGCACTTTGCCGACTGTATCTCTGCCATTCGGGAAAAAAGCCCGTCCATTAAAATTGAGACGCTGGTTCCTGACTTCCGTGGCCGTATGGATCGTGCGCTGGATATCCTCAACGCTACCCCGCCGGACGTGTTTAACCACAACCTGGAAAACGTGCCGCGTCTCTATCGTCAGGTTCGTCCGGGTGCCGATTACAACTGGTCGCTGAAACTGCTGGAGCGTTTTAAAGAAGCGCATCCAGAGATCCCAACCAAATCCGGTCTGATGGTCGGTCTGGGTGAAACCAACGAAGAGATCGTTGAAGTGATGCGCGACCTGCGTCGCCACGGCGTCACCATGCTGACGCTGGGCCAGTATCTGCAGCCAAGCCGCCACCACCTGCCGGTCCAGCGCTACGTGAGCCCGGAAGAGTTTGATGAAATGAAAGCCGAAGCGATGGCAATGGGCTTCATCCATGCTGCCTGCGGTCCGTTCGTTCGTTCGTCCTACCATGCCGATATGCAGGCGAAAGGCGAAGAAGTGAAGTAAACCCCGTCACAAAAGTTTACAGTTCACCCATAAAAAAACCGGCCTGAGCCGGTTTTTTTCTATCGCAAGCCATGAGGCGTGGCCGTTACTCTTTGTGCGAGAGTTTCTCAGTGGCGATATCCGCATCGGCTTTCTTCGCCGTGGCGTCATCGTCGTTCATCGCCTTCTTAAAGCCTTTGATGGCAGCACCCAGGTCTCCGCCCAGCGTACGTAATTTCTTGGTACCAAACAGCAGGACAACCAGTGCGGCTACCACCAGCAGTTTGGTAATACTAATCTCACCCATAGATACCTTCTTGACGTAAACAGGCTGCGTTTCGCGCCTAAAAAACCCGACGTTATTAACGGTCATTTGACGCCCGCACACAATAGCAATCTGTAACAAGGTGAATCAAGCGTTGTTTAAAAAACGTCATAATAATTGCGGAGGCGCGAAGCGTCGGTTGCGCAGGACCGGCAGCTGCTGACGCGCCAGGGTAACGCGTTCCCGGCTAATCTCAGCTAACAGCAGCGCCGGCCCCTCAGCTGCAGCCGCAATGGTCACGCCCAGGGGATCGATAATGCGGCTCTGACCAATATTTTTGTTACCGCACTCCCCTGCTGCCACCACATAGCAGGTGGTGTCCAGCGCCCGGGCCGCCAGCAGCGTTGCCCAGTGGTGCTCCTTGAGCGGCCCTCTGACCCACGCCGCTGGCAGGACCAACACGTCCGCCCCCGCCAGCGCCAGGTTCAACGCCATCTCCGGGAAGCGCAAATCGTAGCAGGTCATCAACCCCAGACGAATCCCGTCGATTTCGATTAACGGCGGCACACGCGTTCCCGCATCGACCAGCCGGGATTCCCGGATACTGAACGCATCATAAAGATGCAGCTTGGCGTACTGCTCAACTATCCTGCCGTCACGCAGAGCGACGAGGGTGTTTATTGCCCTGCCTGCAGTTGACGGGACATGCACGGTCAGCACCGTGGTCATCTGGTTCCGGGCACTCTCTGCCATCAGCATCGTTAAAAAGCCGCCGTCCAGCGGCTGGGCCGACTTCACGGACAGGTCGGGATCGTTATCATCGCGGGCCAGTAGCGCTTCAGGCAGTACCAGCAGCGAAGCCCCCTGCGCTGCTGCCTGCGCCATCAGCGACACGCAGGTTTCGGCATTTTTTTGCCAGTTTGCCGTTACTGCAAATTGTCCAACCGCAACGTGCATATTTTCCCCTTACCTCAAACGGCGTTACACTCAGAGTCCTTACACATCAGATAGCAGGTATTGTTCGTGTTTCAACTTCTTTTAGCTGTTTTTATCGGTGGGGGCACAGGAAGCGTGGCGCGCTGGCTGTTGAGCATGCGGTTTAACCCTCTGCACCAGCAGATCCCGTTCGGCACCCTTACGGCCAATCTTCTCGGCGCTTTTATCATTGGGCTGGGTCTGGCGTGGTTCAACCGAATGACCCATATCGATCCTGTCTGGAAAGTCCTTATCACCACCGGCTTTTGCGGCGGGCTGACTACCTTTTCAACGTTCTCCGCAGAGGTGGTGTTTCTGTTGCAGGATGGACGTGCGGCCTGGGCGCTCCTGAACATTGCGGTCAATCTGCTGGGTTCGCTAATGATGACCGCGCTCGCATTTTGGTTAATTTCTGCGGTGAATGCTCACTAAAAGACGCGGGCCTTAATGTTGGCTTAATTTTTCTCAGGCAACCTGTCACCACATACACTGAGGGTGACGCAATGAAAGAGAAAATAACAAATGCGGGGATGTTCGTACTGAGCGTAGCGATTCTTGCCAGCTTTTTGAGACTGTACTTGTTCAGCTGAGCCAAAACGAAAAAAACCCGCTCAGGGAGCGGGTTTTGAAATTCTTGCTGGTCTCGTCTGAATTACAGAGCGATGACGTTAGCAGCAGAAGGGCCTTTGGCACCGTTAGTGATTTCAAACTCAACGCGCTGACCTTCAGCCAGGGTTTTGAAACCATTGCTCTGGATTGCAGAGAAGTGTACGAACACGTCTTTGCTGCCATCTTCCGGAGTAATGAAACCGAATCCTTTGGATTCATTAAACCACTTAACGTTACCTTTAATCTTAGACATCAAAATTACCTTTACATGAAAATTGGACACAAATGCTGTGTCGGGTATCAGTACAACAATTGTGAGCGGTTTTGTCCAGCGCCTTTTTGAAGAAAAGTGACAAAAGTCGCGTTAATTTTTGCCCCCCAATTTTTATCCTTTACGATTCAACAAGTGGCTATTAAATCACCGCTACGTAAAGTTTTTTCAGTTAAAACTGGAAGCGCATCCAGGCGAAGTAGACGTTGCCGTTGTTATAGGTGCCCGGGATATAGGTCATCTGGAAAGTGGCCGGGCCGTACCCTACCGAGGCCAGCGGCAAGACCAGCGGAACGGGGATGTAATTCCAGTTATCGCGCGCCGTGACGGCGGCGGTAAAGCCAAGGCCCAGATGGAAATTATCATCTGCCAGCGGTCGCCAGATTTTCTCCCAGCCGTAGCCCGCAATAGGCTCCCATTTATTGTAAGAGTCTTTAAACGCCATCGCGTAAAGGCCATGCCAGTTGCCTTTTTCATCCCAGCGTGACTGACCAAAGCCCGCGCCCCACGGCCGCTCATTGTAGCGATCGGTCTTCTCCTTGTCGTACGCGAAGCGGGCATGCCAGGTAATCGCTGGCACGTAGAGATCGTAATGTTGAGGTTCTTCCCAGGTTTCAATCATATCGTTGTGGATAGTTTTGACCCAGGCTCTGAGAGGAGGAACGTCTTTAGCCATTGCCATAGTTGAAAAAGTCAACTGAGCAAAAATAAAAGAAAAAACAAGGAAAGACTTATTAACAACTGTCACGATCTTATTAACATTTTCATATTCGCTGCGTGTTCTCGCATAGAATAGTTGAATGGGATCCAGACGGCATTGGTCATTATCTTAATTGTTTACTTAATTTAATCAGAATACTCCCAGGAAAAAGAGAGCGCCTTAAAATAGTTAAGGCGCCATTTAGAAAAATTAACGTTGATGCAATAACTTATACAGCGCAGGAATAATCAACATTGATAACAGCGGCGCGCTCACCATGCCGCCTATCATCGGCGCAGCAATGCGCTGCATCACCTCTGCCCCACTGCCTCCACCCCACATCACCGGCAGCAGACCGGCCATGATGGTAGCAACGGTCATCACCTTGGGGCGCACGCGCAAAACGGCGCCTTCGTGAATAGCCTGAATTAATAATGTATTTTCCTCATCATCATCGCGCGTCCGATATTTATTTAACGCCTGATTAAGATAGAGCACCATAATAACGCCAAACTCTGCCGACACGCCTGCCAGAGCAATAAAACCGACAGCGCCTGCCACCGACAGGTTATATTCCAGAAGCCATAATAACCAGACGCCACCGATAAGAGAAAAAGGTAATGTTCCCATGATGATAAGGACATCTGAAATACGCTTAAAGGTCAGCCAGAGCAGGACAAATATAATCCCCAGGGTGACCGGCAGCACTATTTTTAGCTTCGCGGTGGCCCGTTCGAGATATTCAAACTGCCCGGACCAGGCGAGCGAGACCCCCTGCGGCAATATAACCTCCTGGTTTACCCGCTGCTGCATCTCTTCCACTGCCGATTTAAGATCGCGCCCGCGCAGATCCACGTAGATCCAGTTCGAGAGTCGGGCATTTTCACTTTTCAGCATCGGTGGCCCCTCGGTTATCAGGATCTCCGCCAGGTCGCCCAGCGCAATCTGGTTGCCGTTGGCCGTCACCACCGGCAATGCCCGCAGCTTATCGACAGAATCCCGGCTGTCGCGGGGATAGCGCAGATTGATGGGATAACGTTCACGGCCAAGGATCACCTCTCCCACCTTATCGCCACCCACCAGCGTGGCGACCATACCCTGCAATTCCTCCACCGAGACGCCATAGCGCGCTGCCTTCTGGCGATCGATACGGATATCAACGTAACGCCCGCCCGCCAGCCGCTCCGCCAGCGCCGAGGTCACGCCCGGCACCTGCTTCACCACCTGCTCAATCTGCTGCGCAACACGTTCAATATCTGCAAGATTATTGCCGTTGACCTTGATCCCTACCGGGCTTTTGATCCCGGTCGCCAGCATGTCGAGCCGGTTGCGGATCGGCGGCACCCAGACGTTGGCAATGCCCGGCAGCTGAACGGTGCGATCCAGCTCTTCAACCAGCTTCTCCGGCGTCATGCCCGGTCGCCACTGGTCGCGCGGCTTAAAGTGAATGGTCGTCTCCAGCATGGTTAGCGGTGCCGGATCGGTTGCCGTCTCCCCCCGCCCGGCCTTGCCGAATACCGTCGCCACCTCCGGCACGCTTTTAATCAGCCGGTCCGTCTGTTGCAGCAGCCGGGCCGCTTCCCGGGCCGAGATCCCCGGCAGGGTTGATGGCATATACAGCAGATCACCCTCGTTGAGCGGCGGCATAAACTCGCTGCCCAGCCTGCTCAGCGGCCAGAGCGTGACCAGCAACAGGAGCACCGCCAGCGCCAGCGCCATCTTCGGAAAGCGCAGCACCCTGTCCAGCAGCGGCTCATACAGGCGGATCAACACCCGGTTGATAGGGTTTGCTTTCTCATCCGGGATGCGCCCGCGAATGAAATACCCCATCAGCACCGGCACCAGCGTGATCCCCAGCCCCGCCGCCACCGCCATCGCCCATGTCTTGGTGAACGCCAGCGGCGCGAACAGTCGCCCTTCCTGCGCCTCCAGCGAAAAGACCGGTATAAACGACAGGGTGATGATCAGCAGACTGCAAAACAGCGCCGGGCCCACGTCGATAGCCGCGCGCTCCGTCAGCCGCCAGTATTCGGCTGAGGTCGGCTCCTGACCCGGGTTGTCGTGACGCCACTGCTCCAGCACCTTGTGCATATTCTCGATCATCACAATTGCCGCATCGACCATCGCGCCAATGGCAATGGCGATCCCTCCGAGAGACATAATGTTGGCGTTGATCCCCTGATAGTGCATCACCACGAACGCGCCCAGAATGCCCAGCGGCAGCGAGACCACTGCCACCAGCGCCGAACGGAAATGGAACAGGAACAGGGCGCAGACCAGCACCACTACCACAAACTCTTCGAGCAGCTTGTGGGTGAGCGTTTCGACGGCGTCCTCAATGAGCGTCGAGCGATCGTAAACCGGGACGATCTCCACCCCTGCGGGCAGCGTTTTTTGCAGCTCAGCCAGCTTCGCTTTGACCGCATGCAGCGTCTCCAGCGCGTTCTGGCCGTAGCGCATCACCACCACGCCACCCGCCACTTCGCCTTCGCCATTCAGCTCGGCCACACCCCGGCGGATCTCGGGGCCATAGCCGACGCTCGCCACATCCCCCAGCAGAATAGGCACTCCGTCACGGGAGGCAATCACCACGTGGCGAAAATCCTCCAGGCTTTGCAGATAGCCGGTGGTGCGCACCATGTACTCCGCCTCGCCCTTCTCAAGCAGGGCTCCCCCGCTCTCTTTGTTGGCCGCCTGCAACGCCGTGACGATTTGCGCGTGGGTGATGTTCAGGGCCCGCATTTTTTCCGGATCGGCAATCACCTGATACTGACGCACCATGCCGCCGATGCTGGCCACCTCCGACACATTCACCACGCTTTTGAGCTCAAATTTCAGGGTCCAGTCCTGAATGGCACGCAGATCGGCCAGGCTGTGTTTGCCGCTGCGGTCGATCAGGGCATATTCGTAGATCCAGCCCACCCCGGTCGCATCCGGGCCCAGGGCGACGTTCCCCCCGGCCGGCAGCTGCGACTGGACCTGGCTTAAATACTCCAGCACCCGCGATCGCGCCCAATAGAGATCGGTTCCGTCCTCAAACAGCACGTAGACATACGCATCGCCAAACATCGAGAACCCGCGCACCGTTTTCGCGCCGGGTACGGAGAGCATCGAGGTCGTCAGGGGCCAGGTCACCTGATCTTCAATCACCTGCGGCGCTTTGCCCGGAAAACTGGCGCGGACAATCACCTGCACGTCCGACAGATCCGGCAGCGCATCCAGCGGCGCCCGCTGCACCGCCCAGATCCCCCACCCCGCCATGACCAGGGCCGCGAGGATCACCAGTAGCCGGTTACGCAGAGAGGCTTTAATTACCGCCGCAATCATTGCGTCACCTCCGGCAGCATGCTGCGCAGGCTGGCTTCGGAGTCGATCAGGAACTGTCCGGAGGTGACGACCTCGTCCCCCTCCTGCACGCCGGAGCGGATTTCGGTCCACCCCTGTGCGGTCAGCCCGGTTTCCACGTTCACCGGCTGAAAATAGCCGTTGCCGCTGGCAAGCAGCAGGCGTTTACTGTTCCCGGTATCGATAACCGCCTCTTCCGGCACGGCCAGCACCGGTTCCCCCGCCGCCGACTGCGCCCGGGAGACCGTCAGGAACATACCCGGCTTCAGCTGCTGCTGCGGATTGTCCACCAGTATTCGCGCCTTCAGGGTGCGGGTGGCGATATCCATCTGCGGCAGCAGCTCGCTGACCCGCCCGTGAAAACGCATCCCGGGGAAGCTCTCAGAGGTCGCCACCATCTCGCTGCCGACGCTCAGGGCCTGCGCCTGCGACTGAGGATAATCCACCACCAGCCAGACCGGATCGAGACGCGCCATTTCGAACAACGCGGTCATTGCCGCCACCTGCGCGCCTTCGCGCACGTCCAGTTTTGCCACATAGCCGGCCTGCTGCGCCCTGAGGAGCAGCGAGGTCTGCGGTTTTCCGCTGCGCTCCAGAGCGCGGATCGCCTCCTCGGGCATAAACTGCAGCTTCAGGCGCTCCCGGGCGGCAGCGCTTAACGCCGCATCGCCCAGCGCGCGCACGGCCAGATACTCCTGCTGCGCCTGCGTCCACTGTGGGATCCACAGCTGCGCCAGCGCCTCACCGGCTTTTACCTGCTGGAGCGGCGCCCGGACATACAGCTTCGTCACCACGCCTGCGGCAGGAGCAGAGAGCACCGTGACGCTGCGTTCATCAGCGGCGATGGTCGCAAAGGCGGAGAAGGGTTGGGCCAGCTGACGCCGCGCTACGCGAGCGGTCTTCATGCCCAGATTTTGCTGTTGGGCGGCGCTGATCCCCACGCCTACAGGCGCATCTTCCTCATCGGCATAGCGCGGCACGAGATCCATATCCATAAACGGCGAACGCCCCGGCTTATCAAAACGCTGGCCCGGCACCATGGGATCGTACCAGTAGAGCACCTTGCGTTCGGCAGGCGCCGACGCTACCCCGTGTGAAGCGTGACGCTGCCCGGCGAAATAGCCGCCAGCAGCCAGCAGCAATGCCAAAGGCACGGCGACCCGGAATGTGATTTTCATTGTGCCAACTCCTGGGGGATTAACCATTGGATCGCAGCCCAGGTGCGCGCCATCTCGCGCTCGGCCTGATTGGCTGCCAGTTCGCTGTCCAGCACGCTGCGGCGTGCCTCGAGCAGGGCGGGCAGCGCTGACTGACCCGAACGATATTGCGCATTCAGCACCGCCAGGCGCTGATGCTGTAACGGCAGCACCTCTTCGCGCTGGCGCTGCCACAGCGTCTGCGCGGCCTGGTACTGGGCTACCAGCGACTGTACCTGGGCGATGTGCTCACGCTTTATCAGCGTCAGTTCATCCACCGCCTGCAGGGAGCGGGAGACTTCCGCGGCGTAGTCCTTGTCCTGGCGTCGCGACTGGAACAGGGGCAGATCGACCGTGAACATCACCCCGGCCATATCGTCATAGCCTTCGGCACGATGGGCGTAGAACACCTCGACATCCACATCCGGGATCGCCGCTACCGCCGACTGCGCCGAGCGGGCTTTGGCAGTCTCAGCCTCTCGCTGTGCGGCCTCCACTTCCGGGTGATGGGCGATGGCCTCTTCGAGCTGGATAACGTCGGCAGGCAGACGCTGATAGCGCGGCAGCGGCCCCTGCACGTCCTCGACCTGCTGGCCGGTGAGCTGCAGCAGCCGGCTTTGCGCCAGCTGAACGTCACGTCCTGCCAGGGTGGCTTTGTCGCGCATGGCGCTGAGGGTCATGCGCAGGGCCAGCACGCTGTCGGGGCTGGCGCTCCCGGCCCCGACGCTGGCCTTCTGCACGTTCAGCTGCCGCGCCGTCTCATCGACCAGCCGATCTGCCATGTTCAGCCCCTGCTGCGCCAGGGCCAGCTCCAGCCAGGCCTGGGTGGTATCCCGCTGGAGGGCGGCGCGCACCGCGTCCGCTTTCGCCAGCACGCCCCGGGCCTGAGCCTGCAGGGTTTGCGCCTTGCGCGCCCGCTTCTGCTGGCTGACGTAGCTCTGCATAATACCGACCCGCTGCATGGTCATCCCTTCCCGGGTGAAGCGGCGATCGTTGCTGCCCTGCACCGGCACGTTTTCAATGCCGAACTTCAGTTTCGGATCGGGTAGCTGGGTAGCGGAATCCGCCATCGCATCCAGCGCCCGGGCCTCATTACGGCTGGCGGACAGGGCCGCAGAGTAGCGTTGGGCTTCGGCCAGGGTTTGATCGAGCGTCCAGGGTGCGGCCTGCCCGGCCGCACTGATGAGCCCGAGCATCACCCCACCGAGCCAGGTGCTCAGTGTTGCTGTTTTCATGGGATCCTCGCTTAGCGCAGCGGCGTGAGCGAGATTATCTGAAAGCCGTCACCGGCCCGAACCAGCGTAAATGTCACCGGCTCGCCCGGTTTGACGGCGCTGAGGTCAACATCGGCTGAAAAGGCAAACGGCATGGTCATCGCGGGCCACTTCAGGGCCGGGATTGCGTCATGCTGGATAACCAACGTCTTCGCGTCGATCGCCCGGACAACGCCCTGTCCCTGCCACTGCGGGGTCACTGGGGAGGGACTCTCCGTCGCCTGAACGGAAAATGAAGAAAGGGTAATGCACGCGCCAAGCAGCGCGGAAAAGAGTAAAGCACGCATGGTAAAGCTCCTGTTAAACGTAATTGAAAGTAAATCAACGAATTAACAGGTCTGTTCATTCCCGGAACCGGCAAAAACGGATCGTTGCCGGCGGCCCCACGGCGGGCGGAGTGACGACGCGGGACGACGACGCCACAGCGACGCAGTCCGGTTCATTGAGGGTCACGGTCATGGCCGCAGGCAGCGCCACCAGCTGTGAATGCCCCGTGTCTTTTTGCACCTGCTCCGGCACGCAGTGCTTATCACACAGCCCCGACGGCGCAGGCGCGGCGTGATGCTGCGGCATCGCCATCATGTCCAGATGCTGAATAGAGGCCGTCTCGCCCTGCACATTGATGGTGCAGTCGTGTGAGGCCACCGCCACCTGACTCTGGATCAACAGCCAGCCGAAAGCGAACATCAGCATCAGCAGATGTTTTTTCAGATAGCGCAGTCGAAAGATCCAGCTGGCAGGCATAACAGCGTCTTGAGGTTGTAAAAAGAGACCCGAGTATACGCAGGGATATTGCTGAGATAAAAGCCGTTTTAAATTTATTTACTTTTTGTGCGGTTATTACAGTCCTGGACCCAGGACAGGACCAACACGCCCCCATTAGCGCTACAACAGCAGCAAAATCGGCCTGGATACCTCTTTAGTAGTCGTTTTATTGATTTTGGTCAGCGAGGCCGGTCCATTATTTCGGCACATTTTGTCACCTTAATTTCATTGCTAATTTCTCCTTTCGCTCTGGGGCGTCGGGAACTGAGGGATCCATGCTAACGTTTATCGAGCTCCTGATCGGGGTGGTTGTCATTGTCGGCGTCGCGCGCTACATCATCAAAGGCTACTCCGCCACCGGCGTGCTGTTTGTCGGCGGCCTTGTCCTGCTGATCGTCAGCGCCCTGATGGGCCATAAGGTGCTGCCGTCCAGCGCCACCAGTACCGGCTACACCGCAACCGACATCGTCGAATACATCAAAATCCTGCTGATGAGCCGCGGTGGCGATCTGGGGATGATGATCATGATGCTCTGTGGGTTTGCCGCCTACATGACCCACATCGGTGCCAACGATATGGTGGTCAAGCTGGCCTCGAAGCCGCTGAGCTATATCAACTCCCCTTACCTGCTGATGATCGCCGCCTATTTCGTTGCCTGTCTGATGTCGCTGGCCGTGTCGTCAGCAACGGGCCTGGGCGTGCTGCTGATGGCGACCCTGTTCCCGGTAATGGTCAACGTGGGGATCAGCCGCGGCGCGGCGGCGGCAATCTGTGCCTCCCCGGCAGCGATTATTCTCTCCCCGACCTCCGGTGACGTGGTGCTGGCCGCCAAAGCCGCCGAGATGCCGCTGATTGACTTCGCGTTTAAAACCACCCTGCCGATCTCCATTGCCGCCATTATCGGCATGGCAATCGCGCACTTCTTCTGGCAGCGCTACCTCGATAAAAAAGAGAATATCTCTCACGAAAGACTCGACGTCAGCGAAATCACCACCACGGCTCCGTCGTTCTACGCCATCCTGCCGTTTACGCCGATCGTCGGCGTGCTGATTTTCGACGGTAAATGGGGGCCGGAGCTGCATATCATCACTATTCTGGTGATCTGCATGCTGCTGGCGGCAGTACTGGAATTTGTGCGCGGCTTCAATACCCAGAAGGTGTTTAGCGGTCTGGAAGTGGCGTATCGCGGCATGGCGGATGCCTTCGCCGGCGTGGTGATGCTGCTGGTGGCGGCCGGGGTCTTTGCCCAGGGGCTGAGCACCATCGGCTTTATCCAGAGCCTGATCTCCATCGCCACGTCGTTCGGCTCGGCGAGCATTATCCTGATGATGGTGCTGGTGGTGCTGACCATGCTGGCGGCGATGACCACCGGTTCCGGCAACGCCCCCTTCTATGCCTTCGTGGAGATGATCCCGAAACTGGCGCACTCTTCCGGGATTAACCCGGCATACCTCACCATCCCGATGCTGCAGGCCTCCAACCTGGGCCGTACTATCTCCCCGGTCTCCGGCGTGGTAGTGGCCGTCGCCGGGATGGCGAAAATCTCGCCATTCGAAGTGGTAAAACGGACCTCTGTTCCGGTCCTCGTCGGGCTGGTCATTGTGATTATCGCCACGGAAGTGCTGGTGCCAGGCACCGCCGTCGGTTAATACCCCTCACAGCATAAAGCGCCTGCGGGCGCTTTTTGTGCTTTAATCATTCCCAGCAACGCCCTGCTTCCAACCACCAGGAATTGACATGTTCAGAAAGGATTTCGTTTTCGCTATCAGCGCAACCGCTGCAGTACTGTGCGCTCTTCCGGCGCGGGCAGCCCCGCTTCAGGCGACACAATACGCGGACTTTGATCGCTACGTGCTGGCGCTCTCCTGGCAATCCGGCTTTTGCCAGAGCCTGCATGACCGCAATCGCGCCGCGCCCGACGAGTGTCGCCTGCAAAAAGAGCGTGACGATAAAACAACGATCCTCACCGTTCATGGCCTGTGGCCGGGCTTACCTAAATCTATCGCCGCACGCGGGGTCGACGATCGCCGCTGGATGCGCTATGGCTGCGCCACTCGCCCGCTCCCCAATATGCCGGAGGCTAAAGCCAGCCGTAAATGTGACGCCGCAGAAACCGGATTATCGCTGACGGGGGCCGCAAAGCTGAACGAGGTAATGCCTGGCGCAGGCGGTAACTCCTGTCTGGAGCGTTACGAATATGCCAAACACGGGGTCTGCTTCGGCTTCGATCCCGACGCGTATTTCGGCACCATGGTACGGATGAATCAGGAGGTGAAAGCCAGCGGGCTTGGGCAGTTCCTGGCGGCAAACTACGGTAAAACCGTCACCCGCAGCGCGTTCGACGCCGCGGTGGCTAAAAGCTGGGGCCCGCAGACGGTCAAAGCCGTCAAGCTCAGCTGCAGCGGCAACCCGGCTTATCTCACCGAAGTGCAGCTCACGCTTACCGCCGCCAGCATCAACGCTCCACTGACAACCCGCTCATTTATCGCCCAACCGCACCCGGGTAACTGCGGCAAGCAGTTTGTAATCGACAAGATCGGCTACTGAGAGTGTCTCAGGCTTTTCGCGCATCCGGGCGCACCAGATCAAAACGCTGATCCTCACCGATGGCGAAGTACGCCGTCGGGCCACCCGCGCGCAGTACCGGCTGCGCTTTTGCCGTCTGATAGATGCCGTCATGCAGCAGGCTTTCATCAATGTGGATCCCGACCACCTCCCCCAGCACCAGCCAGGTGTCGATCTCCGCACCGTTCGCCGCCGTCAGCTGGATGCACTGCGACAGGCGGCATTCAAAGTTGACCGGGCTTTGCGCGACGCGCGGTACCTTCACCACCCGACTTTCGGCTTTGGTGAGGCCGGCACGTAAAAACTCATCTTCGCCGTGCGGCAGGCTGGCGGAGGTTTCATTCATGGCGCTGGCCAGCTCGCGGGTGGTGAGATTCCAGACAAACTCCCCGGTCTCGACGATATTGCGCACGCTGTCCTTCCAGCCGGTGCTGGCGAAGCCGATAATCGGCGGATGGTAGTTAAAGCAGTTAAAGAAGCTGTACGGCGCCAGATTCGGGCGTCCTTCGGCATCGCAGGAGGCAATCCAGCCAATCGGGCGGGGTCCAACAATAGCGTTTAACGGGTCGTGCGGCAGGCCGTGTCCCTGGGAAGGTTGATAAAAGTACATAGTGCTCTCTGGGAAATTCGGAAATAAAGACCGGCAGGCACGGATTACGCTTCGCTCATCCCCCTGCCCCAAGGGGATCAGCGTAACGCAATCCGTAGAAAAGTAAGACTGAATTTAGTGCTACAGTCTTCGTTGTTCTGCTGTTATGGGTGTGTCACGCTACATAACCTGCGCCTTAGAAGGATAATCCAAATTGGCGAAGGATCACCTTTTTTGGCTAAATTTCATACTAACGACCCAGTTGACGCTTCCGGACTACATCCACACCATGAATGTGACAAGCATCACTTCAAACCGGGGCACAGACTCAGTATTATCAGACAGAGTTAAACCCTCGCTACCGGATGGCGAGGGTTTTCTTTTGGCATCTCTTCTGCGGTTGTCGCAGCATGAACGACATGGAGTAAATAATGTCCAGACCCACAATCATCATTAACGAACTCGATGCTGAGCGTATCGACCGCCTGCTGGAGCAACCGGCTTTTGCCTCGCTGCCCGTCGCCAGCGCTTTGAACGACGAACTGGATCGTGCGCAGATGTGCGCTCCGCAGGACATGCCCGCTGACGTGGTGACCATGAACAGTCAGGTGAAGTTTCGCGATCTGGCTACCGGGGAAGTCCGCACCCGCACGCTGGTCTATCCGGCGCAGATGACCGACAGCAGCACGCAGCTGTCGGTCCTGGCCCCGGTGGGCGCAGCACTCATCGGCCTGCGTACCGGCGATACCATCCACTGGGAACTGCCAGGCGGTACCGCCACGCATCTGGAGGTGCTGGAACTTATCTGGCAGCCTGAAGCCGCGGGCGAATACCTGCGCTGATCCCATCTGAACAAGCGTTAACCCGCTTTGCCCAGAGGATGCCAGGGCATCCTCTTTCCGCCTCCCGCTATCAGATAACGCCGCCCGGCATAGGGTTGACCAGCCCGGTAACCCGCTCTTTTGCCACTTCCGCACTTTGTGCCCCGGGCACCAGAATGATCTTCCGGCAATCTTCCTGACGTTTATCAAAGATCTCGTAGCCGCGGGCCGCCTCTTCAAACGGCATATAGTGGGTGACGATCTCTTCCGGCGTGATCAGTCCCTGCTCGATCAGCGGCAACAGTTCCCCCAGCCAGGCGTGAACGTTGGTCTGCCCCATTTTAAAGGTGAGCCCTTTGTCGAAGGCGTCGCCAAACAGGAAACCGTGAATAAAGCCGGCATAGACGCCCGGCACGCTGACGATCCCCCCGCGCCGTACCGCGGCGATACACTGCCGCAACGCTTTACCGCTGCTGCCTTCAAGTTTGAGGTTGGTCAGCACGGTTTCGGTGGTGCTCCCTTTGGCCTCAAAGCCGACCGCATCAATGACCGCATCCACCCCGCGCTGGCCCCGGGTCTGCTCGATGATTTTTTCTGCGGCATCGTCGTCGCGGTCAAAGTTAATGGGGATCGCGCCGTAGCGATCCTGAGCAAAACGCAGCCGGTAGTCGTGATGATCGACAATAAAAATCTGCTCGGCGCCGAGGTAACGCGCGCAGGCGACGGTCAGGAGCCCCACTGGCCCGGCCCCGAACACCGCGACGCTGCTGCCCTGAGTAATCTGGGCATTTTTAGCGGCCTGCCAGGCGGTGGGCAGGATGTCCGAGAGGAACAGGGCCTTATCATCCGACAGCAGCGGCGGCACCTTAAAGGGTCCGACGTTGCCTTTTGGCACGCGAACGTATTCCGCCTGGCCGCCGGGTACACCGCCATAAAGATGGCTGTAGCCGAAGAGCGCAGCCGGAGGCGGGATCTGTTTTTTGTTCAGCGCTGCGCCCTGGCCGCTGTTGCTATTTTCACAGGCGGCGTACTGCTGCATACGGCAGAAAAAGCAATCGCCGCAGGCAATGACAAAGGGGATCACCACCCGATCGCCCTTGGTGAGATTTTTCGCGTCTCGCCCGGTCTCCACCACTTCACCCATAAACTCATGACCGAAGATATCGCCATGTTCTACCTTAGGTATCTTCCCGTGGTAGAGATGCAAATCAGAACCGCAGATCGCGGTGGCGGTGATGCGCAGAATGATATCGTCAGCTTGTTCAATGGCCGGATCGGGTACCGTTTCAACCTTAACGTTATGTGGTCCGTGATACGTCAATGCTTTCATTCGACCTCCGGATTCAGAGAAAAAATGCGGGTTTACCTTAAAAGGGTAGCCATCAGCGGGGATATACCTGGAAATTGCACGGCTTTGGGATTAATCCTGGCATCAAAGCGGCACGGCAAAACGCCAACAAGCGGGGCGATATTAAAAAGTGTCAGCGAGCTATCAGAATCTAATTATATTTTGTGTTTGAATGGATTAAGCGTAAATAAACAGGGAGAAACGGTTATGTACCAGACGATTATTATGCCGGTGGATGTTTTTGAGATGGAGTTGAGCGACAAGGCGATTCGCCACGCTGAATTCCTGGCGCAGCAGGATGGCATTATTCACTTACTGCACGTTTTACCAGGCTCGTCCACTTTTGGGCTGCATCGCTTCGCCGCCGATATGCGCCGCTTCGAGGAGCATATCGAACAGGAGGCGCACACCCGCCTGAAGACGATGGTCAGCCATTTCAGCATCGACCCGTCGCGGATCAGAACCCATGTCTGCTTTGGTAATGTGCGCGACGTGGTGAACGAGGTGGCCAGCGAGTTGAAAGCCGATATCGTGGTGATCGGGTCGCGCAACCCGTCGATCTCCACCCACCTGCTGGGCTCGAACGCCTCCAGTGTGGTAGGTCACGCCAATATACCGGTGCTGGTGGTAAGGTAAAAAAAAGAGGCTACCGTCAGGTAGCCTCTTTACTTTGCAGGTGTAGTCTTACGTTCTTATGCTGTTTTGGTACGAATCAGATGATCAAAGGCGCTCAGGGAGGCCTTCGCCCCTTCGCCGGTCGCGATGATGATCTGTTTGTACGGCACGGTGGTGCAGTCGCCCGCCGCAAATACGCCCTTCACGCTGGTTTCACATTTGGCGTCGATGATAATCTCGCCCATGCGGTTGCGCTCAATCGCGCCTTCCAGCCAGGTGGTGTTGGGCAGCAGACCAATCTGCACGAAGATCCCCGCCAGCGGCACGCTGTGCACATCCCCGCTCACGCGGTCGCGGTACTCAAGACCGGTCACTTTGCTGCCGTCGCCTTTCACTTCGGTCGTCTGCGCGTTCAGAATGATGTCGGCGTTTTTCAGGCTGCGTACTTTATCCTGCAGAACCTGGTCGGCCTTCATCTCTGGTGCGAACTCCAGCAGCGTCACATGCTCAACGATACCGGCCAGATCGATTGCCGCTTCGACACCGGAGTTACCCCCGCCAATTACCGCTACGCGCTTGCCTTTAAACAGCGGGCCGTCGCAGTGCGGGCAGTAGGTCACCCCTTTGGTACGATACTGATCTTCGCCCGGCACGTTCATGTTGCGCCATTTGGCACCGGTAGCAATGATGATGCTGCGTGCTTTAAGCACCGCTCCAGACGCCGTTTCAATCTGATGGAAGCCGCCTTCCTGCGCCGCAGGCACCAGTTTGCTGGCGCTCTGACTGTCGATCACATCCACTTCATAGTCGCTGACGTGCGCTTTCAGGGCGCCAGCCAGTTTCTGACCTTCGGTTTTCGGCACGGAGATATAGTTTTCGATATCCACGGTATCCAGCACCTGGCCGCCAAAACGTTCGCCCATCAAGCCGGTACGAATGCCTTTACGGGCAGAATAGACCGCAGCCGCCGCACCCGCCGGGCCGGAGCCGACAATCAGCACATCGTAGGCGTCGCGCTTGTTCAGCTCTTCCGCGGCACGTTTTTCAGCGCCGGTATCCACTTTGGCGACGATCTCTGTCAGCGTCATACGACCCTGACCAAACTCTTTCCCGTTCACAAACACCGCCGGAACGCCCATCACGTTGCGATCGGTGATTTCGTTCTGGAACACGCCGCCGTCAATAGCGGTGTGTTTGATGCGCGGGTTCAGCACCGCCATCAGGTTCAGTGCCTGGACCACATCCGGGCAGTTGTGGCACGAGAGCGAGTAGTAAGTTTCAAATTCAAAATCACCGTCGATATCGCGGATCTGTTCAAGCAGAGCCTGCGCCTCTTTAGACGGATGACCACCGGTCCACAGCAGCGCCAGCACCAGTGAGGTGAATTCGTGTCCCAGCGGGGAACCGGCAAAGCGCGGGCCCTGGGTGGAGCCTGGGTTAGCGATCAGGAAGGACGGCTTGCGCACCGGCAGGCTGTTGTCTTCCCTAAAGGTCACTTTCGCAGACAGTTCGGCAATTTCAGCCAGCAGTTCCTTGATTTCTGCCGATTTAGCGCTGTCGTCCAGCGTGGCAATCAGCTCAACAGGTTTGGTCAGTTTCTCAAGGTAGGCCTTGAGCTGGGTTTTCATGTTGGTGTCGAGCATTATTCATCTCCTGCTTAAAAAACATCATCATGCAAGCGGCCTTATCCGGGCTGCCTGAATGCAACTTGCATCATGGTGTTGGAATGAAATGGGCGCAGATGCGCCCATTGATTGCCGGGTGGCACTTCGTTTACCCGGCCTACGGTGTTGTAGGCCCGTGCAAGCGCAGCGCCGCCGGGCATTGTGGACTTAAATTTTACCAACCAGGTCCAGAGATGGAGCCAGAGTCGCGTCGCCTTCTTTCCATTTCGCCGGGCACACTTCGCCTGGGTGAGAAGCAACATACTGTGCCGCTTTGATTTTGCGCAGCAGATCGGATGCGTCACGGCCAATACCTTCAGCGGTAACTTCGATGGCCTGGATGATGCCCTGCGGGTCAACGATAAAGGTGCCGCGGTCGGCCAGACCTTCGTCTTCACGCATGTTTTCAAAGTTACGGGTCAGGGCGCCAGTCGGGTCACCGATCATCGCGTATTTGATTTTAGCGATGGTTTCAGAGCTGCTGTGCCACGCTTTGTGGGTGAAGTGGGTGTCGGTAGAGACAGAGTAAACGTCTACGCCCAGCTTCTGCAGTTCTTCGTAGTGATCTGCAACGTCACCCAGTTCGGTCGGGCAGACGAAAGTAAAGTCAGCCGGGTAGAAGAAGAACACGCTCCAGCGGCCTTCGGTATCTTTCTCGGTGATCTCTACGAAGTCGCCGTTTTTGAACGCCTGGTTTTTGAAAGGTTTGATTTTGGTGTTAATTAAAGACATCTGTACTTCCTCCGTGTTTTCGTTGAGAGCTAAGGTAACCAACTTTGCCCGAACGGGCTAATGCGTTTGCTTTATCAAATCAATCAGCAATACCTAACAACCCGGTTGGATGCTGCAAAGTAAAAAGGCCGCCTTGACGGCGGCCCTGATACCTGAGCTACCCGAGGGTAACATCAGTGCCAGCCGAAGCTGGCGATGTGTTGCGCTCTACATTACCTTTAGCAAGGTCGTAACAGCGAAGTGGATTACACCACCCACCCACAGAAAGGGCAATTGGCTGACAGGGTAAAAATACCTATGATTGCGATAGGTTTTACCGAACCCGTTCTTTGGTATTGATTTTTTAAGGATTAATCATGTTAAGACCCGCCCTGCTCCTCGCGTTATTCCCCTTCGTCGTCCATGCCGAAGAGTTACCGGCCCCGGTAAAAGCCGTTGAAAAACAAGGTATCACCATTATCAAATCCTTTGAGGCGCCCGGCGGCATGAAGGGCTGGCTGGGCAAGTATCAGGACATGGGGGTCACCATCTACCTGACGCCGGATGGCAAACATGCCATTTCCGGGTACATGTACGATGAGCAAGGCAAAAACCTGAGCGAGCAGGTGATCCAGCAAGAGCTGTACGCGCCTGCCGGACGCGAACTCTGGCAGCGTATGGAGAAGGCCCACTGGCTGCTTGAGGGGAACAAAGACGCCCCGCGGGTGATCTATGTTTTCGCCGATCCTTACTGCCCTTACTGCCTGCAATTCTGGCAGCAGGCGCGTCCGTGGGTCGAGTCAGGCAAGGTGCAGCTACGTACGTTGCTGGTAGGGGTTATCAAGCCTGAAAGCACCGGCGCGGCAGCGGCCATTCTCGCCGCAAAGGATCCGGCGAAAAGCTGGCATGACTACGAACAATCTGGCGGAAAAATGGCGCTTAAGGTGCCGCAGACCCCGTCTCCTGCCCTAATTAAAACGTTGAAAGATAATCAGTCGATCATGGACGATCTTGGCGCAGAGGCCACCCCCGCGCTGTATTACATGAATAACCAGAATGAATTACAGCAGGTTGTCGGATTACCGGATAAAGAACAACTTAATATGATGATGGGAACGCCGTAATACCTGAACGGCGGCGGAATAGCAATAATTCCGCCCGCCTTTTTAAGGACAAAATTATTGTAGTAATTGCTGGGCTTTTATTTCATTAATCTACAGCCATGATATATTAAGTTGAAATTTAAAATCAGTTAAGTTATCCGATCAAATGGATGGTGAATGGCTAACTTACTTCTATAGTTATCCTGTATGTGATAACACTATTCAGACAGCTAATCAGGACGAATCATGGCTAATCTCTACGATCTGAAAAAATTTGACCTTAATCTGCTGGTAATTTTTGAGTGCATTTATCAGCATCTCAGTATCAGCAAGGCAGCGGAGACGCTCTTTATTACCCCTTCTGCGGTAAGCCAGTCTCTGCAACGGCTGCGTAATCAGCTGAACGACCCGCTGTTTATCCGCTCCGGTAAAGGCATCTCCCCGACCACGGTAGGCGTCAATTTACATAAACATCTTGAACAGAATCTGAACCAGATCGAGCAGACGATTAACATCATGCACGGCTCGGCGCTGAAGAAGAACTTTGTTATCTACTGCCCGCAGGTTCTGACGCAAAACCGGATGATCGGCTCGATGAAGCTGTTGATGCGGGAGCATAACTATGAGGTCGAATTTCATGACATGCTGCTGTCTGTCGACTCGGCAGAAGATCTGTTAGCCTACCGTAAAGCCGATCTGGTCTTCTCATTCGCTTCCGTCTCCAACCGCTCTATTGTCTGCTCCCACTTTATCCATTTACCGATGGTGATTGTGTGCCGTGAAGCTCACCCTCGCATAGGCGACGCGGCAACGCTGGAAGAGTTGAGCAATGAAAAATATACTTTATTTATGAGCGAAGAGCCGGGCGTAAAAAGCTTTCAGGCACAGGCAGAAAGCGCTTTCCCGGAGAGGAAAATTGCCTTTCGCTGCGACTCATTTTTCTCGCTCATTACAATGATCAGCTCCTCTAATTTATTGGGCTTTGTTCCTGAAGCGGTATACGAAAAGTATCGTGATGCCTTTAAGTTGAAAAAAATTGATGCTCCCGTTACGTTACCCGCCGCGGATGTCTACATGATGTATAACCGCACTGCATTAACTAGCACAGTATTTTCGAATTTCATTGAGCAAATCAGCAATGAAGATTTTCAATATGACTAAGAAAACCCGACGGAGAAATATAATTATTTGTTAATATTCCCGTCAAATAAATACGCAGACGTTATTTAATAAATCTGCGTATTAAATTATGTCGGTTTCAACATATTTCGTTATAGTTTTTTCAGCCGTTCCGCCGCCGCCAGCAGCGTGGTTTCCTGTTTGGCAAAGCAGAGTCGAATAAGCTTGTGCGGGAACGCGTCGGCACAGAATACCGATAGCGGGATGGCCGCCACCCCCACCTCTTTGGTTAACCACTGGCAAAAACTGACGTCATCGAGATCGGAAATGGCGCTGTAGTCAGCCAGCAGGAAATAGGTCCCTTCGCAGGGTAAAATCTCCAGCCGGCTGGCGCTCAGGGCCTCGATAAACAGATCCCGGCGGGCGCGATAAAAGTCAGGCAGTTCACGGTAATGTTCCGGCTGATTGCGCAGCATATCGGCAATCGCCAGCTGGGCCGGGGTATTGACCGCAAAGGTGAGGAACTGATGCACCTTACGCAGCTCGGCGCTAATGGCCGCAGGTGCCACGCAGTAGCCCACTTTCCAGCCGGTCATGTGGAAGGTTTTCCCGAACGAGGAGACGGCAATCGCCCGCTCGCGCAGCTGCGGATGGGCCAGCACGCTGGCATGCCCCGCCTCAACAAAGCAGATGTGCTCGTACACCTCATCGCTCAGAACATAAATCTCACGTTCGGCAATGGCCTGCCAGAGCGCGGCGAAATCTGCCTGCTGCCATACCGTCGCCGACGGGTTATGCGGGGTATTCAAAATGACCAGCCGGGTTTTCTCGCTCAGCAATGCCGCAAAGGCCTGCCAGTCCGGGCGGAAATGCGGCGGCTGGAGCGCCACCCGCTTGACTACGCCGCCCGACAATTCAATTGCCGGGGCATAGCTGTCGTAGCTCGGATCAAAGCAGATCACCTCATCGCCGGTCCGTACCAGGGCGGTGATCGCCGCGTACAGCGCTTCGGTCGCCCCTGCGGTCACGGTGATCTCACTGTTTGCATCCGGTTGATAGCCATACAGTTCGGCGGTTTTATCGGCAATCGCCTCGCGCAGCGGCTGGGCCCCGGTCATAGGCGCGTACTGGTTAGCGCCGTTCGCCACATGGTGAGCCAGCCGCTGTTGCAGATAGTCTGGGCCATTGAAATCAGGAAAACCCTGCGACAGATTAATCGCCTTGTGCTGCTGCGCCAGGGCACTCATCTGCGTAAAGATGGTGGTGCCGAGACCTGGAAGTTTACTCTCTGGAATCAAGGGTTTATTACTCATTTCGACGGGCCTGTATGTAATACATATGTTGCTGCCACTATAACACGATGTTAGTATTTGGCAATCAAGACGCTTAGACGTCTAAACCATAATGATATTCCTGCCGAAGAGGTAAGAAGGATGACAGACAACCTGCAACTCACATCCCTGGTCGAGGCCTGTCACTGGATCGGCGCAAAGGGCTGGGCCCCCGCCACCGGCGGCAACATGTCCGTACGTCAGGACGCCAGCTGGTGCTGGCTCAGCGAATCCGGCAAAGACAAAGGCAGCCTGACCCCCGATGACTTTCTGCAGGTTGAGATTGCCACCAACCGCGCCCCCTCCGGGCGGAAACCTTCGGCGGAAACCGGCCTGCATACCCTGGTCTATCGCCTCTTCCCCGAGGCCAACGCGGTGCTGCATGTCCACACCGTCAACGCCACGGTGCTGTCGCGACTGGTCAAAGCGCCGGAGCTACATATCAGCGGCTTTGAAATGCAGAAATCCCTCAGCGGCCAGACCAGCCATCTTGATACCGTGCCGATCGCCGTGTTCGACAACGACCAGGACATCGACGCCCTGGCCTCCCGCATTGCCCATTACGCTCAGGAACGTCCGCTTAATTATGGTTTTCTTCTGCGCGGTCATGGCTTAACCTGCTGGGGACGCGACGTGGCAGAGGCCCGGCGTCACCTTGAAGGCCTCGAATTTTTGTTCGAGTGCGAGATGCGTTTACGACAACTGGAGAGAGTATGATTCGCGCGATTGTGACGGATATTGAAGGCACCACCAGCGATATTCGTTTTGTCCATAATGTCCTGTTCCCCTACGCGCGCGAGCGGCTGGCGGCCTTTGTCACCGCCCAGCAGTATGCTGAACCGGTCAACACCATTCTGGACAATCTGCGTGAAGAGATTGCCGAGCCGCAGGCCAGCACCCGCGATCTGATCGACACCCTGTTCGCCTTTATGGACGAAGACCGCAAATCGACAGCCCTGAAAGCGCTGCAGGGGATCATCTGGCAGGATGGCTACGTCAACGGCGACTTTACCGGTCATCTCTACCCTGACGTTCTCCCTTCGCTGGAAAAATGGAAGTCGCAGGGCATTGATTTGTATGTTTATTCATCGGGGTCCGTGGCAGCGCAAAAACTGTTATTTGGCTACAGCGACGAAGGTGATATTACTCATCTGTTCAGCGGCTATTTCGATACCCACATCGGCGCCAAGCGCGATGTGCAGTCGTATCAGACTATTGCGGCACAGATTAACCTTGCGCCCTCGCAGATCCTGTTCCTGTCGGATATCCATCAGGAGCTGGACGCCGCGGAACAGGCGGGTTTTCGCACCCTGCAATTGATTCGCGGCGATGACGACGGCGCCAGCCATCATCATCAGGTGCACCAGTTCGACGACATTAATCCGGAGCAGATCCCTTCATGAGCGCATTGACCATTTTTTCAGATAAAGAAGCCCGCGAGCCGCAGTGGCACAGCACCGACCCTGAGGCGATCCAGCAGCAGCTGAATGCCCGTGGCGTCCGATTTGAACGCTGGGAAGCCGACCGCGATTTAGGCCGCGATCCGACTGCTGACGCAGTGATTAATGCCTATCAGCACGCCATCGACAGGCTGGTGGCAGAGAAAGGCTACCAGAGCTGGGATGTGATCAGCCTGCGGGCGGACAACCCGCAAAAAGAGGCCCTGCGCGCGAAGTTTCTCAATGAACATACCCACGGTGAAGATGAAGTGCGTTTCTTTGTCGAAGGTGCCGGGCTGTTCTGCCTGCACATTGATGACCAGGTGTATCAGGTGCTGTGCGAGAAAAACGATCTGATCTCGGTGCCCGCCGGCACGCCGCACTGGTTTGATATGGGTTCCGAGCCGAACTTTACCGCCATTCGTATTTTCGATAACCCGGAAGGCTGGGTGGCGCAGTTCACGGGCGATGCGATTGCGGATGCGTATCCACGATTGCCGTAGGCACCCTGCCCTGCCCGGCGGCGCTGCGCTTGCACGGGCCGACAAACCAGGTGTTGTAGGCCGGGTAAGGCGAAGCCGCCACCCGGCATTACTCAGACCGCACCGCTGCGAAAAATCCCTTCTTCCACATCTTCCGGCAGCACCACCCCGCTATCCAGCACCCAGCCGCTAATCAGCGCCGCAGGCGTGACGTCGAACGCCGGATTATAGACCCTCGCATCAAGCGGCGCCCACTGCACCGCGCCAAAACTCCCTGCCACGCCGGTCACTTCCCGGGCATCGCGCTGCTCAATCGGGATAGCGTCACCGTTCGGGCACGCTGGATCGAGGGTGGTTTGCGGTGCCGCCACGTAAAACGGAATACCGTGGAATTTCGCCAGCACCGCCAGGGAATAGGTGCCGATTTTGTTCGCCACATCGCCGTTGGCGGCAATCCTGTCTGCCCCGACCCATACCGCGTCCACCTGGCCTTTGGCCATCAGGCTGGCGGCCATCGAATCGGTAATCAACTGATAGGGCACACCCAGCTCGCCCAGCTCCCAGGCGGTTAATCTGCCGCCCTGCAACAGCGGACGGGTTTCATCCACCCAGACGTTGCTGACGTTGCCCTGCTGATGCGCAAGAGCAATCACTCCCAGCGCGGTGCCGACACCCGCCGTCGCCAGCCCGCCGGTATTGCAGTGGGTCAGCAGGCGGCTACCCGGCTTCACCAGCTGGCTTCCCGCCTGCGCGATGGCATCACAGAGCCGCTTGTCTTCGTCGATCAGACGCAGCGCCTCGGCCACCAGCGCCGGGACATAATCTTCCTGCCACAGCGCCTGCTTCATACGGTCGAGATTGTTCATCAGGTTTACCGCCGTCGGGCGCGAGGCCCGCAACGTTTCCAGCGCCGCCGCCAGCCGATCCCGGCGGTGGCCGTTTTCCGCCAGCAGCGCTAACAGCAGGCTGGCAGAGAGACCAATCAGCGGCGCCCCCCGCACGCGCAGGGCGTGAATATGCCCCACCAGCGCGTCAACCGTGGACGCATCCAGCCAGCGTTTCTCCTGCGGAAGCGCCTGTTGGTCGAGAATAAATAGCTGATTTTCCGTCACCCGCAGGCTGGTCGTCTGTAATCTCTGCATGTCGTTAATTCTCTGTTGCGTTGTTGTAGCACATTGTGTCAGGATAAAATTCAGATGTATAGACGTCTAAATGTCTTTATTACCGGAACAGATGAGGAACTGGCAATGTCGCAATACCGTACCTTTACCGCTCAGGACGCCGTGGCCTACGCCCAACAGTTTGGCGGCCTCGAAAACCCATCGTCACTGGTGGAGGCGCAGGAGGTGGGCGACGGCAACCTCAATCTGGTATTCAAAATTTTCGACAGCGAAGGCGTAAGCCGCATTATCGTTAAGCAGGCCCTGCCCTACGTGCGCTGCGTGGGAGAGTCCTGGCCGCTGACGCTGGACCGCGCCCGTCTCGAAGCGCAAACCCTGGTGGAGCACTATCAGCACAGCCCGCAGCACACGGTGAAAATCCACCACTTTGACCCGGCGCTGGCGGTAATGGTGATGGAAGATCTCTCAAGCCATAAGATCTGGCGCGGCGAGCTGATCAATAACGTTTATTATCCCCAGGCGGCACGCCAGCTGGGGGAATACCTGGCCCATACCCTGTTCCACACCAGCGATTTTTACCTCCATCCGCACGCCAAAAAGGCGCAGGTAGCGCAGTTCATCAACCCGGAGATGTGCGAGATCACCGAGGATTTGTTCTTCAACGACCCGTACCAGATCCACGAGCGCAATAACTACCCGGCGGCGCTGGAAAACGATGTCGCCGCTCTGCGCAATGACGATCAGCTGAAGATTGCCGTCGCCGCCTTGAAACACCGCTTCTTCTCCCAGGCCGAAGCGCTGCTGCACGGCGACATCCACAGCGGCTCAATTTTTGTCGCCGACGGCAGCCTGAAGGCGATTGACGCGGAGTTCGGTTATTTCGGCCCGATTGGGTTTGATATCGGCACGGCGATCGGCAACCTGCTGCTTAACTTCTGCGGCCTGCCGGGCCACCTCGGCATCCGCGACGCGGCGGCCGGTCGCGAGCAGCGCCTGATCGATATCCAGCAGCTGTGGACCACCTTCGCGGAACGTTTCCAGGCCCTGGCCGCGGAAAAATCCCGCGATGCGGCGCTCGGCGTGCCGGGCTATGCCAGCGCGTTTCTGAAGAAGGTCTGGCAGGACGCGATTGGCTTCTGCGGCACCGAACTGATCCGCCGCAGCGTGGGCCTGTCGCACGTGGCGGATATCGATACCATTCGCGATGACGAGATGCGCCACGAATGCCTGCGCCACGCCATTACCCTCGGTAAGGCGTTGATTGTGATTGCTGACCGTATCGACAGCGTGGATGAACTGGTGGCAAGGGTGCGTCAGTACAGTTAAGTTGCGTGCGACCTGTTTGCCGGGTGGCGGCTTCGCCTTACCCGGCCTACAAAACCGGTCCCCTCACCCCAAATACTCAATCACCGACAACCCGCCGTTATAATCCGTGCTGTAAATAATCCCCTGCGCATCCACAAACACATCGCAGGACTGGATCACCTGCGGGCGGTTGGGCCGGGTATCCATCATCTTCTCCGGTGCGGCGGGCACCAGCGCGGCGGTCTCTACCGGGCGATACGGGTTCGAAATGTCGTACGCGCGCACCCCCGCATTCTGATACGTGGCAAAAATCAACGTTGAGCTGACAAAGCTGCCCGGGCGGTTTTCGTGCAGGTTGTGCGGCCCGAAGTGCGCCCCTTTCGCCACGTAATCCCGCTCGTTCGGCTGTGGGAAGGTGGCAATACTCACCGGGTTCGACGGCTCGCGAATATCAAACAGCCAAATCAGCTTCTCGCCGTCCTCCTGATTGTCGAGCACCGCTTCGTCCAGCACCACCAGCAGGTCCCGGTCCGGCAGCGGCAGCGCGGTGTGGGTGCCGCCGCCAAACGGCGGGCTCCAGTTGCGATGGGCGATCAGTTTCGGCTGGCTGCGATCCTTTACGTCCAGCAGGGTCAGGCCGCCGTCGCGCCAGCTACCGTAGGCGGTATCCCCATTGATAATCGCGTGATGCAGGGCATAGCGTTTGCCCTCCGGCCACTCGGGCGTTTCTCCTGCCGCCTGGTTCATCCCCGGCAGCCACCAGCGCCCGGCGACTTCCGGCTTGCGCGGATCCGCCAGATCGATGGTCAGGAAGATGTAATCGGTAAAGCCGTCGATCAGCGCCGAGACATAGGCCCAGCGGCCGCCCACGTACCAGATGCGGTGAATGCCGATACCACTCAGCGACAGGAAGCTGATTTCCCGCGGTTTATCCGGGGTGGAGATATCAAAGACGCGCAGCCCGGCGCTCCAGCCTCTGTCCTGCACGTCGCTGACCGTCTCCCCCACCTGACGGGTGTAGTAGACCTTTTCGTCAGCAAAGCGGACATCGGCAAACAGATCCCGGGCGTTGATCACCAGCAGCAGGTCGTCGTGGGCCTGGAGATGCACGTTCCAGGTGCCCGGCGGCGCAGGAACATAGCCCGCAGCCCTCGGGTTTTTCGGGTCGCGCACGTCGACGATCGAAAAGCCCTGGGACACCATATGGCCGATATAGGCAAAGCCGCGATGCACCATCAGCTGTACGCCGTCCGGGCGTCCGCCCTGGTCGCTGTGGCCAATTAAGCGCATATTGCGGCTGTATTCGGGGGTGGGTAGTTGAGAAGTCATATCGAGCCTTTCGCCGGGTGGCGGCTGCGCCTTACCCGGCCTACAAAACCGTAGGCCCGGTAAGCGCAGCGCCACCGGGCATTATTTTGCCTTCGCTTCTAACGTCGCGAACCACGGGGCGATAAAGTCTTCGGTCTGGCCCCAGCCCGGGATGATTTTCCCTAATGATGCCACGTTCACCGCGCCCGGCTGGGACGACAGCAGCGCCTGCGGAATAGCGGCCGCCTTAAAGTCATAGGTTGCAGGCGTTGCTTCACCGGCAATCTTGTTGGCAATGAGACGCACGTTGGTGGCGCCAATCAGCTTCGGATCCACCGCCACGCTCACCACCCACGGGCTGCCCGCTTCACGCATCAGCTGTAGATCCTGGTTGGAGATGTCGATGCTGTAGAGTTTGATCTCGGTGCGGCCGTTCTCTTTCAACGCTTTATAGGCGCCCTGGCTGAAGGCGTCCCAGGTGCCCCAGATAGCGTCGATCTTGCCTTTCGGGTATTTCGCCAGCACCGCGCCCACTTTGTTGGCAGTATCGCCCTGCACGTCTGAGGAGACCGCGCCGATGGACTCCAGCTCCTTGATGCCCGGGTTCTGCTTCAGCAGTTCCTGGTAGGCGGTCTGACGACGCTCCATCGGCGGGAAGCCGGCGACCCACAGCTTGATGATGTTGGCCTTACCGTTGAAATCTTTCACCAGCTGGCCAAACGAGAGGTTGGTCAGGGAGGCGTCATCCTGCTGGGTCACGGTTACGCCGGGGATCTCCCCGTTCACTGCGGTATCGAACACCGCCACCTTGATCCCGGCATCGACGGCTTTTTTCACCAGCGCGGTGGAGTACGGATCGCGTCCCTGGGAGAGGATAATGCCGTCATATTTCTGGGTGATCGCCTGGTTAACGAAGTCCTGGAATTTGGCGTCGTCGCCGTTGCTTAAAAAGGTGCTGACCTTAAAGCCGAGCTTTTTGCCTTCCTGAATCGCACCGGCCACAAACTGGGTAGTGTTGTCGTCCGAGCCGAGGTTGCGGATCACCGCGATGCGGATCTGTCCGTCATGGTTGGCAATGGCCGCCGGAACCGGCGCAGGCGTCGCCGCATAGCCCGGCAGGGAACTCAGTAATCCCAGGGTCAGCAAAGAAAGTGCAACTTTTTTCATTTTTTATCCCGTCGTGTTGTTAACGTTTTTGTACGTAGGTGATGGCCAGCGCAATCGCCAGCACCAGCCCTTTTATAATGTCCATTGCGTAATAGGGCACCGAGAGCATCACCAGCCCGTTGGAGAGCACCCCAAGGATCACCGCCCCCACCAGGGTGCCCAGCGCGTTCGGTTTGCCGGAGCCGGCGAACGAGAAGCCGATCCACGCCGCCGCCACCGCATCCATCAGATAACCGCCGCCGGCATTCACCTGCGAGGAGCCAATGCGCGAGGCCAGCAGAATGCCGCCAAGGCCCGCCAGCAGCGAAGCAATCACGTAGGCCGCCACTTTATAGCGGGTGGTGCGAATGCCGGACAGGCGCGCCGCTTCCGGGTTGCCGCCAATGGCGTACATACGGCGACCGTGGGTGGTCAGGGATAGTCCCAGCTGCGCCAGCAGCGTCACCGCCAGCATAATGATGACGATGGTCGGCACCTGCCCCAGCGCGCCAAACGCTGCCGGGATGGTCCCTTCCGCCATGTCGCCGCTCGGCAGCACCATGTTTTCGGTGATCGACCCGCCGTAGCTGTAAGTCATCGCCACGCCCTGGATCACAAACAGGCTGGCGAGGGTGGCGAGCATGTCGGGAATGCGCAGGATGACGATCAGGAAGGCGTTAAACAGCCCCACCAGGGTGCAGAGCGCCAGGGTGATCAGAATGGATTCGGTGGTGCCGAAGCCGTGCCAGACAAACAGCGAGATCACCAGGGCATTTGCCAGCGACGCGGTAGAGCCGACAGAGAGGTCAAACCCGCCAATGGTCAGCGAGATGGAGACGCCGATGGCAATTACCGTCACGATGGCGATAGAGCGCAGAATGTTGATGATGTTGTTGGGATCGAGGAAGTTCTCTGACGCCACGCCGAAAATGGCCACCAGCGCGACCACCGTCAGCAACATGCCCCATTTGTAGAGAAAATCGAAAATTTGCTGACGGCCAGACGCCGCCGCCGTCACTGAAAGGGCCTTGCTCACGACGCCGTTCCTCCGGTTGAATAATAAAGTAATGTCTCTTCGCGGGCGGTTGCCCCCTCGAGCTCCGCCACGATGCGCCCGTCCCACAGCACGCAGATGCGGTCGCACAGGCCCACCAGCTCGGCAAATTCCCCCGAGGCATAAATCACCCCTTTGCCTTCCCGCGCCAGGCCGTCAATCAGCTGGAACAGATCGGTTTTGGCCTTCACGTCCACCCCTTTAGTGGGCTCGTCGAAGATCAGCACCTGGGCGTTGCCGCGCAGCCATTTGCCAATCGCCACCTTCTGCTGGTTACCACCCGACAGACGGCGCAGTACCTGCCCCGGCCCGCGGGTGCGCACGCCCACCCGGGCGATCACCTCTTCAGCCCAGCGCCACGCCTGGCGATGCCCGAACAGGCTCCAGCGCGAAAAGCTGTTATCCGCTGACACCGCCAGGTTCATGCTCACCGGCTCATCGATAAAGATGCCCTCTTTGCGCCGCTCTTCCGGCACCAGCGCCAGCCCACGCAGGACCGAATCCGCCGGGTCACGCGGTTTCCAGGGCTTTTGGTTCAGTTCGCCTTTTGCCACCTGGCTTTTACTGGCGCCAAACAGCGCCTTGCAGAGTTCGGTTTTCCCGGCTCCCGCCAGCCCGGCGATGCCCAGAATTTCGCCCTTGCGCAGGTGCAGGGAGATATCCTTCAGCAGCCCTTCGTCATGCAACCCCTCCACGCGCAGCAGGGTTTCGCCGCTGTGAGGAGGACGCGCAGGGGGGTAGATATCGCTCAGCTCGTGGCCGAGCATCTTCTCGACGATCGCTTCGCCGCTGAGGTCCGCCATCGGGCCGGACTCGATCAGCTTGCCGTCGCGCAGCACCGTTAAGGTGTCGCAGATCGCCTTCAGCTCGTGGATGCGGTGGGAGATAAACACCACCCCGATCCCCTGCTGCTGCAGGCGTCGCACCACGGTAAACAGCCGCTCGCTCTCGTGGGCGTCCAGCGGCGCGGTGGGTTCATCCAGAATTAAAAACCGGCAGTGATGAGAGAGCGCCCGCGCCAGCAGGATCTGCTGCTTTTCCGCCAGGGTGCAGCTGTCGATAGCGCGCCGCACGTCGAGGGAGACGTCCAGCTGCGCCAGCGCCTGCCGGGCCTGCTCGCGCAGTTTTCCCCAGTGGAAGCGGTGCCCCGGCTGCGCCAGATGATCGAGCATGATGTTTTCCGCAATGCTCAGGCCGGGGATCAGCGCTACGTCCACCTCCTGCTGCACCAGATGGATGCCCAGCCGTTTGGCATCCACCGGCTCGCGAATAGTGACAAGCTGGTGATTGATGCTGATTTCGCCTTCATAGCGCGCGTGCGTGCCGCACAGCACCGCCATCAGGGTCGATTTACCGGCGCCGTTCGCGCCCGTGAGCGCGTGTACCGATCCGCCCGTCAGTGTGAAATCGACGCGCGACAATGCCTGAAAGCCAGAAAAAGCCAGGCTGATGCCGCGCATCTCGAGGCGACTGGTTGACATTCGCTGCGATCCCTTATCATTAATCTTTTGATTTATGGAATTTTTCACAGCCGGGACTGGCTGGCAACGAAGGAAAAAGCATAAGATAAAGCAAAATAGTATTAGCCATCTGGATGTCTAGCCATAACATCGGGTTAGCGCTTCGTAAAAAGGACACCATCATGAGCAACACCGATATCCGCGTCGTTCCCGGCCCGGCCAACTATTACTCCCACCGCGGGGCCCTTGCCCGCCTGAACGCATTTTTCACTCCGGAGCAGCTCTCCCGGGCGGTATGGATCTACGGCGAACGCGCCCTTGCCGGTGCGCGCCCGTTCCTGCCCGAAAGTTTCAATACAAAGGGAGCCAAACATCTGCTGTTTAAAGGCCACTGCAGCGAACACGATGTGAACCAGCTCGTGCAGGATGCTGGCGATAACCGCAGCGTAGTGATTGGCGTCGGCGGCGGCGCGCTGCTGGATACCGCCAAAGCGGTGGCCCGTCGTCTGGGCCTGCCGGTGGTTGCCATTCCAACCATCGCCGCCACCTGCGCCGCCTGGACTCCGCTGTCGGTGTGGTACAACGATGCCGGGCAGGCGCTGCACTTTGAGATCTTTGACGATGCCAACTATCTGGTGCTGGTCGAGCCGGAAATCGTGCTTAACGCCCCGGCGGAGTACCTGCTGGCGGGGATCGGCGATACCCTGGCAAAATGGTATGAAGCGGTGGTGCTGGCCCCGCAGCCCGAGCAGCTACCGCTGACGGTCAGGCTCGGGATCAACGGCGCGCTGGCGATCCGCGACGTGCTGCTGGAACACAGCGAGCAGGCGCTGGCCGACCAGACGCGCCGCGAGGTCACCCGTGAATTTCATGACGTGGTGGATGCCATTATCGCCGGCGGCGGCATGGTGGGCGGGCTGGGAGAACGCTACACCCGCGTGGCGGCGGCGCATGCGGTGCATAACGGCTTAACGGTGCTGCCGCAGACCGCGCAGTTCCTCCACGGCACCAAGGTGGCCTACGGCATTCTGGTGCAGAGCGCCCTGCTCGGCCAGGACGCGGTGCTGCGCGAACTGGTCGCGGCGTATCAGCGCTTTAACCTGCCCACCACCCTGCGCGAGCTGGAGGTGGATATCCACAACCGCGACGAGCTGGACAAGGTTATTGCCCATACCCTGCGCCCTGTGGAGTCGATCCATGCCCTGCCGATCGCCCTGACGCCAGCGATCCTGCGCGCCGCGTTTGAGAAAGTGGAAAACCTCAGCCGCCCGGCGGATTGACGCCGGACACACGCCTTCTATACATAAGGATGGTTCTCATCACTCTTGAGTTGAGGTCATCATGCAGATCGATTTAACAGGTAAGAAGGCGCTGGTTACCGGTGCCAGCCGGGGTTTGGGCCGTGCTATTGCGCTGTCGCTGGCCCGGGCGGGTGCCGATGTGGTTATCACCTATGAGAAATCCGCCGATAAGGCCCAGGCCGTTGCCGATGAAATTACGGCGATGGGACGCCTCAGCGAGGCGGTTCAGGCCGACAGAGCCAGCGCCGAGGCCATTCAGAATGCCGTCACCCATGCGGCGCGCACCCTGGGCGGGCTCGATATTCTGGTCAATAACGCCGGGATTGCGCGCGGCGGTGAACTGGAGTCCATGACCCTGGCGGACATTGATGCCCTGATTAACGTCAATATTCGCGGGGTGGTGATCGCTATCCAGGCCGCGCTGGTGCATATGTCCGACGGCGGACGGATCATCAACATCGGCAGCTGTCTGGCCAACCGCGTCGCCCAGCCGGGTATCGCGGTCTCTTCAATGACCAAATCGGCGCTCAACTCTCTGACCCGTGGGCTGGCACGTGACCTCGGGCCGCGCGGCATCACCGTCAATCTGGTCCACCCCGGTCCCACCAATAGCGATATGAACCCGGAGGATGGCGTGCAGGCCGCATCGCAGCGCCAGCTTATTGCCACCGGGCACTACGGCCAGCCGGAAGATATCGCCGCCGCGGTCACCTTCCTTGCCAGCCCTGCAGCCGGGCAGATCTCCGGCACCGGGCTGGACGTGGACGGTGGGCTGAACGCCTGACGCCCGCTCGCAGATCTTATGTACGCCTCTGCCGCCTGGCAGAGGCGTTTTCGACCCGCCTCGACAATCCGTTTTTTGCCGCTTTTTCCGCCCCGATCCCCGTCCTACAGTACCTCATAAGTAATTCGGAATTTATCTAATAGTCTTATTATTTCCTTATATTTCGTGTGGGCGTACAGTGGAGGTACGGATGAAGATTGTGTGGTCAAGAACCGCTAAACGCGATCTGGCAAAGATAGATAAGCGCTACCAGACGCGAATTGAAGAGAAAATGGCGGCAATCAATGACAGAAATGCGCCGCGTCCTGATATTAAAAAACTCGATATGGGTGAGGATTATTATCGCTTACGGACTGGAGATTACCGGGTGATCTTCATTTTCCAGGGAGAGTCGCGGGATGTTTGCTACATCGTGGCCGTCAAGCGAAGAACGTCCACCACTTATCTGCATGAGGAGAACACTCTCTATGGCTGTACAAATGATCAATGATGACGAAGGTAAGCCGCAATATGTCGTTATTCCTTACGACGAGTACTTCCGTATGCAACTGCAACTGGCGGAATATGATGATGAAAATGAAGAAGAATGGGAGAAAATCGATAGCGAAACCGACATCTATGATCATGTTGGTTTACCCGAAGATGTCTGCCGCATTATGACTTATGAACAGGTCAGCCTGCAGGCCGCCTGGCGCATCCTGCGCGGCTTATCGCAACAGGAGGTAGCCGACAAGCTGGGCATCAGCCAGTCCGCCGTGTCACAGCTGGAAGCCGTCGACTCCCGCCCGCAAAAACGCACCCGTGAAAAACTGGCGGCCATTTACGGCTGCACGCAGGAGCAGATCAGCCTGTATCTGCCGAAAGAGGGTTAACAGCACTTCGCCCCGCCTTTGGCGCCGTAGCGGGCGTCCTGGCGATCGCGGAAAAATTCTTCGTAGGTCATCGGGGTCTGGTCAGGATGGTTGACGCGCATATGCTCAACGTAGTTGTCGTAGTCCGGCACGCCGATCATCATTTTTGCCGCCTGGCCTAAGTACTTACCTGCTTTAGATAGGGTGTCGAACATATCGCTCATCTCACTGGAAATGTAGGCCGGGTAAGCGCTAGCGCCACCCGGCATTGCCTTTAATGGGCACTTTTCGCCTGGGTCACAATCTCTTCATAGTTGGCAGGCATCGGCTGATACGGCGTCTCTTTCGCCGTTGGCTTGTCCTGTTTCAGGGCGGCCAGGGCGGTCTTCAGAGAATACAGCGCCAGCACCACAACCACCACCATAAAGAAGATGGTCAACCCGGCATCGAGACGGTTGTTAAACACCAGCTGTGACAGCTGCGACTCGGTGTACTGCGCAGGGATCTTACCGCTGTCGATCAACGCCTGGAACTTGTTGGCGATGGCGAGGAAGCCCACTTTCGCATCCGGGCTGAAGGCTTTCTGCCAGCCGGCGGTCAGGGTACAGATCAGCAGCCACGCCGTTGGCACCAGGGCCACCCAGGCGTAACGCTGACGTTTCATCTTGAACAGCACCACCGCGCAGAGCATCAGCGCCATACCGGCCAGCATCTGGTTAGCGATACCGAACAGTGGCCACAGGGTGTTGATGCCCCCCAGCGGATCCACCACCCCCTGATGCAGGAAGTAACCCCACGCCAGCACGCACAGCGCGGTCGCCAGCAGGTTGGCCGGCAGCGACTCGGTGCGCTTCAGCCCCGGAGAAATCACCCCCAGCAGATCCTGCAGCATAAAGCGCGCCGCACGGGTTCCCGCATCCACCGCCGTCAGGATAAACAGGGCTTCAAACAGGATCGCAAAGTGATACCAGAACGATACATCCATCAGGCCGCCCAGCGCGCCGTGCAGAATGTAGGCCATCCCCACCGCCAGGGTCGGCGCACCGCCCGCACGGGAGATAATCGACTGCTCGCCCACTTCGTTGGCGATCTGGGTCAGGGTATCCGGGGTAATGGCAAAGCCCCAGCCGCTCACCACCTGGGCCGCAGAGGCCACCACGTCCGCCGTACCGGCCGGTGCCAGCACCGCAATCGGGCTGTTCATCGCGAAGTAAACGCCGGGATCGATAATACAGGCCGACACCAGCGCCATGATGGCAACAAAGGACTCCATCAGCATGCCGCCGTAGCCGATAAAGCAGGCCTGATTTTCATTAGCCAGCATCTTCGGCGTGGTGCCGGAGGCGATCAGGGCATGGAAGCCAGAGACTGCGCCACAGGCGATGGTGATAAACAGGAACGGGAACATGTTGCCGGACCAGACCGGACCGGTGCCGTCGATAAACTTAGTTACCGCAGGCATGGTCAGGGTCGGGCGCATAATCAGAATGCCAATCGCCAGCCCGACGATGGTGCCGATTTTCAGGAAGGTGGAGAGGTAGTCGCGCGGGGCCAGCAGCAGCCACACCGGGAGTACCGCGGCCACAAAGCCATAGCCCACCAGCATCCAGGTCAGCTGCACGCCGGTATAGTCAAAGTACGGGGCCCAGGTTGGACTCTCGGCCACCCAGCCGCCGGAGATAATGGCGAACACCAGGAAGAACAGGCCAATCACCGACACTTCACCAATGCGGCCCGGGCGCAGGTAGCGAATGTAGATCCCCATGAAGATCGCCAGCGGAATGGTAAAGGCCACGGTGTAAGTCCCCCACGGGCTGTGGGTCAGGGCTTTCACCACAATCATCGCCAGCACCGCAAGGATAATCACCATGATCATGAAACAGGCCACCAGGGCAATTACCCCGGCGGTAGGCCCCATCTCCTCTTTCACCAGCTCGCCGAGCGAGCGCCCGTCGCGGCGGGTGGAGACGAACAGCACCATAAAGTCCTGCACTGCCCCGGCCAGCACCACCCCGGCGAGGATCCAGATCATCCCCGGGAGATAGCCCATCTGCGCGGCCAGCACTGGCCCCACCAGCGGTCCGGCTCCGGCAATCGCCGCAAAGTGGTGGCCAAACAGCACCTTTTTGTCGGTCGGGACATAGTCCAGACCATCGTTATGCCGCACCGCCGGCGTCATGCGCGTCGGGTCGACGGAGAGCACGTTGCGAGCGATAAATTTACCGTAAAAACGGTAGGCAATCAGATAGATACAGACCGCTGCGACCACAATCCACAGCGCATTGATCTGTTCACCGCGGTTGAGGGCGATATAGCCCAGCGCAAAGGCGCCCACCACGGAGAGCCCTGCCCAGATGAGGTATTTCCCTGAGTTGTTCATGATATGGTTTCCATCATCGCAGAAGAGAGATGTTACATTTTGTATCTATAACACTCGCTTAAGATTTAACAACTCAACTACACGTAAAAACAGACATCCAACCAGTCATTTACATAACATTGTTAAGCCGATCACTTTCACCCGCTTTCCGTGCCTTATCCAGTTCACAATTCAGGCAATTTTTCCCGTATCTGCGTTTACAGGATGATTTACATCAGTTTTTTTATGGGTTTTATCACCAGAATAGCCTTGCAGGACACTATTTTAACAAGGAAAAGGATATGAAAAGTTTACACCCTGAGGAGTATAAGGTGGGCCCCGGCGCGTATTTCGCACTGGCGTTTGCAGCAGTATTTTTCTCCGGCCTGTTAGGCGGTAAAGAGTGGTACGGCGTGTTTGATTTCACCACGCTGAACGGCGCGTTTGGCAAGGTGGTCAGTAAAGCGAGTCTTAACGAGGGCACCTTAACCACCGCCACCAGCGCCTTTCGCGGCACCGGTGGCAGCGGCGCGATGGATGGTTTTCTGTTTGCCCTCGGGCTGATCCCGGCGGTGATGTTTGCCCTCGGCATGATCAACGTGCTGGAGCATTACGGCGCCCTGCGTGCCGCGCGCAAGCTGCTAACCCCGCTACTGCGGCCGCTGCTGGGCATCCCGGGCACCACCGGCCTGGCGCTGATCGGCAGCCTGCAAAGCACCGATGTGGGCGCGTCCCTGACCCGCAACCTCGCCGACGAGGGGCAGATCAGCGAGAACGAAAAAGATGTCTTCGCCATGTTTCAGTTCTCGGCCGGGGCGATGATCACCAACTTCTTCTCCTCCGGCGCGATCCTCTTCACCCTGGTGGCTATCGACGGCACGGCGGCAGTGCCGACCTCCATCGGAGCCTGCATCGCGGTGATGTTCATCATGAAAATTGTCGGTGCCAATATGATGCGCCTGGTTGTCAGATTCCAGAATAAAGCCCCCGTCACCGCCCCGGCAAAAGGAGAAGCCTGATGAGCGCCCCGAACGCAAATCCTGTTATTACCGACGTCTTTGTCGAAGGCGCCCGCAAGGGCTGGGGCATTGCCACCAGCAGCACCCTACCAAACGTGGTGATGGCCTTTATCATCATCAAAGCGCTGGAGATAACCGGCGCGTTAAAAGGACTGGGAATGATATTCGCCCCGCTGATGGGGCTGTTTGGCCTGCCGGGAGAAGCCGCCGCGGTGCTGATCGGCGGCTGGATGTCGATGGGCGGCGGTATTGGCGTCGCCATCGGCCTGTTTGATAAAGGCATTCTTACCGGCGAGCACCTAGCGATCCTCGCTCCGGCCATCTACCTGATGGGCTCCCAGGTGCAGTACCTCGGGCGCATCCTCGGGGTGATTGGCACCCGTGCCACCCGTATTCCGCTGATGATCGCCATCTCGGTTATCAACGCCTTCTTAGCCATGCTGCTGATGCGCATTATTCTCTGAAAAAGGATCGCTGATGAATCTTGAACACTACATTGAAGAGCTGAAAACCCTGGTCAATGTCGACTGCGGGACCAAAACCCTCGACGGCGTGGCGACGGTGGCGGGCATTATGCAGCGCCTGTGGCAGGCCGAAGGCTGGCATACCGAACAGGTTGATCTGGGCGATCGGGTGGGCCCCGGCGTGTTTGTTACCAACAAGCCGCAGGCGGAAAAATTCGACGTGCTGCTGGTGGGCCACCTCGACACGGTGTTTGCCCCGGGCACGGCGGCAGCGCGTCCGTTAAGTCAGGATGACACCCGGCTGTACGGCCCTGGCGTCTCGGACATGAAGAGCGGCCTGCTGAATATTCTGTGGGCGATGCGCGGGCTGGACGTGGCTGATAAACAGCGGCTGTCGATTGCGGTGGCGATGAACCCGGATGAAGAGACCGGTTCCGTTTACTCACACGAATGGATCGGCGAGCTGGCAAAACGGTCCCGCTGCGTGCTGGTGTGCGAAGCCGCCCGCGCCGACGGGTCGCTGGTGAAAGCGCGTAAAGGGATGGCCGGCTATCAGCTGCACTTCAGCGGCGTGGCGGCCCATGCGGGTAACGACCCGGAGAAAGGCCGTTCGGCGATCGTGGCGCTGGCCCACAGCATTCTGGCGATTAACGGGCTGACCGACCTGACGCGCGGCACCACGCTGAACGTCGGGGTGATCCAAGGCGGCAGCGCGGGAAACGTGGTGGCCGACATCGCCGACGCCGAGCTGGACGTGCGCTTCTGGGAAAACGACGAATACGACCGGGTGCATCAGGCGCTGGAGGCATTATGTGCGAAAGGTTTTCTCGACGGGGTGACCACCACTCTCACCCGCATCAACCACAAACCGGCGATGGCCACCAGCGATGAGACGCGTGCGTTGATGGCACGGGTTGAGCAAGCCGGACGCGAAGAGGAGATCGCCATTACCTGGCAGGCGGTCGGCGGCGGCAGCGATGCGAACCATACCGCGGCCTTGGGTATCCCGACCCTCGACGGTTTTGGCCCGATCGGCGCCGGTTTCCACAGCCCGGCGGAGTGGCTGGATAAGGCGTCGATTGAACCGCGGATCAGGTTGTTAAAGCGGGTGGTGTCGATGTTGTAACCATTGTGCAGTTGTGCGCCCGGTGGCGGCTTCGCCTTACCGGGCCTACAAAACCCACGTTTGCGGGTGGATACCCAGTTAAAGCAAAGGGATATAATTACGCCTTTTTATATTCCCGGTGGGTAAGTATTTTATTTTCATTAAAAGTCAGTACCAGCGTTACGGACTCATCATAAAACACAGGAACGACCACATACAGCGCGCGTCCTTTAACCTTCGAATGATATAACCACGTATTCTGATGGTTGTAATCCTGCGGAATATCGGGTCGCCCTAACAGCAGTAACACATCCTTTTTGGTTGTTTTACCCGTCACCAACTTTTTATCCAGGTCGCTTTCCTGGAGTTTACTGACGGTTCCCTGTTGCGTACGATCGACATTCCTTATACAACCGCTGAGCATAGCCATACAAAATAAGCCCAACAAAATAAGCCCCGGTATTTTCACACCGAGACTATTTACTTGTGTAACCTTCATATTTTTCGACCTTTTCGTCCAGGTAGATTTGGTTTTCGCTGTCATATTTTAAATGGGTCGCATACAGCACGCAGTAACCACTCTTATCCGAAACTGAAAGGCGAAACTCATAGGTTTCACCTTTTTGCGGCACAAAGGTATAGCTCACAAAGTTACAGCCATAGAGGAACCTGAACCCCACCCGGGTCGGCGTTCCGGCATACACTTTCGCGTCGTAATAGGTTTCTTTATAGCGATCCGGGTCATTGCTGGCTTTCGGGAACCCCAGATCGTGGGTAGGCCGTAACACCACGACGCTGGTAAAATCAACCGCACCATCTTTTTTGCCGTGCTGACTGATCGTAAATCCAGGCGGGTTACCGATCATGCGAACATTTGCCGTGTTTTGCTCGGAATCCGGCGGCGGCGTATAAGGTACTTTTCCCCAGTAGGTGGCGCATCCTGATAATAATAATGATGCAGCGAGCGCTCCCGTAATATATCGCATTTTTTCCATTGTCATTTCCATTATATTCATCCCGCCGGGCAGCATAACGAAAAACCGTAACAGCGACCATCCTGCCGCAATTAAAAGGGGAATTTTAAGAAAATAGTGATGCTAATTTCGTTAAGATTAAAATAAATGACGCAGGGCGAGAATATTCTCGCCCTGATATTAGCCCAACACCATGGTACTCAACCTACAGGTACAGCAGCGCCGCCCTTGCTCGTCATACACCACGATCTCCCAGCTCTGGCTGGTGCGCCCGAGATGCAGAGGCTGACACACCCCACGCACCTTCCCCTGCGACACCGCACGATGATGAGTGGCATTGAGCTCCGTGCCTACCACGCTCTGTCCATCACGGGTCATCAGAAAACCGGCCATTGACCCCAGCGTCTCCGCCAGCGCCGCCGACGCGCCGCCGTGCAGCAGGCCAAACGGCTGATGGGTGCGGGCATCCACCGGCATCTCGGCTTCGAGGGTGTCATCACCGATGCGGGTATAGACGATCCCCAGATGCGCCACCATCGTGTTCAGGCTGGAGTCGTTCAGCGCCTCCAGGGACAAATGTCGTTTCCAGATCATTCAGGCCCCCAGCGTCGAGCCACCGTCCACCACGATATCCTGTAAGGTGATGTGGCTGGCGTGGTCAGAAGCGAGGAACAGCACGGTGCTGGCAATCTCTTCAGGACGGGCGATTTTTCCCAGCGGAATGCCGAGCTTGAACTGCTCGCCAAAGCCGCGAATACGCTGCTGCTCGGCGTCATCGCTCACCCACAGGGTGCGCTGCATATCGGTATCGGTAGAGCCCGGCGACACCAGATTACAGCGCACGCCGCTGCCCGCCAGCTCGAGGCCGACGGTCAGGGCGAGGCTTTTCAGCGCCGCTTTCGAAGCACCGTAGGCGCTCATGCCGATGCGCGGGGTATGCGCCGCGTCGGACGCCACGGTGACAATCGCCCCGCCCTGCTGACGACGGAACTGGCCCATCGTCTGCTGGAACAGGTTGAAGGCCCCACCCACGTTGACCGCAAAGGTCTCCTGCCAGTGGTCCTGCGAGAGCTGATCGGTCGCCCCCATCCGCAGGATCCCGGCGGCATTGACCAGCACATCCAGACGATCGATCGTCGCCAGCAGACGCCCGCAAACCTCGTTCACCTGTACCGCGTCCGCCACGTTCAGCACTTCGGTGGCAAAGGGATAGCTCGCCTGCGGGAAGGCGACGTCAAAGCCTGTCACCTTTGCGCCCGCCTCAGCAAACGCCCGCGCGGTGGCGTAACCGATGCCTTTTCCGGCCCCGGTCACCCAGACAGTTTTCCCCGTGAAATCCAGCATTATTTCACCTCGCGGGAGAGCAGCGCCCACCAGGCATCCAGGGTCGGGTTTTTCGCCAGCATCACGAAGTCGATATCGCCATGCACTTTGCGCCAGCGCGCCGCCAGGGCCATCATCCGCACTGAATCCAGACCGTAGTCGATCAGGTTTTCGTCATCCATCGGCTCGTCGGACTCGTCCAGCAGCGGCAGGATCAGCTCCCGCAGCGCCGCTTTACTGGCCGGCAGCGACGGCAGCAGTTCGTCGGTCATCACCACGCGACCGGAACGACCGGCCACATACTTGAGCGACATCAGGTGCTCATCCCGGGTGAAGTCCGCCAGCGCATCGGCGACAAAGAACGGCTGGATGTCGCGCATAAAGGCGTCGGTGGCGGTAGTCATGCAGCCGATATGGGCGTACACCCCGGTGATGATCAGCTGATCGCGGCCGCTCTCTTTGAGCATCTGCTCCAGCGGCGAGCGGTGAAACGCGCTGTAGCGCCACTTCACCAGCACGGTGTCGGCGTCATCCGGGGTCAGCTCCGCGACAATGCGCTGCTGCTCCGGGGAGCGGGTCAGGCCCGGTCCCCACATATCGTTCAGCAGGGCGCGATCTTCATCGCTCTGCTCTTTCGGCTGGGCGGTGTAGTAGACCGGGATCCCTTGCTGTTTGCAGTAGTCGCGCAGGCGGGCAATGTTCGCCACTACCTGGGCCATCATTGGGCAGTTATCGCCCCAGAAGTTGAGAAAATACTCCTGCATATCGTGGATCAGCAGCGCGGCGCGCGCGGGCTCCATCGTCCAGCTGACTTTGTTGGTCGGCAGATCTGCTGCCCCTGGCAGCGCATAACCGGTTAATTTTGGAATTGCCATCTTCTGCTCCTCAGCCCTGCGCCCGTTCGGCCAGCCACAGGCGTAATTGTTTTTTATCGACTTTGCCTACCGGCGTCAGCGGCAGTGCCTCCAGGCACTCCACGCGATCCGGCAGTTTGAATTCTGCAACCCCCTGCTCGCGCAGGAAGCGGCGCACCTCGACCGCGCGCAGGGGCTGTTTCACCACCAGATACGCACAGCTCTTCTCGCCCAGCAGGCTGTCCTCCATGCTGACCAGCGCGGCGTGGATCACCGCCTCGTGGCGCAGGAGCAGGTTTTCCACCTCTTCGGCGGCGATCTTCTCCCCGCCGCGGTTGATCTGATCTTTTTCGCGACCCTGCACGGTGATATAGCCCTGCTCGTCAATGGCGATCAGATCCCCGGAGCAGTAAAAGCCGTTCGCATCAAAGGCGCTGGCGTTGTGTTCCGGGCTCTTGTAGTAGCCACGGAAGGTGTAAGGCCCGCGGGTCATCAGACGCCCCACCTCGCCGCGCGGCAGCGGATTGCCGTGCTCATCGGCCACCCACACTTCGTCATCCGGGCACATCGGGCGGCCCTGGGTATTCATGATGCGTTCCGGGGCATCATCCAGCGCGGTGTAGTTCACCAGCCCTTCGGCCATGCCGAACACCTGCTGGAGCTGGCAGCCCATCTCCGCCGGAATACGGGCAGCCAGGGTGGCGGAGAGTCGCGCTCCGCCCACCTGCAACAGCTGCAGCGAGGCCAGCTGGGCATTACCAGCCCCTTCTGCAATAGCCTGTAGCCACAGGCTGACCGCCGGCGGCACCAGCGAGGTGACGGTGATCTGATGCTGTTCGATCAGTGGGAAGCAGAGCGTGGCGCTCGGATCGTTGGCCAGCACCACGCAGCCCCCGGCCATAAAGATCCCCAGCGTGCCCGGGGAGCTCATCGCAAAGTTGTGCGCCGCCGGGAGGGCGTTCAGGTAACGGGTTTGCGCGCTAATACCGCAGATCTCGTTGCTGCGACGAATGCTGTAGTAGTAGTCGTTGTGGGTGCGCGGGATCAGCTTCGGCGTGCCGGTACTGCCGCCGGAGAGCTGGAAGAACGCCACCTCATCGGCCGGGGTCGGGCTGGCGATAAAGTTCTCCGCCGGACGGGCAATGGCCGTCTCCAGCCCTTCGCCGCGCAGCAGCACCACGCGCACGGAGCGGTGCTGCTCCACAAAGGTGTTGAGGAAGTCGTCGCCGGCAAACAGCCCGTGGGCGCGGTCGGCAATCAGCAGCGCGGGCTCAATCTGGCTGGCGTAGGCGTTCAGCTCGCTGCGCTGATGGCTGAAGAGAGCATTGACCGGAGCCACGCCCACCTGCAACAGCGCGAAGAAGGTGATATAGAACTCGGCGACGTTCCCCAGCTGCACCAGAGCGGTTTCGCCCCGCTGGATCCCCTGCGCCTGCAGCGCGGCTGCGAGGTTATTGACGCACTGCTGGAACTGGCGATACGTAATGCGGCGTTCGCCGTCGATAATCGCCAGCGCATCGCTGTCGGCGTGGCGGGTCAGAATCTCTGTCAGAGGCAGATCCTGCCAGTAACCTTTTTCACGATAGCGGCGGGCGAATTCATCGGGCCAGCGGGTAAAGGGAAGGGTCATGATTAATCCTTAATGCAAACCAAAAACGTTCAGCATGGTGGTCAGTTTGACGCCGGTTTCGCGCCACTCGGCGACCGGTGAGGAGGCAGGCACAATCCCGGCACCGGCAAACAGGCGCACGCTGTTGGCGTGAAGTCGCGCGCAGCGGATGGTCACCACCCACTCGCCGTTGCCTTCGCTGTCGCACCAGCCGACGATGCCGCCGAACAGGTCGCGGTCGAACGGCTCCAGCTCGGCAATCAGTTCTTTCGCCGCCTGGTGCGGGAAGCCGCTCAGGGCCGGAGTCGGGTGCAGCAGGCAGGCCAGGGTCAGGGCGTTTTCATCTTCACGCGCGTCGCCTTCCACCGGGGTGGCGAGGTGCCACAGGGTCGGGGTGGTCACCAGCTGCGGCGAGGCAGGCATGGTCAGCTGATGGCTGCGCGGGGTCAGGACCGCCTTCATCGCCTGGGTGACCAGCTCATGTTCGTGACGATCTTTTGCCGAGGCCAGCAGCTTGTTGCCCGCCTCGCGATCGAGCATGTCGTCCGGCTGACGACGGGCGGAGCCGGCCAGCGGCAGAGAGCTGAAATGGGGCCCCTCTTTACGCAGCAGCAGCTCCGGGCTGGCGCCGAGCAGTACCCCGCCATCTTCCAGCGGGACGTGGAAGTTAAAGCTGGCCGGGTTCTGGGCAATCAGTTTTTCCAGCAGCGCACCGCTGTCGAGGTGCTCTTCGGTTGCGATATCGATCAGGCGCGACAGCACCACCTTGTTGACGCGCGGAGTGGCGGTCAGGGCGGCGGCGCGGGCCACCATCTCTTCGAAGGCTAACTGCGCCGGGATCTCGGTGCGGGATTTGACCGTCAAGGGTGCGGTCCGGGCGGCATAGCGGGCAGACTGCTGGCGCGCCGGGCGGGCAAAAGGTTGCCACGCTTGCGGAATGAACAGCGACGAGGGCTGGCGGGTATCAAAAGGGATCGCCCCTACCATCACCGGGTTAGCAATCCCGGCGGCTTTGGCATCGGCAAAGGCCTGGGCCAGCTGCTGCTGAAACGCGCTGGCCGGATCGTCGCCGCCGACGGCTGGAGTGGAAAAACGGGCAAAGCAGCCAGACGTGGTAAAGCTGCGATAGGGCGACATAAAGAAGAAGCTGTCTTTGTGCAGCGTGGTCGCGGTGTGCTGAACGTCCTCAGCCAGTGACGTATCCATATCATCCTCCTGAAATGATAAAAGCAGTAAGAATTATTATCATTTATATTTTCGCTCGCTAACCTAATCCCAGAGCGCGATGGTGTCAACCGCCTACAGCGCAACTTGTGCGACTATCGCTTGCAACCCTGCGGCTCATTCATGAAAATGAGAAGCATTAACTTCAACGAAAACAGGATGCCCCTTAGTGAAACTGCCCGCTGTTTGTCGTAACACCCTGCTTTTAACCGGACTTTTAATTTCAGGATTAACCTCAGCGCTTGCCGCCGACTGGCCGCGTCAGGTCACTGACAGCCACGGAACCCACACGCTGGAAAGCAAACCGACGCGGATTGTCTCCACCAGCGTGACCCTCACCGGCTCCCTGCTGGCGATTGATGCCCCGGTGATTGCCAGCGGCGCCACCACGCCGAATAACCGGGTGGCGGACGATCAGGGCTTTTTGCGCCAGTGGGGCGAGGTGGCAAAACAGCGTAAGCTGGCGCGCCTGTATATCGGTGAGCCGAGCGCCGAAGCCGTTGCCGCCCAGATGCCGGATCTGATCCTGGTCAGCGCCACCGGTGGGGATTCTGCCGTGGCGCTGTACGATCAGCTCTCAGCTATCGCCCCAACGCTGGTGATCAACTACGACGACAAAAGCTGGCAGGCGCTGCTGACCCAGCTGGGCACCCTCACCGGCCAGGAGCAGCAGGCCGCCGCGCGGATTGCGGAACTTGATACACAGCTCACCCGGGTCAAACAGCAGCTGAAGCAGCCGCCGCAGCCGGTGAACGCCATTGTCTATACCGCCGCCGCCCACAGCGCCAACCTGTGGACCGCCGAGTCGGCGCAGGGCAAGCTGCTGCAACAGCTGGGCTTCTCTCTTGCCACTCTGCCCGCCGGGCTGAACCCGTCGCAGAGCCAGGGCAAACGCCACGACATTGTGCAGTTAGGGGGAGAAAATCTGGCGACCGGGCTGAACGGCGAAGGGCTGTTCCTGTTTGCCGGGGATCAGAAGGACGTGGATGCGATCTACGCCAACCCGCTGCTGGCCCATCTCCCGGCGGTGCAAAACAAACGCGTCTGGGCGCTGGGCACCGAGACCTTCCGCCTGGATTATTTCAGTGCGATGCGGGTGCTGGAGCGTTTAGAGGGGTTGTTTAAGTAAGGTGCGGCCTTGTGCCCGGTGGCGCTGCGCTTACCGGGCCTACGGTTCGTGCGGTTGTGGGTGTTGTAGGCCGGGTAAGGCGTAGCCGCCACCCGGCACATTCCACCGCATTAAACCGGAGCAGGCTCCTGCCGGAACCGGCGCAACTCCGCTAACCCCACCAGCAGTATTGCCCCCACCATCGCCAGCATAAACCCGCTGCTGCTGGCCGACGCCACCGGGGTCATAATCACCCCCAGCCCGCCGAGAATGGCGGCGCCAATCGCATCCCCGGTCACGTTTTGCGCCGTCCACAGGCCGTTGATGCGCCCGAGCATCGCTTCCGGGGTCTGGGTCTGGATCAGGGTGTATTGCAGCAATGAGCTGACCGCGCTCAGCCAGCCGAACAGCGCCAGGCAGATCGCGCCCAGGGCCCAGAACGGCATCAGGCTGAAGAAACCAATCGCAATAAACGAGGCCAGGGTTGCCACCAGCATAATCAGCCCCGGCCGCGCACTCTGCGCCAGGTTGCCGCTGGTGAGCGCGCCAAAAGCCGCACCCAGCGGGATCGCCGCATACAGCAGGCCAATCTGCGACACGCTCATCTGCCACTCAATCGCCAGCGCCGGATAGAGCACCCGCACCGCGCTCGCCATCGTCAGCAGACCACCCAGCAGGGCGATGCCGCCAATCAGCGGGTTGCTGAACAGAAAGCGGATCGCCGCCATCAGGGATTTCAGCGGATGCTCACGCGGCTGCGGCGGAGGTGGCAATAAAGGCAGGCGCAGCAGGGTTAAGGTGGTGATAAAGGTACCCGCCGCCGCCAGGCCGTAGTTCCAGGCGACGTTCCCGGTGCCGAGCAGCAGGCCGCCGACCATCGGCGAGATCACCGAGCCCAGACGCACGGTGAGCATAGTGATGGCGCCGGCCTGCATCAGGTTTTCGCGCCCCACCAGCGCCGGCGTTGCCGCCAGCAGCGCCGTTACCCCGAGGGAAGCAAAAAAGCCGTCCCACAGGCCCAGGGCATAGATGGCGATTAACGACGGCTCCGGCAGCATCGCGTTCAAACATAACCCGACAAAGCCCACCCCACAGGTGCCGCGCGCCAGCAAAATCAGCTTCTTACGCTCGTAGCGATCCGCCAGCACCCCGCCGACCATCAGACCGATAAACATCGCTCCACCGGTCAGGGTGACGGAGAGCCCCACCAGCCAGCTGGAGTGGGTCATTATCTGGATTTGGACCGGTACGGCCACGCCGAGCAGGCCAAGGGATAAAATGGAGATAAAACGGGCAATAAAAACAGCACGAAACGCCGGATGGGTCTTCAGCAGACTCAGATTGAGCAGCCAGGATTGTCGGGTCATTACAAAGCCTTAATGGTTTCTTTTGTACCAATTCCATGGCCGCACATGCTAACATAGCTAAATAAGATAGATAACGATAATTACTATCATTATCAAATCATGGACGTTGCTATGTCGTACTCCTCTTCCGCGTCACGCGCCCTTGCCGTGCCCGGTTTACTGTTACTGCTCGCGTTTGCCGTCGCCCTCAGCCTGTCGGTGGGTGCGAAACCGCTGCCGTTTTCCGTGGTGGTCGATGCCCTCACCGCCACCTGTCAAAGCGCCGACTGCACCATCGTGCGGGATGCCCGACTTCCGCGCACCCTCGCCGGACTGCTGGCCGGTGCCGCTCTCGGTCTCGCCGGCGCGCTGATGCAAACCCTGACCCGCAATCCGCTGGCCGACCCGGGCATTCTCGGGGTTAACGCCGGGGCCAGCTTCGCCATCGTGCTGGGCGCGGCGCTGTTTGGCTTATCCTCCCCCGGCGAACAGCTGGTGATGGCGCTGTGCGGGGCCTTTGCCGCCTCGCTGCTGGTGGCCTTTACCGGCAGCCAGGGCGGGGGCCAGCTTAGCCCGGTTCGCCTGACGCTTGCGGGCGTAGCGCTGGGGGCGGTCCTGGACGGTCTCTCCAACGGCATCGCCCTGCTCAACCCGGACGTCTACGACCAGCTGCGCTTCTGGCAGGCGGGCTCGCTGGATATCCGCACCCTGCAAACGTTACAGGTGGTGAGCGTGCCGGTGCTGATCGCCGCCGCCGTAGCGCTGTTGTTAAGCCGGGCGCTCAACAGCCTGAGCCTCGGCAGCGACACCGCCACCGCCCTCGGCAGCCGCGTGGCGCGCACCCAGTTTCTCGGATTACTGACCATTACCGTCCTGTGCGGCAGCGCCACGGCGGTGGTGGGCCCCATCGCCTTTATCGGCCTGATGATGCCGCACATGGCGCGCTGGCTGGTGGGAGCCGATCACCGCTGGTCCCTGCCGGTGACGCTGCTTGCCACGCCTGCCCTGCTGCTGTTTGCCGATATTATCGGGCGTCTGCTGGTGCCCGGCGAGCTGCGGGTGTCGGTGGTCAGCGCCTTTATCGGCGCGCCGGTGCTGATTTTCCTGGTGCGCCGCAAGCGCGGAGGTGGATTGTGATGGCCCCGTCCCGTCGTTTAGTTATCAGTTGCCTGATGCTGGTTCTGGTCAGTCTCGGCGTGGCCCTGTTTAGCCTGCGCAGCGGGGCGGTGACGCTCGATTTCGCTCAGGTCTTCAATGCCCTGACCGGCAGTGCGCCGCGTAATATCACCATGGTGGTCACCGAATGGCGTTTACCGCGGGTGATGATGGCCCTGCTGGTCGGCGCGGCCCTTGGGATCAGCGGCGCGATTTTCCAGTCGCTGATGCGCAACCCCCTCGGCAGTCCGGACGTGATGGGCTTTAACACCGGGGCATGGAGCGGCGTGCTGGTAGCGATGGTGCTGTTTGGTCAGCACCTGACGGCCATTACGCTGGCGGCAATGGCGGGCGGTATTCTCACCTCGCTGATCGTCTGGGCGCTGGCCTGGCGCGACGGCATTGAAACCTTCCGCCTGATCATCATTGGCATCGGCATGCGCGCCATGCTGATGGCCTTTAACACCTGGCTGCTATTGCAGGCGTCGCTGGAGACCTCGCTCTCTGCCGGGCTGTGGTTCGCCGGGTCGCTCAACGGCCTGACGTGGGCCAAAACCCTGCCCGCCGCCCCGCTGATCCTGCTGATGTTTGTCTGCGCATTACTGCTGGTAAAACGGATGCGTCTGCTGGAGATGGGTGACGACAGCGCCTGCGCGCTGGGCGTCAGCGTCGAGCGTTCGCGTCTGATGCTGATGCTGGTGGCGGTGGTGTTAACCGCCGCGGCCACCGCCATTGCCGGGCCGATCTCCTTTATTGCGCTGGTAGCACCGCATATCGCCCGCCGTCTGAGCGGTACCGCCCGCTGGGGGTTAACCCAGTCGGCGCTGTGCGGATCGCTGCTGCTGCTAGCGGCGGATCTCTGCGCCCAGCAGCTGTTTATGCCGTATCAACTTCCGGTGGGCGTAGTGACCGTCAGTCTTGGCGGTATCTACCTTATCGTCTTGCTTGTTCAGGAGTCCCGCAAGAAATGAGTGCCAATCTGACCCGCTTGCGCGGCGAAAATCTGACCCTCGGCTACGGCAAAAAAACCGTGGCTGAAAATTTGCAGGTGGCGATCCCCGACGGCCACTTCACCGCCATTATCGGCCCTAACGGCTGCGGGAAATCGACCCTGCTGCGCACCCTCAGCCGCCTGATGACGCCGCTTCATGGCAACGTTTTCCTCGATGGCGAGCAGATCCAGCGCTTTGCCAGCAAAGAGGTGGCGCGCCGGGTCGGGCTGCTGGCGCAAAACGCCACTACGCCGGGGGATATCACGGTGCAGGAGCTGGTGGCGCGCGGGCGCTATCCGCACCAGCCGCTGTTTACCCGCTGGCGTAAAGAGGATGAACTGGCGGTCACCAAAGCGATGCAGGCCACCGGTATTACCGACCTGGCGGCGCAGAGCGTGGATACCCTCTCCGGTGGACAGCGTCAGCGGGCGTGGATTGCGATGGTGCTGGCCCAGGAGACATCGATCATGCTGCTGGATGAGCCGACCACCTGGCTGGATATCAGCCATCAGATCGACCTGCTGGAGCTGCTGAGCGACCTGAACCGCACCCAGGGCTTTACCCTTGCGGCGGTGCTGCATGACCTGAACCAGGCCTGCCGCTATGCCACCCATCTGATTGCCCTGCGTGACGGAAAGATTGTGGCCGAGGGGGCGCCGAAAGATATTGTCACCCCGGAACTGATCGAGCGGATCTACGGGATGCGCTGCATGATTATTGACGATCCGGTGGCGGGCTCCCCGCTGGTGGTGCCACTGGGACGGCGGTAAAATAAAAAATATCTCTACACTAAAGACACCTAATGGTGTCTTTAGTGTTTATATAACTATGTTAAACTCGCTATGTGCACACTAAAAACACTTGGAGATGTCTTTTTTGTAGAGATAGCGCCATGGATAAACTGACCGCCATTAACACCCTGGATACTTTCAGCCGACACGGAAGGTATGTTTTTCATATAAACGACCTGAAATACCTGTTTTCTGATGAGTCAGACTGCACGCTGAAAGCTTCCCTTAAACGTCTTGTTGAGGCAAATATCCTGACCCGCGCGGTACAGGGAGTTTATGTCTACAACCGCGCGCCCCGCTTATACCTACTCGTACCGACAGCTCGTGCGCAATTACAGCGTGTTGCCTGACGGCTATAGCGATACCCTCATCAGAGTCGAATCATTAGATGAGATCATGGCGGATAAACTGGTCTCGCTACCTGCAAGTACCCTCAGGATCCGATATCGCGATATGTGGGATTTGATCTGGTTAAAACAGCAAGGCGCAAAAATGAATGTCGGGCTGGTGAGTCAAAAACTCGCTGACTATAAGATCGAGAATTTTGAGCAATTAATTCAGATCAGAATTGATTCTCTTCCAGCAATCATCGCCGAAGGTCATTTTTATAATGAAATGACGCGCTTTATTCCATCGGCAGTATATGAAACCAGCCTGGGTAGAGAAGGCTTTTCATCGTTTTTACTCGACAGCCTTAGCGATTTATTAAACCAGCTCAGAACAGAACTCTATGCAAAGAAAAATAACCCCGCCTTATTCAAATTATAAACAGACCCGCGTTTTCCGTAGGCCCGGCAAGCGTAGCGCCGCCGGGCGTCAGCCGCAACGCTGCTGCAACGCCGGGTGGCGGCTTCGCCTTACCCGGCCTACGAAACCCATTACGGCACGGACCCCAGGCCCGGCAAGCGCAGCGCCACCGGGCGTTTTTACTCCCCCAGAATCCTCTTCATCACCGGTCCTATCGTCTCAAACGCCTGCGGGGAGATGATGTCCACGTGGGCGCAGTCCTGGTGATAGAGCTCCAGCTCCCCCACCCACGGTGCCCAGGCGGCGAGCGGGTCCATGGTTCGCGTGCGTTCGGCAACAAACAGCGTCGCTTTGCCGTCGAACTTCGCGCTGTGCGCCGTGGTCAACAGACGCACCGCATCGGCATAGTTGCCCTCGATGGCGCTGAACAGCTCCCCGGATGCCTGCCCCTGCTGGGCGGCGAGGAACGCCTGACGCTCACGCTCGATCTCCGCTAAGACCTCCGGATCGAGGCCGTTAGCCTCTTTTTCACGCCAGTTTTGCGTCTCCGGCGGCCAGGTATCCAGCAGGCCAAGGAACGCAACAGCTTCCCCTTGCCCACGCAGGCGGGCGGCGATGCCCTGTGCCAGCGTGCCGCCGAGAGAGTAGCCGAACAGGTGATAAGGCCCGTGCGGCTGCTGGGCGCGTAGCGTCGCCAGGTGCTGGTCAATCACCTCGTCCAGGGTGGCGCAGTGCTGCATCGGTCCCGGTCGCGGCGACTGGATACCGGTAATCGACCAGCGCGGATTGAGATAGCGCGCCAGGACGCTGAACTGCCAGGCAAAACCGGAGGCCGGATGGAAGCAGAACAGCGTCGGGCCGTGGCTTTCGCGCAGGGGCAAAATCGTCTCGTAGCCCAGACGCCGGGCCTGCTCGTCGCTGATGTCGGATCCCAGCAGGGCGCTCAGCTTGCCCACCGTCGAGGCCACCATCACCTGGCCGGGGGTAACCTGGCGGGCAAAGTGGCGGCTCAGGCTGGCGGCAAGGCGCATCGCCAGCAGCGAGTGGCCGCCGAGGGCGAAGAAATCCGCCTCGATGTCGTTGATCTCGCAGCCCAGCAGGGCAGAAAACGCCACGGCAATCGCCTGTTCGGCGTCGCTTTCCGGTGCGCGACCCCGGGTCTTCATCGTCAGCTCCGGCAGCGGCAGCGCCTTGCGATCCAGCTTGCCGTTGGCGCTGAGGGGCAGCGCACTGAGTTGCAGTAACACCACCGGCACCATATGCGGCGGCAGCTGGGTTTTCAGGGCAGTTAAAAGCGCGTCGCGATCCAGCGGCAGGCCGGATTCCGAGACCACATAGCCCACCAGCTGACGGGCATCGCCGCCGGTGTCCGCCGCCTGGTTGATGACGCAGGCATGGGTTACCGCCTGAGCCACGTCCGGCAGGGTCAGCATCGCCCGGTCGATTTCCCCCAGCTCGATGCGCTGGCCGCGAATTTTCAGCTGATCGTCGCTGCGACCCAGATACTCCACCGCGCCGTTATCCAGCCAGCGGGCCACGTCTCCGGTGCGGTACATGCGCTCGCCCGGCGCGAACGGGTCGGCGATAAAGCGGCTGGCGGTCAGATCCGGGCGGCCCAGGTAGCCCTGCGCCAGTTGGATCCCGGTAAGATAAAGATCGCCCGCCACGCCGAACGGCACCGGGCGCATCATCGCATCCAGAATGCGCAGGCCGGTATTCCACACCGGGAAGCCGATCGGCACGCTGTTGCCCTCTATCGCCGCCAGTTCCGGGCCAAAGGCCGGATACCAGCTGACGTCCACTGCCGCTTCGGTCGGGCCGTAGAGGTTATGCAGCGGCGCATGGGTGAGCTGCTCCCACTCCCGGCACAGCGCGGTCGGCAGGGCTTCGCCGCTGCAGAACACCTGCTTCAGGCTGGCGCAGCAGGCGGCGTTTTCCGGAGTCAGCGAGGCGACAAAGGCCGCCAGCATCGACGGCACAAAGTGGGTGGTGGTGACGCCGTACTTCGCGAAGAAGTCCTGCATCGCCAGCGGATCGCGGTGCGCCTCCGGCTCGGCCATCACCAGCTTCGCCCCGGCGATAAACGGCCACCAGAACTCCCACACCGAGACGTCAAAGCTGCACGGCGTTTTTTGCGCCACCACGTCGGCGGCGGTGAGCGGGTAGTGGTTTTGCATCCACAGCAGGCGGTTGACGATGGCGGTCTGGCCGACCATCACCCCTTTCGGCCGTCCTGTTGAGCCGGAGGTAAAGATGATATAGGCGGTCTGTTCCGGGGCACTGAGGTTGAGCGGTGCGCTGCTCTCCGCAGGCATTAGTGTGTTGTAACTAAAAAGAGCCGGATGGTTAAAGCGCGGGCGCTGGTCGTCGGTGGTGATTAACAGCGACGGCTTCGCGTCCTCGATCATCATCTGCAGACGATCGTCAGGATATCCGGTGTCCAGCGGCAGCCACGCGGCCCCCGCTTCGACGATGGCGTGCAGGGCCAGCGTCAGGAACACCGAACGCGGTAACGCCACCGCCACGCTGTCGCCGGGCTTCACGCCCCGGGCACGCAGCTGGTTCGCCAGGGCCACCACCTGCTCGCGCATCTGGCGGTAGGTCAGTTCGTGGTGCGCATCAGCCAGCGCCGGGGCGTCCGGGGTTTTCGCCGCCTGCTCCGCCACCAGCGCGCTCAGGGTGGTGAGCGGCAGAGGAACCGCTGTCTGGTTAATCTTTTCCAGCTGCTGATATTCGGCGTCAGAAACCGTTTCGGCCTCGCCGCAGCGCAGGTCGATATTGGCGGCAAACTGCGCCAGCAACCCATGCAGGCGATCGACGTGGCGCACAAGGGTGGCCTCATCGTAACGCTGCTTGTTGGCGAGGATCTCAATGCTCAGACCGCCCTGCTCGTCCGGGAACAGCGCCATCTCAAGGTCGTTGACCGGGCCGGTGGCGAGGGTATGCGTCACCGCCTGAACGCCATCGATATCCAGCTGGTAGTCGAAGACCTTGACGTTAAACACCGGGCCAAACAGCGCCTCGTCGCTGGCGGTGCGCCCGCTGTCGCGGACGATCTGCTCGGCGTCATACCGCTGATGGCGACGCATCTTTTTCATCTGCCCGGCCAGGCGCTGGGCCAGCTCCGGCAGCGTCTCCTGAGCGTTGATGTTCACCGCCAGCGGCAGCACGTTCAGCACCGGCCCGGTAGCGGTGAGCGCCGCGGAGCCCATCCGGCGCATAAAGATAAACCCGGCGGCATAGTTCATGCGTCCGGTCAGACGGGCGAGCCACAGGGCCACCAGCGCCAGAGCGAGGTCGGTGCGCTGGATCTGGCTGGTACTGGCGAGCTGGCTGAAGGCGTAACGATCGGCGGTAAGCTTCAGGCGCAGAATGTCGGTGGTCGCGGCGCGACCCGGCAGCGGTGCGCTGGAGAGCGATACCGGCGGCGGGAGCTGCTTACGCTGCCCGGCCCAGAAAGCACCGTCGCGGACATACGCCTCGCTGTCGCGGTAGCGCTGATACTCCTCCACCACCTCGGCAAAGGGCGTAAACGGCGACGCCGGCGTGGCGTCGCCGTTAGACCAGGCGCGATAAATGGCGGCGATCTGACGGGTAATAGCGGGGAAGCTGAAACCATCCACCACTAAATGGTGATAGCGCTGATACCAGTACCAGCGGTTGTCCGCCACCTGAATCAGCAGGTGGAAAGCCAGCGGCTGGCCGCTGTCGACGCGCAGGTTCTGGTTAAGATCGGCGTGCATCTGCGCCTGCGCCGCGGCATGCGGATCGGCGTGAGCGCGAAGGTCAATAATCTGCGGCTCCGGCAGGGTAGCACTCTCGTCCACCCACTGCCCGATCTCGCCGTTGTCCTCGGTAAACCGCGTACGCAGGGTGTCGGCCTGCATCATGCCCGCCACCACCGCTTTCGCCAGCAGCGGCGCATCAACCGGGCCGATCAGCTCGACGTAATGGGCCACGCTCCAGGCGTTGGGCAGGTCGGAAAGCTGTTCCGCCATCCAGATCCCCGGCTGGGCGGCCACGAGAGGAAGTTGTGCGCTCATGGGGTCACCTGTGCAAAATGGGCCGGGATCAGGGTTTGCCACTGGGCTGCAAGCCACTGCTGACAGGCTTCCTGCGACTGCGGCTCGCACACCACGCGCCAGCCCTCAGGCAGGGCGCACTGCTGCGGCCACAGGCTGTACTGCTGTTGGGCGTTTTGCACAATGGCGAACAGGCCCTGCGGATCGTCGAAGGGGTTACTGAATTCCATACCAGACTCCATTATTAAATAAGCGGCTGCCAGAGAGTCATCAGCCCCTGCGTCAGCCCTCCCCGCCAGCAAAGTGCATCATGTCCGCCGTCCACCGGACGCCAGTAAACCTGCTGCTGTGTGTGCTGTAGCTCGGCGTACAGCGCCTGGCACGCGCGGTAGATCAGCGGTTCGCGTCGCCCCGCCTCAAGGACAATGCGCAGTCCCTGCGCCGACAGCTGTTGGTTTTTGAGTTGTTCGATAATCACGCCGTCCTGTTTGCCACCGCGATGGGGCCACCAGAAGGATCCCGACTGGCTGAGCACGCAGGCAAAACGCCCGGGCCAGTGCAGTCCGGCATAGAGCGCCGAGAGCCCGCCAAAGCTCTGTCCGGCGACCACCGTGCGATCGGCCCGGTCGCTGAACGGGGCCAGCGCCTGCACCTGCGGGAGTAATTCCTCCTGCACCGCCAGCCAGAAGTCGGGGTTGCAGGGCAGCTCGTGGCTGCGATGGGCGGTATCGATAACGTCGATCAGCACATAAACGGCGGACGGCAGCTGGCCTGCGGCGGTGAGCGCAGAAAGCGCGGGCCAGATTGGCATACTTTCGGCCCAGAACTGGCCGTCGAGCAGCACCGCCAGCGGGCGCTCGTCAGAGGTATCCTCGCCGGTGGTAAAGATCCAGACCCGGCGGGTGTTGCCAAGCCTGGCGCTCTGCCATGAAATACACTGCGGGGGCATATAAGGGGTATCGAGCCGATCCCAGCCCGGCTGAACCGGTGCCTCGGGCATCTCCAGCGCCGAGACCGGATGACCGCGCCCGCCGCGCCAGTGCTGGCGGTTTAGCGGATCGGCAATAGCGCCCGGCAACAGCTTGCGCCAGCCTTCGCGCAGGGCCATGCGGTCCGGCGGATCGGTGGCAAACACCGCCTCGCTGAAGTCGTCCTCGTGAACAGATGGGATAAAGCAGTAGCTACCCCGCCAGTTTGGGCTGAACTCGCCCTGCCACTGCCAGACGTCGGTGCCGGCAATGCGCTCCAGCGTCTGCGGACGGGCATTGTGGTGGTGATCGGTCACGCCTGTGATATAGAGCCATACCCGCTTCAGCGGCGAAGTCTGCTCTGTTCCGCCCGGATCGCGCCACCAGAAGGTCACCCGATAGTGATCCCCTTCCCGCACCCCTTCGGGCCCCTGTTTCGACTGCCACCAGGCGTCACTTCCCGTTTCCAGCGTCGTCACCGATATAACCCCATGACCTGTTCTGTTTTTTTGATAAAAGATAAACAATATCGATAATATTATTGATAACTATTTTCATTTGCAATAGCGTATGGGCGCGCTGTGGGAAGCGCGAACATTAAATAACCATGCCATGCGCTGCGTACTGACTCAGGACTGAGGGGTTTTCGCAGACTGCGGGCGATAGCCTCCCGCCGCCTCACCCATTCGGGACGGAGCCATGAGGCATGCGGCATCGAAAAGCAGGACATACAATGAATAACAAGCTTCACTCACTGGCCTTACTGGTCAATCTGGGGATTTACGGTGTGGCACTGCCTGCGATGGCAGCCGATACCGCGGGCAACGAAGACACCATGGTGATCACCGCCGCCGAGCAGAACCTGCAGGCACCGGGCGTATCGACCATCACCGCCGATGAAATTCGTAAAAACCCGGCGGCACGCGATGTGTCAGAGATTATCCGCACCATGCCGGGCGTCAACCTCACCGGTAACTCCACCAGCGGCCAGCGCGGCAACAACCGCCAGATTGATATCCGCGGCATGGGCCCGGAAAACACCCTGATCCTGATTGACGGTAAGCCGGTGACCAGCCGTAACTCCATCCGTCTGGGCTGGCGCGGCGAGCGTGACACCCGCGGCGATACCGGCTGGGTGCCGCCAGAGATGATCGAGCGCATCGAAGTGATCCGTGGCCCCGCCGCTGCGCGTTACGGTAACGGCGCGGCGGGCGGCGTGGTGAACATCATCACCAAAAAGGTCAGCAACGAGTGGCATGGCTCCTGGAACACCTATCTGAATGCCCCTGAGCACGATGAAGAAGGCTCCACCAAACGCACCAACTTTAGCCTCAATGGCCCGCTGGGCGGGGATTTCAGCTTCCGCCTGTACGGCAACCTGGATAAAACCCAGGCCGATGCCTGGGACATCAACCAGGGCCATCAGTCTGAACGTACCGGCGCCTATGCCGATACGCTGCCTGCTGGCCGTGAAGGGGTCGAGAATAAAGACGTCAACGGCGTGCTGCGCTGGGACTTTGCCCCGATGCAGGCCCTGCAGTTCGAAGCGGGTTACAGCCGTCAGAATAACCTCTACGCGGGCGATACCCAGAACACCAACAACGATAACAGCAGCAACGGGCTGGTGAAGAAGAACTACGGCAAAGAGACTAACCGTCTCTATCGCCAGAACTTCGCGGTCACCTGGACCGGCGGCTGGGATAACGGCATCACAACTAACAACTGGGCGCAGTACGAACACACCCGCAACTCCCGTCTGGGTGAAGGGCTGGCGGGCGGCCTGGAAGGGCTGTTTAACAGCAACAAATTCACCGACACCGACCTGTCCGACGTGATGCTGCACAGCGAAATCAACCTGCCGATCGACTTTATCGTCAACCAGAACCTGACCCTGGGTACCGAGTGGGATCAGCAGCGGATGAAGGATATGTCCTCCAATGGTCAGGCCCTGCAGGGCGGTGCTGTTCCGGGAATGAGTGACAGCCGCAGCCCGTACTCCGATGCGGAGATCTTCTCTCTGTTCGCGGAGAACAACATGGAGCTGACCGACAGCACCATGCTGACCCCGGCGCTGCGCTTCGATCATCACTCTATCGTGGGCAACAACTGGAGCCCGTCGCTGAACCTGTCGCAAGGGCTGGGGGATGATTTTACCCTGAAGATGGGGATCGCCCGGGCCTATAAAGCCCCGAGCCTGTACCAGACCAACCCGAACTACCTGCTCTACAGCAAGGGCCAGGGTTGCTACGCGAGTGCAGACGGCGTCGGCTGCTATATGCTGGGTAACGAGGATCTGAAAGCCGAAACCAGCATCAATAAAGAGATTGGCCTGGAGTGGAAACGCGACGGCTGGCTGGCGGGCGTGACCTGGTTCCGTAACGACTACCGCGACAAGATTGAAGCGGGCTATGCCCCGGTGGGTCATACCTCTTCCGGTAAGGTGCAGACCGATATCTACCAGTGGGAAAACGTGCCGAAAGCTGTAGTGGAAGGGCTGGAGGGCACCCTGAACGTGCCGGTCAGCGACACCATCAACTGGACCAACAACATTACCTACATGCTGCAAAGCAAGAACAAGGAGACCGGCGACCGTCTGTCGATCATCCCAGAGTACACGCTGAACTCAACCCTGAGCTGGCAGGTACAGCAGGATGTCTCCCTGCAGTCGACCTTCACCTGGTACGGCAAGCAGCAGCCGAAGAAGTATAACTACAAAGGTCAGCCGGTGAGCGGTTCTGAGAAGGACGAAGTCAGCCCTTACAGCATCGTCGGCCTGAGCGCGACCTGGGACGTAACCAAATACGTCAGCCTGACCGGCGGCGTGGATAACGTCTTCGATAAACGCCAGTGGCGTGCAGGTAATGCCCAGACCACCGGGAATACCACCACCGGGGCCTATATGTATGGCGCAGGGGCGTATACCTATAACGAACCGGGCCGCACCTGGTATATGAGCGTGAATACGCAGTTCTGACAACAGCAAAAAGGCAACGTGAGTTGCCTTTTTCTTTATTCTCGCATCCTGCCTCGCCCGGCGGCGCTGCGCTTGCACGGGTCTACATACTCAACTCAACGGCACCAGGAACCGTCCGGGCGCGTGTGCTACCATAAGACCCCTTTTTGCGCGGCGAGAAGCATATGCAGACTACCTACTCCACGTTTCTTCTGGCCGGGCAAACCGTTCATTGTATTACCTTCGATCCCACGACTTTTACCGATGCCGATCTCCTGTGGCTCCCGCATCATCAGCTACTGTCCGAAGCCGGGCGCAAGCGCAAAGCCGATCACCTGGCCGGGCGCATCGCCGCCTTTCATGCCCTGAAGCGGCAGGCCATCCCCGGTATCGGCAGCAGCGGCGAACCGCTGTGGCCTGCGGGCGTGAGCGGCAGCATATCCCATAGCGGTACTCAGGCAGTTGCGATATGCCAGGAAAAGGGTGTTGTTGGTATCGATTGTGAAGCCATCATTAACGAACGTGAGGCCCGTGAAATCCAGGACGGCGTAATCGATGCCCGGGAAGCACAACTCCTGGCCGGGAGCGGCCTTCCTTTCGATCTGGCCTTCACCCTCACCTTCAGCGCCAAAGAGAGCCTGTTCAAAGCCCTGTTTCCGCAGGTGCAGGCGTGGATGGGCTTCGACAGTGCGCGCGCCACGGCATTGACGGCCAACACCCTGACCTTATCCCTCTCCCGCCCTTTTCCGCCCTTTGCACAAAATCAGGCATTTACCCTGCACTGGAGCCAGATTAATACCCAGGTCATCACCCTGATCTGCGATGCATAACGGCTCAGGATCGTGATCCTTTTCTCCTTTTAAACAAATTAGCTGCCTAAACCGTAGACAGTTTTATCAGGCAGTCTTATCGTTACATTGAATAATAAATCATTATTGAATAAATATTCAATGTGGAGAAAAAGAATGAACACGACCTTTGTAAAATCCGCTTTACTGGCCTCAATGATCGCCGCTTCCGGCTCCCTGTTTGCCGCCGATAACGGACTCATTGCGATTATTACCCCCTCACACGACAACCCGTTCTTCAAGGCTGAAGCCGACGGCGCGGCGGCGAAAGCGAAAGAGCTGGGTTACACCACCCTTGTCGCCTCGCATGACGATGACGTGAACAAACAAAACCAGCTGATTGAGACCGCTATCGCCCGTAAAGCGAAAGCGATCATTCTGGATAACGCCGGGGCAGATGCCACCGTCGGTCCGCTGGAGAAGGCCAAAGCGGCAGGCGTCCCTGCTTTCCTGATCGATCGTGAAATCAACAAAACCGGCGTGGCGGTGGCGCAGATTGTCTCGAACAACTATCAGGGGGCGCAGCTGGGTGCGGAGAAATTCGCCAAACTGCTGGACGGCAAAGGCAAATACGTTGAGCTGCTGGGCCGTCCGTCGGACACCAACGCCCACGTGCGCTCCCAGGGCTACCACGACGTGCTGGATGACTATCCGGACATGAAGATGGTGGCGCAGCAGACCGCCAACTGGAGCCAGACCGAAGCCTTCACCCGTATGGAAGCCATCCTGCAAACCAACCCGGATATCGTCGGCGTGATCTCCGGAAACGACACCATGGCGCTGGGTGCCGAAGCGGCGCTGAAGGCCGCCGGGAAAAACAACGTGATTGTGGTCGGCTTTGACGGCAGCGACTACACCCGCGACTCGATCCTGAAGAAGGGCAATATCAAAGCTACCGTTCTTCAGCCGGGCTGGGAGCAGGCGCAGATGGCCGTTGAGCAGGCGGATTACTACCTGAAAAACGGCAAAGCGCAAAAAGACGAGAAACAGCTGATGGACTGCGTGCTGATCGATGAGTCCAACGCCAGCAAGCTGAATGTGTTCAACCTCAGCAAATAAGCGGAGGCAGTATGCGGTTAAAACAATGGGGCGCCGCGCTGACAGGCGCAGCCGCCCTGTTGCTGACGGCCTGCACCGTGGTGGATCTGGATGAGAACGGCAAGCCAATCATGCCTGCCGATCCCAACGCCAAAGCGAGCTTTGACAACCAGACCCCACAGCAGATCGCGCAACAAACCTGGCAGCCGCGGATCCTCGACGCCGCCAAAAATCATGCGCTGGACGCCAGCGCCCTCTCCACCCAGCTGAAAACGCCGTCTGACAAAGCGCAGAGTGTCTTCGTGCGCCTCAGCGGCAAAGTGGAGCGTGTGGAGGCCAGCAGCGCCAACGAGCAGAAACTGGTGATGACGGTGAACGGCCAGCCGCTTCAGATCCAGACCGGGCCGGTGATGCGCGGCAACGCCATCCGCGACGCGGCCGGCTTCCGCTTCGATGAATTTACCAATCAGGTGCAGTACGCCCAGCTCTCCCGGGCGTTAAACCGCGAGGCGGTGAAACATCTGCCAAAAGTCGATGACAGCTGGAGCGGCAAAAATGCCACCGTGATGTTCGCCACCACCCTGACGGGCGGCAAAGCGAATGAAGCGGCGGCGCTGGAACTGACACAGGAGGCGCCGTGATGAGCGATAACCCGGCAGAGGACATTATCCTCAGCACCCGCGGCATCTCGATGCTGTTTCCCGGCACCGTGGCGCTGGATAAGGTCGATTACCGCGTCTGGCGCGGCAAAGTGAACGTCATTATCGGCGAGAACGGCGCCGGAAAATCGACGCTGATGAAGATCCTTGCCGGGGTGCAACAGCCCAGCCTCGGCGAGATGTGGCTCAACGGCAAGCAGGTGGCGTTCACTAACACCCGGGATGCCGCTGCCCACGGGATCGGCATGGTGCACCAGGAGCTGAACCTGTTTGAAAACCTCAACGTGGCGGAGAACGTCTTTCTCGGTCGCGAGCTGCAAAAAGGGGTGACGCCGATTAACGAGGCGGAGCAGGAGTCCCGCACCGCGGCGCTGCTGAAACGCCTCGATCAGCCCATCTCCCCGCGGGAGCTGGTGGGCAACCTGAAGGTCGGGCAGCAGCAGCTGATCGAGATAGCCAAGGCGCTGGCCGAGGATGCCGACATCCTGATCCTCGACGAGCCCACCTCGGCGCTGAGTAAAACCGAGGTGGAGATCCTGTTTAGGGTGATCCGCGAGCTGACCCGCCAGGGCGTCACCATCATCTATATCTCCCACCGGCTGGAAGAGCTGATGGCGATAGGCGATGTGATCACCATTCTGCGCGACGGCAAATTCCAGGCCGAGGCGAAGGTGCAGGATATCGACGTGCCCTGGATCGTGCGCGAAATGCTCGGCAGCGATCCGGTAAGCAACTTCCTTGAGCCGGGCCGTACCTTCGGCGCGCCGGTGCTGGAGGCGGAACACATCACCTGCGTCAATGCCGCCGGAAATACGGTGGTCAACGACGTCAGCTTCCAGGTGAACGCCGGGGAGATCGTCGGCATCTACGGCCTGATGGGTGCCGGGCGTACCGAGCTGTTCGAGTGCATGCTCGGCACCGAGCGCAACTATCTGGGCAAACTGTGGCTCGACAGTAAACCGGTGCCGCAGCGGCTCACCACCGCCGAGCGCATCCGCATGGGGATGAGCCTGGTGCCGGAAGACCGCAAACGCACCGGGATCTTCCCCGGCTCGTCGGTGGCCAGCAACCTGACCATCGCCAGCCTGTGGCGCCGTCTGCAGCGCGGTTTCACCATCGCGCAGAAAGCGGAGCAGGAGGTGGTGGCCAGCACCATCGGCAATCTGTCGATCAAGGTCTCCACCCCGGAAGTCGAGATCCAGGCGCTCAGCGGCGGCAATCAGCAAAAAGTGGTGATTGGCCGCTCGCTGCTGACCAATCCGAAGGTGCTGTTCCTTGATGAGCCGACGCGCGGCATCGACGTGGGTGCCAAAGCGGACGTGTTTCGCATGATGGTGCAGCTGTCGCAGCAGGGCATCGCGGTGGTGTTCTCCACCTCGGATTTGAAAGAGATTATGGCGGTATCGGACCGCATTCTGGTGATGTCCGGCGGCAAACTGACCGCCGATATTGTTCGCGATCGGGCCGACGAATCGGCGCTGGTCACCGCAAGTGCTCAGGGGTTCTAAGATGAAAACGACACAGTCTGTCGCGCTGACGCCGCAAAAAGGGGCCGCGCCTTCCCGGGAAAAATTACTTCTGCTGCTGCTGAAGATGCGCACTTTCATTGCGCTGTTTCTGATTGTCGGCTTTTTCACAATGACCGTGCCAGGCTTTCTCTCTGCCGGAAGCCTGGTGATCATGATTAAGCATATCGCCATCAACGCGTTTCTGGCGCTGGGGATCACCTTCGTGATCATCACCGCCGGGATCGACCTGTCGATTGGCGCCACGCTGGGGCTGTGCGGGATGATCGCCGGGTGGATGATCACCAAAGGGATTGTGCTGCCGATGTTCGGCATCGCTATCTTCCCGAGCGTATGGGTGATTGTGCCCATCGTGCTGCTGATTGGCGCACTTATCGGGGCGGTTAACGGCTGGATCATCACCCGCTATAACGTCGCGCCCTTTATCTGCACCCTTGGCACCATGTACGTGCTGCGCGGGGCGGCGATGCTCACCTCCGACGGCCAGACCTTCCCGGGCCTGTCAGGCAACCCGCAGCTGGGGAATACCGGCTTCGATGAGATTGGCGCCGGCACGCTGCTCGGCATCCCGTGGGCCATCTGGATGATGATCGTCCTGGCGCTGGCGATCGCCTACATTGCCCGCCGCCTGCCGTTTGGCCGCCACGTCTACGCCATCGGCGATAACGAACGCGCGGCAGAACTCTCCGGAGTGCGGGTCAAGCAGGTGAAAGTGCTGGTCTATACCCTGTCGGGGTTCTGCGCCGCCATCGCCGGGATTGTGGTCTCCGCGCAGCTGCTGGCGAGCCACCCGGCCAACGGCACCGCGTTTGAGATGAACGCCATCGCGGCGGTGGTACTGGGCGGCACCTCGCTGGCCGGTGGCCGCGGCACCATTCTCGGCACCCTGATTGGCGCCTTCGTCATCGGCTTCCTCGCCGACGGCCTGGTGATGATGGGGGTCAGCGAGTTCTGGCAGATGGTGATCAAAGGGATCGTGATTATCGTGGCGGTGATCATCGACCAGATGCAAAACCGGATGCAGCAGAAAGCGGCGGTGGTGGCGCAAAAGGCGGTGATGGAAGGAAAGTAGCGCGGTTGTGCGGTCTTTGTGCCGGGTGGCGGCTTCGCCTTACCCGGCCTACAAGGTCAACGGCAGTTTTGTAGGCCCGTGCAAGCGAAGCGCCGCCGGGCAAAACTACGCTTTCAACAAACTCCGCGCCGTCGGGTAATCGGTGATCAACACGTCGATGTACTTCCCTTCCAGCGCCCCGCGAATGGCGTTGCGCTTTTCTTCCCCACCGGCCAGGGCAATCACCTGCGGACAGGCGCGGATCTGCGCCAGCTCCATGCCGATCACCGGATCTTCTTCCGGGCTCAGCACCGGCTCGCCTTTCGCATCGTAGTAGTGCAGGCAGATGTCCCCTACCGCCCCGCGCTCGGCCAGCAGTTTGAGCATATCTTCGTTGTAGTAGTTGCCGGAGTTTTTCAGCAGCTGCGACGGCTCCAGTTCGCCGATGCCGACAATCGCCACGTCCACTTCGGCGAATTTGCCCACCACCGCCGCCACGTCCGGGCTGCTCACCAGCCGGGCGCGCTCCTCCACCGAGTGCTCAATGCTCTGGGACGGCAACAGCCCTGCCGGGCAGCCGAGGTGCGCCGCCAGCTGCTGGGTGAGGATCGTCGCCTGCACGTTGCCGTTCGGCCCGACGCCGCCCAGCAGCTGGATCACCCCGGCGGCGCGGATATTCTGCGGGTGCATCTCATCCACCATGCAGCGGATGGTGCTGCTCCAGGAGGAGATCCCGACCAGATCTTCCGGGCGCAGGCGGGTTTCAACATAGTGCGCCGCCGCGCTGCCGATGGCGTGCTTAATCTGGGCGCTGGACGGGTTCTCCCCCACGTCCACCACGATGGTCTGGCGGATGCCATACTGCTCTTCCAGCGCCTTTTCCAGCGAGACAAAAATGTTGGTCGGTTGCACCACGGTAATTTTGACCAGCCCCTCTTTCTGGCAGCGGGTCAGCGCCCGTGAGACAAAGGACTGCGAGAGATGCAGCAGCGAGGCAATCTCGGACTGCTTTTTATTCTCGCTGTAGTAAAGTGTGGCGATCTTAACCAGCAGTCGCTGTTCATCCTGCTTCGACATAACGTTCCCCTTAATCGACTGTCGTTATTTTTATTCATCCCTGAATATTTAACAAGCAAGCGCCGTCGCGATCCGCCGGGCAAATGTGATCCTTTTCTCTTTTCTTCGAAATTTGCCTGCGCAAATCGTAGACAAACCCCGGTTATGGCGCTGCACTCCCTGCTAAGGGGCCGACTGGCGGCAAAAGGCAGCAATAACAAACGTCGGGTGTTTGTCGTGATCGGGGATGGTGAACTGGCCGAGGGCAGTAACTGGGAAGCCGCGCTGGTCGCTGCGCATTACCCGCTGGATAACCTGTACATCATCAATGATTAAAGCAATCTCCATCTGGCGGGAATTATGGAAACCGGCCTTATCGCTGCACTCCATGCTACTTTTTCTGCTGGTTGTAACCCACTGGGCGGCTCCAGTCATCGTCATACTTGATATTCCCTTCGATATAAAACCACTCAATTCCTGAATAGGAAATTGCGATATTCTCCATCATTCCTGGCGTGCGAGAGCCCGGGATATAAGCATGAGAAGCATTAACTGACATGATCACAATGCTGGTAAGCGTAATTCTGTAAATCTCGTATTCAATGCCAGCCTCGTTGATGTCGTAATAATGTATCACTGCCTTTTGCAGCCGCTTACTTTGGCAGACTGCAACCGCAAAATATGGCGAGGTTTTATCAATCTCTTTGTGCAGGGTAAAAGCGTTGTGTTCGCGCGAGCCCATAAGTTTACCCGTGTTGCGGCATGTGTTCTGGTACACACCGTAACTGCTGTTCATAATTTCAATTGCACCCTCACGGTCCAGCGCTATACAACTGCCTTTGATCAGCTGTCCATTTTCATCATAGAGATACATATAAGCTGGTAATGACATCGTTATTTCCCTTATTGATTACTTGAGACGTTCCAGTCATTGTCGATAAAGAACACGTAGCGATAATTTGAACCATTCAGCGTGTACGACACGCCATAGGTATAACCCGGCCTAAGCATCAGATTTAAACAGGAGTCTGGCCAGGAGAAAGAAACGTGCTCATTAGTGGCAAATTCTTTGTATTCTCCGCCCTGCATTGAAGAAATGTTATAGCGACTCAGGACGTCGGTTTTATCCACCGAAAAGCAAACATGCCCCTTATCAACGATGATTGAGCGCCAGGGGGCTGCACGATCACCTTTACCACATCCGACAAGGGTTACAGATAACAGAATCAAGGATAAGTAGCGTTTCAATGCGGGAAACTCCCAAGCACTTTCTGATATCGAGCCATAAGTTTGAGGGTAGGCTCTGACGAGTCATAGTTTTTGAGGCGATACAGGTCGTTTCGATTACAGAATCCATAGGTTTTGAGCAACCAGTAATCACTCACGATACATGCCTGATTTTCTATGCCGTAGTCCATCAAATTTGGTTTATTGAGCTCATAGTTGTAATCAACAGCCCATGAGAATGCGCCACGCGTTCTTACCATCATCCCGCGCTGGTGTTGCCAGACATGCATCATTTCATGCAGAAATATGTGCTGACCGCCTATGCGATCATTTTTGACGTGTGGCTGTGAAAAATCAGGCTCATACACCCCTTCCTGAAAATATATTTCGCCGTTTGGCGCCATGGCGACGTTGTTCGCCTGCATATTGAAAGGAAGGTAGCTGCTGCGGTGAATCCATACTTCGTTATAACGAATACTAAAAGCGTAGAGCGTGCGGGCCAGGTTAATTTCACCAAGGGTCAATAACCGCAGACCTCCGCGATTTATTCCATTCGACATTTAATCCCTCCAATAAGAAGGATTTATCATATCAACTGCGTAAAATTGTACAATTGTTTATGTGCTCAATAAAAATAGATAATACATTGATCTCGTTTATCATATTTCACATCGTTAAGCGCTAAACATAGCACCTATCTATTTTCGTTAGCATAGCTAATATTTAAACAATTCATATTGGTATTTAAACGGCCATTAATCCGGCATGACTGAGGTCAACATATTTTATTAGTCTGCCTTCGTAACCCTTTAAAATAAAAATTACTACAATTGCCTTAGGTCTTACTAAACCATTTTCTTTATAGCCTTTTACAGCCCTTATGTAGACCGGCGACCCTGCAACGATAAATGTGTCCTTCTGATTCTTCGCCATTAGTCCCCTATCGACGAGGATCATTCTGAAACAACTGGCGTAAAAACAGTATTACGCAGCGGTATGGCGCACCGCGATTGCGTTATTCCGCTCAGCCCGCCAGGGCAATCACCTGTGGGCAGGCGCGGATTTGCGCCAGCTCCATGCCGATGACCGGGTCTTCTTCCGGGCTCAGCACCTGCTTCGACATAACGTTCCCCTTAATCGACTGTCGTTATTTTTATTCATCCCTGAATATTTAACAAGCAAGCGCCGTCGCGATCCGCCGGGCAAATGTGATCCTTTTCGCTTTTCTTCGAAATTTGCCTGCGCAAACCGTAGACAAACCCCAGAGCAGGGCATATCTTACTATCATGAATAATAAATCAGCATTGAATATATATTCAAAGCGGTCATAAATCCCTGCTCTGACAGAGAGAACAGGGAAAAAACGTACCCGGCTGGAATAATTATTCACAATAGATTATAAATTCAGGAGGTATGTTATGAATCCGTTTTCGCTCTCCGTCGCGGAGCTCGAAACCCGGGCGCGTTCGATTCGTCGCCGGATCATTGTGCTGAATGCCGAAAGCCCGGCGGGCGGCCATACCGGCGCCGATCTTTCGCAGGTCGAACTGCTGACCGCCCTCTACTTTCGCATTCTGAACTGCTCCCCGCAGCTGAAGGACAGCGATGAGCGCGATATCTATATCCAGTCAAAAGGCCATGCGGTGGGCGGGTATTACTGCGTGCTGGCCGAGGCCGGGTTTATTCCCGTCGAGTGGCTCTCCACCTATCAGCATGCCGACTCTCACCTGCCGGGCCACCCGGTGAAACACAAAACCCCTGGCATTGAGCTGAATACCGGCGCGCTGGGACATGGTCTGCCGGTAGCGGTGGGGATCGCCCTGGCCGCGAAACGCAACAACAGCAAGCGTCGGGTGTTTGTGGTGACCGGCGACGGTGAGCTGGCGGAAGGCAGCAACTGGGAAGCCGCGCTGGTCGCCGCTCATTATCAGCTGGATAACCTTTTTATTATCAATGACAAAAACAACCTCCAGCTGGCGGGCTCTACCAAAGAGATCCTCAACACCGATCCGCTGGATGAGAAGTGGAGAGCCTTCGGCCTGGAAGTGACCGGCTGCAACGGCAATGACATGGCGGATGTGGTCGCCACGCTGGAAGGACTGAAGCCCAACGGCAAGCCGCATGTGGTGATTGCCCATACCACCAAGGGCGCGGGAATTTCATTTATTCAGGGACGGCCTGAATGGCACCACCGCGTGCCGAAAGGGGAAGAAGTTGAACTGGCGCTGGAGGAACTGAAAGATGAGTAATAGCGAACACCTTGCCACGGTGATGGTTAATGCCTTTATTGACGCCGTCGAACGCGGCGTGGACCTGGTGCCGGTGGTGGCAGACTCCACCTCCACGGCGAAAATCGCCCCCTTTATGCAGCGTTTCCCGGGCCGGCTGGTTAACGTCGGCATCGCCGAGCAGACGCTGGTGGGCGCCGCTGCCGGTCTGGCGATTGGCGGCAAGATCGCCGTCACCTGTAACGCCGCGCCCTTTTTGATTTCACGTGCCAACGAGCAGATCAAAGTCGACGTCTGCTACAACAACACTAACGTGAAGCTGTTCGGCCTGAACGCCGGCGCCAGCTACGGCCCGCTCGCCAGTACCCACCACAGCATCGACGATATCGCCATTATGCGCGGCTTCGGCAATATCGAAATTTACGCCCCGTCGAGCCCGAACGAGTGCCGCCAGATCATCGACTACGCCCTCGACCATGTGGGCCCGGTCTATATCCGTCTCGACGGCAAAAATCTGCCGGAACTGCACGATGAAAGCTACCGTTTTGCCCCGGGCAAGATTGACGTCCTGCGCACCGGCCACGACGTGGCGCTGGTGGCGATGGGATCGACGGTGCATGAAATAGTGGAAGCCGCCGCACAACTCGCGGAAGAAGGTATTGACGCCACTGTTATCAGCGTTCCATCTATTCGTCCCTGTGATACCCAACAGCTGCTGGCGGCAATCGCCCCCTGCAAGGCGGTGGTGAGCGTCGAGGAGCATAACGTCAACGGCGGCGTCGGCAGTCTGGTAGCGGAAGTGCTGGCCGAGGCCGGATGCGCCGTGCCGCTGAAACGTCTGGGGATCCCGGATGGACAATACGCGATTGCCGCCGACAGAGCGTCAACGCGGGCACGTCATGAGATTGATGTCGCTGGGGTGGTGAAACACGCCCGGGAAATGCTGACGCGACAGATTTGCTGAAAATAACAACAACATCTTACTGGAGAGAGAAGCAATGTCCCGAATTCCTCAACAACTTACGATGGGCGTGATCATCGGCAACCGTGGGTTTTTCCCGAGCTATCTGGTGGCAGAAGCACGCGAGCAGGCGATCGCCCTGTTTGGCCGCCTGGGGATCAACACCGTGATGCTCGATCCGAGCCAGACCGAACTCGGCGGCGTCGAAACCCGTCAGGATGCCAAAGTGTGCGCCGAGCTGTTTCGCGCCCATCGCGATCGCATTCATGGCGTGGTGGTGCTGCTGCCGAACTTTGGCGATGAAAAAGCGGTGGCAGAAACCCTGCGTCTTTCTGGCCTGAACGTGCCGGTGCTGGTGCAGGCCGAGGAAGATAACCTCGATAAAATGGGGCTGGCGACCCGCCGCGACAGCTTCTGCGGCAAGATCTCCCTGTGCAACAACCTGCGTCAGTACGGCATTCCCTTTACCCTCACCTCCCAGCACGTCTGCGCCCTCACCGGCGAGGTGTTTGAACAGGATCTGAAGCGCTTCGAGCAGGTGTGCCGCGTGGTGAGCAGCATGCGGGGAGTGCGCGTGGGGGCTATTGGTGCCCGTCCGGCGGGCTTTAACACCGTGCGCTACAGCGAGAAATTGCTGGAAAGACTGGGCATTGCCGTGGAAACTCTCGATCTGTCCGAAGTCTTTACCCGCATTAAAACCCTGCGCGATGACGATATCCGCGTGGATGAAAAACGCCGGATTCTGATCGACAACGCCGACGCCAGCCGCATTCCGGCCGACAAGCTGGTGACTATGGCCAAGCTGTTTGTGGTGATCAGCGAGTGGGTGGTGGCCAACGACATCGACACCACCGCCATCCAGTGCTGGACCTCCCTGCAGGAGAACCTCGGTATTAACGTCTGCTCGATCATGAGCGTGATGTCCGGCCAGCTGATGCCTAGCGCCTGCGAGGTGGACGTGATGGGGGCCCTCTCCATGTATGCCCTGGCCAGCAGCAATATGAATCCGGCCTCCATTGCCGACTGGAACAACAACTTCGGCGACGATCGCGACAAATGTGTCCTGTTCCACTGCGGTAACTTCGCCGCCTCCAGCCTCGAATCCCCGCACATGGGCACCGCCGACATCATCGGTACCACGGTCGGGAAAGAGAACACCTGCGGCGCGGTCCACGGTCGTCTGAAAAGCGGCCCGCTGACCTACTTCCGCCTGAGCACCGACGATCTGACCGGAGAAATCAAAGCCTACGTGGGCCAGGGCCAGTCGGTGGACGATCCGCTGGATACGGTGGGCTGCCGGGCGGTGATCCAGGTCCCGCATCTGGAGAACCTGCTGAACTGGATCTGCCGCAACGGTTTTGAGCATCACGTGGCGATGAACCACTCTGCCAGCGCGGAGATCCTGCATGAAGCCTTCACCCGTTACCTCGGCGTTTCAACTTATCTCCATCGTTAAGGGCAGGAGGCCGCAATGTCGGTGAGCAAGGACATTATTATTGCCCTCGACGAGGGTACCACCAACGCCAAAGCGGTGGCGCTGGACGCAAGCGGTCATGTGGTAGCGAGCTTCTCCCGGGCGCTGGCGATCCAGACCCCGCACGAAGGCTGGGTGGAGCAGTCTGCTGAACTGCTGGTCGAGGCCTCCCTCGAGGTGGTGGCCCGGGCGATTGCCACCGTTGGGGCGGAGAGAGTTGCCGCGCTGGCGATCAGCAATCAGCGTGAAACCGTCGTGGGCTGGTATCGGGCAACCGGCAAGCCCATTGCTCCGGCGCTCAGCTGGCAGTGTTCCCGCACCGCGTCCTTTTGCCATCAGCTACGGGAAAATGGCTACGGGCCGCAGATCAAGGCGGCAACGGGCCTGCCCATCGCCCCGCTGTTCTCGGCCTCTAAAATGCGCTGGCTGCTGGATAATACCCCCGACGGCACGCAGCGCGCCGCCCGGGGGGAGATCTGCCTCGGCACCGTTGACAGCTGGCTGCTGTGGCAGTTGACCCAGGGCCTGTCGTTCAGCTGCGACCACGCCAACGCCGCCCGCACCCAGCTGATGAACCTGCATACCGCCGACTGGGATCCGCAGATGCTGGCGCTGTTTGGCATCCCGCGCGCGGCGCTACCGGATATCAAGCCCTCCAGCGGACTGTTTGGTTACACTTGCGGCTGTCCGTCGATCCCTGACGGACTGCCGGTGATGGCGATGATTGGCGACTCCCACGCTGCGCTCTTTGCCCATGGTCTGGGTGCCGAAGGCTGCGTGAAGGCGACCTACGGCACCGGTTCGTCGGTGATGGCACCGGTCTCCTCCGCCCGCTGCGACGTTAGCGCGCTGGCCACCACCGTGGCGTGGCATGATGGCGACACCCTGGTCTACGGCCTTGAGGGCAATATTCCGCACACCGGCGATGCGGTGGCATGGATGGCGGACAGCACCGGCTTAAGTGAGCTGTCGCAGGCGGAGCTGGCCCATGAGCTGAACACCCTGCCCCGCTCGGTGGACTCCACCCTCGGCGTCTATTTTGTTCCAGCGCTGACCGGTCTTGGCGCCCCCTGGTGGGATGAAAACGCACGCGGCATGATCCACGGCCTGAGCCGGGGCGTGAAGCGGGCGCACCTGATCCGCGCGGCCCTGGAATCGATCGCCTATCAGATTGCCGACGTCGTTGAGGCGATGCGGGTCCATCCGGGCTTTACCCTCAACGGATTGATGGTTGACGGCGGGCCGACGAAAAACGACTGGCTGATGCAGTATCAGGCGGACCTGCTCGGCTGTCCGGTGATGCGCAGCGACGTGCCGGAGCTCTCCGCGATGGGGGCCGCCCTGCTGGCCCGTAAGGCGCTGTTTAACCTGACCACCGCGCAGCTGCGCCAGTATCTGCCGGAACATGTCACTTTTACACCCGACATGGCGCGTCACGCCCGGTTGCAGAGCCGCTGGCAAGCCTGGCAGGAGACCGTTGAACGAGTAAGAACGTAAAAATGCCCCGTCCGGCTCATCACCAGACGGGGCAAAAAAACGGGTGCCTGTACCAAACCGACAACCGGATAAGCGGGGATTGCTCCCCGCATACCGCTACTTCTTCGTTTCGTAAGCGAGAACAGCTTTCACTTCCATATCGCGCTCCTTAAAGCTCACTTCGCATAGCTGCTCGTGAACCAGAAACGTGACGCCCAGCACCGTTAAACTCAGGACCAGGATCGCCGCAAAGGCGTACTTGTTAAGCATGTCATTGCCTCCTTGCTAAGAAGAGGCTACCATCCAAATTGTCTAGGTTTGGAGTGGTAGCCCCGGTTGATGGAAACATCTCCGGGGCTTTTGCTTTCTGACTCACCACACCTGCCTGAGCTCAGAAAGCATCAGGCACCCGCCGCAATATTACTCTCGTATCGCTGAAAAAAGCGCCATTAAACTGTGTATTTAACCAGTAAAATGACGTTTTCAGAATACGTTTAGGATGCCGCTACCATAAATAAAAATGCCCCGTCCGGCTCATCACCAGACGGGGCAAAAAAACGGGTGCCCGAACCAAACCGACAACCGGATAAGCGGGGATTGCTCCCCGCGTACCGCTACTTCTTCGTTTCGTAAGCGAGAACAGCTTTCACTTCCACATCACGCTCCTTAAAGCTCAGCTCGCATAACTGCTCGTGAACCAGAAACGTGACGCCCAGCACAGTTAAACCCAGTACCAGGATCGCCGCAAAGGCGTACTTGTTAAGCATGTCATTGCCTCCTTGCTAAGAAGAGGCTACCATCCAAATTGTTTGGGTTTGGAGTGGTAGCCCCGGTTGATGGAAACATCTCCGGGGCTTTTGCTTTCTGGCCCACCACGCCTGCCTGAGCTCAGAAAGCATCAGGCACCCGCCGCTATATTACTCCCGTATCGTCTAAAAAATCGCCTTTTAACTGTATATTTAACCAGTAAAATAACCTTTTCGGAATACGTTCAGATTGCCGGGAAATCAGGCGGTTTCCGGGCGCACATGAAACGTCTCTAGGCGTCTGATTTGTCGTCCCTCCGCATCAAAATTATCCGCAGCCAGCCAGCCGCGAATGGCCGCGTCCCGCTCCGGCCATTCGCTGTCAATGATGGATAACATATCGCTGTCGCGGTTGCGGCCTTTACGTACCAGTTTCTGCCGCAGCCGCCCTTCCCAGACAAAGCCCAGCCGCTCGGCGGCCCGACGCGAAGCAATGTTCATCGAATCGCACTTCCACTCCAGTCGACGGTAGCCCCGTTCAAAGCCATACTTCAGCAGCAGCCAGACGGCTTCAGTGCCGAGCGGGCTGTTTTTCATTTTCCGCGACCAGGTGACATGACCAATCTCCACCGAGCCCAGCTGCTGTTCAATTGCCATGTAACAGACCAGCCCAACGGCGCGCTCGCTGCGGCGATCGATCACCGCAAAAGGCACCAGTCCCTCATCCTGCACCTTGACCTGCAACCAGTCGACGGTAGCTTCTACGCTGGCAGGTTGATTGCTGGCAAGCCAGGTCCAGTCGCTGTCGTCGCCCAGCGCGTACGCCTCGAACAGATCCACCGCATGCTCTACCGCATCCAGCGGTTCAAGACGGCAAAAACGCCCTTCCAGTACCCCACGCTCCAACACGCTGGCCCCCTGCCAGCCGGGAACAGGATCGTTAACGGTCTGCCCCCAGATATTGATTTCCGGCACGCTCTCCCCCTTTTGTTTGTTAATAGATTGTTATTTCACAATACAGGATTGCCTGCATAACGGTACCGCTGGCCCCGCTAATAACTATAAATAATTCATTATGCGCTACGGGAATAAGCTAAGCAGAATTAAGACTTTCCTAATTTCTGTCCGCCCCCCTAACGTAACGGTCTATAAAACAATCAAAAACAAGACGTTCAGGGATCGTTATGACCAAAAAACTACTGCCGTTACTGGTGCTGGCTGCGCTGACAGCAACCGCCCATGCCGCTACGCCACCTGATACGCTGGTTGTCGCTCAGGGTCTGGATGACATTGTGAGCCTCGATCCGGCCGAAGCCAACGAGCTCTCCAGTATCCAGACCGTGCCCAGCCTGTATCAGCGCCTGGTGCAGCCTGACCGCGATAACCCGGAAAAAATCACCCCGATCCTGGCCGAAAGCTGGGAGGCGGATGCGGCAGCAAAAACCCTGACCATCAAGCTGAAGCCGGACGCGAAATTTGCCTCCGGCAACCCGCTGCGTGCGGAAGATGTCATCTTCTCGTATACCCGCGCCATCACCCTGAACAAGTCCCCGGCCTTTATTCTTAACATGCTGGGCTGGGAGCCGGGCAACATCGCCAGCCAGCTGAAAAAGGTGGATGATCACACGCTGCAGCTGCACTGGACGGCAGACGTGAGTCCGGCCGTTGCGCTGAATATCCTCTCCACGCCGATTGCCTCCATCGTGGATGAAAAGCTGGTCACCGCCAATGTCAAAGGCGATGACTTTGGCAACGCCTGGCTGAAGATGCACTCTGCAGGCAGCGGCGCGTATAAAATGCGCGTCTACCAGCCGCATCAGGCCATCGTGCTGGAAGCCAACGCCAGTGCGCCGGGCGGCGCGCCGAAGCTGAAAAATATTATTATCAAAAACGTGCCGGATCCGGCCTCCCGTCGCCTGCTGATCGAGCAGGGTGACGCCGATGTCGCCCGCGATCTCGGTGCTGACCAGGTGGGTGCCCTCACCGGCAAACCGGGCGTCACCGTGCTGAGCATCCCCTCTGCGGAGCAGAACTACCTGGTGTTTAACGCTGGCAACAGCGCCAACCCCCTGCTGAATAACCCGGCCTTCTGGGAAGCGTCACGCTGGCTGGTGGATTATGAAGGCATCACCAAAGATCTGCTGAAAGGCCAGTACTTTGTCCACCAGAGCTTCCTGCCGGTAGGCCTGCCAGGCGCTCTGGAGAATAACCCGTTCAAATTTGATCCGGCCAAAGCGAAAGAGATTCTGGCGAAAGCGGGTATCAAAGACGCGCACTTCACCCTCGATGTGGAGAACAAACCACCGTTTATCACTATCGCCCAGTCGATGCAGGCGAGCTTTGCCCAGGGTGGCGTGAAGATCGAGCTCCTGCCAGCGGCCGGTAGCCAGGTGTATGCCCGCGTGCGGGCCAAACAGCACCAGGCCGCTATCCGTCTGTGGATCCCGGATTACTTCGACGCCCACTCCAACGCCAGCGCCTTCGCGTGGAATGACGGCAAATCCAGCACCGTGGCCGGGCTTAACGGCTGGCAGATCCCGGAACTCAACAAAGCCACGCTGGCGGCAGTGGCCGAGCCGGATCCGGCCAAACGCCTCGACCTGTATAAGCAGATGCAGGAGCAGCTGCAGCAGACCTCGCCGTACGTGTTTGTCGATCAGGGCAAAACCCAGATTGTGGTGCGTGATAACGTGAAGGGTTATCAGCAGGGGCTCAATGCGGATATGGTCTGGTACGATAAGGTCACGAAATAGCCCAGTATGTCGGCCACGTACATGCGATCATCGCCCGGCGGCGCTGCGCTTGCACGGGCCTACAAAACCTCTCCACGCACGATGATATTTTGTAGGCCGGGTAAGGCGAAGCCGCCACCCGGCATGAAGAGATCTCCCATGCCACATCTTTCCACCCGCGTGCTCCAGGGCCTGCTGACCCTGTTCCTCACGCTGCTCGGGCTTTTGCTCGTGACCTTTGCGCTCTCTGCGCTCTCGCCGGTCGATCGCGTTTTGCAGATCGTCGGCGATCATGCCAGCCAGTCCACCTACGATCAGGTTCGCCACCAGCTCGGGCTGGATCGGCCGCTGCCGGTGCAGTTCTGGCACTATCTGGTTAATCTGGTGCAGGGCGACCTCGGCACCGCCAGTGCCACCGGGCAGCCGGTGCTGCAGGATCTGCTGCACGCCTTCCCGGCCACCCTGGAGCTGGCCACCCTGGCGCTGATCCTCGGTTCCCTGCTGGGGGTGATGGCCGGGGTGCTGTGCGCCCGTTATGTCGGTTCGCCGCTCGACCTGGTTATCCGCACCCTCACCCTGCTAGGCAACTCGGTGCCCATTTTCTGGCTCGGGCTACTGATGCTGGCGCTGTTCTACGCGAAGCTGCAGTGGAGCGCCGGGCCCGGCAGGCTGGACGATATCTGGCAATATACCGTTGAGCCGCGCAGCGGATTTGCGCTGATCGACACCTGGCTTTCCGGCGACATGGCGGCCTTTAAAAACGCCGTCAGCCATCTGGTTTTGCCGGTGCTGCTGCTGGCCTACTATTCGCTGGCGAGCATCACCCGCCTGACGCGCTCCGCGTGCCTGAGCGAGATGAACAAAGAGTACATCCTGCTGGCACGAGCCAAAGGGGCGGGTGAGATGACCATTCTGCTGCGCCACGTGCTGCCCAATATTCGCAGCACACTGCTCACCGTGATTGCGCTGGCCTACACCAGCATGCTGGAGGGCGCGGTGTTAACCGAGACCGTCTTCTCGTGGCCGGGAATTGGTCGCTACCTCACCACCGCCCTGTTCGCCGGGGATACCACCGCCATCATGGGCGGAACGCTGCTGATCGGCGTCTGTTTCGTGCTGATCAATAATCTGACCGACCTGCTGGTGCGGTTCACTGACCCAAGGGTGCGCTGATGCCGTTTTATCTGTTTTTACGACGTCTGCGCCGCTCGCCGGCGGCATTCTGCGGGCTGGTCATCATTACCCTGCTGCTGCTGGTGGCGCTGTTCGCCCCGTGGCTGGCCCCGGTCGATCCGAACTGGCAGGACGCCGCTGCACGACTGCAGGCCCCCAATGCCCAGCACTGGCTCGGCACCGACAGCTACGGCCGCGACCTGCTCTCACGCTTAATTTATGGCAGCCGTCCGGCGCTGGGACTGGTGGCGCTGGTCACCGTTATCACCCTGCCCGCCGGGCTGCTGGTAGGAATTTTATCCGGCTACTACGGCGGCTGGCTGGAGCGGGTGTTAATGCGCTTTACCGACGTGGTGATGTCGATGCCGCGGCTGATCCTCGCCTTTGCCTTTGTCGCCATGCTCGGTCCGGGGCTGGTCAACGGCGCGCTGGCGCTGGCGTTAACCACCTGGCCGGCCTACGCCCGGCAGGCGCGCAGCGAGATCCAGCGTCTGCGCCACAGCGACTATCTGGCGGCGGCCGAAATGATGGGCATTCGCGGTTTTCGCCTGCTGCTAGGGCATCTTCTGCCGCTGTGTCTGCCCTCGGCCATCGTGCGCCTGGCGCTCGATCTGGCCGGGATTATCCTGGCGGCGGCCGGGCTGGGCTTCCTCGGCCTCGGCGCACGTCCCCCGATGGCGGAATGGGGGGCGATGATTGCCGACGGGATGCAGGTCATTTTCGATCAGTGGTGGATTGCCGCTATTCCGGGCGGAGCGATCCTGATTGCCAGCCTGGCCTTTAACCTGCTGGGCGACGGCCTGCGCGACGTGCTGGAGCCACAACATGACTGAACCCCGCATTATTGTCGATTCCCTGACGATTGATTATCCCGCCGCGCGGGTGGTTAACAACGTCAGCTTTACCCTGGGCAATGAGCGGCTGGCGCTGGTCGGGGAATCCGGCTCGGGCAAGTCGATGACCGCCCGGGCACTGATGGGGCTGGTGCGCAAGCCAGGCCGGGTCAGCGCACAGCGGCTCAATGTGCTGGGGCACGATCTCACTAACCTGTCGCCGCGCGGCTGGCGACAACTTCGCGGTAACGAGATTGCGATGGTGCTTCAGGATCCGCGCTACGCCCTTAACCCGGTAAAAAATGTGCTGGCGCAGCTGGATGAGGCCTTAACCCTGCACCAGAAACTGTCGCGACGGGAACGGCTGGAGCGCATCCACGAGATGATCCACGCCGTGGGTCTGACCGACGCGGTGCTCAGCCGCTATCCGGGGGAACTCTCCGGCGGCATGGGCCAGCGGGTGATGATTGCCATTGCGCTCATCAACAACCCGCGGGTGCTGATTGCCGATGAACCCACCTCCGCGCTCGATGCCCGCCTGCGTAACCAGATCCTCGAGCTGCTGGTGGAGCAGTGCGCGCAACGCCAGATGGCGATGCTGCTGATTAGCCACGATTTGCCGCTGGTGGCGGAGCATTGCGATCGCGTGCTGGTGATGTATCAGGGCGAAAAGGTGGATGAGATGGCAGCGAGCCAGCTGCCTCAGGCCACCCATCCTTATACGCAAACGCTGTGGACCTGCCGCCCTGCTGCCAACACGTTCGGGCAGATGCTGCCGACGCTCGACCGCACTCAGCCCTGGAAGGAGGTGACTCATGGCACTCGTTAACGTAGAACAGCTACAGGTGACCTTCGGGGAAAAAACGGCGGTTTCTGCCGCCAGCTTTACGATTGAGCAAGGTGAAACCTTCAGCCTGATCGGTGAATCGGGCTGCGGGAAATCGACCATTCTGCGGGTGCTGGCCGGGCTACAGCGCCAGTGGCACGGCAATATTCAGGTGCTGGGCGACAAACTCCAGCCCGGGGTACGTTTTACCGGCTCGCTGCGCCGCAACGTACAGATGGTGTTTCAGGATCCCTGGGCTTCGCTGCACCCCAATCACACCATCTCGCGCACCCTGGCGGAGCCGTTACGGATCCACGGTGAAACGCAGATAGCGGAAAAGGTGGCGGAGGCGCTGCAGCAGGTGGGGCTGGCTGCCGATGCGGGCAAGCGCTATCCCCACCAGCTCTCCGGCGGGCAGCGTCAGCGTGTGGCAATTGCCCGGGCGCTGCTGTTACGCCCGCAGCTTCTGCTGCTTGATGAGCCCACCTCGGCGCTGGATATGTCGGTGCAGGCCGAAATTCTCAACCTGCTGAATCGCCTGAAACAGCAGCACGGAATGACCTACCTGCTGGTGAGCCATGATGCGGATGTGATTGCCCATATGTCGGATCGGGCGGCGTTTATGGCGGGAGGTGTGATCCAGCGTTTTTTTGACCGTGAGGCCTTAAACGCAGGTGAACATCGGATGAACCAGGGGTAGTGCCCGGCGGCGCTGCGCTTGCACGGGCCTACCATATCGGCCGGGTAAGGCGTAGCCGCCCCCCGGCAGTGCAGATTACATCAGGTTCTTAAGCTGTTTTACCGTAGCATCAATGTCGATTTCATCTTCGGAGAAAATAAACGTTTTGCCCTGGAAGGTGGTGATCGCCAGTTTTTTCAACGTGCGCATCTCGCCTGTTTTCGCGGCTGATTTTGGGGCGATATTTCCCATCAGGCTCTTCACCGACAGCACCTCTTTATCCAGTTTGGTGTCGGCAGACTCTTCTTCGCTGTACACCAGGTAAGACTTGATGGAGGTGATCTTATGACGCTCGCCATCAATGAAGATGTATTTGCTTTCCGGTATCACTTTAACCGCAAACGCCGACAACCCTTTGTTGTTGGTGGTGGGTTCAAACGTCACCGCGGCATCTTTCTTAATCAGATCAGGGTTGGCGACCTTAATCACATGAAAATAGCGGTTGTCGCCGTTTTCATCTTTGATAAATCCAAACCCCTTATCTTCAAACCAGGTTGTGATTGTTCCGTTCATCGCCATCGCCGTTACCGCCCAATTAATCGTTTATCAACTCAATTTTTGCCGCGCGCAGTGTAAAGCACAACGCCTGCGCAGACTACGTCTTTCACGCAGGAACTACTCATTGCCCCACTGATTGAGGAAATTGGCAATATCATCGATACGCTGCGCGTTGATACCCGCTTCCACCGCCATCTCGGTCTGCGCCTCTTCGCTGATCTCTTCGTTATTCATCAAGCGGGTGATCAGCAGCTGGAAATAGAGCGCCAGCGGATCGCGTTCGGCTTCGCTTACCGGGGTGGCGGCTTCCGTCGTGTACTCATCCACGATGTCATAATATTTAATCGGTACGTCGTTGCTCATAAGTGTTCCTCAGGATGTCAGATGCTGCCTGATAATAGCATTCTCCCGCGTTTTTTTCTGGCATCCCTGCCGGATAACCTTAGATCCAGACATCGTTTTCAGCGGTGCGCGCTCCGCCTTCGTGTCCGGTACTCAGGACGCCGCAAGGCTCGATCATCATCATTTTCACCGTCTCTTCCGCAGAGGTTTTATGCTCAACGCCTTTGGGAATCACGTACATCTCTCCCGGATGAATGAGGATATGCCCGTCGCGAAAATCGATCCGTAAAACGCCCTCGATAACAATAAAGGCTTCATCGGTCTCCGGGTGGGCGTGCCAGATAAAATCACCGGAAATTTTGACGATTTTAAACTGGTAATCATTCATCTGAGCGATGACTTTCGGCTGCCAGTGTTCGAGAGGATGAAGAAAAAAGCCCGTCCATCAGGCGGTATCACCCGCTGCGTACCCTCTTCTTCACGCCGCGTACGGCCCAGCCCAGCAGAGGAAGATGTTCATAAATCATCTCTCCGGCATCGTAGTAATCGCGCTGGCGAACGATCATATCGTCCTCAATTTCCACGAATGAGCACCCCGGCAAAGAGAGCGTTCCGCCTCCGGCCATCCGCGGATGTGACCAGTGCATGGTCCATGTCACGACAAAACGCCGGGCGTCATACAGAGGGGGATCGAGGGTGAAACGGCATGAGTCGACGTTAGCCAGCAGGTGCATGAAATAGCGCTGGATCGAAAACAGTCCTTTGTGCTCGCCAAAAGGATCGAAAAGTATGGCGTTAGCATCATAGAGCGCGACAAGCGCCGAGGGGGGCTGGTTATCCAGATCGGCGTAGTAATCTACAAATCTGTCGATGACGGATGGCAGTGCGCTCATAAATCCTACCCTGTATTTGAACAACATCGTGGTTGCGGCATAGTTAAAACTTACACAACCAATGTATTTTGTCCAAGTTTAGGCTTTTCTATTTTTTAATGACAGCGCTCACCCGCAGCCAATGCCTTCACCTGCCCGGAGCGAGATCCCCCCGTTGTCTATACTCAACTCATCACAGACAACGGAGTGCGCTATGCCTTTACCCGACTTTCATTCCTCTGAACCCTATACCCTGGGCATCGAACTGGAGCTGCAGGTGGTTAACCCGCCGGGCTACGATCTTAGCCAGGACTCCTCCGCCCTGATCGACGCCGTGAAAAACGACATCAAAGCCGGAGAGGTGAAGCATGACATCACCGAAAGCATGCTCGAGATCGCCACCGGCGTGTGCCACAACATCGACCAGGCGGCGGCGCAGTTCTCCGCCATGCAGCAGAGCATCCTGCGCGCCGCGGCGGAGCACCATATCCGGATCTGCGGCGGCGGCACGCATCCGTTTCAGAAATGGCAGCGTCAGGAGGTGTGCGAGGACGAGCGTTATAACGCCACGCTGGAGCGCTTTGGCTATCTGATTTTGCAGGCCACGGTATTCGGCCAGCACGTCCACGTGGGGTGTCGCACCGGCGATGACGCCATTTACCTGCTGCACGGCCTGTCGCGCTTCGTGCCGCACTTTATCGCCCTGGCGGCAACCTCGCCCTACATGCAGGGCACCGACACGAAGTTTGCTTCATCGCGCCTCAATATCTTCTCGGGGTTCCCGGATAACGGCCTGATGCCGTGGGTTAACAGCTGGCAGGAGTTCGAGGGTCTGTTTCGTCGCCTGAGCCACACCAGCATGATCGACAGCATCAAAGATCTGCACTGGGACATTCGCCCCAGCCCGCATTTTGGCACCGTGGAGGTGCGGGTGATGGATACGCCGCTCACCCTCGCCCATGCCATCAATATCGCCGGGCTGATTCAGGCCACCTCGCACTGGCTGCTGACCACGCGGCCTTATAAGCATCAGGAAGCGGATTTTCTGCTGTACCGCTTTAACCGTTTTCAGGCCTGTCGCTACGGGTTAGCGGGGATCCTGACGGACGTGCATACCGGAGAGCAGAAAACCATTGCGGAGGATCTCGCCTGGCTGCTGGAGCGCGTGGCGCCGTCTGCGGAGAAGCTGGGCGCGACGAGCGCGATTCAGGAGATTGGCCTGATGCTGAAGCAGGGCAAGAGCGAGGCGCAGCGCATGCGGGACTTTATCGCAGACGGTGGCTCGCTCATCTCCTTAGTGCAAAAACATGCCGAGCTGTGGGCGACTAATCCGTAAGCCGGTGCCCCCACTCGCGCAGGCGCTGGAACAGCACAAACAGCGCCGGGATAAAGACAATCCCCACCACGGTGGCCACCAGCATGCCGCTGAACACCGTGGTGCCGATGATACGGCGGCTCTGGGCACCGGCTCCGGTCGCCAGCATCATCGGCAGGACCCCGATAATGAACGACACGGCGGTCATCATCACTGCCCGGAAGCGGCGGGACGCCCCCTCGCGGGCAGCATCGACAATGGCCACTCCCTCCATGCGCCGCGCGCGGGCAAACTCGACGATCAGGATGGCGTTCTTGGCGGCAAGGGCGATCAGCAGCACCAACCCAATCTGCACGTAAACGTCGTTGGCGTACCCCGCTATCCACAGCCACACCAGCGCCCCGCCGAGGGCAAACAGCACCGAGAGCATCACGCTCGCCGGCAGCGTCCAGCTTTCGTACTGGGCGACGAGGAACAGCCACGCCATGACCACCGCCGCCAGCACGATCCAGATCGCCTGGTTGCCGGTCTGCTGCTCCTGATACGACATGCCGCTCCAGGCGTAGTCGTATCCGGCGGGCAGATTCTCTGCCAGAAGCTGCCCCATCACCGCCATTGCGGTACTGCTGCTCCCCCCTTGCGCCGCCGAGCCGCTTACCGACACCGACGGGAACTGGTTGTACTGCTGCAGGAACGGCGCGCCGACGGTCGGGGTGATGGTGACGAGGTTGCTCAGGCGTACCCGCTCGCCGTTATTGCTGCGCACGAACAGCTCGCTGATTTGCTCCGCGCGCTCGCGCCACTGCATCTCGTTTTGCATCACCACCTGGTAGACGCGGTTGTTGACGCTGAAATCCCCGGCGCGGGTGCCGCCAAAAGCGGTTTGCAGGCTGCTGAAGATGCGCGACACCGGCACGTCGAGGCGTGCGGCCCGCTCGCGGTCAACGGTTAGGGTCAGCTGGGGCACGTTGCTGCTCCAGGTGGTGAACACCCGGCTCAGCTGCGGGTGCTGGTTGGCTTTCGCCAGCACCTCCCGGGTGACGCGTTCCAGCTCCGCCGGGCTCTGCCCCGTCTGGGCCTGAATGCGCAGGTCGAAGCCGGAGGCGTTGCCCAGCCCCGGCAGCGTCGGGGGCGCGAAGGTCATGATGGTCGCTTCCGGCAGGGCCAGCAATTGGTGCTGCAATGTGCCCATCACCGCATCCAGCGGTGGCCGCTCGCTCCAGTCCCTCAGCATCACGGAGATAAAGCCGCCGTTGGAGGCGCTGGTGCCGTTGAGAATGTTGAACCCGGAGACCTGAATCACGTCCTCCACCGCCGGATTTTTGGCGATCAGCGCCCGCGCCGTCGCCATCACCGCTTCGGTCCGTTCCAGCGAGGCCGACTCCGGCAGCTGGACGCTGGCGAAGAAGTAGCCCTGATCTTCCTGGGGCAGGAAGCCTTTTGGCATCGACATAAAGCTGAACGCGACGACAGCCGCCGCGCCTGCGGTCGCCAGCAGCGCCAGCCACGGGCGCAGGTTTAAAACGTTCACGATGCGGGTGTAAAGATTGCGCGTGGCGTCCAGCCCGCGGTTGAAGGTGCGATAGACTGCCGCCGGGCGCGCAGGACGCGGGCGCAGCAGCATCGCACAGAGCGCGGGCGTCAGGGTCAGCGCCACCAGGCTTGAGAGCGTCACTGCGGTGGAGAGCGTGACCGCAAACTGGCGATACAGCTCGCCGACAATTCCCGGCAGCAGCGCTACCGGCACAAACACCGCCAGCAGCACCAGGGTGGTGGCAATCACCGGCCCGGCAATCTGCCGCAGCGCCTGGGCGGTGGCCGCCGTGCGGCTCTGCCCTTCCGCCATCAGCGTTTCGACGCTCTCCACCACCACAATGGCGTCATCCACCACCATGGTCAGCGCCAGAATAATGGCGAACAGGCTGAGGGTGTTGGCGGAATAACCCAGCGTATAGAGCACCGCAAAGGTGCCCACCAGCGACACCGGAATGGCGAGCGCGACAATCAGCGTCGCGCGCCAGCTTTGCAAAAACAGGGAAACCACTACCACCACCGCCAGCAGGGTCAGCGCCAGCGAAACGCCAATCTCCTTGATGGTGGCCGCAACAAAGGAGGTAGTGTCGAATTTCACTTCGTACGTCAGATCGCCCGGGAAGCGTGCGGACAAACGTTCCAGCTCGGCGCGCACCGCGTCAGCCACGCGCAGGGCGTTGGCGGACGGCGTGGGGTAGATGCCGAGGTAGGCGGAGTCATGCCCGTTCAGCTGTGCGCCGGAGCTGTAGCTGCGGGAGCCGAGTTCAATGGTGGCGACATCCTTCAGGCGCACCAGCTGGCCCATCTCCCCCGCGCGGATAATGATCCCGGCGAAATCTTCAGCCTGATTTAAGCGCCCCAGCCCGTTAATGGTCAGGGTCTGCTGCTGGCCGTTAAACACCGGTGGCGTGCCGACCTGGCCTGCCGCCCCCTGCACGTTCTGCTCCCGCAGCGCCTGGGCCACGTCGTCGGTGGTGACGTTCAGGGCGTTCATGCGGTCCGGACGCAGCCAGATGCGCATGCTGTAGTCCCGCGCGCCAAACATCTGCACCTGCCCAACGCCCGGCAGGCGGGACAGCGCCTCGCGCACCTGGGTGCTGGCGTAGTTGCTGACGAACAGCGGCGTGTGGGTGTTGTTCGGTGAGTAAAGGCTTACCCCCATCATCAGGTTAGTGGCGCGCTTGCGCACCTGCACGCCGTTTTGCTGCGCCTCGGCGGGCAGCTGCGCCACGGCCTGCGCGACGCGGTTTTGCACGTCGATGGCGGCTAAATCGGGGTCCGTTCCTGCGGCAAAGGTGATGTTCAGGCTGTAGCTGCCTTCGTCCGAGCTGGTGGATTCCATATAGAGCATATGATCCACGCCGTTCAGCTGGGTCTCCAGCGGCGTGGCGATGGCTTCCGCCACGTCAGCCGCGCTGGCACCGGGCCATGACGCTGACACATTCACGACCGGGGGCGTGATCTGCGGATACTGCTCCACCGGAATCATCCTCAGCGCGATAGCCCCCAGCAGGGTGATGACCAGCGCGATCACCATTGCGAAGCGCGGGCGTTTGATGAAAAACGTCAGCATGGTGGCTCCTTAATTGAGTATCTGAACGGCAGCGCCTTGCTGCACGCGCTGCGCGCCGTCAGTAATCGCTCGCTCACCGGACTCGATGCCGGAGGCAATCTGAAACTGCTGGCCGATCTGCCCGGCAAGGGTCAGCGGGCGTTGTTCGGCTTTACCGTCGGCGTTAACCACCCAGGCGAAGTATCCGTTACCGTTTTGCTGCACCGCCGCGGCGGGCAGGGTCAGCACTGGCTGAACGCTTGCCGGGCGCAGATACAGGTTTACGTTGCCGCCGGGCAATAGCTGATGGCGCGGGTTGGCAAACTCGGCGCGCAGCATCACGCTGGCGGTGCGCGGGTCGATGCGGTTATCCACGGACGTCAGTTCCCCGCTGATGCGCTGACCGTTGCTGTCTATCAGCACCTGCCAGGCCTGCTTCATGGCGCGAATGTCCGAATGCTGCCCGGCTTTAGTGGCGAAGGCTCCCTCCTCCAGCGCAAAGGCAATGCGGATCGGGTCGAGCTGCACCACCTCCACCAGCACGCCGCTGGCCGGGTTCACGAGGCTGCCCATGTGGAAGTTGCTGTGTCCCACGCGGCCATCAATGGGCGCGGTAATGCGGGTGTACGCCAGGGTGACGCTACGGGTTTCGAGCCGGGCTTTCGCCTGCTCAAGCGCGGCGCGGGCGACGTCGCGCTGCATGCGGGCGTTATCCACGTCGTGACGACTGATGGCGTTGTTACTGCCTAGGCTCTCAAAGCGGGAGAGCTGCTGCTGCGCCTGACGCAGGGTGGCTTCTGCGCTCCTGACTTCGGCCTGCGCCAGGCGCAGGGCGGCCCGCGGCTCGGCGTTGTCCAGCTCAAACAGCAGGTCTCCCTTTTTCACATACTGCCCGTCGCGGAAGTGCACCCGGGCGATCACGCCCTCCGTGCGCGCCCGCAGTTCAACGGTGTGTATGGCTTCGACGCGGCCCGGGATCTGGCGCTCGGCGGCGTGGGCGGTCTGCTCCACGGTGGCGACGCGCACGGGGATGGCGGCGGCAAAGGCGGTTTGCAGGGCGCAGGTGAGGAGTACGCACAGGAAGGTCAGTTTCATGGGGATTATCTCTGAATATGACCCTCTCCCCTGTAGGGAGAGGGTGAGGGGTAAGGTTTGAGGTTATGCAGCCTTACGGAACCTGCGGGTCAGGCGCTTCTCGATTTCGACGATGAAGAACATCACGCTCGCCATCCCCAGGGTGACGCCCCAGTAGCGCAGCGGCAGAGCTTCGGTGCCGAATAGCATCTGCATAAACGGCAGGTAGATAATCGCCAGCTGCAGCAAAAGCAGCACGCCCGTCACCAGCCAGATCCCTTTGTTTGCCAACAGGCCGCGGTTCAGGGAGAAGCCCCCGGTGTTGCGGCAGTTAATCATGTAGACCCACTGGGCACAGACCAGCATCTGCAGCAGCACGGTACGGATAAACTCTGCGCTGTGGCCGCGCGGGGCCAGCCAGGCTTCCAGCGCAAAGGCGGCGACGGCAATCAGGGTACCGACGAAGGCCACGCGCCAGACGGCGTAGGCATCCATCACGTGCTGCCCGGTCTGACGCGGTGGACGACGCATGATGTTGCGCTCGGCGGCTTCAAAGGCCAGTCCGAAAGAGAGCGTGGCGGAGGTCGCCATGTTCATCCACAGGATCAGCACCGGCGTCAGCGGAATGATGTTCCCCGCCAGCAGGGCAATCACAATCAGCAGCCCCTGCGCGAGGTTGGTCGGCATGATGAACAGAATGGTCTTCTTCAGGTTGTCGTAGACGCGACGGCCCTCTTTTACCGCACTGGCAATGGTGGCGAAGTTGTCGTCGGTCAGCACCATGTCGGCGGCTTCTTTGGTCACTTCGGTGCCCTTGATGCCCATGGCAATGCCCACGTCCGCCTGGCGCAGGGCCGGGGCGTCGTTCACGCCGTCGCCGGTCATGCCGACGATCTCGCCCTGCTCCTGCAAGGCCTTCACCAGACGCAGCTTATGCTCCGGGCTGGTACGGGCGAAGATGTCGTACTCCCCCGCCGCTTTTGCGAGCCCGGCATCATCCATATGCTCCAGCTGATAGCCGGTTACCGCCTGGGCGCTGTTGGCGATCCCCAGCATCTGCCCGATGCTCATCGCCGTCTGCGGGTGATCCCCGGTGATCATCTTCACGCGGATCCCCGCCTGCTGGCAGGCGTGAATGGCGTCGATCGCCTCCGGGCGCGGTGGATCCATCATCCCGGCGATGCCGAGGAAGATCAGGCCGTGGCTGAGGTCGTCGTGGGTCAGCTCCTGTTCACCGTTCGCCGGTTTGAACGCCGCGGCCACCATGCGCAGCCCCTGGCGGGCATAGCGCTCCATCTCGGTTTCCCAGTACGCGCGGTTAAAGGCTTCTGCGCCGTTACGGGTCTGCTGCTCTGCGCAGAGGGCGAAAATGACGTCCGGCGCGCCGGTGATCAGGATCTGCTCCTCGCTGCCAATCTGGTAGTGGGTGCTCATGTACTTGTACTGTGAGTCGAACGGGATCTTGTTGAGCAGCGTGGTCATCACCGGCATGAGGTGGGCTTTCGCTGCCAGTACCTTCAGCGCGCCTTCGGTCGGCCCACCGGTAATGCTCCACAGGCCGCGCTCGTCCTGAATCATCTGGCTGTCGTTACACAGGTCAATGGTGCGCAGATACTGTTCCAGCACGGTGCCCGGCTGGATCTGTACCGGCTCGTCGCTGCCCTCAAGGCAGATATTGCCTTCCGGGGAATAGCTGTCACCCTCGACGCGGTAGCAGCTGTCAGCGGTGATGATCGCTTTGACGGTCATCTCGTTCATGGTCAGGGTGCCGGTTTTATCCGAGCAGACCACGGTCATCGCCCCTAACGTCTCTACGGTAGGCAGCTTGCGGATGATGGCCCGCTTACGCGCCATCGCCTGCACGCCAAGCGACAGGATAATCGAGATGATGGCTGGCAGACCTTCCGGCACCGCGGCCACCGCCAGGCTGATTAACGACAGCAGCAGTTCGCCGAGCGGCATATCACGCAGCAGCAGGCTGAAGACAAAGAGCGCGGCCATCATCGCCATAATCAGGCCGAAGATGGCTTTGCCGAGCTTGTCCATCTGCACCAGTAGCGGGGTGCGGTGTTTTTCAATTCCGGCCATCATCTGGTTGATGTGGCCCAGCTCGGTCTGCTGACCGGTGGCAATCACCACGCCCAGGCCGCCGCCCGCGCTGACGGTGGTGCCGGAGAACAGCAGATTGGTGCGGTCGCCCAGGGTTAATTCCCCGGTCAGCGGCAGAATATGTTTATCGACCACCGTAGATTCGCCGGTGAGGATCGCCTCTTCCACGCGTAAATTATGCGCCTCGATCACCCGCATATCTGCCGGAATACGATCTCCGGCGCGCAGGACAATAATATCCCCGGGAACTATTTCAGTTGTCGGTATTGTTTCATGGGCCCCTTCGCGAATAACGCGCGCATCGCTGGCAAGCATATTTCGGATACTGCTCAGGGATTTTTCGGCGTTACTCTCCTGAATATGACCAATTAAGGCATTAATCACCGCCACACCCAGAATCACCAGAGTATCGACCCAGTGGCCCATTATTGCGGTTAACACCGCGGCGGCCAGCAGGACGTAAATTAAGACGTCGTTAAAATGGGCCAGAAAACGCAGCCACGCTGGTCTGGCTTTTTTTTCCGGCAGGGCATTGGGGCCATGCTGCTGCAGGCGCGCCTGAGCTTCGGCACGGCTCAGGCCAGACGTGTTGCTGTGCTGCGCCGCGAGGGCCTGCTCGACGGTCTGCTGATAAGCCTGCGTCGGTGCGTGGTCCGCCGTGGACGGTGGCGTGTGAGGGTGATGTATTTTGGTCATATTTCAGCTCCTTCAGTTCGCAGTGAGCAAAAGCCTGAATTCCATTTCTGCTTTTATAAATCGTCAGGCGTTAATTTAATGGGTTGTCACGGCAATTAATTTAACGCACTATTATTTCTGTCGATGGCATTAAACAGAAAACGTTTCATTTCAATGCGGTGATTTTTACAAATTATTTCTAAACCTAAACTAAACGAGGGGTCAGCATGTTTGGAATTTATCGCGGGCGTCGCCTGGCGTTATATATTATCGCAGCCATTGTTATTGCGACGTTAATTGGATATAGCACTTATACCTTTGTAAAACTATTTTCCGGCGGGTGACAATAATTTACATTAACGCAGGTTAATTGAATTAGCGGGTATCTGGCAGGGGAATATCAGCAAATTAGCGGGCGATTATTTATCGCCCGCGCACCTGATAGAGGATATTGCTTTACGAAGCCCTATCCGGGAGAATGTTATTTTTAACTGACGATTAACATAATCATGAGACACCCGTTAGAAACACTGTTAACGGCAGGCGGCATCTTGCTGATGGCCTTTCTCTCCGTTCTGCTGCTGCCTGCACCTTCGCTGGGGCTGGTGGTGGCACAGAAGCTGATGAGCACCTTCCATCTGATGGATCTCAACCAGCTTTACACCATTATCTTCTGCCTGTGGTTTTTACTGCTCGGCACCGTTGAGTTCTTTGTCCTGCGCTTCATCTGGCGCCGCTGGTTTTCGCAGGCCGATTAATCTCAGCGATCCGCCGTTTCTCCCCTGAATGCGTCCCGTTCAGGGAGAACGTCTCATCACGGCCATAATCATTCTATCAATAAATGATTTTTTATCATTTATAATCAATGGCATATAAGAAATAATCAAAATCCGATTTCCCCCGCCTGAGCACCGCAACAAAACCCGTTAATGCTAATCTTGTCCGCCCCTTTCACCACGTAACATTGCCGTTACGTAGAGTTAATATCAGCACAAGGATGTCATGATGCGACAAAAAGGACTGTCCCTATTTTTAATGTTATCCGCTGGCCTGCCGTGGGCCGGCGCGCAAGCGTCAATCATTAACTTATCCCCGGAAAGCTTTTCCGCAGCCTTATCTACGGGCATTCTCGCTGGCGAATCACACGAGCGGGTGTATAACGCCTCTACGGGCCATCAACAGAGCGAGCTGGACTGGAAATTAAAAAATTCGCCGGTGATTAAAGGAGAGCTCTCGTGGGACATTTTCCCGCGGCTCACGCTCACTGCCCGCGGCTGGACGACCCTTGCCTCCAGCGGATCGCATATGGATGATTACGACTGGATGGATCCCAACCAGGAGAGCCCGACAGACTGGTCAACCCATCCGGCAAGCCGCCTCAATCATGCCAACGAATTTGACCTGAGTGCCAAGGGCTGGTTGCTGAAGCAGGAAAATTACCGGCTTGGCGCAATGCTTGGCTATCAAAAAACCCGCTTTAGCTGGTCATCCCATGGCGGGACCTACAGTTACGGCAACGGCGAAATGACCGGCGAGTACCCGGATAACGATCGCGGTATCTCGTACAAACAGCGTTTTGGTGTCGCCTATGCTGGCCTTGTGGGAATGTATCGCTATGAGAATATTGAGATCAATGGTCAGGTCAGATATAGCCCGTGGGTACGCGCCAGAGATAATGACGAGCATTACGATCGCCAGTTCACCTACCGCGATGAAGCCAATAATGCCGATTATTATGCCGCAATGGTGGATGTGGGCTACTACGTGACGCCGAATGCCAAAGTGTTCGCGGAATTTAGCTGGACGCGCTATGACGAGGGAAAAGGCGGTACCGAAATCAGGGATAACCTGCTCGGGGGACCTTCCTTATATGTGCATGGCGATGCGGCGGGGATCGAAAACGAAAACTATGTTTTCGCCGTCGGCCTGCAGTATCGTTTCTAAAATAGTGGCCTTAAATATCCCCTCCCGCACGGGAGGGGAATGCGCATTAGTGCGCCCGGCTGTGGTTATCCTTGCGATACGCGCCAGGCGGCTGGTTGAAGGTACGGGTGAAGACGCGGGTAAAGGTCTGCTGGGAGTCAAAGCCGTAGCGCAGACAAATGTCGTAGACCTTTTCGTCTGACTCCAGCAGATCCCGCGCCGCCAGCCGCAGCTTACGTTCACGAATATAGCGCCCAAGGCTCTCGCCTTTATACTGCATAAACAGCCGCTGTAAGTGCCACTTGGAATAGCCCGCGTGACGGGCAATATCCTCGATCCGCAACGGCTGATGAAGGTTGTCGTCGATCCACTCGACAATGGTGTCGATAACCTGAGCGGAAATAGTCATGCTGCTCTCCCCCTCTGCTCTTCGATTTAACATTATTCCCACCACGCGCAAAATTGTTGCGTGACATCATCCACTCTGACCGGCTCACCGAGCTCCGGCGTCAGCAGGCGATACGGCTTATCCTTGCTGGCCTGCGACAGCTTGATCAGCGGGTCGTTCCAGGTGTGTTTTGCCAGCACAAAGCGCCCGGAGTGGCCCGGCACCACCGCCCGGGCATTCAAATCCGCAGCGGCCTGCGCCGTCTCATTAGGCTGCATGTGGATGTACTTCCAGTCCTGGTCGTACTGTCCGTTCTCCATGATCGCCAGATCGATGCTGCCAAACTGCTCCCCGATGGCGCTAAAGTGCGGGCCGTAACCGGAATCCCCGCTGTAGAACACCTTTTGCTGCGGGGTGACAAACATAAAGCTGCCCCACAGCGTCTGGTTGCGCTTCAGTCCCCGCCCGGAGAAATGCCGCGCCGGCAGAACGTGCACGGTCAGGTCATCGCTGATGCGCACCGACCGATCCCAGTCCCGCTCCTCGATGATTGACGGATCCATACCCCAGTAACGCAGATGCGAACCTACCCCGAGCGGCGTGACCACGCGCTTCACTTTCGGCATCAGCGCCTTGATGGTGGCGTAATCGAGATGATCGTAGTGATCGTGAGAAATAATCAGCAGATCGATGTCGGGCATCTCTTCGGCGTGCCAGGGGTACTCGCCGGCAAAGGCTTTGTTGAGGAAGGAAAAGGGTGCAGCGTAACTGCTGAACACCGGATCGATCAGGATACGTTTGCCTGCCAGCTGCAGATACCACGAGGAGTGGCCGAGCCAGACCAGGGTGTCCTGATTCAGGGGTAACTGGGCCAGATCGGTTTTAATCAGCGGCAGCGGCTGGGCCGGACGGGCGTTCTCACGCTTCGTCACCAGAAAATCCCACCACGCCGCCAGCATGTTCTTGTTGCCGGTAAACCCCGGCGTGGGCAGGGTGTTATGGAACTGACCGTCGCGATACCGCGGCGAAGCGGCAAACTCACTCAGCTGCGCGCCCTGTGGCGGCTGGCCGAATCCGGCATTCAGTACAAACGGCAAACTCGCCGCTGATGCAATAATCATCACTACCACCAGGCTAATAATAAAACGCTTTTTCATATCCCGACCCGAATTCGCGCCCCATCCGATGGCCTGCGCGGGCAAAACTTGATTATGAGTGAGTAAGCACTCATTATAGAAGTGATGCGAAAGTCGTCAAGACGTTTTAAGATCTTTGACATTCCGCGTTGCAGCCCCGCAAAGGGCATGATTCAATCGGGGTTTTTGCACATAAACTGGAGGAAATGCAGTGGCTCGTCCGAAAAGTGAAGATAAAAAACTGGCGTTGCTGGACGCGGCAACCACCGCTTTTGCCCAGTCGGGCATTGCGGCTTCTACCGCGTTAATCGCCCGCAGCGCAGGGGTGGCTGAAGGCACCCTGTTTCGCTATTTCGCCACCAAAGACGATCTGCTCAACGCCCTCTACCTGCACCTGAAACAGGATCTGTGCCAGACCATGCTGGCGAATATGGATCGTGCCCTCACCCAGCCGAAAGAGCATACCCGCAATATCTGGAACAGCTACGTTGACTGGGGGATCCGCAACCCGGTGGCCCACGGCGCAATACGCCAGCTCGGGGTGAGCGAGAAGATTAACGCCGAAACCGAACAGGCGGTACACGAGATGTTCCCGGAACTGCATGAGCTGTGCCGTCGTCATATCCGCCCGGTATTTATGTCAGAGGAATTTCGACTGTTTGGCGATGCCCTGTTCTTGTCGCTGGCGGAGACGACGATGTCCTTCGCCACCCGCGAACCGGCGCGCGCCGCCGAATTTAAGGCGCTGGGTTTTGAAGCCATGTGGCGAGCGCTAGCCGAAGAGGATATTCATGGACAGTAAAACGCTCGCCGCCTGCGCAAAGCAGGTGGCGCTGGAGTTGCCCTTTACCGAGCACTGCTGGCCCTTTGGCCCGGAATACGATGTGTTTAAAGTGGGCGGCAAAATTTTTATGCTGATGGGCGTGGCGCATGGACGCCAGCACGTCAGCCTGAAGTCAGATCCGCAAAAATCGCTGCTCAACCAGCAGATCTACCGGGGGATCGAGCCCGGCTACCATCTGAATAAAAAGCACTGGATTTCGATTTATGCAGCCGAAGATATCACCCCGGCGCTGCTAGCCGATCTGATCGATGATTCGTGGCATCTGGTGGTGGATAAACTGCCGAAAAAAGAGCAAAAACGTTTACGCCCCGGCGGTTAAGCGCTCTTAATGCCCTTATCTTTGTCCCCTTCCCCTTGTACCCTTTTCCCTTTCTCGCCCCGGTGGGCGATGTTAACCCAGGAGTAGTTATGGATATCATTTCCGTTGCCTTAAAACGTCACTCCACAAAGGCGTTTGATCCGAGCAAAAAACTGACTGCCGACCAGGCGGAACAGATTAAAACCCTGCTGCAGTACAGCCCGTCCAGCACCAACTCGCAGCCGTGGCACTTTATCGTCGCCAGCACCGAGGAAGGTAAAGCGCGGGTGGCGAAGTCCGCAGCCGGTGGCTTTGTCTTTAACGAACGCAAAATGTTGGATGCTTCTCACGTGGTGGTGTTCTGCGCCAAAACCGCGATGGACGATGCCTGGCTGACGCGCGTGGTGGATCAGGAAGAGGCCGACGGCCGTTTCAACACGCCAGAAGCGAAAGCCGCCAACCACAAAGGCCGCACCTTCTTCGCCGATCTGCACCGTGTCGATCTGAAAGATGACGACCAGTGGATGGCGAAACAGGTTTACCTGAACGTCGGCAACTTCCTGCTGGGCGTGGGCGCGATGGGCCTGGATGCAGTGCCGATTGAAGGCTTCGACGCCGCAGTCCTCGACGAAGAGTTTGGTCTGAAAGAGAAAGGCTTCACCAGCCTGGTGGTGGTGCCGGTTGGGCATCACAGCGTGGAAGATTTCAACGCCACACTGCCAAAATCTCGCCTGCCGCTGAGCACCATTGTGACTGAGTGCTGATACAAACGGGCCGCGATTTGCGGCCCGTTACTTTTTACTGATAACCAGGCTGCGATGCGGATGCACGTCGCTATCGTTACGCCAGGCGAACGCTATCCAGCGCTCTTCCAGTTCAGCGTATGAATTAACTGGCGTTAAGTGCCACTCTTCACCAACCGTGCCGTCCGCCACACCGATCTGATAATTCATGGTAAACGCCCAGTCGATCATCCGCAGCCAGAAGCGCTGTCCGTCGCCGGTTTGCTCGCTGTCTGATACCACAATGTCGTATTCGCTTAGCACCCACTGAAAGAATAATTGAGATAATCCGCTTATCACGCGTTGATGGACTGCGCGTGGCGTACGCCAGACCATCACTTGCGTAGCGGCACCGTGGGGAAAGGTAATTTCTTTATGAAATGCCAGCTTTACGGCATACGCCGTATAAGGCTTGCCGTCGTCGGTGGTGACGAGTCGGTATTCATCGCCATAACGCGATTTCAGGAGCAGGTACCCCACAGGAAGCAAAAAACCCGGCAGGTGAAACTCCACTGTACCCCTTGCCAGAAACGCTTCGGTATGTTCGACGTTTCGGGAGATAAGCCCGAGTTTTTGGCTGAAATCTGCGGAATCAATCATCAGTGGGACATGGCTGGTTTCTCATCGCGTAAGTATAGCCCACTTCACTACTCAGCTAAATGACGTAGATTCAGCAGGTTGGTTTACATTAAACCTCATCTTACACGCTCTGACAGCCCTCAACAGAAGGGGCTCCGGATCCCGGAAGCCCTCTCGCAAAAGATCTACTTCGCCCCGCTTCCCGCGTGCCAGATCCGCTCCGCATAGCGCCCGATCACCGCCAGCGATGCCGCCAGGATCAGGAAGAACAGCACCTTGTTCATCCCGTCCCAGAAGTATTCGAAATAGCGGGTATAGAGGTTGATCGCCAGAAACGTCAGGCCAAATCCGCGCAGCATGCCGTCGTCGGTTTTCAGGCTGATATAAATACAAATTCCGGCCGCCACCGCGAACAGCAGCGCCCACGGCAGCAGCGCCGCCCGGGTGGTGCCGTACCCGTTATCGATATCGTAATTGCCAAAAATCGACATGATCCACAGGGCAACAAACAGATAGGTCAGCCCCATCGCTTTACTGGTGGTATACAGATGGCGTTTACGCAGCATCCCGCGCAGCCACCAGCACAGCGCCAGCAGCGCGCCGCCGAAGAAGATAAACCTGACCGGATAGCTCATCCCCAGCCAGTAGGCGCCCCAGCCGGACATGTAGCCGGTCTCCGCGCCAAACCAGTTGCCCAGCGAGAGCAAAAAGAACAGCCACACCAGCCCCGAACGCCCGAAGAAGCCCACCAGCCCGTAAACGGCGCAGCCGAGCAGGAACAGCGGCGCGATATGGCCGCTACCGGTATCCAGCCGTTCCCCCAGCTGCCAGAGAGCAATGGCGGTGAAGAACACGCCGAGGAACAGAATTGCCTCGGTGCTGTAGTGCCACTGGGTTTCCCGCCGCTGGCGGCTGAATCCCCACAGATAAAACAGCCCTGCCATCAGCGCAGGCAGTCCGATGCGGGCGATGGAGGAGAAGGCGAAGAACTCGATGATGCGCGCCATCAGCTCGCTGTCGGCAAACAGGCTACCGATGGCGATGATGACGCAGGCGATTGCCGTCCAGAAGGCGTAGCGGCTGAGGCGCTGCCAGTCCATGGCGACGCGTTTTAAGCTGGCAGCCAGACGCTGATGCTCGTCGGCGGTTAATGCCCCCTCCTGTTGCCATTCGTTGAGGGCGCGGCGCAGGAGGCGTTCCTGTTTGCGGGTGACGTTCATTGTGCCTGCTCCGCCAGCCACGTCAGCGCGCGCTCGCCCTCGTCATCCACCGGCAGATAGACCAGCAGGCGGGAGCCGTTGCGCGGGGCGGAGTACCAGTACATCTGCTGGAGATGAAAATCGCCGAGTTCGGGATGGGTAAACAGCTTGAGCTGGTTTTCCACGCCGCGCACGTCGTTACGCTGGTGCCACAGGGCTTCAAACTCCTCGGACACCGCAAAGAAGCGCGCCAGTTTGGCTTCCCACTGCGGGTCACCCCGGTGCTCCGCCATTGCAGCGCGGAAATAGGAGACGAAAATCGGCAGCACGTCGCCGCGCTTACCGAGGCGGGCGCGCCACGCCGGATGGGTGAGGAACAGATAAATACAGTTGCGGTCTTCCGGCGGAATGTCATTGAAATCGACGCCCATCAGGTGCCCAAAGCTGTCATTCCACGCCACGATATCGAAGTTCGGTTTCTGGATGCTGGCGGGTTTCGGCATCAGGGTGTCGAGAAGACGACGGGTGCCTTCGCTGATCCCCTCGCAGCAGACCGCCTGGGGCGCTTCACCCGGCGGCAGGCCGGCCAGCAGGAAGAGGTGGCGGGCTTCGGTCGGGGTGCACTGCAGCGCCTTCGCCACCGCCGCCATCACCGTGATTGAAGGGTTGACGTCCCTGCCCTGTTCCAGCCAGGTGTACCAGGTGACGCCCACGTCCGCCAGCAGGGCCACCTCTTCCCGGCGCAGGCCTGGGGTACGGCGTCGACCGCTGCGCGGTAAACCAAGGCGCTGCGGGTCGAGACTTTCGCGTCGGGCGCGTAAAAATGCGCCGAGCTGTTTACGGGTGTCATCCTGAAGTGAGGTGACGGGTTCAGACATCAGCGCCATATTGCCCCCTGCATGGTAGTGCCAGTACCAGTATAAGCAAGAACTGGTACCCGTTTATCAGATGGTTGATGCTACGACGCTACGCTGTTTGACGCAATGGAGTCACCATGAATACGTCAGTTGTTTCACCGGGTCGCGCAGGCCTGATATTGCTGTTAACCGGCCAGATGCTGCCGCTGATTGATACCTCAATCACCAACGTGGCGCTGGACGCCATCACCCACTCGCTGCACGCCACCGCCACCGGGCTGGAGCTGATTGTCGCCCTTTACGGCGTGGCCTTTGCCGTCTGCCTGGCCCTTGGCAGCAAGCTGGGGGACAACCTCGGCCGCCGTCGTCTGTTTATGTGGGGCGTGGCGAGCTTTGGCCTGGCCTCGCTGCTGTGCGGCATGGCGGGCAATATCGAGCAGCTGCTGGCAGCGCGCATCGTTCAGGGCGCAGGGGCGGCGATGATCGTGCCGCAAATTCTTGCCACCCTGCACGTCACTCTGAAGGGCACTGCCCATGCGAAAGCCATCAGCCTGTTTGGCGGCATCGGCGGGATTGCCTTTATCGTCGGGCAGATGGGCGGCGGCTGGCTGGTGTCGGCGGATATCGCCGGGCTGGGCTGGCGCAACGCTTTCTTTATCAACGTGCCGATCTGCCTGCTGGTGCTGGCCCTGAGCCGTCGCTACGTGCCGGAAACCCGCCGCGACACGCCGTCGCGTATCGACTGGACGGGCACCGCATTACTGGCGGCGATCCTCTGCTGCCTGCTGTTCCCGATGGCGCTGGGGCCGCAGTGGCACTGGTCCTGGCCGCTGAAGGCTATGCTTCTCGCCATTATCCCGCTGGCGTATTTAATGGCGCTGAATGCGCGTAAAAAAGAGCGCGATGAGGCTCATCCGCTGATCCCGCCGCGGCTTATGCGGCTCGGCAGCATCCGCTTTGGCGTGCTGATTGCGCTGCTCTTTTTCAGCGTCTGGTCCGGGTTTATGTTCTGCATGGCGCTGACCATGCAGACCGGTCTGGGAATGGCGCCGTGGCAGTCCGGCAACAGCTTTATTGCCCTGGGCGTGACCTATTTTGTTTCGGCGTGGTTTGCCCCGCGCCTGATTGCTCGCTACAGCACCGGCACCATTTTGCTGACCGGGCTGGCAATCCAGATTACCGGCCTGCTGGCGCTGATCGTCACCTTCCGCATCTGGGGACTGGAGAACACCGCCCTGACTCTCGCCCCGGCCACCGGGCTGGTGGGCTACGGCCAGGCGCTGATTGTGAACAGCTTCTACCGTATCGGGATGCGCGATATCCAGCCTGACGATGCCGGGGCGGCCAGCGCCATCCTCAGCACCCTGCAACAGGCGGCGCTCGGCCTCGGCCCGGCGATATTCGGCGCGATTTTGCTCCACGCCCTGCACACCCATCGCGGGGATTACGCAGAGGCGATTAACGTCTTCCTGGTGGTGGAAACCGTCATGATGATCGTGCTGGCGCTGGTCACGCTGCGGCTGCGCCATCGCCTGTGCCTGCCGGTGGTGAAGACCTGTCAGGCGGTAAAATAGGCCTGGCGAATTTGCATAATAGATCCTCAGCCGCCATTATGGCGGCTGCTTTAATACAGGAGACGTTATGCAGGAGTTCATTTCCCTGGTCGAAGAGACAGGCATTGAAATTAATCACACCACCTCCCTTGTGATCATCTTTGGCATTATTTTTCTTACTGCCCTGATTATTCATTTTATTCTGCACAAAGTGGTGCTGCGGGCGTTCGAGAAACGCGCCCGGGCCAGCAGCCATTTATGGCTGCAAATCATTACCCAGAATAAATTATTTCACCGTCTGGCCTTTACCCTGCAGGGGATCATCGTCAACGTTCAGGCGGTATTGTGGCTGCAAAAAGGCAGCGACGCGGCGGAAATACTCACCACCTGCGCGAAGCTGTGGGTGATGGTTTACGCCCTGCTGGCGTTCTTCTCGCTGCTGGACGTGATTTTCAATCTGTCGCAGAAAATGGCGACCGCCTCGCAGCTGCCGCTGAAGGGGATCTTCCAGGGCATCAAGCTGGTGAGCGCCATTCTGGTGGGCATTCTGATTATCTCCCTGCTGATCGGCCAGTCCCCCGCCATTCTGATCAGCGGTCTGGGCGCGATGGCCGCGGTGCTGATGCTGGTCTTTAAAGATCCCATTCTCGGGCTGGTGGCGGGCATTCAGCTCTCCGCCAACGATATGCTCAAGCTCGGCGACTGGCTGGAGATGCCGAAATACGGCGCCAACGGTACGGTGACGGATATCGGCCTGACCACCGTCAAGGTGCGCAATTTCGATAACACCATCACCACCATTCCGACCTGGGCGCTGGTCTCAGACGCCTTTATCAACTGGAGCGGCATGTCGGCCTCCGGCGGACGGCGGATTAAGCGCAGCCTGAATATTGATACCACCAGCATCCATTTTCTCGACGAGCAGGAGCAGCAGCAGCTGATTCAGGCGAAGCTGCTAAAGCCCTATATGGCGACACGCCACGAGGAGATTACGCTGTGGAATCAGGAGAATGGCGAAGGCGAGTCGGTGCTGAACCTGCGCAGGATGACCAATATTGGCACTTTCCGCGCTTACCTGAATGAATATCTGCGCAACCACCCGCGTATTCGCCAGGATATGACCTTAATGGTGCGGCAATTAGCGCCGGACGCCAACGGGCTGCCGATTGAAATATACGCCTTTACCAACACCGTGATCTGGGCGGAATATGAGGCGATTCAGGCCGATATTTTCGATCATATTTTCGCGGTGATTGATGAATTTGGCCTGCGCATACACCAGACGCCGACCGGGAACGATATTCGCTCCCTGGCCGGCGCGCTGGCAAAATAGCTCAGGTACTGGCGCGGGAAATAAAGCGCCAGTTCATCATCACCCGCTCGGTCGCGGCGTCGGGGTTGTCGATTCTGTTCAGCAGCAGATCGACCGCCTTGCGCCCGATATCCCGCGACGGCTGTTCGATGGTGGTCAGCGAGACCATCTCCGACAGCTCCGTGCCGTCGAAGCCCACCACGGCAATATCCTGCGGCACGCGCAGCCCTGCCTTTTCGATGGCACGTAACGCGCCCGCGGCCAGGGTATCGGAGACCGCAAACACCGCGTCCGGGCGCGGTTCTGCCGCCAGCAGTTTGGTCATTGCCGCCATTCCGGCTGCGGCGCTGAGATCGCTCGCATACTCAATGGCCTGATACGACAGATCGCGCAGATGCAGCACGCTCTTGTACCCGCGCTCGCGCAGGCGGGCATATTTGTAGCTCAGGTCGTGGTTGATCAAAGCGATGCGCTGACGTCCGCCGTCGGCCAGGCGGCTGACCACATGCTGGGAGGCATCGACATCGTTAATCCCGACGCAGGAGACCGCCCCCGCATCGGCGTATTCGGCGCACTGCACCCAGGGGGCATCGCCAATCAGCGCCGCCAGCTCGGTGAGGCGGGTAAAGGCGTCCATGGTGATAATGCCGTCGACCATTTTGCCGGACAGCAGGCTCAGTCCCGAGCGGGAGCGTTCAATATCGGAACCGGAGTTACAGAGCAGAATACGGTAGCCATTTTTCTCCGCCTGCGCCTCAATGCCCTTCACCACCTCGGCGCAGAACGGGTTGGCAATATTGGAGACCATCACCAGGATCATATAGCTGCGCGAGGTGCGCAGCTGACGAGCCAGAAGATTGGGCTGGTAGTTAGCCTCTTTAATCGCCTGCAAGACGCGATCGCGGTTTTTGGCTTTGACGGTATCGCTGTTATTCAGCACGCGCGATACCGTCGCCACCGAGACGCCCGCCAGTTGGGCGATTTTCTGAATTGACATAGCGACGAGTGATCCTGCAGTTAGCGTTAGCAGCAGGCTACCATAAATGGGTTGCCCGGCGCACCGGGCAAGGAATTACTGCGCGACGCTGATCCAGCGCTGCTGCTGATGGCTTTTTACTATTGCATCAATGATATACATCACGTTTGCCCCGTCATGGAAGGTGGCAAACACGGGCTTATCCGGCATCCTGCCCGCCTGCACTGCACGATAAAACTGCGCCATCATGTTCTTAAAGGCGTCCGGCCAGCCTTCGATATGGCCGCCCGGGAAGTGGGCGCTGTCGGCCACGTCGCGGTTCATCAGGCCTGGATCGTCCGTCAGCGTCTGATTGGCCCGGGCGCGATGGCCCACCCACAGCTGCTGGGGCACCTCCTGATCCCAAGCCACGGCACCCTCGCTGCCGTTGACCTCGAGGCTGAGGCGGTTTTTTCGTCCTGCGCTCACCTGCGAGACGGTAAAGCTGCCTTTGCTGCCGTCGTCGAAGCGGAACAGCACCGAGCCGAAATCTTCAGTGGTGACGGGCTTGTCTTCATACACCGCATCGCCCGCCTGGCTGAAGGTCTGGTTCCCGGCCACGTTGGCCTTGCGGGTCGGCCAGACGATCGACAGGTCGGCCATCACCTCGGTGATGCGCCGTCCGGTCAGAAACTGAATGGTATCGCACCAGTGGGAACCGATGTCCGCCACCGCGCGCGATGCCCCGCCGAGCGCCGCGTCGACCCGCCAGTTATAGTCGGTTTCCAGCAGCATCCAGTCCTGCAGATAGCTGCCGTGAGCGGCAAACAGCCGTCCGAGCGAGCCCGCCCCGACCATGCTCGCCGCCTGGCGCACCATCGCAAACTGGCGATAAACAAAGCTCACGCCGTGCACCACACCCGCCTGCTCCGCCAGGGCCACCAGTTCCCGCGCCTCGTCCGGGGTCATGCACAGCGGTTTTTCGGAAAAGACATGCTTTCCGGCCCGCAGGATCTGGCGGTTGATCTCCGCATGGAGATGGTTTGGCGTGCAGTTGTGCACCACGTGCAGATCCGGGTGCGCCAGCAGTTCGTCCACGCTGCCACAGGCATGAGGAATGTTCAGCGCCCGGGCCTTCTCTTGCGCCTGTTCCAGCGAGCCGTCGCACAGGGCGACGACCTGTACGAAGCCGAGGCGGCGCAGGGCTTCAATGTGCGCCGGGCCGATAAAGCCGCTGCCGATAATGCCGACGTTAATCATGAAGTTCTCCTGCGGCGAAATCGTCAAACGCCCGATCGGAAACCGGAATAATGTGGCGGGAGATAAACTCGCGCCCTTCCCGCGCCCCGGTGTCACCGTCCTTCAGGCAACATTCCCACTCCAGCACCGCCCAGCCGTCGTAGTCGTACTGGGTCAGCTTGCTGAAAATGCCCTTAAAGTCGATCTGCCCGTCGCCCGGGGAGCGGAAGCGTCCGGCGCGGTTGATCCAGCTCTGATACCCGCCATAGACGCCGCTGCGCCCGTTCGGGCGGTACTCGGCATCCTTGACGTGAAACGCCTTAATGCGGGTGTGGTAGTGGTCGATAAAGGCCAGGTAATCCATCTGCTGCAACAGCAGGTGGCTGGGATCGTAAAGGATGTTGCAGCGCGGATGGTTGTCCAGAAGCGCCAGAAAACGCTCGAAGGTGACGCCATCGTGCAGATCTTCCCCGGGATGGATCTCATAGCAGAGGTTCACCCCCTGCTCGTCGAAGGCATCCAGTATCGGCCGCCAGCGGCGGGCCAGCTCGCTGAACGCCTCCTGGAAACGCGCCTCGTTATGCGGCGGCCAGGGGTACATAAACGGCCAGGCCAGCGAGCCCGAGAAGGTGGCGTGGGCGGTTAACCCGAGCCGGGCCGAAGCCGCTGCCGCCTTTTTGACGATATCGGTGGCCCACGCCTGGCGGGCGGCGGCATTACCGCGCACCGCCTGTGGGGCGAAGTTATCAAACGCCTCGTCGTACGCCGGGTTTACGGCAATCAGCTGCCCTTCCAGATGGGTGGAGAGTTCGCTGATGACCAGCCCGTGCTGCGCCAGTTTGCCGCTTATCTCATCGCAGTAGGTCTGGCTCTCTGCCGCCAGCTCTACGTCAAAAATCGCTTTATGGTTGCAGGGAATTTGCACCGCTTTATAGCCCTTTTCCGCTGCCCAGCCTGCCAGCCCGTCGAGGGTGTTAAACGGTGGTTGCCCGCCGATAAACTGCGACAGAAAAATTCCCGGGCCTTTAATCGTCCTCATACCACCTCCAGAAATTACGCCTTGTCATCTTCATATTTGAACGAGACAAGGAAAACGAGTGCAATCACAGCAGCAGCGACTGCCGGGATCCACCAGAATGTCACCCACGCCTCAGGCACGGGTTGCCCGGCTACCAGACGGTTGTACAGCGCGCCGGAAATTTGTGAGCCCAACAGCATGCCGATACCGTAAGTGAACATCACGATCATGCTCTGCGCCTGGCCTTTTACCTTTTCGCCCGCCACGCGGTCGGTGTAGATAAAGCCCACCACGAAGAAGAAGTCATAGCAGACGCCGTGCAGCAGGATGCCGAGGTACAGCAGGAAGCGCCCTTCTTCGCTCACGCCCAGGGCAAACATCGCGTAACGGACGAACCACGCCAGCATGCCGATCAGCAGCATGTACTTCACGCCCAGACGGCGGAACAGCAGCGGGATCACCAGCATAAAGAAGATTTCGGACATCTGGCCGAAGGACATGGCGGTGCTGACATCCGCGATCCCGGCATCCGCCAGATAGGAGGCGGTGTAGGCGTAATAGGTGCCCAGCGGGACGGAGATCAGCATCGCGCACAGGCAGAAGATAAAGAAGTGACGGGTTTTCAGCAGCGCAAAGGCGTCGGCGCAGAAGAGATCGCGCATCTTCACCGGCATCCCTTTGGCCGGAGCCGGCGTGTGCGGCAGGGTCAGGCTATAGAGCGCCAGCAGGACGGAGCTGGCCGCTGCCACCTGGAAGATGGTGACGCTGGAGGCCACGCCGGTGACGCCGATGAAAATCCCGGCCACAATCCAGCCGATGGTGCCAAACACGCGTACCACCGGGAAGGTTTTATCGACGTTCGCCAGGCTGTGGAAGGCGATGTTGTTGGTCAGCGCCAGGGTCGGCATGTAGCAGAGCGTGTAGCCAAACAGCAGGCCGATCAGCAGCGCACCGTTTTCCGCAATTAACGCGCCAGGGACGAACCACAGGATCGCCGCCCCGGCCAGGTGCATCACCGCCATCACCTTTTGCGAGGCGAAGAAGCGGTCCACCAGCATGCCGAGGACGAACGGCGACAAAATGGAGGCAATCGGCCCGGCGGAGAAGGCATCCCCGATCAGCAATGACATGTTGTGCTGAGTCATCACCAGACCGAGAGTCACCGACCAGCTACCCCAGATAAAGAATTGCAGGAACATCATCAGCGACAGGCGCGGCACCAGCATTCGGTGCTGCCCTATCACCTTTCCACTACTTTCAGTTGTTGACACCATGATCCGCCCCACCCTTAAAAAGTAATCGATTACAAATCGTATCAAATGAAAAGTAATCGATTACAAAATAAAGATCCCGTTGATCGATTAAGAAGTGGGAGGGGGGTCACGATAAAGGTGAGGATGGGTGCGGAGAGGTGCCGGATGGCGCTGCGCTTACCCGGCCTACGGGTTTTGTAGGCCCGTGCAAGCGAAGCGCCGCCGGGCATTGCAGTTTTCCAGGCCCGGTGGCGTTGCGCTTACCGGGCGAAAGCCGCACTACTTCTTGCGGGAGAGTTTAAACGCCACAAACAGGAACACAACCCACACCGGGAGCAGGATGGCCGAGGTGCGCATGCCGTCCATAGTGCACATCAGCACCAGGATCATCGCCAGGAAGGCGATACAGATGTAGTTACCCGCCGGATAAAGCAGCGCCTTGAACTGCGTCTCGCGCCCCTTGCGACGCATCGCCGCGCGGAACCGCAGGTGCGCCAGGCAGATCATGATCCAGTTCAGCAGCAGGGTCGCGACCACCAGCGCCATCAGCAGGCCAAAGGCTTCGTGCGGCAGCAGATAGTTGACCAGCACCACCAGCGAGGTGATGGCCCCGGAGAGCAGCAGCGAATTGACCGGCACGCCGCGACGGCTGACGCGGGTTAAAAATTTCGGCGCGTTACCCTGCACGGAGAGGCCAAACAGCATCCGGCTGTTGGAGTAGACGCCGCTGTTATAAACCGACAGCGAGGCCACCAGAATCACAAAGTTCAGCGCCGAAGCCACCACGTTGCTGTTCAGATCGTGGAAAATCATCACAAACGGGCTGCTGTCGGATTTCACTTCCACCCACGGATAGAGGGCCAGCAACACCACCAGCGAACCGATATAGAACAGCAGAATACGGTACACCACCTGGTTGACCGCTTTCGGAATGCTTTTATGCGGATCCTGCGCTTCGGCGGCGGTAATGCCGATCAGCTCCAGCCCACCAAAGGAGAACATGATCACCGCCAGCGACAGCACCAACCCTTTCCAGCCGGTGGCGAGGAAACCGCCGTGCTGCCAGAGGTTGTCGATGGTTGCCCGCTCGCCGCCGTGTCCGGAGAACAGCAGCCACAGGCCAAAGCCGATCATGCCGATGATCGCCAGCACCTTGATTAAGGCGAACCAGAACTCGGTTTCACCGTACAGGCGCACGTTCACCAGGTTTACGGCGTTAATGATGATGAAGAACACCGCTGCCCAGATCCAGGTTGGCACGTCCGGCAGCCAGTACTGCATGTAGATGCCCGCGGCGGTCAGCTCCGCCATGCCCACCAGCACGAACATTACCCAGTAGTTCCAGCCGGAGAGGAAGCCGGCAAACGGGCCCCAGTATTTATAGGCAAAATGCGCGAAGGAGCCTGATACCGGCTCTTCCACCACCATCTCGCCAAGCTGGCGCATGATCAGAAAAGCGATAATACCCGCGATGGCATACCCCAGCAGCACGGCGGGACCAGCCATCTGGATCGCGGGACCGATGCCGAGGAACAGCCCGGTGCCGATAGCGCCACCGAGGGCGATAAGTTGAATATGTCGGTTCTGTAAACCACGATGCAGCGTCGGTGTCTGTTCCGACGAGGCTTCAGCAAGACCCTTGCCTGAAGCGGATGACGCGTTTTTCACGTCTTACCCCTGTCTCTTTTTATGGAAGGGGCACCTTTTAACACTTCAGGCAGACGGGAGCAAGTTAAACGCCGGGCAACGGTTGCTGCCCGGCGGGAGCCGATCACGAGCCGATAATGCCGCCGTCCGCTTTGGTGATGACCACCGTCGAGGCGCGGGGACGCCCTTGCGGATTGTTGTCCGGCCAGTTAGAAACGGCGCGCGGGTTTGCCGGGTCGGTAATGTCATCCCCGCCCTCGCCCGGATGCTGAATATTAATAAACAGCGTGCGGTTGTCGGGAGTGAAGGCAATGCCGGTGATTTCGCAGCCGCGCGGGCCCGTCAGGAAACGGCGATACTCGTTGGTGCCCGGAATGGTCGCCACCATCTGGTTATTGCCCATCCCCTCATAGGCTTTCTTGTTAATGGTGCTGGAGGAGACGTCGGTCTGGATCCAGAGCACGCCCTGATGGTCAAACGACAGGCCGTCCGGGCTGCCAAATTCGGCGCCCTTCATGCTGCCCTTCGCCTTTTCATCCGTAGTGTCCGTTCGCCCGGCCAGCACCAGGATGTCCCATTTGAAGCGTAATGCTGCAGGATCCCCGCCCTCTTCGTGCCAGTGCATAATGTGGCCGAAAGCGTTATTGGCTCGTGGGTTGGCCGCATCCACCGGCGCTTTGCCCTCTTTGCCGCGATCGCTGTTATTGGTCAGCGTGCAGTAAACGCTGCCGCTGCTGTGCGGATCGACCGCAATCCACTCCGGACGATCCATCTTAGTCGCCCCCACGGCGTCGGCCGCCAGACGGGTTTTAATCAGCAGATCGCCCTGGCTTTCAAACCCTTTACTCTTATCCAGGCCGTTCTGGCCGAAGACCAGCGGCAGCCACTCACCGGAGCCGTCGTCGTTGAATCTGGCGACGTAGAGCGTGCCGGTGGTCAGCAGCTGCATACTGGCTTCGCGATCCGCCGGATTGTATTGGTTGTCGGAAACAAATTTGTAGATGTACTCAAACTTCTGGTCGTCGCCCATATACGTGACCACTCGCTTATCAGCGGCCAGGGTGACGGCGGCACCTTCATGCTTGAAGCGCCCCAGCGCGGTGTGCTTGCGCGGCGTGGAGTTCGGGTTGTACGGGTCGATCTCGACCACCCAGCCAAAGCGATTCGGCTCGTTAGGCGTTTTATCCACGTTGAACCTGTCGTCCACCTCGCTCCAGCGATAGGACTCATCGCTGTCGCTGATGCCGTAGCGCTTCTCCAGCGCGTTACGCTCGCCTTTCTTGACGAAAATATCCGACCAGTTCTCTTCGCAGGTGAGGTAGGTTCCCCAGGGGGTATAACCGTTGGCGCAGTTTTGCATGGTGCCGAGCACCTGCTCGCCCTGAGGATCGGCGGCAGTTTTCATTAACGTCTGCTGGCGCGCCGGGCCGGTGAGCTGCATCGGGGTGTTCACCGTGATGCGGCGGGCAAAACCGGAGGGGCGCACCACTTCCCAGTCGCTGCCACTCTTTTTCACTTCGATAACCGATACGCCCATGGCGTTCTGGCCTTTCCGCGCCTTATCCAGGCTCCAGCTGGCGGTGCCGTCGGTAAAGAGCATGCCGTTATCGATATATTCATGGTTCATCGCCAGCAGGCCATGACTGGGGTTCTCTTCCCCCTGCGGCAGGCTAAACCACGCCATGCCGTCATGGTGCATGCCCGCCTGCGCCGCCTGCTCGTCTGTCGTGTTGCTGGCGTCAAATTTGAACTCTGGCATAGCGCCCTTGATCCCGGTGGCATCGCCCCAGCGGTAGAAAGGACGCGCGATGTAGCCCTCGGGCACCCTGACCGTATCCTCGGTCGAGACCGGAATGCTGGTAAAGCCGAGCGAGACCGCTTTGCTCAGGGCTGAAGGCTGTGAAACCGCAGCCAGGGCGTTTTCAGGCTTGAGTAAAAAAGGGAAAGAGGCGGCGGCACCGGCAACGGCGCCCATCTGCAAAAAGCGGCGGCGGGAGAGGAATATCTCCGCCACGCTGGAAAATACCGGGTTAGCGCTGGGATTGCTGACATCGTCACGATGTTCTTTTTTGAATACGGACTTAAGAGGTTTACCCACGATGGCTTCCTGTCTTTAGGCTAAGAAATGACAAAGTGGGAACACTATAAGAACAATTGATTACATTTTTATAACAGTAGAAAGGTAGGGCATCCTTGCCCTGATAACGAGGGTCGAACTCAGAACTCGTAGCCGACGGAAACCCTAAAGGTGCGCGGCTCACCCTGGAACAGGTAGGTGCCACCGTCGTCCACGCTTGACCAGTAGTTCTCGTCGGTGATGTTTTCAATCCCGGCGCGAACGGTCATCTGGTTCTGGTCGTTGTTGACCGCGAAGCGGTAACGCATGCCCAGATCCAGGGTGGTGTAGCTGTCCAGCTTTTTGCTGTTGGCCAGATCCGCATACTGCGAACCGGAGTGGTTCACGCGAGCGGTGGCGGTCAGGCCGTCGATGGGCTTGATGTCATACTCTGCGCCCAGCACGCCGTAGAATGATGGAACGCCAATGGCGTCGTTGCCCTGGTTAACACCGTTGTTGGTTTTGGTCAGCTCCGCCTGTAGCCAGGTGGCGCTGGCGTTCAGGCGCAGGCCCAGCACCGGCTCGCCAAAGACGTTCAGCTCAACGCCGCGGTTACGCTGCTCGGCATCCAGGCCGTAGTATTTGGTCTGGCTGTCGAGAATGGCGGACGGCATTTTGATCTCAAACAGCGCCAGCGAGCCGCCAACGCGCCCGAAATCGGCCTTCACGCCCACTTCGTTCTGCTTAGAGTGGACGATACCGGTGCTCTGGCCGTAGTTGGAGGCGGTGTTGGGCGCGGTTTTACCCGGCTGGAGTGCCTCGGTGTGGTTGGCATACAGCGAGATCTCGTTCCACGGCTTGTAGACTACGCCGTAGGTCGGCATCCAGCGGTCGCCGTCGAAGCTGTCACCCGCGTTTTCGATCCCGGTCACTTTGTTATAGCCGCGGATCACCACTTTCTGATGACGGGCACCCACAATGAACAGCAGTTTGTCATCCAGCACGCCAAGGGTGTCGCTCAGCAGCCAGCCCTGAGTGCGGGTGCGGCCGCTGGTCAGCGGATCGCTGTAGTTCCCGCCCGCCCCGTTGGAGTTGGTGCTCGGCGGCGCATCCACGCCGGTGTTGTGGTAGATATTGGTAACCGGGTTATCCTTCGCCGCCGACATCTTCCACGCAATCTTCTCGTTTTTGGTCATCGCCGAGTAGCCGACGTTGACCTTGTGGGTCACAAAGCCGGTGGCGAAGTTACCGCGGATGCCCGCCATGCCGCTCACGCTGTCGCTGATGCGGTTAGTATCCAGGCGGGACGCGGTGGCTTTGCCGCTCTTGTCCACCAGCTTCGCGCCGCTGTAGAGCCCCTCTTCATGGGCGTGCTGGGCCCCCAGACCGGTATACGCGGTCCAGCTGTCGGTGATGTCGTATTCGCTGCGCCACATACCGAATTCGTTCTCGATATTGCTGTAGGCCCATTTCTGCGAGTAGTTGCGATCGTTCTTCGGTGGCTCGGGCACGAAGTTCACGCCAGCCACGTTGACCCCGGTTTCCGAGCCGTGGAAGGTTTTCTTCTGATAGCCCATGTCTACGGAGCTGCGGAACTTATCCCCCGCATAGTCCAGGCCGGTGGAGAGCAGCGTGGTGCGACGGCGGTCGTTGGCGACCGGCGCTTCGCCTTCACGGTGCACTACGTTAACCCGGGCGCCAAACTGGTCGCTGTCGCCAAAACGACGCCCGGCATCCAGGGTGGTGCCAATTTGCGAATCTGAGGTGTAATCGACGCCCACTTTCGCCTGCGGCGTGGCCCCCGCATGTTTCGGCTCAAGGTTGATCATCCCGCCGACGCCGGAGCTGGCCGCGCCGTTCATCAGGGAGTTGGCCCCTTTGAAGATCTCAATGCGATCCACCATCTGCGCGTCCACCACCTGACGCGGCAGCACGCCGGAGAGACCGCCAAAGGTCATGTCATCCCCGTCGAACTTCAGGCCGCGGATGCGGTAGCTCTCCGCGCTGTTGCCGTAGCCCTGCACGGACTGGACGCCCGCATCGTTCGCCACCACGTCGCCAATGGTCCGCGCCTGCTGATCTTCCACCAGTTTGGAGGTGTAGCTGATGATGTTAAAGGGCACGTCCATCGCATTTTGCTGACCGAGCATCCCCATGCGTCCGCCGTTCGCCACCTGCCCGTCGAGGAAGGCCGGCACCAGCTGGTCGCCGCCGGGTTTAAAGTCGCTGGCAGCAGACTGCACCACTATGGTCTCTTCTTTTTTGCTCTCCGCCGCCACGGCGGAATGGGCGACCGCGCCAATGGCGAGGGCCAGCAGCGTCTTGTTCATTCTTCTGGTGTTATTCATGATTAACCCGTTCAAAATACGCGCAAAATGGCCCGTTGCCGGGCCTTAATTGTTATGAGAAAGATTATTTCAGGGCGATACGCACAACGCTGTCCGGCCCGTTGGTGGAGTGGTCTTTGTTAAAGGCCTGCTTCACGGTGACGTACAGCGTCTGGCCGTCCGCCGACAGCAGCAGGCTGTTCGGGTTCGGCAGCAGCTCCCAGCTCTGCTTCACGGCATAAGTGGTGGCATCCAGGCTCAGCAGCTTGCCGCTTTCGTGCTGGGTGATGTACAGCTCGTTGCGCGCCGGGTTAAATTTCACCGCCAGCGAGTCGCCCACGTCGAGCTGCTTAATGACTTCACCGGTATGGATATCCAGCACCAGGGTGGTTTTGGCTTTCGAGTTGTCGGTGACGAACAGGCGGCCCGTCGCTTTGTCTTCCGCCAGATTAAGCAGCAGCGCCGGTTTGTCGCCGAGCGGCTTCCAGCGTTTTTCGATACGGTTGTTCTTAGGATCCAGCACCAGGATCTCACCGCCGCCGTTTGCCACGTAAATGCGCTGGGTCTGTTCAGACCACATCAGGCCGGTGACCCACTGCCCTGCGTTTTTGATGGTTTTTTTCAGCTTCAGCGTTTTTGCATCCACCACCCAGATCACCGCCGGATCGGCCACGCCGCCGATGTACAGCACGTCGTTATGCAGTAACACCTGACACGCGCCGTACGGGTAGCCCTCTTTGTTGCGCTCGGTAAACAGCAGGCGTTTTTTCACCTTGCCGTCAGCGGTGTCGATGGCGCTGATCCCGCCGTCCAGCGAGTTCGTGGCATAGACGGTTTTACCATCCGGGGAGATGGCCAGAGCGAAGTTTTTCAGATCGGTATGGCTGCGGCCGAGGGTTTTCAGGGTAGTGGGATCGAGCTTATACACCACTCCGCCCTGCACATCCTTAAAGCCTTCGGAGCTGGCAACGTACAGCGCATCGCCTTTAGGGTTGAGGACCATTTCGTACAGGCCGTCAGCCAGATCGCGTTTTACGACGTTGGTTTGCGCGGGGGCGGCAGGTTTCGGGGCATCAGCAGCAGGCGCGGTTGTCGCAGTGTGCTGAGTAGCGCAGCCGCTGAGTGAGACAGCCACCAGCAGCGCCAGGGCGGACAATTTTTTGGTCATCAGGAACATCCTTTACCGTGCAAATCAAATTTGAGGAGGACGTCTGCGTCGCCTGGTGTTTGCGATTAGGATTATGGTTTCAGGCCGTCAGGCCAGTGCAGCGTCCCCCGATAACACTCAGTGTTCCGTGTGAGATCTGCACTCACTGTTGATGCGGGAAAGTCCCTACGCGCCCGCAAACACTAAAGAGAATGAGAACTATACTCATTATCTTTATATGATCAAGTGTAAACAGGGGCAACAAAGTAAAAAAGGAAGTCTAAACACCTCTGATGGTGCGGGGTTATCCTTTCGTACAATACATCACTGGCGAATTACTGTAGGTAAAAAAATAGCTGTCAGCATTGGCGGGAAGAATATTCAATCTGATTCCCCGCTCCCGGTGCTGAAAGAAGTCCGGGACATAGGCGAGATAGTTTAAATGTTTCTTCGGCAGGACATTGGTTTCGTTAGAGACCAGAATTACCTCCCCCTCTTCACGCCAGTAGGTGAACCCCACCTTATTACTGATTGCCACTGGCGGTTTATTCTCTTCAATATACTCCCCGGTGGCGTCGTAACTCCCGACACCGTCATTAAACGAAAAATTCATTACCATATCGATAACCGCCCGCTGTTCGACAATAGTCGCATGGGTCTCACAGCTAAAATTATTACGCTGATAATGCAAATAACCGGCAACAAGCAGCGGGGAGATAGCCGCCAGAAAAATAACACACCAGCGCAACAGCTGCTTATTCATTGTCATAGTAGGGTTGCCTGTAAAAAATAGATTCACAGCGCGCCTCGCGATTTTCCGGCGCACGGTCGCAAATAATCACCGATATTCCCAACTGCGCGCGGTTCAGCGTCATATAGGCCACCTCGCCCTTTTTACAGGTCAGCGGAAAACGCTGAGACAGCGAGGCCCACATCCTCTGGCTTTTCTCTGTCTCATTCCACGAGGAGTAGGCCTCACAGCCATCAATGGTGCCTATGGGGTGATAGCCGACAAATACCGGTTCAGCGGGTTTGAGTTCCGGATACAGTACACCGCAGGAGAGTAAAAAAAGCGCGCCTGCCAGCCAGTAACCCATAGCCGGTCGCCAGAAATGGCGGGAGCGTTGCGTTGCAGGGGGCAGAATGTCGGGTTTGACGACTTCGGAGGATACCTCGGCTAAATCGGGGTTAGTTATGGTTTTATTCCGTTCGATAAACTCCGCCTGGGTACCGACCCGCAGCCGAGCGACGGATTTAAACCCGGCTTTCGGAACAGTGATAATGACGTTCTCTTCCAGCCCGGCCGATTTCAGCGCTTTTCTGATTGAGGCGATGGTCTGGTAAAGGGCGTTGGTGGTCACGACGGTGCCCTGTTTCTCCCACACGGCGGCAAATAAATAGCGCTGCGTCAGCACCTGCTCATTCTGCTCGAGGAGCTGAAGCAGGCACTCACTCACCGGCCCATGCAGAATGACTGCCCGCGCCGGGTAGTCAGTAAGCGAGCACAGGCGGCGGGCTTCCGGCTCAAACAGGACGGTTTCGTTAATCAGAAAAACAGGTTTCATTTCATGACCACAGGCTCATTGGCAAAGGATGGCGTTCATCAAATTTCTGATTCAGATTTTTTAAAATATTTATCAATCACCTGGTTGTCAAAAAACCGCCGGACGGCCACGTTAAGCGAGGCGATAGCGCACTTCTGATTCAGTATAAATCATATAACTTCACTCCTCTTTTTTCGTTGTTCGCCGCATTCTGAGAACACAGAAAAACGGTATGCGGATCGCCCTTCAACTATCAGTGAAAAATGCTAACGTGATGCCTAAATACACCATTTCATCTTGATGCGTCGCCTCATTATGCAAAATCAGGATAAAAGCGTAGTAACAGAAAATCAGGCAGCGTTTAATACCGAAAATCTGGTTTACAGCAACAAAAGGACTACACACGAGGGTTTCTCAACCGCTTTGCTGTAGCGCACCGGGGTGTGTATTGGAAAGCATTCATAGCAGCCATATAATCCCCCACATAAACGGTGTGGATTTATGTTCGGCGTGCAGGTCGGGATCGGTATTTTATTTAATTATCCAGGTATGAAATAAATGGGCTATCGACTCTATGGATTTATGATCGGTGATGAGATTCACTTCGATATTTCAAATCGCAGGCTGTATCGGCTTACCGGTAGCCACACCGATAAAAGTATAGTATTTGCATCAATCTATTTTAATGAAACTATGCTCAGGCTTTTTCTCTATCTGCTGGAGCATGGACGGCGCACCGCGATCAGTAAAGAAGAGCTGTTCGACAAAATTTGGGAGGAGAATAACCTGTGTCCTTCCACGCAGCGACTGTGGCAAGTTCTGAACAACCTGAATAAAAAGCTGGGTCTGCTGGGACTTCCCGCAGATTTTATCCGCAACATTAAGGGGCGTGGCTACATGATTAATTATCAGGATGTGATACCGGTATATTACAGGATGAGTGAACTCCCGCCTCAGCCTGATAATAAAAGGGAGAAACCAGATAGTCTGAGTGAGTGATGTCAACCCAGGCATTCGCCCTGAGCATTAATGCGAGGGGCTTTTTTTTACGTTTTGATGACCAACGCCAGGGAATTCACCTCCCGTTAATGATGGCAAAAATAGCATAAAAACACTTTTTATCGGCATGCACCGATAGTGGAAGATATATGAGCATAGTTAATCGCTTTCTAAATTTAAAAGTCAGCCGAAAATTATTTTTCGGCTTTGCAGTCGTCCTGCTGGTGACGCTGGCGATCCTGTCATCGGGCTTGTTGGGGCTTAACAATATCAAGGATAAAGTGGATAAAAACGGCTTAACCACGAACCTGTTCAATGCCCTGTCTGCCGTGCGTCTGGGCCGAACCAATTTCCAGTACACGCTCGATCAAACGTATCTGGATCAGGTAAATGCCGCCACCACGCAGATGCAGGACACTATTGCCCAGCTGGAGACCTATAGCTGGTCGCCGGAAGGCAAAACGGTTCTGGACAATACTACCGCAGCCGTGAACAGCTACATCATTACCCTGGTCTCCTTTACCAAAGCCCTGTCTGAAAAGAAACAGAGTGAACAAAAGGTCTCTTCGCAGGTGCTGTGCGACAACGCCGAAATCGTGTCCAGATTGAGCCGGGAGCCGTCTATGTCGCCTGAAACTGCGCTCCTGGCCGGGCAGGTGGCCTTTGCGATGAGCGATATCGACTCGCAGATGACGCTGTATAAACAGCACCCGACCTCAGACATGGAGAAACAGATCCAGTCCCGGCTGGAGGTCGGCAAAACCGATGTCGGCCAGCTACTTCAGTTAATGCCTGAGGCTCAAAAATCGCTGTTACAGGCAAGCCTTGAGAACATTCAGAACATCGGCCCTGAGCTGGAACATTACCGAGCCGTCTGGAATGAGCAGGCTACCCTGTCCGATACCTTAACCGGCAAAGCGGAGGTCCTGACGAAGGCCATCCAGACGCTGTTTGACATACAGCAGAAAAAAGTCGCGAATACCGTCGACGGCGTTGAGTACCAGATGGCGATCGTCGCTGCGATCGGTATCGTGCTGGCCGTGCTGCTGGCAATGGCGATCACCCGCTCCATTACACGTCCTCTCAGCGAGACCCTGCGCGTGGCCGAACAGATTGCCAAAGGCGATCTCACCGCGACCCTCAGCAGCAATCGCCGCGACGAGCCGGGTATGTTGATGAACGCCGTGGCTACCATGAATGAGAACCTGAAAAACATCATTCATGACGTGCGTAACGGTGTGGATAGCGTGGCGCGATCGGCCTCCGAAATTGCCGCCGGCAATATGGATCTGTCGTCGCGTACCGAGCAGCAGTCTGCCGCGGTGGTCGAAACGGCGGCCAGTATGGAACAGCTCACCTCCACCGTGGCGCTGAACGCTGAGAATGCCAACCATGCCCGCGCCCTCGCTCAGGAAGCCTCGGTGAATGCCACCGAAGGCAGCCAGATTTCGCAGAAAGTGATCGACACCATGAAGAACGTGCGTCAAAGCTCGCACCGTATTTCGGAGATCACCACCGTCATCAACAGCATCGCCTTCCAGACCAACATTCTGGCGCTGAACGCCGCGGTGGAAGCTGCCCGTGCAGGGGACCAGGGCAAAGGCTTTGCGGTCGTCGCCGCCGAGGTACGTACCCTGGCCCAGCGCAGCGCCCAGTCAGCGAAGGAGATTGAAAACCTGATCGGGGAATCGGTGGTGTATGTCGATAACGGCTTTAACCTGGTGGAGGGGGCCGGGGAAGCGATGTCCCGCATCGAAAGCTCTGTCGCCCAGGTTCGCGACATCATGAGCGAGATCGCCGCTGCGACCGATGAGCAAAGCCGCGGCATTGCGCAAATCGCGCAGGCGATGGCCGAGATGGACACCACCACCCAGCAGAACGCCGCCCTGGTGGAAGAGTCCTCTGCCGCTGCCAGTTCGCTGGAGGATCAGGCCGTCCAGCTGGAGAAAGTAGTGGCGATATTCAAAGTGTCGCAGTCACAGAGTGGCGTCGCCGCGCGGGCCGTCACGCCAGCCTCGGGCAAAAAAGCCCCGGCGCAACCCTCGGGCGACTGGGTGCAGTTCTGACGCCAGCCAGATGATATAGCCCCTGTCAGGCCACCGGTTTTCCGGTTGCCTGACCCAGGCCGCGGTGAAACTGACCATGATTAACATTCACAAACTGCGGGCCAGCCTGAATGCCAGGTTAACCCGCTATTTTTCGGGGCAGTTTAGCGCCTCAGCCAGCGCGCTACGCACGGCGATTGCACACCGGCAGATTGTGCCCTTTTACCAGCCCTTTATGAACGCCAGCACCGGTCAAATTGCCGGGATCGAAGTGCTGGCCCGCTGGCGCCATCCGCTGTACGGGGCTGTGGCACCCGATGCGTTTATTCCGCTGGCGGAAAAGCACGATCTGATCGTTCCCCTGACCCACCAGCTGATGCAGCAGGTGATTGCCGATCTGCAGGATCAGATCCACCGCTTCCCGGTCGGGACCTATATCTGTATTAACATCAGCGCGCAAAACTGTCTCGATCCTGGTTTTGAATATGATACCCGCGACATGCTGAGTAAATTCAATGCCAATCAGAGCCACGTGGTGGTGGAGATCACCGAGCGGCATCCGCTGCATTTCACGCCGCAGCTGAGTAACTGGTTTGCCGCATTGCGCCAGGCCAATATTTCGCTGGCGCTGGATGACTTTGGCACCGGCTATTCAAATCTGTCCTATATCTCAGCCCTCAATCCTGAATTTATTAAGATTGATAAGCTGTTTGTCAGCCAGATTGGTGGGAATGGCGATACGCGGCTGGTAGACAGCGTGATCGACCTGGCGAAAAACATGCGCCTGAAGATCATTGCCGAAGGGGTGGAGACCAAAGTGCAGGCCGACTATTTACGCCGAAAGCAGATCGATTTTTTACAGGGATACTATTTCTTCAAGCCGCTACCGGCCAGTGAGCTTATCCATCAGATCATTGCCCGCGATCGCGTGCTCGCCAGCTGACACTTTCAATACCGGCGTTGGGCTGTCCGACAGCGCCGCCATTCCCAGCGCCGATGATATCCCGCTCGCAATCGTCTCATCGGAAAAGGGCACGTCCCCATTCTCCTGATGAATAATGGCCTTACTCAACGCGGTTAAGACCGCGGGCGAGGCCACATCCAGCCGGGTAGTCGGTGAGACGCCAAGCGCCTGGCTGACGTTCTGGATATATGCGTTGGTATTGTTATTGTCCTGCGGCGGTGCCCAGCGGGAGATAATTTTACTGATGGTATCCAGCCCGCGCCGCTGGTAGGCGAGCAGATTTACGCCCAGCGCGCGGATGCCGTGTTCCGGGGAGGCAAAGGTGGCAAAACGCCCGTCGGTGCCATTCTGTCCCTGCCAGGTAAAGGCCCAGCTGGCTTCCAGATTGCCGGGGTTGTTATTACGGATCCCACGGATGCCTCCGACCGGCGACCACGCGGGCCCGGTGCGGCTGTTCCGGTACTGAGGTAAGCGTTTCATCAGCGCAAGCTGATTTTCACTCCACCCCTGCAGGCTGGCGTATTGCCCCAGCTGCTCAAACGAGGCGGGCGTGGCGGCAATCGATGCCTGGCGGCGATCGGCGGGTTGCGCTGAGCGTGTCGCAGGCTGAGCGATGATCGGCTGCGAAGAATGCGTTAACTGCGAAAAGGAGGCGGGTACGCTGGTCTGCGTCATCCCGGCAGAGGGCGACTGTGCCGATAGCGTGGCCACTTGTTGCGGGCTGCTTATCTGCTGGTGTTCATAATAATGCGCAATACCGGACATCATTCCCTCTTAATACTTACCCGACCTCAGCGCGAGGCTGAAAGCACGCGTTCGCCGGTATTATACAGATGCGGGTCAGGTTGCCAGCATAATATTGAACAGCGTCACCTGGCGGGAGGTCAGTCGCGATAAGACACGGGATTCAAATAAGATCCTGTCGATGTTTGCCGCCCTGACGACCAGATCGTCAACATGCCTAAGCAGGCTGTCCAGGGCGCGGCGCGCTGCCGTTCCCGGCTGCCAGACGTGCGCTGAGTGCCAGGGCGTTATCGAACTGAAGGATAAACAAAGGGGTATTTAATTCAGCTGCATACTTTTGCATAAAGTTCATTGAAGGCTTTCACCTGAGAACGATATTCATCGACCAAAAAACCATCACCCGTCGCGTACGCTATCGGTCGTCGTGAATACTTGAAGCCCAGAACCAAATGATATGGTTCGGCAGCAATAAAACGCGCGCCTATTTTTCGGCCCAGTTGAGTCTCACCAGAAATGATGCCGCAAACAAATGGATGCCCTTCAGAATCATGCACAAACATTTCTGTGAAAGTGACTGGCCTGGTTGTATCTAGGTCGCTATCACAGAAACCAGTCATCATTTTTCTTGTTTGCTCATCCTTTGGATTTTTTGCGAGCTGCTCCTGGAGCATATCGCAACCATCAGGATTCCCTGCCCCGTGCTTAAAGAATTCAACAACTGCAGGTTTTACATCTTCAAAATTGTAGTGTTCCTGAGCATGAGTACATTGCGCAAAAATAAAGAGCACAAACAGCAGTAATTGCTTTGTTTTCATGAATATCCTTCCCCCGCTATTTCGGGGCTTTTGTTTACCTGACCACGTCACAAACGAAATCCACGTTATCGGCGGAACAAATAAACAGCGCTATGGTATGTATTCCTGATATATGCCGATCGCCAGACCGCATGAACAAGTTAAGCGTGTATTCAAATTGACTCGATTTTCGGGATTGATGTCCCAAATATGTCCCATAAGGAAAAAGTCGAAGCGGGAGGGATTAAGTAAGCGCTTGATTTGAAATGGTACGCCCTAAAGGATTCGAACCTTTGACCTACGGCTTAGAAGGCCGTTGCTCTATCCAACTGAGCTAAGGGCGCACGGAGAAGAATGTCTTCGCAGTGGTGAAGCGCGTGGAATTATACGGTCAATGACCGTTGAGTCAATGCATTTTAGTACAATCCTCTTGTAGTTCATATCGATGGCTGGCAACAGGCCCGCTTAACAGGAAAATCCGCAAAGTGTGACTGACAGCAGCGCGCGCTTCTGACAAAATATGCTCATCCCCCCTTTCACTCCTTACAGATGGAATCTTCTCTCTGATGGCAGCAAAGATTATTGACGGTAAAACGATTGCGCAGCAGGTGCGCTCTGAGGTCGCGGAAAAAGTGGCAGCACGTCGGGCCGCAGGAAAACGCGCTCCCGGGCTGGCTGTTGTGCTGGTCGGCAGTAACCCGGCTTCACAAATTTATGTCGGCAGCAAACGCAAAGCATGCGAAGAGGTGGGCTTTCTCTCTCGCTCTTATGATCTGCCGGAAACCACCTCCGAAGCAGAGCTGCTTGAGCTGATTGATACCCTGAACGCCGATAAAGAGATTGACGGCATCCTGGTCCAGCTGCCGCTGCCTGCGGGCATTGACAACGTAAAAGTGCTGGAACGTATCGCGCCAGACAAAGACGTGGACGGTTTCCATCCGTACAACGTCGGCCGTCTGTGCCAGCGTGCGCCGCGTCTGCGTCCGTGCACGCCGCGCGGCATCGTCACGCTGCTGGAGCGTTATAACATCGACACCTACGGCCTGAACGCCGTGGTGATTGGCGCGTCCAACATCGTTGGCCGTCCGATGAGCATGGAGCTGCTGCTGGCCGGCTGCACCACCACCGTCACCCACCGCTTTACCAAAAACCTGCGCCAGCACGTCGAAAATGCCGACCTGCTGATCGTGGCCGTGGGCAAGCCGGGCTTTATTCCGGGCGAGTGGATCAAGGAAGGCGCGATTGTGGTGGACGTGGGGATCAACCGTCTGGAGAGCGGCAAAGTGGTGGGCGATGTGGTTTACGAAGATGCCGCCGCGCGCGCCTCTTACATCACCCCGGTTCCGGGCGGCGTGGGTCCAATGACCGTCGCAACCCTGATTGAAAACACCCTGCAGGCATGCGTTGAGTATCACGACGTAGAGGAAGCGTAAGATGGCGACTTTTTCATTAGGTAAACACCCGCACGTTGAGCTGTGCGATCTGCTGAAGCTGGAAGGCTGGAGCGAGAGCGGCGCCCAGGCCAAGATCGTTATTGCTGACGGTCTGGTGAATGTCGACGGCGTGGTGGAAACCCGCAAGCGCTGCAAGATTGTCGCGGGTCAGACCGTGAGTTTTGAAGGGCAGAGCGTGACCGTGACGGCCTGAGTCGTCTGATGCCCGGCGGCGCTTCGCTTGCCGGGCCTACGTATTGGATCCGTTTGTAGGCCGGGTAAGGCGCAGCCGCCACCCGGCAACTCCCCTCAATATCCCCCACACCTATCACGGTTAATTATCGATCAACTTCAAATAATCACTATTTCATCTGTTGAAATGTGAAAATTAAGTTGCGCGATTTTCAGGCTTTCCTCACGATAAGTAGAACGTTCTACTAAAACGTTCTACTCACTATAACAGCGCTCACAGAGCGCACTCGGGGGGAAATCAGCATGAGTCTGATATCAGGGTTTGTTAAATCGCTGTCGAAATTATCGATGATTGGTCGCGCCTTAATGCTGCCAATCTCACTGCTTCCTGCTGCGGGCCTGCTGTTGGCCTTCGGGGATAAGTTCCACCTGCCGCTGATGATGAACGCGGGCGGCGTCATTTTTGATAACCTGCCGATGCTTTTCGCTATCGGTTCGGCCGTCGGCCTGGCATCAGAATCCGGTATCGCGGCGCTGTCGGCGGCGGTGGCGGTGTTTGTCACCAACATTACCATCGGCACCGTGCTCGGCATTACGCCGGAGATGGCCTCTCAGGGTGGGAAATACGCCATGGTGGTGGGCATCCCGACGCTGCAGATGGGCGTCTTTGGCGGCCTGCTGTGCGGTATTCTCGCCGCCTGGTGTTACAACCGCTTCCATACCATGCAGCTGCCGGAATTCCTCGGCTTCTTCTCCGGGAAGCGTTTTGTCGCCATTGCAACGGCGTTCCTGTCGTTCGTGATGGGCCTGCTGCTGCCCTATATCTGGCAACATATTCAGGCCGGTATCGATGCGCTGTCAGTGGTGGTCAACGGTGATAACCAGGCGGCATCGACCTTTATCTTTGGTCTGGTGGAACGTGCGCTGATCCCGCTGGGTCTGCACCACATCTGGTATCCGTCGTTCTGGTACTCGTTCGGGGATTACACCACCCAGGCGGGCCAGGTGATCCACGGCGACCAGACCATCTGGTTCAAAATGCTGGAAGAAGGCACCAAATCCTTCAGCAGCGACACCTACCAGAACGCCGGTAAGTTCATGCAGGGCGAGTTCCCGCTGATGCTGTTCGCGCTGCCTGCGGCCTGTCTGGCGATGTACCACGAAGCCCACACCAAAAACAAAAAGATCGCTGCCGGTATCCTGTTCTCTGCGGCACTGACCTGCTTCCTGACGGGGATCACCGAGCCGGTAGAGTTCACCTTTATCTTCGTGGCGCCGATCCTCTACGTCTTTAACGCCATCATGGCAGGCCTGGCGTATATGACCATGTACCTGATGCATGCGCATATCGCCAAGTCCTTCTCGGCGGGCTTTATCGACTACCTGTCGTTCGGGATCCTGCCGTCGTTTAACGGCTACCAGACCAACTTCCTCAACGCCATTATCATCGGTATCCCGATGGCGCTGATTTACTACTTCACCTTCCGCTTCGTGATCCGTCGCTTCGACGTGAAAACACCGGGCCGCACCGAAGTGACGGCCAACGCGGATGATAAAACCGACACCGAAATCGCTACCGAAATCATCGGCCTGCTGGGCGGCGCGCAGAACATCGACTCCGTCGGCTCCTGCATCACCCGCCTGCGTCTGGAAGTGGCGAAGAGCGAGATGGTGGATAAAGATGGTCTGAACGGCCTCGGCGCACGCGGCGTGGTCTTCGTCGGTGACTCCGGCATTCAGGTTATCTTTGGCGCCCGGGCACAGTTTATCGCCCAGACGATGTCCACGATGATCGGTAAATAATAAGCTGCCTGACCGACACGTCTCCTGTACTCTTACGGGAGACGTTGTCTTATCAGGCATTTCAGGGAGAAAATGTGAAGAAGGTCAGCATCATTGATGTCGCCAGAGAGGCAGGGGTTTCGGTCTCCACCGTCTCGCTGGTCCTGCGTCAGAAAGGAAAGATCTCCGAGGCGACGATTGAAAAAGTCCACGCCGCCATCACCGCCCTGGGCTATGTGCATAACGTGGCCGCCGCCAACCTCCGCGCCAACACCTCCAATCTGATCGGGCTGATCCTGCGGGATTTCAGCGACAGCTTTTCCATCAAGGTGATGGCGAGCATCGTCCAGGAGCTGGAGAAGCAGGGCTTTATGGTGTTTCTCGGCCAACCGCTGAACGACGGCGAACACCTGGAGCGCTGCCTGCTCTCCTTTAAGCAGCAGGGCGTCGCCGGGGTGATCTATCTGGCATCAGACACTCGCCATGCCGCCCTTCCGGCGTTGATCCGCCAGTGCCCGCTGCCGCTGGTTGCGGTGTCGCAGTCGCTGCTGGATGAGACCTGCAATCTGGTGATGCGCGATAACCGCCAGGCGGCGCATCTGGCGACCCGCTATCTGATTGAGCGCGGCCATCGCAATATCGCCTATATCGGCGGCACGGAAGGGGATCGGATCCGCGAGCAGCGCCTGCTGGGTTTTCGCAGCGCGATGACGCAAAACGGGCTGGTGTTCCGCGAGGAATCCGCTCCGGCCTGCCGCGACGATACCCAGGCGGCGAGTTTCGCCACCCGTCAGCTACTGGAGAAAAACAACACCATTACCGCCCTGCTCTGCCACTCTCCGGATGCGATGCTCGGTTCCATCTCCGGCATTCATCATGTGGGCCGCACGGTGGGCAAAGATGTGTTTCTGACCCAGCAGGTGGCGCTGGTGGGGTTTGAGGATATGCTGCACGTTAATCTTACCTCCCCGTCCTTTACCTATGTCTCTTCCGCCAGTGAAGAGACGGGCCGTCAGGCGGCGGGGCTGATGATCCGCAAGCTGAAAGAGCCTGAGCTGCAAACCCAGCGCATTACCCTGTCGGGGCAACTGATCGCCCGGGAATCGGCGTAATTCAGATTTACGCCCGGCACGGAGTTCCGCCGTGCTCTGCTATATTTCCATGATTTGCCATGGATAATCGTTATGCCAACCATCATTACCCATGCCGCTGTGCCGATTTGCCTCGGCTTAGGGCTGGGCACCCGGGTTATTCCCCCTCGCCTGCTGTTCGCCGGGATTGTCCTCGCCATGTTGCCGGATGCCGACGTGCTGTCGTTTAAGTTCGGCGTCGCCTACGGCAATATTTTTGGTCACCGCGGCTTTACCCACTCCCTGCTGTTCGCCTTTGTGGTGCCGTTACTTTGTGTGTTGATTGGACGACGATGGTTCAGGGCCGGGCTGGTGCGCTGCTGGCTGTTTTTAACGGTGTCGCTGCTGTCGCACAGCCTGCTGGATTCGGTGACGACGGGCGGGAAAGGGGTCGGCTGGCTGTGGCCCTGGTCGGATGAACGCTTCTTTGCGCCCTGGCAGGTGATCAAGGTCGCGCCCTTTGCGCTGTCGCGCTACATGACGCCCTACGGGCATCAGGTGATTCTTTCGGAACTGCTGTGGGTATGGCTGCCGGGGATGGTGCTGATGGGATTGTTGTGGTGGAAACGGCGGTAAAAGAAAAGCCGGGTGCGGCTACGCCTTACCCGGCCTACGTTCGTGTTTTTGTAGGCCGGGTAAGCGCAGCGCCACCCGGCGTAACGGACTTACTTACGGCGCCAGGTGGTGCCCTGCGGACCATCTTCCAGAATGATCCCCATCTCGGTGAGACGGTTACGCGCGGCATCGGCTGCGGCCCAGTCTTTCGCCTGACGGGCTTCCAGACGGGCTTTAATCAGCGCTTCAATCTCCGCTACTTCACCGTCATCCGCCTGCGCACCGCTCTGCAGGAAGACTTCTGGCTCCTGCTCCAGCAGACCCAGCACGCCCGCCAGCTTGCGCATATGGGAGGCCAGCGCGTTAGCGGCATGCGCATCTTCACCTTTCAGGCGGTTCACTTCACGAGCCATATCAAACAGCGCCGAGTAGGCTTCCGGGGTGTTGAAGTCGTCGTTCATTGCTTCGACAAAACGGGCTTCGAACGCCTCGCCACCGGCTGCTGCGACTGAGGTGTCGGTTCCGCGCAGCGCGGTGTACAGACGCTCCAGCGCAGAACGCGCCTGCTTGAGGTTCTCTTCGCTGTAGTTCAGCTGGCTGCGATAGTGGCCGGACATCAGGAAGTAGCGGATGGTTTCAGCATCGTAGTACTTCAGCACGTCGCGCACGGTGAAGAAGTTGCCCAGCGATTTGGACATCTTCTCGCGGTCAATCATCACCATCCCGGAGTGCATCCAGTAGTTCACGTACTCGCCATCATGAGCGCAGGTTGACTGGGCAATTTCGTTTTCATGGTGCGGGAACATCAAATCTGAACCGCCGCCGTGAATATCGAAATGGTTACCCAGCTGTTTGCAGTTCATGGCCGAACATTCGATGTGCCAGCCCGGACGGCCTGCGCCCCACGGCGATGGCCAGCTCGGCTCACCCTCTTTGGACATCTTCCACAGCACGAAGTCCATCGGGTTGCGCTTCACGTCAACCACGTCAACGCGGGCACCGGCCTGGAGCTGATCCAGATCCTGACGGGAGAGCTGACCGTAATGCGGATCGGTCGGCACGTCGAACATCACGTCACCGTTGTCCGCCACGTAGGCGTGACCTTTGGCGATCAGCTGTTCGGTGATCTCAATGATCTCCGGGATATGGTGCGTGGCGCGCGGCTCCAGATCCGGGCGCAGGATATTCAGCGCATCAAAATCCTTGTGCATTTCGGCGATCATGCGATCGACTAAGGCGACGAAGTTTTCGCCGTTCTCGTTAGCACGCTTGATAATTTTGTCGTCGATATCGGTGATATTGCGTACATACTTAAGGTTGTACCCGAGGAAACGCAAATAGCGTGACACCACGTCAAAAGCGACAAAGGTACGGCCATGGCCGATATGACAGAGATCGTAAACGGTAATACCACACACGTACATGCCGACTTCCCCGGCATGAATAGGTTTGAATTCCTCTTTTTGGCGCGTCAGTGTGTTGAAGATTTTTAACATCGAAGATTCCATGTGAGACGTGTGTGGGTGAAAACGGCGTATTCTACACGCAAAATCATTTAAATGGATGAAGCGTGTAACCGTAATTCAAACCCGAAGCCGCTAACAATGCAAGGTGATCGCGCCGTGAGGTTATGCTATAACAAGCGCTTATTGTGGCCCCCCGAGGGGTCGAAGCACCACTATAACGGAACAGGATGCAAAAATGGTTACTTTCCACACTAATCATGGCGATATCGTAATCAAGACCTTTGATGACAAAGCGCCTGAAACAGTTAAAAACTTCCTGGACTACTGCCGCGAAGGTTTCTACAACAACACCATTTTCCACCGTGTAATTAACGGCTTTATGATCCAGGGCGGCGGTTTTGAACCTGGTATGAACCAGAAAGAGACCAAAGCGGCGATCAAAAACGAAGCCAACAACGGTCTGAAAAACACCCGCGGTACGCTGGCAATGGCCCGTACTCAGGCGCCACACTCCGCCACCGCGCAGTTCTTTATCAACGTGGCTGACAACGACTTCCTGAACTTCTCCGGCGAAAGCCTGCAGGGTTGGGGCTACTGCGTGTTCGCAGAAGTGGTTGAAGGCATGGACGTGGTTGAGAAGATCAAAGGCGTTTCTACCGGCCGCAGCGGTATGCACCAGGACGTTCCAAAAGAAGACGTCGTGATCACAAGCGTGACCGTCAGCGAATAATTCGTGGCGACACTCTTTATTGCAGATCTGCATCTGCAAACAGAAGAACCGGCGATCACCGCCGGTTTTCTGCGTTTTTTACAGGGTGAAGCCCGGCACGCCGATGCGCTTTACATCCTGGGGGATCTGTTCGAAGCCTGGATTGGCGACGACGACCCCAACCCGCTTCACCGCGAGATAGCAGCCGCCATCAAAACCCTGGTGGATTCCGGCGTCCCCTGCTTCTTTATTCACGGTAACCGAGACTTTCTGCTCGGCAAGCGCTACGCCCGCGATTGCGGCATGACCCTGCTGGCGGAAGAGACCGTCCTTGACCTGTATGGCCGTAAAATTCTGATCATGCATGGCGATACGCTCTGCACCGACGATACCGGTTATCTGGCATTTCGCGCCAAAGTGCACACCCCCTGGATCCAGACCCTATTTCTCGCCCTGCCGCTGTTTATCCGCAGCCGCATTGCGGCGAAGATGCGCGCCGGCAGCAAAGCCGCCAACAGCAGTAAATCCCTGACCATCATGGATGTGAATCCGCAGGCCGTCGTCAGCGTAATGGAAAAACACCAGGTACAGTGGCTCATTCACGGCCATACCCATCGCCCTGCCGTCCATCACTCAGACGTCAACGGCAAGGCCGCTTATCGCGTGGTTCTCGGCGCATGGCACAGGGAAGGTTCGATGGTGAAGGTCACGCCAGAAGACGTTGAGCTGCTTCATTTCCCCTTTTAGTCCCTCTGCAAGCACTATTCCGAAAGTACCCTTTCAGCGTCAGAAGTTCTGTCTTTCCCTTTAGCCGCCAGGTTAATTTTCAGCAAAATTAACCTCAGGGAACGAACATGCAAAAATGGGATCAGCCTCTTATCTGGGGAATGGTTATCGCGGTAATCGCCCCGATTGTAGTCAGCTTTTTCGGTGTGGCGTTTATCTCCTTCGGCTCGCCCACTGTGTTGTGGTTCGCGGTTTTATTATGGCTACTCTATTTTTATGCGATATACCTTTTGTGTACGCGGCAACATGATGACCGCTTCGTGCAAACCTATATGTTGATCATAAGTATTTTCATGCTGCCCTGGGGCCTGGTACTCGCTTTTACCTTTTTCGCCAGCGCGACCAAAGCCCATAATCAACGTATTTCATCAGATAGCAACGAGCCAAAAGAGCGCTAACTACGCGCACGCAACCGTTTTCCTTGCCTGTATATCGTGCTATTCTTTGTCACCTCAAAAGCCGAGAATAGCGCCTCACAGGAGTTTTTAGCCGCATGTCTTCCAGCAATAATCCGGCGCGTGTCGCCATCGTGATGGGGTCCAAAAGCGACTGGGCTACCATGCAGTTTGCCGCCGAAATCTTTGACATCCTGAATGTTCCTCACCACGTTGAAGTGGTCTCCGCACACCGCACCCCCGATAAACTGTTCAGCTTCGCCGAAGGCGCGGAAGAGAACGGCTATCAGGTGATTATTGCCGGTGCCGGCGGGGCCGCGCATCTGCCCGGCATGATTGCCGCCAAAACTCTGGTGCCGGTGCTCGGCGTCCCGGTACAAAGCGCTGCCCTGAGCGGCGTCGACAGCCTCTACTCCATCGTGCAAATGCCGCGCGGCATTCCGGTGGGAACGCTGGCGATTGGGAAAGCGGGTGCCGCTAATGCCGCCCTGCTGGCCGCACAGATCCTCGCAACTCACGATAAAGCACTGCATCAGCGCCTGGTCGCGTGGCGTACCGCCCAGACCGACGAGGTGCTGGAGAACCCGGACCCGCGAGGTGCGGCATGAAGCAGGTTTGCGTTCTCGGTAACGGTCAGTTAGGCCGCATGCTGCGTCAGGCCGGTGAACCGCTCGGGATCAGCGTCTGGCCGGTCGGGCTGGATGATGAACCCGAAGCCGTGCCCTTTCAGCAGAGCGTGATCACCGCAGAGATTGAGCGCTGGCCGGAAACTGCCCTGACCCGGGAGCTGGCTCGCCACAATGCGTTTGTAAACCGCGATGTGTTCCCCATTATTGCCGACCGTCTGACGCAAAAGCAGCTGTTCGACGATCTGCACCTCGCCACCGCGCCGTGGCAGCTGCTGACGGAAAAAGGCCAGTGGCCAGGCGTATTTGCCACCCTGGGCGAGCTGGCGATCGTCAAGCGTCGCGTTGGCGGCTATGACGGACGCGGCCAGTGGCGTCTGCGCGCCGGTGAAACCGACCAGCTGCCGGACGAGTGCTACGGCGAATGCATCGTTGAGCGGGGCATTAACTTCAGCGGCGAAGTGTCGCTGGTAGGTGCCCGCGCCCACGACGGCAGTACCGTCTTTTATCCCCTGACCCACAACCTGCATCAGGACGGCATTCTGCGCACCAGCGTGGTCTTCCCGCAGGCCAATGCGGCCCAGCAGGCGCAGGCTGAAAGCATGCTCTCTGCCATCATGCAGGAGCTGGGCTATGTCGGCGTGATGGCGATGGAGTGCTTTGTTACGCCGGACGGCCTGCTGATCAACGAGCTGGCACCGCGCGTGCACAACAGCGGCCACTGGACGCAGAACGGCGCCTCCATCAGCCAGTTTGAGCTGCACCTGCGCGCCATTACCGGGTTGCCGCTGCCGCAGCCGGTAGTCAACAGCCCGTCGGTGATGATCAACCTGATCGGCACCGATCTGAACTACGACTGGCTGAAACTGCCGCTGGTGCATCTGCACTGGTATGACAAAGAGGTTCGTCCGGGGCGCAAGGTCGGCCACCTGAACCTGAATGACAGCGATATCCCCCGCCTGAGCGCCACGCTCGAAGCCATTGTGCCCCTGTTACCGCCGGAGTACGCCAGCGGCATCGCCTGGGCGCAGGCAACGCTGAGTTAAGTCCTACCGCCGGGGAGTTGACCTTCCCCTTCCCCGGCGTAAAATCCTGCCCATCGCTGTTTTGAGGGATCCTTATGAACGATGGGACGGACTACCGCGCCATACTTGCCGCCGACACGCCGATAATCGACGTGCGCGCGCCCGTGGAATTTGCCCAGGGCGCTATGCCTGCGGCGATCAATCTGCCGTTAATGAACGACGACGAACGCGCCGCCGTGGGCACCTGTTATAAACGCCAGGGGCCGGAGGCCGCGCTTGCGCTCGGCCATCGACTGGTGAGCGGCGAGACGCGCGACCAGCGCCTTGAGGCCTGGCGCACCGCCTGCCTTGCGCAACCCCAGGGTTATCTCTGCTGCGCCCGGGGCGGGCAGCGCTCGCATATCGTGCAGGCATGGCTGAAAGCGGCAGGCGTTGATTATCCGCTGATCCGCAGCGGTTATAAGGCGCTGCGTCAGGCGGCGATGCAGGTCACCGTTGAGCAGGTGCAAAAACCGACCGTGCTGATTGGCGGCTGTACCGGCAGCGGCAAGACCCTGCTGGTGAAGGCCCGTCCGGACGGGATCGATCTTGAAGGGCTGGCGCACCATCGCGGCTCGTCGTTTGGCCGCACGCTAACGCCGCAGCTTTCGCAGGCCAGCTTTGAAAACTATCTCGCGGTAGAGCTGCTGAAAAAAGACGCCGCGCGCTGGGTACTGGAAGACGAAGGCCGGATGATTGGCTCTAACCACCTGCCGGAGTGTCTGCGCGATCGCATGGTGCAGTCACCGATTGCGGTAGTGGAGGATCCGTTCGAGGTGCGACTGGAGCGTCTGCGGGAGGAGTATTTCGAGCAGATGTGGCAGGCCTTTCGCGCCGCGCGTGGCGAAGAGGCTGGCTGGCTGGAGTACGGCGAGTACCTGCACCACGGCCTGTTTGCTATCCGGCGTCGGCTGGGGTTACAGCGTTTTGCCGAATTTACCGCCCTGCTGGAGAGTGCCCTGGATGAACAACAGCGCACCGGCAGCACCGAGGCGCATTTCGCCTGGCTTGTGCCGCTTCTGAATGACTATTACGACCCGATGTATCGCTATCAGCTTGAAAAGAAAGCGGAGAAGATTGTTTATCGCGGGACGTTTGAAGACGTTGCCGGGTGGCTGAATCGCTGAAAAAAGCCGGATGCGCTAACGCTTATCCGGCCTACATGTTTCGCGCGATTTTGTAGCCCCGGTAAGCGTAGCGCCACCGGGGACAGACGACTCAAAATCAGAAGTCGTAGCGCAGACGCACCAGGTTCATATCGCCCAGATCGTCGGTGCTTGAAGTGAACACGTGCTCGTAGTCAACACGGAAACCGTAATCCAGCTGGAAGCTGATACCCACGCCGTTATCGATGCGCTGGTAGTTACGGCCATTCATGGTTTCAATGCGGTCACCCATGAAGTAAGGCTGGATGGATTTCACCGCATACTGACCAATCGGGAATTTATAGCCCGCGAAGTACTCAATACCCCACGCGTCGCCCGCGAAGTAGTCGTTTACCGACACTTTTTTGCTGGTCATAAAGTTCTGATACCAGCCGCCGCCTGCGGAGAAGGTCCAGTTATCCGGGGTCCAGCTCAGCGCGGTACCGAGGATGTTCTGATCCCAGGACTTGCTGTCGCCGTTATCCGGGTTACGCATGTCGGCGCGGGTGTAGTTCCAGGCTGCGCCCCAGGTCAGATCGGTGGTCAGACGATAATCCAGACCCAGTGAACCGCCGCCTTTACGCTTGTAACGCAGGCCGTTGCCCGGCAGATATTCGCTGTCTTCGAACAGGTAAGAGGCATAGATGTCAGCATCGCCGAGGGTTTTCTTGTACTTCAGCATCTGGCGTGAACGGTAAGAACCGTCGTAGTCGCCGTTGATGCCGTTACCCGGTGCCTGACCGATCATGTCGTAGTCCCAGATATCGGTTTTCGCGCCAACCACATCGTAATAAACGCTGTTCTGCTGACCGAAGGTCAGGGTGCCCCAGGTGTCGCTCTTCAGGCCGGTGTAGAGCATACGGCGGGAGGTGTCATGCGCGCCGTCGGCATGGTGATTGTCCCAGTCGAACTGGGCCGGAATGTTAACGCCCAGCTCGTAGTAGCTGATCCAGCTGATGTCATCAAACAGGTAGTAATCTGCTGCGAAACGGAAGCGGGTGCCGCCGTCAAAGCCGTTACGCTTGTAGCTGTTCTTGCCGTCGTCACCGGTCATGTTCTGGAACTGAGGACGAATACTGCCGCCAACGGTGAAATTCAGGCGGCTCAGCGGGTCACCCGCCTGCGGATCCTGCTTCAGTACGGTGATTTCAGCCTGGGATGCAAAAGATGCCAATGCCACTGCTGCGCCGATCGCTACCGCCAGCGCTTTTTTAGTTATGGTCATTATTTTTCCTTAATAGACACACTGCCATTTATTTAGCAGGTGAATATTAACCAGGATTTATCCGGCTGTGTTGTCCGGTTTTTAATGATTTGTGCCACTAAAATTCAACGAGTTATCTTTTTATGCTACTTAGGCGTCACGCACCGGTATAAAAACCGGTGCGTGACGATTACGGAGGGGAATTAGCCGGAGAACTGCCGGAACAGGGCTTTGCCTTTCAATAAACGGGCCCCCAGCCAGCCGCCGCACAGAGAGAGCATCACCGCCCCGCAGAGCGGCAGGATCGCCCACAGCCGCCAGTCCGGCTCCCACGGGAAGTCGAACACCCGGGTTTGCAATACCGCCAGCGCGGTTTCAGCGCCAATGGCCGCCACCAGGCCTGCCACCAGCCCCAGCAGGGCAAATTCGCTCCACAGCGTAGTACGCAGCAGCTTTTTACCCGCCCCCAGGGTGCGGTAGACCACCAGCTCCTGATGGCGCTGACGCATTCCGACCTGCACCTGGGCCAGCAGCAGCAGGATGCCGCAAATCGTTACCAGCACCACCATCACCTCCAGCGCCCGGCTTACCTGCTCCAGCACCTGCCCGACCTGTCTGAGGATCGCGCCGATATCCAGCAGGCTGATGGTCGGAAACTCGCGGTTAAGTTGGGTGAGCATGCCGTTGCCGTTCTCCCAGCGGAAGCTGGTCAGCCAGCTTTGGGGCTGCCCGTCCAGCGCCCCGGAAGGGAAGATAAAGAAGAAGTTCGGCCGCAGACTCTCCCAGTCAACCTTGCGCAAGCTGGTGACTTTAGCGCTAAAGTCCTGGGTATCGCCGGTAAAGGTCACCGTATCGCCCAGCCCGACGTTGAGGCGTTTTGCCAGCCCCTCCTCCATCGACACTTCCCCCGCTTTTGGCGGCCAGCTGCCGGCGACGATCGGGTTATGATCCGGGCGCTTATCCTGCCAGGTCAGGTTCAGCTCGCGGTTGAGGGATTCATCCTTATGGCCCTCGGTGGACTGGCCGTTAATCTGGGTCAGGCGCGCCCGCACGATGGGGTAGTACGACTCGGGGATAATCTGATGCTCAGCCAGGAACGCCTTCAGCGGCGTGACCTGCTCCGGGGCGATATTGATCAGGAAATAGTTCGGGCTCTCCGGCGGGAGCTGCTGTTGCCAGCGATCCAGCAGGTCGCCGCGCAGCACCAGCAGCAATGCCAGCAGCATAAACGACAGCGAAAACGCCGACAGCTGGCTGAGGGTCGACCACGGCTGGCGCAGCAGGCGATTCACCGCCAGACGCACCGGCAGCGATTTCACCGTCAGCCCGCGCAGCACGCTGAGCAGCATCCAGCCCAGCACGCCGCAGAGCAGCGCCAGCACCACCGTCCCGGCCAGGACCGCCCACAGCAGCATGCTGCCGCCCATCAGCCAGGCGAGCAGTACCACCACCACCGCCACGATAACCGGCAGGTAAAATTTCAGCGGCCAGACGCTGGCAACCACGTCCCTGCGCAGGACGCGCAGCGGCTGGGTCGCCAGCAGCAGGCGGTACGGACGCAGCCCCACCAGCAGCGAGATGACGATCATCGCGCCAATCGCCCACAGCCACGGCCAGAGGCTGGCTGGCGGCAGGGCGGCAGGCAGCACCGGCTTGAGCAGCACCATCAGCACTTTTTCAAACAGCAGCCCCATCGCCCCGCCGGTCATCGCGGAGAGCGCAAGCACCATCAGCCACTGGCCGACAATCAGCTTACGCAGCTGCGCTCTGCCCGCTCCCAGGGTTTTGAGGATTGCCACCAGGTCGTAGCGGCTTCGGCAGTAGTGACCCATCGCCACCGCTACGGCCGCCACCGCCAGCAACAGCGTCAGCAGCGCCGAGAGCAGCAGGAACTGCTGGGAACGCTCCAGCGACTTGCCGAGCGCCCCGTCCTCCTGCTCCATCCCGGACCAGCGGTGCTCCGGCTTCAGCTGCGGCAGGAGCCACTTCTCGTAACTCGCTAATTGTGCGGGTGTACCGCCAAACTTAATGCGCCAGGTGACGCGGCTCCCGGGCTGTACCGCCCCGGTGTTGGCCACATCCGCGGTATTCATCAGCAGACGCGGCGCCATCTGGAACGGGTTAAACCCGGAGTCGGGCTCCTGAATCACTTCCCCGGCAATTTTAAGCCGGGCATCGCCAACGTCGATGCTGTCGCCGGTTTTTAAATTTAGCAGCGCCATCAGACGCGACGCCAGCAGCACCGTGCCCGGGGCCGGTTTCAGGTCCGGCGGGTTGGTTTGCAGTTCGCCGTACATCGGATAAATATCATCGACAGCCTTTACGCTCGCCAACTGCGGCGTATCGGCGGCAAAGGTCATGGTCTGGAAGCTCAGCTGCTCGCTAACCTTCAGCCCCTCTTTTCTCGCCTCCTCAAGCCACGCCTGCGGCACCTCGCGGGAGCTGCGCAGCGTCCGGTCGCCGGCCATAAACTCACGGCTTTGCTGGCTGAGCCCCTTTTCCATCCGATCGCTGACGCTGCCAAGCGCCAGCACACAGGCCACCGCCAGGCTTAACGCCAGCCAGACGATGAGCAGCGAGGGGGAACGCCATTCGCGCCAGAACCAGCGGGCAATCATGCTTCCTCCCTCAGTTCACCGTTCACCAGACGCAGGCGGCGGTCGCAGCGGGCCGCCAGCTGTGGGTCGTGGGTGACGAGGATCAACGTGGTGCCGTGCTCGCGGTTCAGGGAAAAGAGCAGATCGGCAATTTTGTCCCCGGTCTGGCGATCGAGGTTGCCGGTAGGTTCATCGGCAAAGAGCACGTCCGGGCGCCCGTTGAAGGCGCGGGCCAGCGCCACGCGCTGCTGCTCGCCGCCGGAGAGCTGCGCCGGAAGGTGATCGAGGCGTTTGCCCAGCCCCAGCTGCTCCAGCAGGGCTTTTGCGCTCTCGCGGCTGTGGGCGGTATTCTCGCCGCGCAGCAGCCCCGGCAGCTCGACGTTCTCCAGCGCATTGAGGGTCGGGATCAACATAAACGACTGGAAAACAAAGCCAATGTGCTTCGCCCGCAGAGCGGCGCGCGCCTCTTCATCGCGGCTGTGCAGCGGTTGCCCGACCAGATGGACCTCACCGCTGCTGCCGTCATCCAGACCGGCGAGGATCGCCAGCAACGTGGATTTTCCGGAGCCCGACTCCCCAATCAGGGCGATGCTCTGCCCGCGTTTGACAATGAGTTCAACTCCGGTAAGGATGGAAAGCTCGTGCTCACCCTGACCCACGGACTTCTTAAGATGATGAACTTCAACAATGTTTTCCGCTGGCATTTGCCCTTCCTGTTTCTGATTCTGATGACATTTCGTGCCGCGGCGGCGGACACGTTATTAATTCTGGGCGATAGCCTCAGCGCGGGCTACCGGATGGCAGCCAGTGCCGCCTGGCCTGCCCTGCTGAACGATAAATGGCAGACCAAAACGTCGGTGATCAATGGCAGCATCAGCGGCGATACCTCCCAGCAGGGGCTGTCGCGCCTCCCGGCCCTGCTGAAGCAGCATCAACCGCGCTGGGTGCTGGTGGAGCTCGGCGGCAATGACGGTCTGCGCGGTTTCCAGCCCCAACAGACGGAGCAGACCCTGCGCAAAATTTTGCAGGATATCCGCGCGGCCAATGCGCAGCCGCTGTTGATGCAAATTCGCCTGCCCGCCAACTACGGTCGTCGGTATAATGAAGCCTTCAGCGCGATATATCCGAAGCTTGCCAAAGAGTTCGATGTTCCGCTGCTGCCCTTTTTTATGGAAGAGGTCTACCTGAAGCCGCAGTGGATGCAGGATGACGGTATTCACCCCAACCGGGACGCACAGCCGTTTATTGCCGACTGGATGGCGACCCGGCTGGCTCCTTTAGTTAAACATGACTCGTAATTCAGCGGAGATCCTGACAGGTAAAGTTATGCAAAAATCGGTCTTAATAACAGGATGTTCCAGCGGAATTGGCCTTGAAAGCGCCCTTGAACTGAAGCGCCAGGGATTCTGGGTGCTGGCCGCCTGCCGCAAACCCGAAGACGTTGAACGGATGAACGGGATGGGTTTTACCGGTGTGCAGTTGGATTTGGATTGTGCCGACAGCATTGAGCGCGCCGCCGATGAGGTGATCGCGCTTACCAATAATCGTCTGTACGGGCTGTTTAACAACGCCGGTTTCGGCGTTTATGGCCCGCTGCAGACAGTCACCCGCGAAAAGCTTGAACAGCAATTTTCCGCCAACTTTTTTGGTGTCCATCAGCTCACCATGCGCCTGCTGCCCGCCATGCTGCCGCACGGCGAAGGGCGGATTGTGATGACCTCCTCGGTGATGGGGCTGATCTCCACGCCGGGCCGTGGGGCTTATGCCGCCAGCAAATACGCGCTGGAAGCCTGGTCGGATGCGCTGCGCATGGAGTTACGCCACAGCGGGATTAAGGTGAGCCTGATTGAGCCGGGCCCCATCCGCACCCGCTTTACCGACAACGTTAACCAGACCCAGGCCGACAAGCCGGTAGAAAATCCCGGTATTGCCGCGCGTTTTACGCTGGGACCGGAGGCGGTGGTCGCCAAAGTGCGCCATGCTTTTGAGAGCAAAAACCCGAAAATGCGTTATCCGGTCACGCTGGTGACCCATGCCGTTGGCCTGCTGAAGCGCCTGCTGCCTGGCCGGATGATGGACAAAATTTTACAGGGCTGAGTTGAAGCCACGCGCCACGCCCCCATGTAAATAAAAACTCATAACAGAGAATGCCGCATGTCCGTACAGAATATTGTCAACATTACCGAAGCAAACCTGCACCAGACCCTTGAACAGTCGATGACCAAACCGGTGCTGTTCTACTTTTGGTCTGAACGGAGTCAGCACTGTCTTGAGCTGACGCCGGTGCTCGAGAAGCTTGCGGCCCAGTACAACGGTCAGTTCATTCTGGCAAAACTGGACTGCGACGCCGAGCAGATGATCGCCTCGCAGTTTGGCCTGCGCGCCATCCCAACGGTTTATCTGTTCCAGAACGGTCAGCCGGTTGATGGCTTCCAGGGGCCGCAGCCGGAAGAGGCAGTCCGCGCCCTGCTGGATAAAGTGCTGCCGCGCGAAGAAGAGCTAAAAGCGCAGCAGGCGGCGGCCCTGATGGCCGAAGGCAAACATGATGAAGCCCTGCCGCTGCTGAAAGAGGCCTGGCAGCTCTCCGGTCAGAACAGCGAAATTGGCTTATTGCTAGCCGAAACGCTGATTATCTTAAAACGTTCCGAAGATGCCGAGGTGGTGCTGAAAACCATCCCTCTGCAGGATCAGGATACCCGTTATCAGGGGCTGGTGGCGCAGATTGAACTGCTGAAGCAGGCCGCGGATACTCCGGAAATTCAGCAGCTACAGCAGCATGTCGCCGCCAACCCTGCCGATGCCGCGCTGGCCAGCCAGCTGGCACTGCAGCTGCATCAGGTTGGTCGTAATGAAGAGGCGCTGGAACTGCTGTTCAGCCATCTGAAAACCGATCTGGCTGCCGCTGATGGTCAGGCGCGTAAAACGTTCCAGGAAATTCTGGCCGCGCTCGGGACAGGCGACTCCCTGGCCTCGGCCTATCGCCGTAAGCTTTACGCCCTGCTGTACTGATCCCCTGCCTGTGCCCGGTAATGCTTCGCTTACCGGGCCTGCTCATCTGATTTAACCTCTCCGTATCATTTCCGCCTGATAGCTGACGACTAAATATTTTCAGTCTATGGACAGATTGACTGTTTTTATTACCTTATCAGTCGACCCTCACTTTAAAACCAATAAAGACTTAAATAAGTCTATATAAAGACTACTTACACGCACGCAAGAAAATAACAACATCTTAACGAATCAATAAAAAACCCGTCTGGCAACGGCCAAAAAGCGTTACCAAACGTAAATTTGATCACAATATTCTACCAAAAAGACTAATCACACACTTTATGTAACATTTTTCTCTAAGCGAAGCATACCCTTCTTTCGTTTGAAATTAGACTAACTGCAGACAATAAAAATTGATCGTTAATTGACTTGCCAATAACTATTTAATGGTTAGAATCCAGAAAAAATGACCATTAAAAATGGCTTTAGTTATACACAAGACAACAAAAAGACAATAAAGACATCTGCAAATACTTCAGAGCCAGAGCCCTCATACTCTCTGCCACTCTGCAATTTACATTTTGATCAAACGATTGACCTCAGGATATGTAGAGATGAAAACCACGTTGAAACTGATCGCATCGGCAGTGTCGCTGTGCGTTACTGCCCCGGCTGCGTATGCGATAAGTTCGGATCAAGCAGCAGCGAACCTGAAAGGCGCGCTGGAATTTGACCACTTTGCACAAAAAAATTACGCCGCCGCGCTCAGGGCCGAACGCGTGACCAATGTCGATATGATGAATGTGATCCATCAGTACCAGGCGGGATCGCCTGAAGCCGCAGCTGCCGCCCGGACGCATCTTGATGCTTTAAATTTAATCAGCCAACGCCGCAATGAGGTTAAATTTGCTCAGACGCAGCTGCAGGCCGCACGCAACGCATTCAAAGATGGTTCGATTGCGCCGACAGCCATTCCTGTCGCGCCAATGCCACAACCCCTCAAAGCCCCACCGCTGCCGGTGCAGGCCGTCCCACCAAAGCCAGTGATATATAACGTTCCACAGCCGATCGTTGCGCCACCGAAGCTGGCCTATAACGTGCCGGTTAAACCGCAGACGCTGACGACCAACAACACTCCGCAGCCAATTGTGGCCCCGCCGACGCCAACCTATAACGTGCCGGTTAAACCGCAGACGCTGACAACCAACAGCACTACGCAGCCGATCGTGGCCCCGCCGACGCCAACCTATAACGTGCCGGTTAAACCGCAAACTCTGGCCAACAACGCCTCGCAGCCGATCGTGGCCCCGCCGACGCCGACCTATAATGTGCCGGTTAAACCGCAGACGCTGGCCAACAACACTCCGCAGCCAATCATTGCGCCGCCGACGCCGACCTACAACGTACCGGTTAAACCGCAGACGCTGACGACCACCAGTACTCCGCAGCCGATCGTGGCCCCGCCGACGCCAACCTATAATGTGCCACCAAAACCGCAGACGCTGTTGACAACCAACGCCTCGCAGCCAATCGTGGCCCCGCCGACGCCAACCTACAACGTGCCGCCAAAACCGCAGACGCTGACCACCAGCACCGCGCAGCCAATCGTGGCCCCGCCGACGCCAACCTATAACGTGCCGCCAAAACCGCAGACGCTGACGACAAACAACACCCAACAGCCAATTGTGGCTCCGCCGACACCAACCTATAATGTGCCGGTTAAACCGCAGACGCTGTTGACCACCAACGCCTCGCAGCCAATCGTTGCGCCGCCAACGCCGACCTACAACGTGCCGGTTAAACCGCAAACGCTGGCCAACAACACTCCGCAGCCGATCGTCGCGCCGCCTACGCCAACTACGCCACTAGCCCCGGCATATGAAATCAAAACCATTCAGCCTATCCTGAGCCTGCAGCCAGCGGCTGGCGATATTCCTTCACCTCAACCGCTGCCGACCACAACGGTGCAGGTCGTTAACCAGCAAACTATGCCAACCACGCTGGTTAAGGGGATGCCGGACAATACCGTCATCAACGCGCAAAAAGCAGATACCGGAAGTGTGACCCTGGTGGATAGTCAGACAACTCCACTGACCGTGACCAGCGCAGGTGCCGATGCCCAGCCGTCAGCACCTGCAAAGAAGACCGCCAGCACCAGTCAAACTGCGGACAACAGCTACACCGTCAGGATCGTTAGCGAGGTGAACAGCTACTATGTCGATCAAACTAACCGCAGCCAGATAGAGACTAACGATCAACGCATCGCGAGCAATAGCCAGCGTATCGAGACCAACGGCCAAAATATCGACAACAACAGCCAGCGCATCTCGGGCAACAGCCTGCGTATCGATAACAACAGCCAGCGTATCTCAGGTAACAGCCAGCGTATCGACAGCAACAGTCAACGCATCTCCCGCAACAGCCAGTCGATTGAGCGTAACGCGAAAGAGATTGATGACACCCGTGAAGATCTTAAACGGGGTCTGAATAACGCCGCGGCGATGTCCAGCCTGCATTATCACTCCGATAATTCATGGGCACTGTCGACGGGTACGGCGAATGGCGATGGTGCAGCCCTGGCTGCCGGTCTGCAGAAAAGCGTGACCCCGCATGTTGCCGTCAACATGCAGGCATCCAGCTCCTTCGATAACGGCTGGATGGCCGGAGCGGGCATCTCAGGCGATTTTTAATCCCCTCGCTCCGTTCTAAAATCCACTTCTGGCCGCCGTTATGGCGGCCTTTTTCATTTCAAAAACGGCTTCACTTAAGTCTTATTAATGTTTAATTCTGGCAAACAGATAACGAGACTTATCTCTGCGCATCGCAGTCTTTAAAATGTCCTCATTTTTTTACACTACCCCCATCAGGAGTAACCTTTATCTTCCATTTGTGATCGACACAAACATCCCGCATCTGTAGCTAATGGCCTCATCCTGCAAGAGATGATAAACTTTTTCGCGTTTGAAATGGCAGGCTAATAACTATAGGAAGTATGCGGCATGACACACATCTTTTATGAGTTCACCTCCCTGAAGCCCGGCGTTCCTGATGTAGAAACATTAATGCAAGTCATCAATTCCTCGGCAATCACCAGCTTTGTTATTGGCCCTGAAGTGGTTGATTTTGTAAAAAAAGCGTTGATCGTTAATACCACTATTGTCAGCTTTAAAAACTGCAAATTTGCCTTCGATAACGGTACGCACTTCATTGAATTCGATGGGAAAGGGAAATCGAAGCGTTACGATGAGGTTCCGGAGTGGTTTGTCTCCCCTGCTGACTTTTCCCGCACCCAGTGGCTCATTAACCATAAGCTGTCGGATGTGATGGCGACGACTTTTATCGACGTGCTGATGTCTTATCCGCTGAAAGAGCGTCGTGCCCACTGCAATTTGCTGTTCGGATTAGACTTGCATAAGACAGGGGTCGTGCCGTCCAGCACGCCTGCCGCAAGCAAGATCGGCAATAAAAATGGCAAAACCACCAAACCCAAAATCATCGAGCTGGGCTCGTTCGAGCTGTTCAGCCAGTTCTTTGCGCGTCTGAAAAGCGCCGTTGCGGAGGATCGGTTCCCCACCCTGCAGGTGCTGACCGGTATCGACAATCTGGCGAAGGCGCCAAACAACCTTAAGCAGGGGATCCGCACCTGGTTTAAGGCCATCACCGGCGACCTGCCGCCTAACAATAAGCGCGTCGAAGCCGGGAATGCCGGGTTGTTCTGTGCCCCGGTACGCGAGCAGCTGCAGCAGATTGAAGCTATCGGTCTGGAAAAATATTATGCCGCGCTGTCACGCGCGATCAATGAAGCCGGCGAGCAGTATATCTCCGACTTCTCCTGGACCGGGCCCGACGCCTGACCACCTGCATTCTGATGTTTTTTTGTCCCGCCCCGCTATTTTTAGCGGGGCTTTTTTATGTCTGGATCCAGCCCGCACCACTGATTCGGCGCGAACTTGGGCCTGTTTATCGGTATACTTATGGGCAACAAACGAACAGTTTTTATCGCAACATGGAATACAAAACAGGAGGTTTTATATGTTCATCGTCATCCCTATTCTGATCTTCGTCGCGCTGGTCATTGTTGCCGCCGGGGTGAAAATCGTACCGCAGGGCTATCAGTGGACGGTTGAGCGTTTTGGCCGTTATACCAACACGCTGCAGCCGGGCTTAAGCCTGGTGGTGCCGTTCATGGACCGCATTGGTCGCAAGATCAATATGATGGAGCAGGTGCTCGATATCCCCTCTCAGGAGGTTATCTCCAGGGATAACGCCAACGTCACCATCGACGCGGTATGCTTTATTCAGGTGATCGACGCGCCGAAAGCGGCCTACGAGGTGAGTAACCTTGAGCTGGCGATCATTAATCTGACGATGACCAACATCCGTACCGTTCTGGGTTCCATGGAGCTGGACGAGATGCTCTCCCAGCGCGACAGCATCAACACCCGCCTGCTGCACATCGTTGATGAAGCCACTAACCCGTGGGGCATCAAAGTCACCCGTATTGAAATTCGCGACGTGCGTCCGCCCGCAGAATTGATCACCTCCATGAACGCCCAGATGAAGGCCGAACGAACCAAGCGCGCCTACATTCTGGAAGCCGAAGGGGTGCGCCAGGCCGAGATCCTGAAGGCCGAAGGGGAGAAACAGTCGCAGATCCTCAAAGCCGAGGGCGAACGCCAGTCCGCATTTTTACAGGCTGAAGCCCGGGAGCGTTCGGCGGAAGCGGAAGCCCGCGCCACCCAGATGGTCTCGGAGGCGATCGCTGCCGGAGATATCCAGGCGATTAACTACTTCGTGGCGCAGAAATACACCGAAGCGCTGCAACAGATCGGCTCGGCGGACAACAGCAAGGTGGTGATGATGCCGTTGGATGCCAGCAGCCTGATGGGCGCGATCGGCGGCATCGCGGAACTGATCAAGAACAGCGGCAACGAGCGCAAATTATGATCGAGACGATCGCGGCACATCCGCATGTCTTCTGGCTGAGCCTTGGCGGCCTGCTGCTGGCGGCCGAAATGCTCGGCGGCAACGGCTATCTGCTGTGGAGCGGCGTGGCGGCGGTTATCACCGGGCTGCTGGTCTGGCTGTTGCCCTTCGACTGGGCCTGGCAGGGGGCGCTGTTTGCGGTGCTGACCCTGACGGCCGCATGGCTGTGGTGGCGCTGGCTCTCAAGGCAGGTGCGCAGGCAAAAGCCCGCCGATGCCCGGCTCAACCAGCGCGGACAGCAGCTGGTGGGGATGCAGTTTACCCTTGATACCGCCCTGCTGAACGGGCGCGGTCATATGCGCGTCGGCGACAGCTCGTGGCCGGTCATTGCCGACGACGATTTAAGCGCCGGCACCAAAGTTGAGGTGGTGGCCGTCGAAGGGATCACCCTTCGCGTCCGGGCCCTTTCCCGATAACAACAGGATGAGCATGATGGTCAGGAAGACAACGCTGGCAATCAGCGTTAGCGCACTACTGGCGAGCGCCGCACCGGCATTCGCCTCCTTTGATATGGAAGACTGCAACTGGAGCGATGAGCACTGTCTGCTGAAAGGGGACCCGGTGCTGACGCCCGGCAACGACTCCCGCGACAACCTGCTGCGTCTGCTGAGCGAAGCCAAATCCTTCGCCCTGCCGGTCCAGTCGATGCCTGCGGATATCACCCGCTCTCGCGACTTCTACTTTGCTTACCACCCGGAGTGGGACGACATGGAGACGCCGCCCACCGCAGCGGCGGATAAACCGGCTGAAGAGAGCCTGCTCAACCAGCAGCTGGCCGCGTTGCAGCTTGAGCCCGTCGAAACCCATCAGGACGGCGAGCAGGAAAACCGCTTCGTCTCAAACAGTGCCGACAGCCTCAGCCAGTTTTTTGCCGCGCTGCTGGCGGACGACTCGCTGACGGCGGAACAGCGCCATGCTCTGGGTCAGGCGCGTCTGGGGTTATACGCCGGCGCAACCGATGAGCAGATCTCGTCTTCCCTGGCGGCCCTCCCGGCGGAGTCGCCTGCCCTGCCCTATAAAACCTATCTGACGGGAGCAGCCCGTTTTTATGCCGGGGATTACGACGGCGCGGATCGGGCGTTTACCCTGCTTGTCGACAGCGATCGTCCGTGGCTGGCAGAGACCGCTAACTATATGCTGATGCGCACGGCGCTGAACAAAAGCAGCCAGAACAGCACGGGAGAATACGGCGATTTTGATATCGATCGCATCGACCGCCCGGCCGCTGAACAGGCGCAGAAAGCCGCCCAGGCCTATCTCCAGCGCTGGCCAGAGGGCCATTATGCCGATTCGGCGCGCGGCATGCTGCGTCGCATCAACTGGTATCTGCAGGCGTGGCCGCAGCTGGCGGGGCTGTACGAGCAGCGCTTCCAGCAGGCTGAGAATGCTGAGGCGCTGCGCGGGCTGGTGACAGAATACGATAATGTCTACGGCATGCAGTTCTACGGTCGCGCCGTACGGGAGGCCTTCCCCGATGCGCCGCGGGTCAGCTATATCGAACTGCTGCGCGCCCTTCGCCTGAACAGCGACGAGAAACCGACCCTGACCCAGGAGGATCTCAACGGCAGCAAACCGGCGTTTGAACAGAGCTGCAAGCTGGCGCTGTGGCGCAATTTACAGTTGAACCTGTGGCAGGCGACGGATAACCACGCCGCCATTCTTCAGGCCGTTAAACCGGCTGAGAAACTCCCGGCGCACGATATTCTCGCCTTCAGCGAGCAGGTCCTGTACGGCGACGCGCTGATGGCGCAAAAGCAGTGGCCCGCGGCACGCGATTTCTGGCTGAAGCTGCTGAAACTCAGCCAGGATCCTGAACAGCAGCAGTACGTGCAGGCTAAACTGGCGGCGACCCTGGTCTTTAGTGGCAACACAGAGGCGATTTTTGCCGCGGATAGCGCCGTCACCAACCTGCGTTTTCGCTCCCGGGTGCTGAAAGCGGTGGCTTCGCCTGAGCGGTTACGCCAGCAGGCCAGCCAGGGGCCCAACAACGAAGAGCGCACCATTGCGCTGCATACCTTGCTGGTACGCGACTTAACGGAGAACCGCTTTAGCGACTGGTTAAGCGACAGAAAACTCATCAGCGCCATTACGCCACCCGTTGTGGGCAAGGCGTTTGACGATGTGAATCTCACCACCTTCGACTGGAACGGTGATGCCGCCGAAGCCGGTTACGTCTGCCGTAGCCTGGATGACACCGTGCAGGTGCTCAGCCAGAACGCTAAAGATGCTCATGCTCTGAACTGTCTGGGCGAGTTCTTCCGCACCTCGAATACCCATGTTGATATCTGGAAAGACAGCGCGGGCAACGACGTGCTGGAGACGGCTATTCACCGCAAAGAACCATACGGGCAGTTCAACAGACAGGCTTATTACCAGCAGGTCATCGCGTCGCCGAAGGCGGAGCATGAAGATAAAAGCTACGCGCTCTATCGGGCCATCATGTGTTACGCCCCGTCCGGCTATAACGAATGTGGCGGAGCAGACGTGGAAAAATCCCAGCGCAAAGGCTGGTTCTCGCAGTTAAAAACGCAGTATCCGGGCAGCCCGTGGGCGCAAAAACTCAAATACTACTGGTAGCCGCGCTGCTGGCCGGACAGGCGCAGGCGGATACCGTCACCGCCCGCGAGCACCCGGCCTTCTGGCTCTGGTCGGGCGTGAAGGCCAGCGAGGCGCTGAAAGAGGCGCAAACGGTCTATCTGCATCAGGGTGAAGTGCTGGCCCGGCCGAATGAGGTGGTGTTTCAACGCCTCGGTCTGCCGGTCAGCCGCCTGACGTTTCCCTCCCTCTGGCTGACCGTGCGCTTCACCACTTTCGACGTGCCGCCGGCCATCGTGCCAAGAATTGTCCGCCTGATGCAGCGCTGGCAGGCCGCCGGAAATCAGGTGGTGGGTTTGCAGGTCGATTTTGATGCCGCCACCCACCAGCTGGCGGACTACGCGCGCTTTCTGCAGCAATTGCGCCAGCAGCTGCCCCCCGAATTTTCGCTGGGGGTGACCGGGCTGCTGGACTGGGCAAAAACCGGGGATGTCGCCACGCTGAACGCGCTGGCGGTGGATGAGCTGGTGATCCAGAGCTATCAGGGTCGCCATACGGTAGACAACTATCAGGCCTATCTGCCCGCCCTTACCCGGCTGCGCATTCCGTTCAAGCTCGGGCTGGTCCAGGGCGGCAAACGGGATGTTCTGGCCGAAGCGCAGCTCCAGCGCTCCCCCTGGTATCGCGGTACGGTAGTGTTTATGCTCAACCCGGCTCGCGGCTAGACCTTCGCCTTGCGATGGCAGCAGCCGGAGAGGTTATCGATGATCGGGCACTCGGCGCTCTCATCCCCCGGGCAGCTTTCGGCCAGCGCCAGCAGCTGGTCGCGCATCGCCTGCAACTCCAGGATATGGCGTTCAATTTCGGCCACCTTCTCCAGCGTCCGGCTTTTAACATCGGCGCTGTGTCGGGCGGGATCGTTAAACAGGTTCACCAGGTCGCCGCACTCATCCAGATTGAACCCCACCTGACGCGCCTGGCGCAGCAGCGTGAGTTCATCGAGGTGCTTTTGCGTGTAGCTCCGGTAGCCGTTCTCGCTGCGCAGCGGCGGCGTCACCAGCCCCTTCTCTTCGTAAAAGCGGATCGCTTTGCTGGTTAACCCGGTTTTTTTGGCAACATCACTGATATTCACGTTTCCCCCTTGACCTTCCCCTTGATGGAAGGTTTAACCTTCATAACAGTTAGATGAAAGTGTCCCTCCGGTCAATATCTGGCTGGAGATTTATAAGGAGTATTCGTATGTCTCACACCATCGATCTGACACTGGACGGCCTCTCCTGCGGCCACTGTGTCAAACGCGTTAAAGAGAGTCTGGAGCAACGCCCTGACGTTGACACCGCAGAGGTCACCATCGACCACGCCGCCGTTACCGGCAGCGCCAGCGCCGATGCCCTGATCGACACCATCAAACAGGCCGGTTACGGTGCGGCGTTAAGCCACCCAAAGGCTGATCCGCTGACAGCGTCAACAACTCCGTCGGAAGCACTGACAGCGGCCCCCTCTGAGCTTCCGGCAGCTCACGACGGTGATGACAGCCAGCAGCTGTTGATCAACGGCATGAGCTGCGCCAGCTGCGTCACCCGGGTGCAGAACGCTTTGCAGGCCGTTCCGGGTGTGGCACAGGCACGGGTCAACCTGGCGGAACGCACTGCGCTGATCATGGGCAGTGCCTCCGCCGCTGATTTAGTGCAGGCCGTTGAAAAAGCGGGCTACGGTGCAGAGGCGATTGAAGATGACCTCAAACGCCGTGAACGCCAGCAGGAAACGGCCATTGCCACCATGAAACGTTTTCGCTGGCAGGCGATTGTCGCCCTGCTGGTGGGGATCCCGGTGATGGGCTGGGGGATGCTCGGTGACAATATGATGGTCACCGACGATAACCGCACGCTGTGGCTGGCGATTGGCGTTCTCACCCTCGGGGTGATGATCTTCGCCGGCGGCCATTTTTATACCAGCGCATGGAAAAGCCTGAAAAACCGCACCGCCACCATGGACACGCTGGTGGCGCTGGGCACCGGCGCGGCGTGGCTCTACTCGATGAGCGTTAACGTCTGGCCGCAGTGGTTCCCGATGGAAGCACGCCACCTCTATTACGAAGCCAGCGCGATGATTATCGGCCTGATTAACCTCGGCCATATGCTGGAGGCGCGGGCCCGTCAGCGCTCCTCGAAAGCGCTGGAAAGATTGCTCGATTTAACCCCGCCGACCGCTCGGGTAGTGACGGAAAATGGCGAACAAAATGTGCCGCTGGCGGAAGTTCAGGCGGGGATGATCCTGCGTCTGACCACCGGGGATCGCGTCCCGGTGGACGGCGAAATCACTCAGGGCGAAGCCTGGTTTGACGAAGCGATGCTGACCGGTGAGCCGGTGCCGCAGCAGAAAAGCGACGGGGAGAGCGTCCACGCCGGTACGGTGGTGCAGGACGGCAGCGTGCTGTTCCGCGCAAGCCGCACGGGCAGCCACACCACCCTGTCGCGCATCATTCGTATGGTGCGCCAGGCCCAGAGCAGCAAGCCGGAGATCGGCAAGCTGGCGGATAAAATTTCCGCCATCTTCGTGCCGGTCGTGGTCGGGATCGCTCTGTTCAGCGCCGCCATCTGGTACTTCTTTGGTCCCGCACCGCAGATTGTCTACACCCTGGTGATCGCCACCACGGTGCTGATCATCGCCTGTCCGTGCGCCCTGGGGCTGGCGACGCCGATGTCGATTATCTCCGGGGTTGGCCGTGCCGCAGAATCCGGCGTGCTGGTGCGCGACGCGGATGCCCTGCAGCGCGCCAGCACGCTGGACACGCTGGTGTTTGATAAAACCGGGACCCTCACCGAGGGCAAGCCGCAGGTCGTTGCCGTCGGGACCACGGGCGGGATCGGTGAAGCCGAGGCCCTGCGCCTGGCCGCCGCGCTCGAACAGGGCTCCAGTCATCCGCTGGCGCGGGCGATTCTGGAGAAAGCAGATTCTGTCCTGCCTCAGGTGAATAACTTCCGCACCCTGCGCGGGCTGGGGGTCAGCGGGGAGGTCGATGGCCATACGCTGCTGTTGGGCAACCAGGCCCTGCTGGCAGAAAACGGCATTGATACCGGGGCGCTGGATGCGCAGCTGCAGGCGCATGCTGCGCAGGGTGCGACCCCGGTGTTGCTGGCGGTGGATGGCCAGGCCGTGGCGCTGCTTGCCGTTCGCGATCCGCTGCGCGCTGACAGCGTGAGCGCGCTGCAACGCCTGCACCGCGCGGGCTATCGTCTGGTGATGCTTACCGGGGATAACGCCGTCACCGCCCAGGCTATCGCCCGCGAGGCCGGTATAGATGAGGTGATCGCCGGGGTGCTGCCGGATGGCAAAGCGGACGCGATTATCAAACTGCAGGGCCAGGGTCGCCGGGTGGCGATGGTTGGCGACGGCATTAACGACGCTCCGGCGCTGGCCCAGGCGGACGTTGGGATCGCCATGGGCGGCGGCAGCGATGTCGCCATCGAAACGGCGGCCATCACCCTGATGCGCCACAGCCTGATGGGCGTGGCCGACGCGCTCGCTATCTCGAAAGCCACCCTGCGCAACATGAAGCAGAACCTGCTGGGAGCCTTTGTCTATAACGCCTTCGGTATTCCCATCGCCGCCGGGATCCTCTGGCCGCTGACCGGTACGCTGCTCAACCCGGTGGTCGCGGGTGCCGCCATGGCCCTCTCCTCGATTACCGTGGTGAGCAATGCCAACCGCCTGCTGCGCTTTAAACCTAAAGAGTAACGACGTGCATAAGACAAGGACGTCTTGCACCTCCCCTCCCCACGCGCTAGCATGAATTTTTACTTCCTGGAGCGCGTATGAGTCTGTTTCAACGTATAAAAGCATCTTTTCGCGCCCTGTTCCCTCGTCGCTATCGCTGGCCCGGCCTCGATATCTCCCTGCCCGGCGGACAGCATCTGCATCTGGTTGGCAGCATCCATATGGGCACCCGGGATATGTCTCCCCTGCCCGAGGGGCTGATCGCCAGGCTGCACAGCGCCGATGCGCTGGTCGTGGAAGCAGATATCTCCGGGGATGAGTCGCCCTTCTCAGGCCTGGCGATACCGCCTCCGCTGAATGAGCGTCTTAGCGCCACACAGCTGGCCGAGCTGGAGCGGCTTGCCGACGAGCTCGGGTTATCGCTCTCCATGCTTGAGAGCCAGCCGCTATGGCAGATCGCGATGGTGTTGCAGGCCACCCAGGCACAGCGTCTGGGTCTGCGGGGCGATTACGGCATCGATTACCAGCTGTTGAATGCCGCGCGCGCGCGGCAACTGCCTATTATCGAGCTGGAAGGCGCTGCCAGCCAGATTGCCCTGCTGCGCCAGATGCCGAACGACGGGCAACTGCTGCTGGAAGATACTCTGACCCACTGGCATACCAACGCCCGTTTGTTACAGACCATGGTGAGCTGGTGGCTGGATTCGCCTCCTGTCGTCGACAGGCTGGCGCTGCCGGCGACCTTCAGCGAATCGCTGTATGACGTGCTGATGCACGAGCGTAATCAGGCGTGGTGCGAGAAGCTGCACGCGCTGCCTGCGGGACGGTATGTGGTGGCGGTGGGAGCATTACATTTGTACGGCGAGGGAAATTTGCCGTCGTTGCTGAAATAAAAAAGTGGCCAATATTTCTATTGGCCCGTCAAAGAGGAATTTCATCGTTGTTATTATGCCGGAGGAGACCCCCGGTTGAGCCGATTGTCGCTCAAAGTGACCATCACTGCCAACACTATATGCGCAAGATGGTGCTATTTTTTAGCCTCTTCTGAGGCGTATGCTTAGGGCGTTTATTGTCCGGGCCAAGAAGGATTGCTATGACTCCCGCCGTTAAATTACTCGAAAAAAACAAGATTACGTTCCGGATCCATACCTACGACCACGATCCGAGTGAAACCAATTTTGGCGATGAAGTGGTGCGTAAGCTGGGGCTGAATGCCGATCAGGTTTATAAAACGTTGCTGGTCGCGGTCAACGGCGATATGAAGCATCTCGCCGTGGCGGTGACGCCGGTTGCCGGGCAGCTGGATCTCAAGAAGGTGGCGAAGGCGCTGGGCGCTAAAAAAGTGGATATGGCCGACCCGATGGTGGCGCAACGCACGACGGGGTATCTGGTGGGCGGCATCAGCCCGCTGGGGCAGAAAAAGCGCCTGCCGACGCTGATTGATGCACCTTCTCAGGCCTTTGAAACGATCTATATTTCGGGTGGCAAGCGCGGGCTGGATATTGAGCTGGCGGCCAGCGATCTGGCAAAAATGCTGGATGCGCAGTTTGCGGATATTGCGCGCCGGGAGTAAAAAATGCCGGGTGGCGGCTACGCCTTACCCGGCACAGCATACCGCTCCTCCGTTAATGTTTACGGAAAAAGTCGTTATACAACATGTACAGATGCGCTGCGCTCCAGGAGAAGTTGGGGGCGCCTTGCTGCGCGCCGGTCAGCGGATTGTAGTTTTCCTGGATCGGGCCGTCAGAGGTTAACCCCTTTGCGTGCTTAAAGAAGTTTTCAGCCAGCGTTTGTGCCTGCTCCCGGTAGCCATAGCGTTGCATCCCTTTCAGACCAAACCAGAACTGGTCGACCCAGACCCGGCCGCGCCAGTAGATATCCGGGCCAAATGCCGGGTTGGTAAGCGCGGCCGTCCCGAGCGGCACATAAGTGTTGAATTCTTTCGGATCCAGCATCACCTTCACCACGGCATCAGCATGCTCCTGCGTTGCCGCACCGTTAAACAGCGGCGACCAGCCTTCCGGGCCTTTGCCGCGCTCGACGATCGGTTTACCCGCACAGCCATTCTGAAGCGGTTTATCCTCGATGCGAATGTCATAGTAAAAACCGCTTTTCGCGTCGAACATGCAGGTATTGATATAGGTCGCGAGCTTATCCGCCAGTTGGCGGTAGTGGCTGGCCTCCTGCTCTTTCCCCAGCAGGCTCGCCATCTGTGCCAGATAGTGATTGTCGCTGTACATATAGCTCGCCTGGTCGACGGACTCCTGCAGCAGCGAATAGCCCAATAGCCTGCCCTCTTTGTCGCGGTTTTCGGCAAACTTCACCGTCCAGTCGCTGCGTTTGCCGCCCTTTTCGACGTATTTATCCAGCTGGGATTGATCGATAAAACCGAAGACGGCGGCGTCATCACGTCCCGATTCCCACGAGGCTGCAACCTGCGCCGGGATCTCCAGACCGTCGTAATGGCCCTTGTCGACCACACGGGCATAGTTGTTCAGACCGGAAAGCGATTCCTCTTTATCGCCTTTTTTCACCGTGAAAAGCATCTCACCGCTGGCGGTATTATGGGCTTTATCACGCGTCGCGCCGTACTCCGGCACGCCGTTGCCGTTATGGTCGCGGTTGCGTAACCACCAGTCGTGGTAGGCCACCAGTTTAGGGTACATCTCTGCCAGCCAGGCCTTGTCCTGAGTGGTGTTGTACACCTCCATCACTGACCACGCGGCAAGGCTCGGTTTGGTATTGCGCTCGTTCCAGTTGCCGCCGTCCCCGCCGCGCTCCGGGCTCAGGTTCCAGGCGATGAGATCCGGCACAAAGCCGGCATCCTGCGGGCGGACCGGATCGTCGGGTTTGATTTGCCAGGAGAATACCGCGCGAATGTTCTCTTTGGCGATCTCCGGGTTGAAATGCGACATGGCAAAGGCCTGTTTCCAGGTATCCCACGGCCAGGTCTGGTTGCCGGAGAACCAACGTCCGGTGACGGATGGCGTCACCGTGTTATAACGCACCGCGCCGCCCGGTGAGCGCCAGTTGCCGTTCAGCGTTTCGATGGCTTTCACCGCCACGCGGGTTTGCTCTGGCGTCGCGTTTGGGTTGGTTAACCCTTTCTGCAAATAGCCTTCCCAACGCTGCTGCGAGGCCGTCATATAGGCGGCCGGGCGCGCCAGAATATCGCGGATCGGCATCTGCTCCCGCTTCACCTCATCCGCGTTGAGCAGATGGGAATAGGTGGTATACAGCGTGGTGCTGCCGGTAATGTGCGCCCGGCTGGTAAAGCGATGCCCGTCGACGGTGGTGTCGACGGGGATGGATTTATGCACCTGATATTCGGAACTGCCGGAGGTCAGCAGATCCCAGGTGGAACGCACTTTGCCAAAGGTCACTTTCAGGCCGTCACGGGTGGGGACCAGCCTGCGCTGGTAATCCGGATACGCGCCGTCGATAGTTTTATCCGACAGCGGTTTGCCCTCTTTCGCCTCCAGCTTTTCCAGCAGTTCGCCATCCCACACCAGGTCGAGCGGTGTCTTGCTGGTGATACGGGTTTCCAGCAGCGAGGTGCGCGCGGTGGCAAAGCGCAGCGTCATCGCGATCTGGACATCTTTGGCATTTAGCGTCTGCACCAGCGCGCCGGGAATACTGTAGGCCTCAAGGGTAAAATCCACTTTTTTGCCGTTCTGATACACACTCAGGCGATCGAAATTGGTCGCCATAAAGTTGATGTACTCTTCGGTGAGCAGCGCTACGCCGGGAAATCCTCCCTGGGTCTGCGGCCCGTTCGGCAGTAAGTGCCCATGCCAGGCGCCCAAATCGAAAAAGGGATTAAAACGCTGGTGGTCGTCATAGTCGAAATCGTGCATGTACGCCGGGGCACCGGTACGGTTGATGACGTTTTTAAAATCAGCTGTGCTGGCGGCGTGAGCCGAAAAACTGAGCGCCAGCGCGCAGGCCAGTGGTGTAAGGCTGAGTTTCATGGTGGAAGATCCTTTTACCAGTAGACGTATTGCATCAGGAAGATCCGATCGCTCGGGTCGCCGGAGGCATTTTTCATATAGAAGCGGCTGTCGGCAGCGGTAGCAAAACGCCCATCGCCGTACTCGTACCAGATACCGAACTGCATAAACGAGGTCGTTTCATCGGCGGCGTGGTCCGGGCGGTGCTTTGCATAGCTGTAAGCGGTGGAGAGATAGACGCCTTTTAACGCTTCAACCATGGCGCTGACCATATACCCGGTCTCTGTGCCGGAGACGTCCTTGCCGCTGGCCCGGCCGGTGTGATGCCAGGCGCGCGCCGCCAGATTGGGCGACAGAATGCCGGTTAAAAAGAGCTGACCGGTGCCATCCGTGACTTCAAGGCCGTTCATCCAGGTGACGTCTTTGACGATGTCATACTGGATATAGCCGTTGGCCATCGCCGGATAGGTATACTTATCGTCATAGCGATCGTATTTGCCAAAGTGCAGCCAGGCTTTGCTCTCGTCATGGTGCCCCGCAGGCGTGGCGGTGACGCTATAGCGCAGGTTCCCGGAGAGGTTCTGTACTTTCAGCGCATACATAATGTCGCGGGTGTTGGGGATCACATAGCCCAGATCGGGCGTGAAATCCCCCCACCACTGCAGGTCATCGAGGGAGGAGTCCTGACGCAGGCTGAGCATGATCTCGGTGCTGTTATCGGTTTTGTAGCCGCCGTAAAAGCGGTTAAGCCCTCCTTCGAATCCGCCCCAGCTGTGGTCGGGTACCCAGGCGTTTCCCTGATGGTCAGCCTGTACGGTCCAGCCTTCGCCATAAATCAGGCCGAACCAGTGCCCATGCTTCATTTCCAGACCGCTCTCAATATAGGTCCCGTCACTGTATTTATGTTTATCCTGACCTTCTAAATCCATATATCCGCCAACCCCCAGTTCGCCATAAAAACGAAATGACGGAGAGGTGATTTCCGGGGTTCGGGTATCATCATGTTCAGCGGGTCGGGCGTCTTCTGCGGCAAATGCAGGGCAGCAGAAAGAGAGGGCAGCCAGTGTCCCAATTGTTTTCTTTTTAATTTTCATGCACTCATCCCAATGAGAAAATATTCACATCTTCAGTGTTAATGAATATTTGAGGCAGGTGACGCTTCTATTTGCTGTTGTTCTTTTGATAATCCCCTGACGTATTTGCTGTATTTCCACCAGGCAAAGCCGAGGAATAAAACAATGCCACCGACGTTATAGAAAATAATCGTCATAATATTGGCACCGGTAGGGAAAGTTGAAGCCACAAAGCCGATGGCAAAAATCACAATCAGCATCGACACCACCACAATACCCGTGGTGCGTGAGCCCATTTTGAAATCGCGCGGAAGATGATCGAGCTTGCGGCGCAGATTCAGGTAAGCCAGCATGATGAACAGCGGCGGCAGCATTGAGGCAGCGGCGGTCATGTTGATGACGGTGTTCATCAGGTCCTGCGCGGTATTCGATCCCATGGTTGGGATAATCATTAACGGAATGACGATCAAATACTGGATCCACGCCGCCCGCGCCGGGACACCGTTCTCGTTCAGCGCCACGGTTTTTGGCCCAAAAATGCCGCTCGGGATTTCAGAGAAGAAGATTTTGACCGGGGTGGCCGTCCACATCAGCAGGGAGCCGAACATCGCGGTAAAGGAGACCAGGCCGACAAAGCGGTTCATCAGCACTTCCGGCAGGCCAAACCACACCGCCAGACCGTGGAACACCTGCACCGAGCCGCCGGTAAACTTCAGCTCCTTACTGCTGATAAAGACGTTAATCAGCACCGAGGAGATGGAGTAAAGCACGCCGATGAAAATCCCCGCCAGAATGATCACTTTAACGAAGGATTTTGAGCCGCCCTTAACGTCGTTAACGTATACCGCAACGGACTCTGCGCCCCCCGCAGCCATGAATATCCAGGTGGTAATACCGAGGAAGGCCCAGTTGAAGTCAGGGATCATCGCGTCAACGGTAATTGGGTCGGCTGGCTGTACGCCGCCCATGAGCGCGGCACCTGCCAGCAGAATATAGGAGAGGGTCAACAACAGCATGAGCGTAGAGGTCACAGACGTGATCGGCCCCAGCATCTTCGCCCCGTTGGTAGACACCCAGGTCGAGAAGGCAAACAGCACCATGCTCAGTACCGTAGTGGCAAACGGCGTAAGAATGTACTCATATCCCAAAAAGGCGTAAGAGGCGTAGGCAATGACGCGCGGTAATAACGAGGTGAAGAAGAACAGGTTCACGAACCAGTAGGTGTAGGCAGTAATAAACGCCCAGCGCCCACCCAGCGAACTTTTCACCCAGGCGTACACGCCTGCTTCGGAGTTTTTATTCAGGGAGACAAACTCCGCGATAATTAAGCAGAAAGGAATGAAGTAGAACAAGGTGGCTAAAAAGAACATCGGCGCGGAGGCAAGCCCCAGCTCGATATTGTTATTAATCACGTTGTTAAAACTGAATACGGCGGCAAAGGTCAGCGACAGCAGGCCGAATTTGCCGATGGTATTACGCTTAGTGGTTCCAGACATAATATTTCTCCGGGTACGAGGAGGAGAGCGGTGCTTCACTGGCACCGCTGGATTATTATTTGTTATGGAAATAACCGTCTTCGACGGTCACATAGAGGACGACTTTTTTTGGCGGCGTATCACTGATAAAGCGATACGCCTCATGATTCTCACAAATCACGACATGCCCCTCGCGCACCTGTTCGGTATGACCCACACCTTTCAGGTATTCGCGGTCGGTTTCATCGCGGTAGCATTCCACAAGCTGAAGGGCTTCTTTTGCGGCATACTCAATTTTTTGCACGCCCTGCAGGTAGTAATGCACCTCGAAATAGCGGCGGTGACCGACGAACAGCGCGTCGGTGCTGGCATCACGGGTCACGCGGTAGGCCAGCGAATCGCCAATCGAGTGGGCAACACCGGGCTGGATGTGGTCGATATTGTTGATGGCCTCTACGCAGCGCTGCCATTTACGGCCCGCACGGTAAAGCTGCTGGAACTGTTCCAGGCTATCCAGAACGATCATTTTTCTGCCTCGCTGTGTGAATTCATGGAGAAGAAACCGGTGCCGAACCGATGGCGCGCCAGCGTCTGCGCGGCGGTTTGTCCGCCTTCCAGCGGGAGCAGGGTGAAACCGTAGCGGAACGGTCTGAGCCAGACGCGCCAGCTGTCCAGCACTTCGCTTCCCCAGGAATTGGAGCCTAAGCCCAGGACCTGATGGTCGAGATTGAGGGTGATGTCCTCGCACCGCCGCAGTTCGTTGCAGTGCTGTGCGGCGTGAAGGTTCTCAGCCGTGTAGTGCCAGGCGCTGAAGTGAATGGGTTGCTGAGGCACCACCAGCAGGCCGCTGCCGTGGCGGTTGGCAAGCGTTGCCCAGCGCACCTGCTGGCGGTTACCGTTGTTCTGCGGGAACGGGTAGTTTTCAAACATCTCATCCACCGTGGTATGCCACAGGTCTATGGTGCTGGCCTGCTGGCTGTCCGGGTAGTTCTCTCCAGGCCCGCGTCCGTAATAGCTTACCTGGTCAAATTCGCCGTTGATGCCGAGGGTAAAGCCGATGCACGGAATAATGTGCGGGTAATCGCCGTAGCGTTCACCGCTCAGCTCCACGTTGATTTGCCCGTCGGCGGCAATGCGCCAGCGATAGGTGCAGCGCATACCAAAATCAAACACCGGCGGGGCAATCAGGCTGCGGGTCGTGATGATGACCGCATCGTCCTGATGCTCAACCTCGAAACCGCGCAGATGCTCCTGCATGATCTGCAGGTGGTTGGGTTGCCACAGTCCCTCATACTCCTGCTTGTGGTTATCAATCATCGGTTTGAAAAAGTTAATCTTCGGTTCGCGGGTGATGTTTTCCTCACCGTTAACCTGCCAGGAGCAGAGTTTTCCCGTCACTTTTGAGAAGCTGGCGCGGAAGTTATGCCCGGCCACGCTGCAGCTCAGGCGATCCTCTTCCAGCAACAGCGGCGTCGCGTTGGCGTTAATAAACGGCGTGGCGTGAGCCGTACGCGCGTTTAACGGGAACTGATACACCGCGATCTCGTGCCCGGCTTCGCTGTAGCGCGTGCGGCTGTTTTTGCTGATGCGCACGGTCAGGAACGTTTCGCGTTCATCGGGTTCGGGCAGGTCCAGAGGCATGCTGCGCGCACTGTTGGGTGCGAGACCAGTGATATGAAGCGGCTGGCTGTAGCGCGTTTCACCTTCCGCACGCACCTCGACGAGAAGGGTGTAATCATCCAGGCTGGTAAACCAGAGGCGGTTTTCAACGTGCAGCTCGCCCCCCTGCCAGCGCAGTTTGACCGGGGCAATCACCTGTTTGTACTCGCGCAGCCCGGGTCCCGGGGTTTGATCCGAGTAGATCAGCCCGTCGAGGCAGAAGTTATAGTTATTCGGGTAATCACCAAAGTCGCCGCCGTAGGCGTAATACGTATTGCCGCTGGCGTCCGTGGCCTGAATACCGTGGTCGCACCACTCCCAGACGTAGTGACCCTGAATACAGTCGTGGCGATCGAAGACGTTCTGATACTCGGTCAGGCCGCCAGGGCCGTTGCCCATCGCATGGGCGTATTCGCAGATGATGCGTGGCTTAGCGTGGGGATACTCACCGAACAGATTCATCAGCGGCACGCGGGTGTACATGGTAGAGATGATATCCACCACCTCGGCGTCGCGATCTTCTTCGTAGTGCAGCAGGCGCGTGTCATCCAGCGCCTTTGCCGCCCGGGCCATGGCGCGGATATTACAGCCGTAGCCGGACTCGTTGCCAAGCGACCAGATGATGATTGAAGGATGGTTTTTCTGGGCGTGGATATGTCGCTCGATGCGTTCAACGTAAACGGGCTCCCATACCGGATCGTCCGTGATGCGGCTCAGATCGCCGACGTTGGCAAAGCCGTGAGATTCCACATCCGTTTCCGCCATCACGAACAGGCCGTAGAGGTCGCACAGTTCATAGAAGCGCGGATCGTTGGGGTAGTGGGCGGTGCGTACCGAGTTGATGTTGTGCTGCTTCATCAGGATCAGATCGCGCTCGACGCGATCCATCCCCACAGCGCGGCCCTTCTGATGATCGTTATCGTGACGGTTTACGCCGTGCAGCTTCAGGTAGCGGTTGTTGACGTAGAACAGACCGTCGCGCACCTTGATGTCCCGGAAACCGATGCGCTGCGGGATAACTTCCAGCGTCTGCCCGTCCGCGTCTTTTAACGTCATCACCAGATGGTAGAGATAGGGCGATTCGGCAGACCACTGCTGAGGCCGTTTGACCTCAATGCTGAAGGCGGTTTCCGCGCTGCGGGTCACGGTCAGGCTGTCGGTCGTGCCCTGGTGGAGCACCGCCTCGCCATCGTACAGGGCATACTCCAGCGACACGGCTGATGCGTGCGGGGCCAGGTTTTCCAGCTCCAGCTGACAGAAGAGGGTGGCGTCCTGATACGCCTCGTCGAAGGTGGTTTTGAGGGTGAAATCGCGCACGTGAGCGGGATTTTTTCCGACCAGATAAACATCGCGGAAAATGCCGGCCGTCCACCACATGTCCTGATCTTCAATGTAGGTGGAATCCGCCCACTGCATCACCCGCACGCACAGCAGGTTTTGTCCGCTGTGCACCGCATGGCTGATATCAAACTCGGCGGTCAGCCTGCTGCCCTTGCTAAAGCCAATGTACTGACCATTCACATAAACTTCGAAATAGGTTTCGACGCCGTCAAACTTGATGAGGGGCTGCTTATTTTGCCAGGTGTCGGACAGGATGAAGTAGCGCTGATACGCCCCGGTGGGGTTGTCCGCAGGCACCCGGGGAACATCTACCGGGAAGGGGAAGCCTTCGTCGGTGTATTGCAGCTGGCCGTGGCCTTCCATCTGCCACATGGCCGGCACGGTAATATCGTCCCAGCCGGCCATATACTCAGAAGTGAAGCTTTCCGGTACATACAGCGGATGCGTGAAGAAACGAAAATTCCACTGGCCGCTGAGTGATAAAAAGTGGCTACTGGCTTCGCGGGCAAAGGTCCGAGCCTGCGCGACGGTGTCATATGAGAAGAAATACGCACGCGGCGGGAGCCGGTTCTCATGCGTGAGTTGAATATTTTCCCAGCGATTCATGCGATCTCCCTGTAGGGGTAAACATCATTGCTGGGGATTTTAGTAAAAATTTTACTAAATAAAATCAGTAAAGATGATTTGCTTTAACTCGATCACAAATAAAAAAAATGCCGGGCATGCCCGGCAGCGTGTTGAAAGTGGTGATTAGCGGGTAGTACCGCGCAGTTTGAGCACGCTCGGCACGAAGACCTGAAGCGGCAGTGCCCGCCCATCGCGGGATTTTTCCAGCAGCAGGTTAACCCCCTGGCTGCCCATCATTTCCGAGTGGATACGCACGGTAGAGAGCGGCGGGAAGGTGAAGCGGGCGGTCGGGATATCGTTCACGCTGATGAGTGAAATATCCTCGGGGATCGACAGCCCTTTTTCATGTATAGCGCGCAATACGCCGATGGCTATCGAATCAGAGGCGACAAACAGCGCGCCGGGCCAGCTTGCCTGTGTCAGCATGGTTTTTGCCAGTTCATATCCGGATGAGCTGGAAAAACCGCCGCGCCAGATATCCTGCTCTGACACTACCCCTTTCAAACGGCCATACTCCACGAAAGCGGCTTCGCGGATATCGGCTTTGCCGGGCTCATCTTCTCCGCCGATAAAACCAATGCGCTTAACATTCTGATCAATAAAGAAATCAATGATCTGCTTGCTGATGCGCGAGAGGTCAATATCGACGGAATCGTACTGGCTGCCGGGCTCGTGAAAATCGATAAAGCAGACGTTGTCCGTTAAGGCCATCGCGGTACGGCGAATCGCTGAGGAGGGCTTGCCAACGATCAGTACGCCGGTGAGTTTTTTAATCTCAGGCAGGGTGGCATTGGCGTAACAGTTGCTCAGGTCGACGCCCAGCTTTTCACACTGCGTCTCAATGCCGTGGCGGATGGCAAGGTAGTAAGGATCGTTAATCTCCAGCTCTTGCTGGTAGCTATAGAGCGCCAGGATGTGTTGCTGACCCATAGTGGCAGACTGCATTTTGCGGGACGTTGTGCTCTTATATTCCAGCTTTTCAGCAATCTCCAGAATGCGGTGTTTGGTCTCTTCTTTTACGTTCAACGTTGGGTCATCGTTTAAAACCCGGGATACCGTCGCCAGCGAGACGCCAGCCTCCGTCGCGATGTCTTTGAGCGTTGCCATGTTTATCCTTATTCCCCACGTAATAACCCATTGTAAAGGATGAGTCGGGACATGCATCAGTTTTTACTAAATATACTGCCCATTGCTTCCGGCAAATACCGTGCTAGTATTTAGTAAAACTTTACCAAGGAGAGAGAATGGATACGGTAGCTTACGATGACTTTGCAAAGCTGGAGATCCGTGTGGGAACGATCGTGGACGTTAAACGCCACGCTAACGCAGACAAACTCTATATTGCGCAGATTGATGTGGGCGGCAGGACGCTGCAAACCGTCACCAGCCTGGTGCCGTATTACCGGGAAGAGGCGTTGATGGGGAAAACGGTGGTGGTGCTGTGTAATCTGGCGAAAGCGAAGATGCGCGGCGAAACCTCTGAATGCATGTTGCTCTGCGCGGAAACCGATGATGCCAGCGAAAGCGTGTTATTAACGCCGGAGCGGGCGATGGCGGCGGGCGTACGTGTTGTATAAAAAGCCGGGTAAGGCGTAGCCGCTACCCGGCATTAATGGTGGTTACTCCCAGCTCACCTCACCTTTCGGTTCATACGCGTTCACATCCAGCGGAGAGTTCTGCTGGATGTACTGCTTCAGCACCTCGGCGTCGATGAAGCCGGTATTCACGTAGCCCGGTTTATCATCGATATGCGGATAGCCATCGCCACCGGTAGCGTTAAAGCTTAACGTCGCCATCCGGTAGGTTTTAGCCGGATCGACAGGTTCACCTTTGATCTTCAGGTCGTTGAGCACCCCACCCTTCGCCACGAAACTCACATTGGCGAACTGTGGATAGGCGCCAGAGTCAGGCTTCATCTGCGCTACCGCGGTCAGATAGTCCGTCACCTCTTTGCCGCTCATATCGACATACACCAGCACGTTGCCGAACGGCTGTACCTTCAGCACATCTTTATAGGTGATATCACCGCCTTCGATGGAGTCGCGGATCCCGCCGCCGCTCATCACCGCGAAATCGGCATTGGTGCGCGCCATCTGCGCCGCCAGCACCAGATGGCCCATGTTGGTCTGCACGAAGCGCACCTTGCTGCGATCGCCTTCCAGCCTGCCGGAGAGCGTGCCGATCTTCACATCCAGCTGGGCCTTGCCTTTATTCTGGAACGGCGACAGCAGGGAGAGCATCTGCGGGTTTTCCGCAATTTCCGGCGTATAGAGAACACGCTCGCTCTGGCCGTTATCGTAGGTCACCTTCTTCTTCAGGTTGACCGGGATCAGCTGGTAATGCACCAGCTTCATCTCGCCGTTGCGGAACTCGAAATCCGCGCGGCCTACGTATTTACCCCACTCATGGGCCTGCACAATCCAGATCCCGTTCTGCTTGTCCGGTGCGCACGGCGTGCCCGGCACGTAGTCCACCTGCTTTTTATTTTCCGAGGCCATACAGACCGGATCCTGAGAGTGGCCGCCCACAATCATCGCCAGCGAGCCCGCCGGCAGACTGCGCGCCATCTCGACATCGCCCGGGGCGTTCGAGCCGTGGTCGCCATTATCGTAATGCCCCATATGGGTGGTGGCGATAATCACGTCCGGCTTTTCATTCTGCTGTAATTCCTGGATCACCAGCTTCGCTTCGTCGGCCGGTTTACGGAATTCGATATCGGTAAAATATTCCGGGTTGCCAATTTTCGCCGTGTCGTCGGTGGTCAGCCCCACCACGGCAATTTTAATATCCTGGCGTTTGAAAATAGCCCAGGGCTTAAATAAACGCTCCCCGGTACTTTTCTGGTAAATATTGGCGGAGAGGAACGGGAATTTAGCCCACTTCTCCTGCTGGCGTAATACTTCAATAGGATTATCAAACTCGTGGTTACCCACGGCCATCGCATCGTAGCCAATCAAATTCATGCCGCGGAAATCGGGTTCCGCATCCTGTAGATCCGATTCCGGCACGCCGGTATTAATATCGCCGCCGGAGAGCAACAGTACGCTGCCGCCCTTCGCCGCCACCTCTTTGCGGATCCCGTCCACCAGCGTCTTCTGCGCCGAGAGGCCATACTCGCCGTATTCGCTGCGCCAGAAGTGGCCATGATGATCGTTGGTATGCAGGATGGTGATGTTATAGGTTTTATCCTGTTCCCAGGCCTGGGCTGGCAGGCTTAACAGACCGCACGCCGCGATGATTGCCAGCGCGACGCCTCGCTTCATTAACTTCATTTCTTCACTCCCTGATCCATAGACAAAGGCAAAAATTACAGCGAGTAAGCAGAATAGACAACTTTGTTTTCAGAATTGCGACTTTCCTCAAATGTCGGGGAAAGGTATGTTAGTCGGATAATAATTACATCCTGCATTTCCTATAACAATCGACGTGGTATTTATGGCAATCAGTGAATCTACTCCACCGGTGTCGGCTGCTAAGGCTCGCACCTCATTTGGTATTCTCGGCGCAATCAGTCTTTCGCATCTGCTTAACGATATGATCCAGTCGCTTATTCTGGCGATCTATCCGTTATTACAGTCGGAATTCTCTCTTACCTTCGTACAGATCGGCATGATCACCCTCACCTTCCAGCTGGCCTCGTCGCTGCTGCAACCGGTAGTGGGCTACTGGACGGATAAATATCCGATGCCGTGGTCGCTGCCGATTGGCATGTGCTTTACCCTGAGCGGCCTGATCCTGCTGGCGATGGCGGGCAGCTTCGAGGGCGTATTAGTGGCGGCTGCGCTGGTGGGAACCGGCTCGTCGGTCTTCCACCCCGAGTCGTCCCGCGTGGCGCGTATGGCCTCCGGTGGCCGTCACGGGCTGGCGCAGTCGCTGTTCCAGGTGGGCGGTAACTTTGGCAGCTCCCTCGGCCCACTGCTGGCGGCGGTGATTATCGCCCCGTATGGCAAAGGCAACGTGGCCTGGTTTGTGCTCGCCGCGCTGCTGGCGATTGTGGTACTGGCGCAGATCAGCCGCTGGTATGCCGCCCAGCATCAGGTCACTAAGGGTAAACCAAAAGCGCCGGTGATAAATCCCCTGCCGCGTAACAAGGTCATTCTGGCCGTCAGCATCCTGCTGATGCTGATTTTCTCGAAATATTTCTATATGGCGAGCATCAGCAGCTATTACACCTTTTATCTGATGGAAAAATTCGGATTATCGGTACAAAACGCCCAGTTCCACCTCTTCGCCTTCCTGTTTGCGGTGGCCGCAGGGACGTTTATTGGCGGGCCATTGGGCGACAAAATTGGGCGTAAATACGTGATTTGGGGCTCTATCCTCGGCGTAGCGCCTTTCACGCTTATTTTGCCCTATGCAACCCTGTGGTGGACGGGTGTTTTAACCGTGATCATTGGTTTTATCCTCGCTTCGGCGTTTTCGGCCATTCTGGTCTATGCCCAGGAGCTGCTTCCGGGGCGTATCGGCATGGTTTCCGGGCTGTTTTTTGGATTTGCCTTTGGGATGGGCGGCCTTGGCGCAGCCGTGTTAGGGCTGATTGCGGACCATACCAGCATCTTTTTGGTCTACAAAATCTGTGCTTTCCTGCCACTTCTCGGGATGTTGACTATATTCCTGCCTGATAACCGGCATAAAGCCTGATTTATCTGCGGCTAAACTCCAGGTTTGGCCGCAACCTTCCCTACTGCCATAAGCCTTTCTTAGCACAGCCTCTTGAAAATCGCCCTGTTCTGCTTTCGTTTAACCCTTATTGCTGTTTTACGCAAATTTCAATAATTATTCATAAACATAATCATTAAATTTGTCATAAACTATTACTCGGCTTTTTGGTTTCTGGACCAAAAATGGATTAACTCAGCAACGAAAGGAGACGGAATGCATCACGCCACACCGCTTATCACCACCATTGTCGGTGGACTTGTACTCGCATTTATACTCGGCATGCTTGCCAACAAACTTCGCATTTCGCCTCTGGTGGGCTATTTATTAGCTGGCGTGTTAGCCGGTCCTTTTACCCCAGGTTTTGTTGCTGATACTAAACTTGCCCCGGAGCTGGCGGAGCTTGGCGTGATCCTGCTGATGTTCGGTGTTGGTTTGCATTTCTCCCTGAAGGATTTGATGGCGGTAAAGTCGATCGCCATTCCCGGCGCGATCGCCCAGATAGCCGTGGCGACGTTGCTGGGTATGGCGCTTTCAGCGATGCTGGGCTGGCCGCTGATGACCGGTATCGTGTTTGGTCTCTGTCTTTCCACCGCCAGTACCGTGGTGCTGCTGCGCGCGCTTGAAGAGAGACAGCTGATTGACAGCCAGCGAGGGCAGATCGCCATTGGCTGGCTGATTGTTGAAGATCTGGTGATGGTGTTAACTCTGGTGCTGCTGCCTGCGGTCGCCGGAATGCTCGAAAAAGATAACGTCGGCTTTGCCACCCTGGCGCTGGATATGAGTATCACCATCGGTAAAGTGGTGGCCTTTATCGCCATCATGATGCTGGTGGGCCGCCGCCTGGTGCCGTGGATCCTCTCCCGCAGCGCCGCTACCGGCTCCCGCGAGCTGTTTACCCTTGCGGTACTGGCCCTGGCGCTGGGTATCGCCTTTGGCGCCGTTGAGCTGTTCGATGTCTCCTTCGCCCTCGGCGCGTTCTTTGCCGGAATGGTGCTGAACGAATCGGAGCTGAGCCATCGTGCCGCGCACGATACCCTGCCCCTGCGTGATGCCTTTGCGGTGCTGTTCTTCGTCTCCGTGGGGATGCTGTTCGATCCGATGGTGCTGATTGATCAGCCGCTGGCGGTGCTGGGCACCCTGGCGATCATCATCTTTGGTAAGTCGGTTGCCGCGTTCTTCCTGGTGCGCCTGTTCGGCCACTCGCCGCGTACCGCGCTGACTATCGCCGCCAGCCTCGCGCAGATCGGCGAGTTTGCCTTTATCCTGGCCGGGTTAGGCATGGCGCTGGATCTGCTGCCGCAGGCCGGACAAAACCTGGTGCTGGCGGGGGCGATCCTCTCGATTATGCTCAACCCGGTGCTGTTCGCGCTGCTGGAAAAATACCTCGAGAAGACCGAAACCCTCGAAGAGCAGACGCTGGAAGAGGCGACGGAAGAAGAGAAACAGATCCCGGTGGATATCTGCAACCATGCCCTGCTGGTCGGCTTTGGCCGTGTCGGCAGTCTGCTGGGTGAGAAGCTGCTGGCCCAGGGTATTCCGCTGGTGGTGATTGAGACCTCCCGTACCCGCGTGGACGAGCTGCGCGAGCGCGGGATCCGTGCGGTGCTGGGCAATGCGGCGAACGAAGAGATCATGAACCTGGCGCATCTGGACTGCGCGCGCTGGCTGCTGCTGACTATCCCGAATGGTTATGAAGCCGGTGAGATTGTGGTTTCCGCCCGCGAAAAATATCCGCACCTGGAGATTATCGCCCGGGCGCATTACGACGACGAAGTGGAATACATCATGGAGCGTGGCGCAAATCAGGTGGTGATGGGCGAGCGTGAGATTGCCAATACCATGCTGTCGCTGCTGGAGAAACCGCCGGTTGAAGTGGCGGTGACGGGGTAAAAAAAAGCCTGCTGGCGCTTCGCTTAGCAGGCCTGGTTGTCGCCCCGGCAGGCGCAACGCCGCCGGGGAATTGTGCTATCGATCCCAGTAAGACTCTTCCAGGCTATCTTCCCGCTCCGGCAGGCCGCGCGTTAAGCGCGGAGAGTGCTGGTTCAGCACCTGATAACTGACGCGGTTCGCGTACTTACATACCTGAGCCAGCGACGAGTAGGTCAGCCAGGAAAACTTGTGTTTACTGGAGTTCGGCACGTTGGTGCGGTGGAAGGCGTTCGCGGTGATATCGTGCAGCAGCGCCGCCAGCGCGCCGTCGCCTGCGCCGTTGGTGTTCATAATCTTCTCCGGCCCGCCCATGTACGGGGCGATATGCGAGAAGATGCGCAGCGGGTTGACGCAATCTTTGTGGCGCATGGCGCGGCTGAATTCAAACTGGTTGAATTCGGCAATCGCCCCCGGCAGCAGCGGATGCTGGGTTTTACGCTTCGCCTCTTCTTCGGTAAAGCCGGCCATATACAAGCCGACCGGCCCGGCGGTACAAAGCACCAGATCGACCCAGTCCAGCGCCTTGTCGGACGCCAGGAGCGGATCGCTCTCCCCGGTCAGGGCTTCGGCCTCTTCTTCATTCATCGCCAGAATCGAGACATGCTCTTTCAGGAACGCCTGCCACCACTCGGGGTTATCGGCGATAACGAATTTGGTGCCGAGGGTCAGGACCACCGGCACGTTGTATTTCTTCGCATACTCCACCGCCTTCATGGTCGCTTCCGGCATCGGCTCGCCCGGCTTGCAGCGCACCAGATAGGAGGTCAGCACCAGCGCCGACGCTCCGGCAATCACCTCTTCCGGGATGCTTTCTGCCCGCAGCTTGTTCATGTGTCCCGGGCTGATGGCGAAGGTCCGCTCGCCGGATTCACCGATCAGCGTAAAGCAGCGACCAATCGCCCCGTCCACGCCCTGGAGGTAGTTCAGATCGGTACGGCTGGAGGTATTGCAGAGATAGCGGTAGGCGTAACTGCCAATTTCGATGTTGCTGCACATCACGCCCAGCAGAACGGAGCGGTCATCGGCCAGCACGGAGTAGTTGTGCATGGTGTTGCCGATGGTGCCACCGGCAAACTGATGGGTGATCAGGTTGTCCCGCACCAGCTCCTGATACAGCGCTTCCGCCACATCGTCCTCGATCACCAACGAATGCCCGGCGCTCAGCCCGTAACGCGTAACAAACGCATCATCCACTTTGGCTTCGATATCCACCAGCGTCTGATCGATACCCACCACCCAGGCGGCGTTGGTCTCATTTTCCGGCTGAATTTGCTGCAACAGCGGGTCGCGGGCGTTAACGGGAAAGTAGTGTTTGGATTTGCGTTTACCGGGAAATTTCATGTTCAGGGCTACGAGTGACGGATGGGCCGGAAATGGTAGCACAAACCCGGCCCGGAGTGCGATTAGCGGCTGTTGGTCACCAGGGAGACCATCATCTCGATGTGTTCAGGATCGTCGTTCAGCGCCGGAATGTACTCGTACTTTTCCCCGCCCGCTTCGAGGAAGAACTCCCGGTTTTGCACCGCGATCTCTTCCAGCGTCTCCAGACAGTCTGCCGCAAAGCCCGGCGACATCACCTGGATATGCTTCACGCCCTTCTCGCCCAGCATTTTGAGGGTTTCATCGGTATAGGGGGTCAACCATGGCTCGCGGCCAAAGCGCGACTGGAAGGTCATCATCACCTTCTCTGGCGGCAGGCCGAGCGCGGAAACCAGCTCACGCGTGGTATCGCGACAGCGCTGGGGATAGTCATCCCCTTCATCGGCAAATCGCTGCGGAATACCGTGATAGGAGAGCAGGAGCAGATCCGGCTCGCCGTGTTTTGCAAAGGACGCGCGCGCGCTGCTGGCAAGGGCATTGATATACATGTCGTTATCCGCGTAGTCGCGAATAAAGGTCACCGAAGGAATGCGGCGACGGGTTGCCAGAATGCGCGCCAGCTCGTCCCAGACGGCGGCTACGGTGGAGCAGGAGTATTGCGGATAGAGCGCCAGCACCACGATATGGTCCACGCCCTGCGCCAGCAGTTCCGTAACGGCGCTTTCCAGCGACGGTTTACCGTAGCTCATCCCGAGCGCGACCGGCGTATCCGGCAGGCGGGCGGCGAGGGCTTTCTCCTGACGACGGCTGTAGACCATCAGCGGCGAACCCTCTTCCATCCAGACGGACTGATAGAGTTTTGCCACACGTGGCGAACGGATCGGCAGGATCACGCCGCGCAGCAAGGGCCACCACAGCAGGCGCGGGGTATCCACAACGCGCGTATCGCTCAGAAACTGGCGCAGATAACGGCTGACCGCTGCGGGGGTTGGGGCTTCGGGGGTACCTAAATTGGCAAGCAGGATGCCGGTTTTCGCCTGACTCATTCACGCCTCATAACCTTTTAACAGGCTGATAAGTGTATCTGAAAAGTGCGTAAACGGAACCAATTGCAGTAAGAGGTAAGATGAGAATTTTTCTCACCCGGGGACCCGGGTGAGAGAGGTGCGATTAGCCGAGGATCTTTTCCAGCTCTGCACGCACTTCAGCGACAGGCTTAGTGCCGTCGACTTTGGCGTATTTAGTGTTACCCGCCTGCGCTTCTTTGGAGTAGTAGCCGATCAGCGGCGCGGTCATCTGATGGTATTCCACCAGACGCTTACGCACGGTCTCTTCCTGATCGTCTTTGCGGGTGGTCAGCTCTTCGCCGGTCACGTCGTCTTTGCCTTCAACCTTAGGCGGGTTGAATTTGATGTGGTAAACGCGGCCGGAAGCGGCGTGTACGCGACGACCGATGATACGGTCAACGATCAGCTCGTCCGGTACGTCGAACTCCAGCACGTAGTCCACGTTGATGCCCGCTTCTTTCATGGCATCAGCCTGAGGAATGGTACGCGGGAAGCCGTCCAGCAGGAAACCGTTGCGGCAATCTTCCTGAGTAATGCGTTCTTTAACCAGAGCGATCACCAGCTCATCGGTTACCAGTTTGCCGGCGTCCATAATATCTTTCGCCTGTTTGCCCAGCTCGGAGCCAGATTTAACAGCGGCACGCAGCATGTCACCGGTAGAGATTTGCGGAATACCGTATTTCTCCATGATGAACTGAGCCTGAGTTCCTTTACCCGCGCCCGGAGCGCCAAGCAGAATAATACGCATTGCGAAAATCCCCTCAAAAGTTGGTTCAATTTTTCAAAAGCGCTAAACAATACCATCAGAACGGATGTGGCTCAAGGAAGGCGGGGAGGCTGAAACGGTTAATGAGGGGAATTTATTAGAGAGTGCAGTCTGATGGCCTGGCCCTCTCTCACGGAGAGAGAGCCAGGGTGAAGAGAGATCAGCTCAGCAGCAACGCATTCACGCGCTTGATGAACTGGTTTGGATCTTCCAGCGTACCGCGCTCGGCCAGCAGGGATTGATCCAGCAGGAGTTCAACCCACTCGGCAAAGCGCGTCTCGTCCTGAGTCTCGGCCGCACGTTTCACCAGGGCGTGATCCGGGTTCAGTTCAAAGATGTACTTCACTTCCGGTACGCTCTGGCCCGCAGCGGCGAACAGCTTCGCCATCTGGGTGCTCATTTCGTCGGCTTCGGTAGTAACGATGGCCGGGGTATCGGTCAGACGGTGGGTGAAACGCACCTCTTTCACGCGATCGCCCAGATGGGTCTTCACGCGCTCAACAAACGGCTCCAGCGCTTTTTCCGCCTCTTTGGCGGTTTCGTCCACTTCGTCCGCCAGCTTGTCGATGGACTCATCGGCTTTGGCAACGGACTGGAACGCTTTACCGCTGAACTCGGTCAGGTAGTTCATCATCCACTCATCGATGCGATCGGAAAGCAGCAGCACTTCGATGCCTTTCTTACGCAGCAGCTCCAGGTGCGGGCTGCTCTTCGCCGCGGCATAGCTGTCGGCGGTGATGTAGTAGATCTTCTCCTGCCCTTCTTTCATGCGGGAGATGTACTCTTCCAGCGACACGGTCTGCTCGGAAGAGTCGGTGTGCGTGGAGGCAAAACGCAGCAGTTTGGCAATGGCTTCAACGTTGGAAGAATCTTCCGCCGGGCCCTCTTTCAGCACCAGGCCGAACTGTTTCCAGAAGGTCTGGTATTTTTCCGCGTCGTCTTTCGCCAGCTTGTCCAGCATCTGCAGGGCGCGTTTGCTCAGCGCGGTGCGCAGGTTGCGGGTGACGGTGCTGTCCTGCAGGATCTCACGGGAGACGTTCAGCGGCAGGTCGTTGGAGTCTATCAGGCCACGCACAAAGCGCAGGTAGTTCGGCATGAACTGCTCGGCTTCGTCCATGATGAATACGCGCTGCACGTACAGCTTCAGGCCGTGCTTGTGATCGCGGTTCCACATATCCCACGGCGCCTGCGCCGGGATATAGAGCAGGCTGGTGTACTCCTGCTTCCCTTCCACGCGGTTGTGGCTCCAGGTCAGCGGATCGGTAAAGTCGTGGGCGATGTGCTTGTAGAACTCGGTGTACTCTTCGTCTTTGATCTCAGACTTGTTGCGCGTCCACAGCGCCTGCGCCTTGTTGATCTTCTCCCAGGAAATAACGGTTTCGCCGTCCTGCTCTTCCTGTTTTTCGATCTCTACCGGCAGGGCGATATGGTCAGAGTATTTGCTGATGATAGAGCGCACGCGCCAGTCGTTGAGGAAGTCGTCTTCCCCTTCGCGCAGGTGCAGGGTGATCTCGGTCCCGCGATCGGCTTTGGTGATATCCGCCACGGTGTATTCGCCTTCGCCGTGGGATTCCCAGAACACGCCGCTTTCAGCGCTTTCGCCTGCCGCACGGGTGCGCACGGTGACTTTATCCGCCACGATGAACGCCGAGTAGAAGCCGACGCCGAACTGGCCGATCAGCTGGCTGTCTTTCGCCTGATCGGAACCCATCGACTGCAGGAAGGCTTTGGTGCCGGATTTGGCGATGGTGCCGAGGTGGTCAATGGCTTCATCGCGGGTCATGCCGATGCCGTTGTCCGCGATGGTCAGGGTGCGGTTCTCTTTATCAAACGAGACGCGCACGCGCAGTTCGCCGTCACCTTCATACAGCTCTGGCTTCGACAGCGCGCGGAAACGCAGCTTGTCTGCCGCATCAGAGGCGTTAGAGATAAGCTCGCGCAGGAAGATTTCTTTATTGGAATAAAGAGAATGGATCATCAGGTGCAGAAGTTGTTTTACTTCTGACTGGAAACCGCGGGTTTCTTGTCCTTTCATACTAAGTCGACCTCAACAATGCCATTTAATGGGGTTTAAAAGCGTTGAGGGAGAGATGGGGATAAGCGAGAAGGTTTTCAAGCGGAGGCCACAGGTGCAGCCTCCGTTTGGTCAGAAAATAATCTTGTGACGTCCGGCCAGAGAGTGTGACAGCGTGGTGCCGTCCACCATCTCCAGCTCGCCGCCCACCGGAACGCCATGCGCGATACGGCTGGCGTCGACGCCGGACTCGGCGCACAGCTCGGCGATGTAGTTGGCGGTCGCCTCCCCTTCCACCGTTGGGTTGGTGGCGAGGATCACCTCAGAAATCGTTTCCGATTTCAGACGCTGTTCTAAACGGTCCAGACCGATATCATCCGGCCCGATACCGTCCAGCGGCGACAGGTGGCCCATCAGCACAAAATAGCGGCCGGAAAACTGCCCGGTCTGTTCGATGGCGTAGATGTCCGCAGGACTCTCCACCACGCAGATCTGACCGTTTTCCTGGCGGCGCGGATTGGCGCAGATGTTACACACCTCCTGCTCGGTAAAGGTGCGGCAGTCCGCACAGTGACCGATTTCTGACATGGCGCGGGTCAGGGCCTGCGCCAGACGCATGCCGCCGCTGCGATCGCGCTGCAGCAGGGTAAACGCCATGCGCTGCGCTGACTTAGGGCCTACGCCCGGCAGGCAGCGTAGCGCTTCCATTAACTGCGTGAGCAGCGGACTGGTTTGCATCAGAATGGCATCTTAAAGCCCGGTGGCAGCTGCATTCCGGAGGATACAGAAGCCATTTTCTCTTTCTGGGTTTCGTCGATACGGCGCGCAGCATCGTTGAATGCAGCGGCGACCAGATCTTCCAGCATATCTTTGTCGTCTTCGAGCAGGCTTGGGTCGATCTCCACGCGACGGCAGTTATGTGCGCCGTTGATGGTCACTTTGACCAGACCTGCGCCCGATTCGCCGGTGACTTCCATCTGCGCGATCTCTTCCTGCATCTTCTGCATTTTTTCCTGCATCTGCTGGGCCTGCTTCATCAGACCACCCAGACCGCCTTTACCACCAAACATAGGCTTCTCTCTTCTTTCACGTTAAAGATAACAACCGTAAGTCAGACTCACGATCAAATGGGTCGAATACTCTCTTCATCCAGTTCTGCATCAAAGTAACGCTGCAGGGTCTGAATGTTATTATCCGCGATAATCGACTCACGCGCCTGCGCGAGTTTCTCTTCATAAATGGCCTGGCGCCACTCCAGCGGCGTTCGCACCGCCGGATTATCATCTTCAATGATGGTCAATTCAACAGGCGCGCCCTGTAATGTGGAGAGTGCCTCAGTCAGCACCTGTTGCGCGCTCGCCGAGTTCAGGTGACGCTGGCCCGGCCGCAGATGCAGGCAGACCCGGTTGCCGTCCTGTTCACGCCAGGCGTTCAGGGCAATCTGCTCCACCAGCTTGGGCAGCTTCAGCTGACTGACCTCTGCCGCCCAGGCATCACGCTCAAGGGACTCCCCGGCCAGCTTGGCAGCCAGCTCCGGCGTCTTCTCATGCTCCAGCGCCTTTTTCAGCGCCTTCGGCGTGGCGACCTCCACCTTCACTTCTTCGACGACGGTGGTGGCTTTCCAGCGATAGGCCTCTTTCTTCGCCGGAGCCTGCGGCTCAGGCGTGGCCGAAGCAGAACGCGACTGTACGCGATCCGAGACCGAGGCCAGACGTTCAAGCGCGGCGTTATTTACCGGCCGCGCTCTTGCAGGCGCTGCCGGTTCACTCTTTTTTGGTTTGGTTGCTCCCTGCGCGCGTTGCAACTGACTGCGGGCGGCGAGCACCGAACTGGTGGCATCCGACAGCGGCGCATCGTGGCGCGGCGGTGGAGGCGCACTCTGCTGCGCGGGCACCTGCGGCGGCGTGAGCACTGCCGTTGGCGCGACTGGCGCAAACGACGGCTGCTGCACCTCGGGCTCCGGCAGCGGCATGCGCGGATGGAACGCCAGCGCGCGCAACAGGGTCATTTCAACCCCCATACGTCGGTCGGGGGCAAACGGCAACTCTTTGCGGCCAATTAACAGGGTTTGATAGTAGAGCTGCACGTCCGTTGGCGGAATGGTTCGCGCCAGTTCGCGCATCCGCTGTTCAATCGCGGCCATGTCCGGACCCAGCGCCGCCGGGGAGAGCTGCACCATCGCAATGCGGTGCAGCAGGCTGAGCATCTCAACCAGCAGGGCTTCCCACTCGATGCCGCGTGACGCCGAGGCGTTAATCAGCGCCATCACCCGCTCGCCGTTGGCCTCGACCACCGCCTCAATCAGCGACAGGGCCTGATCGTCGTCCAGGGTGCCGAGCATGGTGCTGACCGCAAGCGTGGTCAGCTGTCCGTCGCCGCTGGCAATCGCCTGATCGGTGAGGCTGAGGGCATCGCGCAGGCTGCCGTCGGCGGCACGCGCCAACAGCTGCAGGGCACGCGGTTCGTGCGTCACCTGCTCTTCATTCAAAATATGTTCGAGCTGATCGCGGATCTGCCCGACGTCCAGCGCCTTCAGATGGAACTGCAGGCAGCGGGATAAGATGGTCACCGGCAGTTTTTGCGGATCGGTGGTCGCCAGCAGGAATTTGACGTGTGCAGGCGGCTCTTCCAGCGTCTTCAGCAGGGCGTTAAAGCTATGGCGCGACAGCATGTGCACTTCATCGATCAGATAGACCTTGAAGCGGCCACGCGCCGGGGCGTACTGGACGTTATCCAGCAGATCGCGGGTATCTTCGACTTTGGTGCGCGAGGCGGCATCGATCTCAATCAGATCGACAAAGCGCCCCTGCTCGATTTCACGGCAGTTATCGCACACGCCGCACGGCGTGGCGGTGATCCCGCTTTCGCAGTTGAGGCCTTTCGCCAGCAAACGGGCGATAGAGGTTTTACCGACGCCACGGGTGCCGGAAAAAAGATAGGCGTGATGGATACGTCCTAGCGATAAGCCGTTCGCCAGGGCGGTCAGCACATGTTCCTGGCCGACAACGTCAGCAAAGGTTTGGGGTCGCCATTTACGGGCTAACACCTGATAACTCATGGGCAGGCTCTGCAACGCTGGAAGGTGGATATTCAGGGGGGTAATGCTAACACAACCTCACCCGTTGGGCGAGGTTGCGGGCGGGGGATTAATGTCCCGGGAAAGGCACGAGGCTGTAGCTGGTGATGCCCTGTTTATCCAGGCGCTGTTCGCCACCCAAATCGAACAGGTTGATGATGAAGGCCGCATCGGTCACTTCGCCACCCAGACGACGGATCAGCTTCACGGTCGCCTCAATGGTGCCGCCGGTTGCCAGCAGATCGTCAACCACCAGCACTTTGTCGCCAGGCTTGATCGCATCAATGTGGATCTCAAGCTGATCGGTGCCGTACTCCAGCTCGTAGCTCTCGGCGATGGTTTCACGCGGCAGTTTGCGCGGCTTACGCACCGGCACAAAACCAACGCCCATTGCCAGCGCTACCGGAGCGCCAAACAGGAAGCCGCGGGCTTCGGTGCCGACAACTTTGGTGATCCCGGCGTTTTTATAACGCTCGACCAGCAGTTCAATGCTGAGCGCGTACGCTTTCGGGTCTTCCAGCAAGCTGGTGACATCACGGAAAAGAATGCCAGGCTTCGGATAGTCCTGGATGCTTTTGATGCTGTTTTTAAGGTATTCAAGCTGCTGCGCAGTTGCGGTCATAAATGGATGCCTGATGAAAACGGTGTTACTCACGGAGCGGATAGAGTATTGGTCAAAGTAACAATTGTTTAACCTTTGACCAGGCGTGCCCGTGCTCGAAAACGGTCGAATTTACTGGCTGCGCACAAGAATTGCAACAGCCAGTCAGCGGATTATTGCTTTTGTTGCTTTTCATCAACTACGGGGATCCGCCACATGAAAATCAGCAGGCAAGAGAGGATCGCCAGCAGCAGGATCCGCACCCACATGATTTTTACCATCCATAATGAGAAGGCGAAGGTCACGAGGATCACCGCAATAGCCCGCGGCTTGGCCCCGGGCGGCATGGCACGGTACTGTTGCCAGTGGCGCAGATAGCCGCCAAACCATGAGCGGTACAGTAGCCAGTGGTGAAAACGCGGCGAGGAGCGGGCGAAGCACCAGGCCGCCAGCAATATAAAGGGCGTGGTCGGCAGAAGGGGTAAAACGACGCCCAGCGTGCCGAGCACTACCGCAAGCCAGCCAATGATGATTAAAATAGTACGCTGCATAATGCGAATCGTTATCAAACTGAACGGCTACTGTACCACTGGAGAGCGGATTGAAAACAGCCTTGCTTTTACAGACGCTGCAAAATCAGCTGACGGCCCTGCGAACCCAGGCCGCCCCTCTGATGCAGCACGCCACCCTGAAGCCGCGTTTTGACCGGCAGCTGTTCCGCACCCGCAGCACCCTCATTAAAGATTATCTGGATGAAGCCCAGCACAATCTGGATGAGCTGGGTCACGCGGTGGAGAAAGCGCAAACGGAGCAGGTCAACTGGCTGGCTACCCATCTGGCGGAACAGATCGCCGCCCTGCACCGGGAGATCGCCGCCTGGCCTTTACGGGTCTGGGACAGCCCTTCTGCGGGAGCGACAAAATGGCAGCGCAAGCGCCTGGAGCATCAGGAGTTTGAGCGGCGGCTGTGTGAGATGAAGTCTGAACGCGAGACGCGGCTGAACCAGGCCGAAACGCTGGAAGAGCAGCAGATGCTGATGCGCGAAATTACCGCGCTGGAGGGGCGGCTGGAACGCTGTCGTAAGGCACTGGATGATATTGAGCGCGTGATTGCGCGTCTGACCCGTTAACAGGAGTAGTGTGTGTCACTGGAAAACGCCCCCGATGAAATAAAGCTGGCCGTGGATCTGATCATGTTGCTGGAGAATCATGCGATCCCGGCCGAGACGGTGCTGAAGGCGCTGGAGATTGTGAAGCGGGATTTTGAGGGGAAAATCCCCTCTCCCCTGCCTTCTCCCTGAAAAGGGAGAGGGCCAGATTAAGGGGTAATGTTACGCCGGCGTCGGGTCATCACCCTTCACTTCACGTTTCACTTCCGTATGTTCGTCACCCTTCTCGTTGCGCAGATGCACTTCAAGCTGGTTGAACGCGATGTTGATGTTATTTTCCCGGCACAGACGCTCGATGGTGCGGTTCAGTTCATCAACCGTGTAGCTGCGGTCACGCAGTTCACGTACGTACAGACGCAGTTCATGATCCAGCGTGCTCGGCCCGAAGGTGGTGAAGAACACGGCTGGCTCCGGATCGTGCATCACTTTCGGGTGGTCCATCGCCGCTTTCAGCAGCACTTTTTTCACCGCATCCAGATCGGAGCCGTAGGCTACGCCCAGACGGATCACCACGCGGGTGATGGTGTCGGAGAGCGACCAGTTGATCAACCGCTCGGTCACGAAGGCTTTATTCGGGATGATCACCTCTTTGCGATCGAAGTCGGTGATGGTGGTCGCACGGATACGGATCTTGCTGACGGTTCCCGAGAAGGTGCCGATAGTCACGGTATCGCCAATACGCACCGGACGTTCGAACAGGATAATCAGACCCGAAACGAAGTTACCGAAGATCTCCTGCAAACCGAACCCGAGACCGACCGACAGGGCCGCCGCCAGCCACTGCAGTTTATCCCACGAAACCCCGAGAGAACCGAAGACGGTCATCGCCCCGGCTACCAGAATCACATAGTTGAGGATGGTGGTGATGGCGTACGAGGCCCCCTGGCGCATATTCAGGCGCGAGAGCACCAGCACTTCCAGCAGGCCAGGCAGGTTGCGGATCAAGGCCCAGGCCACCATCGACGACACCAGCGCAAACAGCAGGCTGCCCATGGTGACGTTTTTCACCACCGCCGCACCCGCTTCGGTGCCGTTGTAGTGCCACAGGGTAATGCTGTCGAGATAGGCAAAGACGGTGATTAAATCAGACCAGATGGCCCAGAACATTACGCCGAACAGGGCGATCATCACCAGCATGGTGATACGCAGCGTCTGCTGGTTCACCTGCTCCAGAGCGATGGTCGGCTCCTCCTGCGGCTCAGCGCCTTCCGCCCCCTCTTTCACCATATTCTGCCGACGCGCCAGGGCGCGGCGATAGGCGATGCGACGAGCGGCAACGCTCAGCCCGCGCAGGACGGTCTGGTACAGCAGGTTCCAGAGGATCACCAGATAGACGGTTTCAATCCAGCGACCCGACAGACGCAGAGTGGTATAGAAATAGCCGGTGGCCGTCAGCACCATCAGCGCCAGCGGGATAATGGACAGCACGGTGACCGTCGCCAGGCGGATAGCGTGCGACTCTTTATCGCGCCAGCTGTCACGGCACATCGGCCACATCAGGACGCTGATCAGCAGCAGATTCAGCAGAATGACGAACTGACCCAGCACGTCGTCCATCAGATGCAGCGGGGAGAGTTCCGCCACCACCGACCAGAAGTGCAGCGGCAACAGCGCCAGGCTAATGCGCACAATCTGGCGTCGCCAATGGCTGGTGAGCTGGGCAGGCATATTGAAGTGGCTTACCGCCACGCCGTCTTTCTCCAGCACTTTCCAGCACAGGCCAAACACCAGCCAGAACAGCGCCAGTTTTTTACTGAAGGCCCACAGCAGATCGCTGACGTTGAGCTGCATGGTGAGCAGGATCAGCCCCGCAGCCAGAATCAACAGGCAGACCGGCAGGGCGCGGATCAGATCGATTAGAATGGCTTTCGGCGTATGAAGCTGGCTGTCATTACGCAACTGCCCCACTTCATTCGCCAGCTTCGCCTGGTACTTTTTCAGCCAGCCGAGACGCCAGCGGATTAACCCGGCAATCAGCAACAGCGGCAGGCCCGCCAGGAAGGCAAAGGCCACCGCCGGACCGGCTTTTTCCCAGTTAACGGTAATTTTCATCCCTTTAATCTGGTCTTTCAGCATGCCCGGGAAGGATTTGATCCAGTCCCAGTCCATCGGCTTGTTGCTGTTTACCCAGAAGATCTGCTGGGTGAGGATCTCCTGCAGGCTTTTGGAGACGCTCACCAGCTGCTGCTGGTTGATCTGCAGGTTAATGGCCATCATCAGCTGATTGCCCAGCTGTTTATTCAGCTGGTCGAGCAGCTCGCGGCGCATATCCACGACCTGCAGCAGCGCATCGTGAACTTCACCATTCACCTCGCTGCTGTGCCCCTCTTCCACTTTCGCAACAAAGGCATCGCTCTGGAACAGGGCGTCGCGCTGCTGGTTGACCTCAAACTGTTCCAGCCGCAGATCCGCAATGCGGTTGGTCATATCCTCCAGCTCATCGGCGGAAGGTAAGGTCTGCTGTTGCTGATAAAGGATACGCGACAGCAGCAGGCTGCCTTTCAGGACGGCGATCTGCTCTTTGATGTTGCGTTCAGACTGCAGGGCACGATCCAGCCAGTTTTTGACTTTGATGTTCTGCTGAACCAGCGAGTTGCCGTTTTCGGTGGCGGTAATCAAACGCTGGCTGAGCTGATGGTTCATATCCAGCTCCTGCTTCACCAGCGGATTTTCCTGGATACGCGCGGTTTCGTCCGGGTTAACGGCCTCCTGCGCGGTTTTCTCCGTCAGGGTCAGTCGCTTGCTGTTGACCGCCTCCTGCAACAGCTGCAGCTGATGCTCCAGACGGTTGATGTTGGCGGTGACATAGTCGCGCTGTTTTTGCAGGGTATCCTGCAGCACGGTGTTGCCTTCCAGACTCTTACGCTGCTGTTCAATCTGCGCATTCAGCAGCTGCTGCTGCGCCAGCAGTAACGTTTGCTGCGTGGGACGTAACGCCGCCTCACCCGCGGAAGTCCCGTTCAGACGATTGCGGATCTGCTGCAGCTGCTGAGACGCGGTGTACATCGCATTCTGCACGCGCTCCGGCTGGGTTTGCAGAGATACCAGCTGGCTATTGTAGGTGGCGAGATCGCTTTGCGCAGTTTGTAAATCGTCGAGCAGTTGCGCCACGCGCAGTTCCAGCTGACGCAGGGACAGGGTCGCCAGCGTTTTGCGGGTTTCCGCATCGTTATCGACATCGCCAAGCGCGTTGAGGCTCTCGGTCGCCTTGCGCATCGTTTCCGGTGCCTGAGCCACCTTCTGGCGTAACTGCGTGGTTTCGGCTTTGACCCGCTCGAGCTTGTCGACGGTCTCCAGGGTTTCCGTCAGATCCTGCTGGACCAGCTTGTCCTGCGGAGTGAGCTCTTTCTGTTTGCTCAGGGCATCAAGCTGGCTCTGGATATCTGCCCGCGTTGGCGTGTCGTTGCTATTATCGGCACGCGCCAACGCAGCCGGTGAAGCCATCAATGCGAAAAAGAAAACCAGAATAAATGCCAGGAGAGGATGCTGTTTGCGTGTGTAGTGCAACATAGTTATGTGTAATTCGTGTGATGAATGACGAAAAAAGACCGGCGTGAAGAATATCACGGCAATCGGGTGCAAAATAGCATCAACTGTCGGCTCCTGGACAATTCCTGGGAGTCAGGCCGGGAGCGACTCTGGCTGCGCGCGTAGCGTCGGGCAGAACTGGTACATCTCCAGCAGGATGGCCACGTAATCACGAGCTTCCCGTTGCAGATCAAAAGACTGGGGGGCAAAAAGCCAGTTTTCCATAATGCCGGAAATATAGCTGCGCATCAGGATAGCGGCGCGACGGGTCAGCAAATTAGCGGGCAACATTTTAGCTTTAATACAATGCATCAGGGTCTGTTCAATACGGTCGTAACTTTCCAGACATAAACTGCGCTGTGCCTGTTGCACAACGGCCATTTCCCCGACAAACTCGCATTTGTGGAAAATGATCTCCATCATCAGGCGGCGACGCTCTTCAATAACAGTCGCCTCAAGGATATAGACCAGAATCTCTCTTAAAACTGAGAGTGGATCGTCGGGGAATTTTGCCCGATACTCAGTCTCGAGATCTCCAATACTGGATTCTGAAAGCTCCCAAATTTCACCAAATAAATCTGACTTATTTTTGAAATGCCAGTAAATCGCTCCCCGGGTTACCCCAGCCGCCTGAGCAATATGTGCCAGCGAAGTGGAAGAGACCCCCTGTTGCGAAAACAAGCGCAAAGCAACATCAAGGATGTGCTGGCGTGTCGCAAGTGCTTGTTGTTTGGTTTTTCGTGCCATACCTTGGTGAATTTACAGGAGTCAGATTTACATACATTTATGAATGTATGTACCATAGCACGACGATAATATAAACGCAGCAATGGGTTTGTGGACGCGTGATCCATTGATCAATTTGAAATCGGAAACTCGAGGTTTACATATGAACAAAAACAGAGGGTTAACGCCTCTGGCGATCGTTCTGATGCTCTCAGGCAGCTTAGCGCTTACAGGATGTGACGAAAAACAGGCTCAACAAGGAGCTCAGCAGGTGCCAGAAGTTGGCGTCGTGACGCTCAAATCCGAACCTCTCCAGATAACAACAGAATTACCCGGCCGAACCAGCGCTTACCGCATTGCTGAAGTGCGTCCACAGGTGAGTGGCATCATCCTGAAACGTAATTTTACGGAAGGTGGTGATGTTAAAGCAGGTGATTCTCTGTATCAGATTGATCCCGCTACCTATCAGGCTAATTACGAAAGTGCAAAAGGCGATCTGGCTAAAGCCCAGGCTGCGGCAAAAATTGCCCAGCTGACCGTCAGCCGTTATCAGAAACTGTTGGGTACCCAGTACATCAGCCAACAGGAATACGATAGCGCCCAGGCAGATGCTCAACAGGCTAACGCCGCCGTTACCGCTGCGAAAGCCGCGGTAGAAACTGCACGCATTAACCTGGCCTATACCAAAGTGACCTCGCCTATCAGCGGTCGCATTGGTAAATCGTCAGTGACCGAAGGTGCCCTGGTGCAGAGCGGCCAGACCAACGCGCTGGCTACCGTGCAGCAGCTTGATCCGATCTATGTCGATGTTACCCAGTCGAGCAATGATTTCCTGCGTCTGAAACAGGAGCTGGAGAACGGCACCCTGAAGCAGGAAAATGGCAAAGCGAAAGTGGAACTGGTCACCAGCGACGGTATTAAGTTCCCACAGGCCGGCAGCCTCGAGTTCTCTGACGTGACGGTCGATCAGACCACCGGTTCTATCACCCTGCGTGCCATCTTCCCGAACCCGAACCATACGCTGTTACCGGGTATGTTCGTTCGTGCAAGCCTGGAAGAAGGGACTAACCCAACCGCACTGCTGGTTCCACAGCAGGGTGTGACCCGAACGCCGCGCGGCGATGCCAGTGCAATGGTTATTGGCGCTGAAGACAAAGTCGAAGTCCGTCAGATCACCGCCACCCAGGCGATTGGTGACAAATGGCTGGTCACTGACGGTCTGAAAGATGGCGATCGCGTCATCATTACCGGTTTACAAAAAGTTCGCCCGGGCGCCCAGGTTAAAGCGCAAGAGGTCAAGTCTGACAATCAACAACAAGCCTCCGCAGGCGGCCAGTCAGAACAACCTAAGTCTTAACTTAAACAGGAGCCGTTAAGACATGCCTAATTTCTTTATCGATCGCCCCATTTTTGCGTGGGTGATCGCCATAATCATCATGCTAGCCGGGGGACTTGCGATCCTGAAGCTGCCTGTCGCGCAATATCCAACCATTGCGCCGCCAGCAATTTCAATCGCCGCAACCTACCCTGGGGCTGATGCCAAAACGGTGCAGGACACCGTAACCCAGGTTATCGAACAGAACATGAACGGTATCGATAACCTGATGTACATGTCCTCCAACAGTGACTCCACCGGTACGGTGCAGATCACGCTGACCTTTGAGTCCGGTACAGATGCGGATATCGCTCAGGTTCAGGTGCAGAACAAACTGCAGCTGGCGATGCCGTTACTGCCGCAGGAAGTTCAACAGCAGGGCGTGAGCGTGGAGAAATCCTCCAGCAGCTTCCTGATGGTTGTCGGCGTTATCAACACCAACGGCACCATGACGCAGGAGGATATTTCCGACTACGTGGGCGCCAACATGAAGGATGCCATCAGCCGTACTTCAGGCGTGGGTGACGTGCAGCTGTTCGGTTCCCAGTACGCGATGCGTATCTGGATGGATCCGAACAAACTGAACAACTTCCAGCTGACGCCGGTAGACGTGATCACCGCCATCAAAGCGCAGAACGCCCAGGTTGCAGCCGGTCAGTTAGGCGGTACGCCGCCGGTTAAAGGCCAGCAGCTTAACGCCTCGATCATCGCGCAGACCCGTCTGACCTCAGCAGATGAGTTCAGTAAAATTCTGCTGAAAGTGAATCCGGACGGTTCACAGGTTCGCCTGCGTGACGTTGCGAAGGTGGAGCTGGGCGGTGAAAACTACGACGTTATCGCCAAATTTAACGGCCAGCCAGCTTCCGGTCTGGGGATTAAACTGGCGACCGGCGCTAATGCCCTGGATACAGCAACAGCGATCCGTGCCGAACTGAAGAAAATGGAACCTTTCTTCCCGTCAGGTCTGAAAATCGTTTACCCGTATGACACCACGCCGTTCGTTAAGATCTCGATTCACGAAGTAGTGAAAACGCTGGTCGAAGCGATCATCCTGGTATTCATCGTGATGTATCTGTTCCTGCAGAACTTCCGCGCGACGCTGATCCCTACCATTGCCGTTCCGGTCGTTCTGTTGGGTACCTTTGCGATACTGTCGATCTTTGGCTATTCGATAAACACCCTGACGATGTTCGGGATGGTGCTGGCGATAGGCTTGCTGGTGGATGACGCCATCGTAGTAGTGGAAAACGTCGAGCGTGTGATGTCCGAAGAGGGGCTGCCGCCGAAGGAAGCCACCCGTAAGTCGATGGGTCAGATCCAGGGCGCACTGGTCGGTATCGCGATGGTGCTGTCCGCCGTATTTATCCCGATGGCCTTCTTCGGTGGCTCTACCGGTGCGATTTATCGTCAGTTCTCCATCACTATCGTCTCGGCAATGGCCCTGTCGGTACTGGTTGCGTTGATCCTGACCCCGGCACTGTGCGCCACCATGCTGAAACCGGTAGCCAAAGGCGATCACGGCGAAGGCAAAAAAGGCTTCTTCGGCTGGTTTAACCGCATGTTCGATAAGAGCACACATCACTACACCGACAGCGTGGGCAATATCCTGCGCAGCACCGGTCGTTATCTGCTGCTCTATATCATCATCGTGGTAGGTATGGCGTACCTGTTTGTTCGTCTGCCAAGCTCCTTCCTGCCGGACGAAGACCAGGGCGTATTCCTGACCATGGCCCAGCTGCCAGCAGGCGCATCCCAGGAACGTACCCAGAAAGTGCTGGATGAGGTGACGGATTATTACCTCACTAAAGAGAAAGCCAACGTTGAATCGGTGTTTGCGGTTAACGGCTTTGGTTTTGCGGGTCGTGGCCAGAACACCGGTATTGCCTTCGTTTCTCTGAAAGACTGGGCTGAGCGTCCGGGCGAAGAGAACAAGGTTGAAGCCATTACTGGCCGTGCGATGGGCACCTTCTCGCAGATTAAAGATGCGATGGTCTTTGCCTTTAACCTGCCAGCGATCGTCGAGCTGGGTACGGCAACCGGCTTTGACTTCCAGCTTATCGACCAGGGCGGTCTGGGCCATGAAAAACTGACTCAGGCGCGTAACCAGCTGTTTGGTGAGGTGGCAAAACATCCTGAGCTGCTGGTGGGCGTGCGTCCTAACGGCCTGGAAGATACGCCGCAGTTTAAAGTGGATATCGATCAGGAAAAAGCACAGGCGCTGGGCGTCTCTATCAGTGACATCAATACCACGCTGGGCGCAGCCTGGGGCGGTAGCTACGTCAACGACTTCATCGACCGCGGTCGCGTGAAGAAGGTGTACGTGATGTCTGAAGCGCAATACCGTATGTTGCCGAACGATATCAATAACTGGTACGTCCGCGGCAGTAACGGGCAGATGGTGCCATTCGCCGCCTTCTCCACCTCACGCTGGGAATATGGCTCACCGCGTCTGGAACGTTACAACGGTCTGCCATCGATGGAGATCCTCGGTCAGGCGGCACCGGGCAGAAGTACCGGTGAGGCCATGAACCTGATGGAAGAGCTGGCGGGCAAACTGCCAGCAGGCATCGGCTACGACTGGACGGGGATGTCCTATCAGGAACGTCTGTCCGGCAACCAGGCCCCTGCCCTGTATGCCATCTCCCTGATCGTGGTATTCCTGTGTCTGGCAGCGCTGTATGAGAGCTGGTCTATTCCGTTCTCCGTTATGCTGGTTGTACCGCTGGGGGTCATTGGCGCCCTGTTGGCAGCCACGTTCCGTGGCCTCGGTAATGACGTTTACTTCCAGGTGGGCCTGCTGACAACCATTGGCTTGTCGGCGAAGAACGCGATATTGATCGTGGAATTCGCCAAGGATCTGATGGATAAAGAGGGCAAAGGGCTGATTGAAGCGACGCTGGAGGCGGTCCGTATGCGTCTGCGTCCGATTCTGATGACCTCCCTGGCGTTTATCCTCGGGGTTATGCCTCTGGTAATCAGTTCGGGTGCAGGCTCCGGTTCGCAGAACGCCGTAGGTACTGGCGTAATGGGCGGGATGGTTACCGCAACCGTATTGGCTATCTTCTTCGTTCCGGTATTCTTTGTGGTAGTACGTCGCCGTTTCAGCCGTAAAAACGACGATATCGAACACAAACATTCGGTGTAAGAGACCAGCATCCTGCTGTTAACAGCTAAAAAGGCCGCTAATGCGGCCTTTTTTTTGGCAATTGAAAATCATAAAATAAGCTTATTGGCGGTTTATATATTTTATGTCACCTTTAAACGACTTATCATATTTAGCCCATTCTTCTTACACAAACTCTCAAATTGTTGCGCGGCTTCTTAGTTATTAAGAGTATTCCTGGTGTTTTTTTGTATATGATCGCGCCTGGTAGCGATTATAGAAACGGTAGAAAAATGTTGCCTGATGATAAGAGCGCTCCGCCTCGGGATAAAACAATATATAACATAGTGCTCGGGAAACCCTTTAAGATGCTGCGTAATTGTAATTTTTCGTAATAGCGCGGTGAAATCCTATTCAGAGTAGATTATAGTTAAAGGCAAGAGGCATAACAGTAGTCGTTGACGTTAAGTCAGATGTACCCTTCCCGACAACGATGTTCGGTGAGTAAAAAATCACTCAAAAAGGGGATGCGCTATGGACGAATACTCGCCCAAAAGGCAAGATATTGCACAGTTGAAATTCCTTTGTGAATCCCTGTACCATGACTGCCTTTCCAATCTCGATGAAAGCAACCATGGCTGGGTCAATGACCCTACTTCTGCCATTAATTTGCAGCTAAACGAGTTGATTGAGCATATAGCAACCTTCGCCCTTAATTATAAAATTAAGTATAACGAAGATAATAAGTTGATTGAGCAAATTGACGAATACCTGGATGACACTTTTATGTTATTCAGCAGCTACGGCATTAACGCGCAGGATTTGCAGAAATGGCGTAAATCGGGCAATCGGCTTTTTCGTTGTTTTGTCAATGCAAGCAGGGCTAACCCGTTAGCTTCTCCGGTTAAAATTATTACAAACAATTAGGTGAATTTATGTCTGATAAACCATTAACCAAGACAGATTATTTGATGCGTTTGCGACGCTGTCAGTCAATTGACACCCTTGAACGTGTGATTGAGAAAAATAAATACGAGCTTTCTGATAATGAGTTAGCGGTATTCTATTCCGCAGCGGATCATCGCCTGGCTGAACTTACGATGAATAAGCTGTACGATAAAATTCCTACCGCCGTGTGGAAATTCGTACGCTGATTGGGTGACACACTTCAGAGGACATCACACCGCATTAGACGTTTAGACGCTGTTTTAGACCACCAGCATGCAGCTCCTCACCCGGATGGGCGACCGTTTTATCGCCCAGCGGAGACGCTGCGTCATACCGAAGAGATCCACCGCATTATCTGACCCGCCCTTTCCTGGCAACTGTTATGTTTTTTCTTAGCGTAACTGTTACTTTCCACAAACATTGTGGTCACTTAAAATACACGGATCCCCCGTTTTAAGTTGATTTGAGAAAGGGCAGAAGATGACCGAGATACAACGCCTGCTTACCGAGACCATTGATGACCTCAATGTACGCGAAAAGCGTGACAACAAACCGCGCTTTAGCATCAGCTTTATTCGCAAACATCCGGGCCTGTTTGTTGCTATGTATGCCGCCTGGCTGGCAACGCTGGTGGTGATGCTGCAGTCGGACACGCTGATCGGTTCCGTCTGGCTCCTGGTGGTATTATTCGTCGTCTTTAACGCCTTCTTCTTCTTCGACGTTAATCCGCGCTACCGCTATGAAGATATTGATGTGCTCGATTTTCGCGTCTGCTACAACGGTGAGTGGTACAACACGCGCTATGTGCCCAACCAGCTGATCGACAGCATCCTGCATTCACCTCAGGTTGAATCCCAGCAAAAAGAGAAACTGCAAAAAATGATCGCCACCAAAGGCGAACTCTCTTTCTACGACGTCTTTACCCTTGCCCGCGTGGCTGCCTGAAGTCCGCTCTGACCTGCCGCCGACAGCCTCGCTGTTAGCGGCAAGCTTCCTGTTCTGGCCTACCGTTTCTTCTTACGCCCCTGCACCGCCTTGAAGCGCGGATTGGATTTGCATATCACATACAGCCGCCCCTTACGTTTGACGATCTGACAATCCGCATGACGTTGTTTTGCGCTGCGCAATGAATTAAGAACCTGCATGTTTACCCCTTACAAATATGATTTGTTATAACATAACAATTAGCATATCCGAGTGGCGGTGGAAAAACAACTCAGGGCGGATAAGCGGCACGTAAACTCATCTAAAATAGTTCTACACTTCAGCATAGCTTTCCGTTTTAATGTCATCGACTTGTGCGCCCCACGCCCGGCGTTATAAAAAGGAAACAGGAGCATGACAACCCGACACCTGGTTAGTGTGGTGACCTGCGTACTGATTATTGCAGTGCTTGTTCCTGTCTGCCTGAGCGTCTGGCTGGCGCATCGTAATGCGGAAGATAAGTTTGTTGATGACCTGAACGATTACTCTGCCCGCGTCCAGATCCGTACCGACAGAGTGATTACCCAGGCCAAATCCGCTCTGAACGAAATGCAATCCTTCAAAGGCATTCCCTGTAGTCGCGAACATGCGCTGGTAATGCGCCGCGCCTCTTTCTCCTGGCGCTATATCCAGGAAGTGATCTACGTTGACGATCTCAAGCCACGCTGTTCCTCCCTGGAACAGGAGAGCCACGCCGCCCCCTTTCCGCCAGCATTACGCATCACCCCCGACGGCTATCGGGCCTGGGTTACCTCGCACAACGATCTGAATCTTAAACGTTATATGGCCGCCATTGGTACAGGCCACTATATCGTGATGATCGACCCCGCCTCGCTGATCGACGTGATCCCCTTTGGATCCTGGCCGATCGACGTTGCGCTGGTGGGTATCCGTCGAAATATTGTTTTCGCCAGCAGTAACAGCCTGGATATGCAGGTGTTCAATGAAATGCAGCGCAATGGCAGCTCGCACTTCCAACATAACGGCGCTATGTATGATGTGCATAATGTGCCCGACCTGGGGTTTGCCATCGTGGCGTGGGCTTCCCTGAAGCCATTAAAAGAGAGCTGGCATCACCAGCTCTATTTCTGGCTGCCTTTTGGCGTGTTGATCAGTTTGTTGACGGCATGGTTTGTCTTGCGCGTGTTACGCCGCCTGCAATCCCCCCGGCATCGCCTGCAGGATGCTATCAATGCCCGGGAATTCCAGGTCCATTTTCAGCCAATTGTCGCGCTGAACAGTGGCAGACTGACCGGAGCGGAAGCACTCGCCCGCTGGCCACAGCAGGACGGCAGCTATCTGTCTCCCGATATTTTCGTCTCTCTGGCGGAGCAGACGGGCCTGATAAATCAGTTAACCGCCCTGATCGTTGAAAAAGTGTTTGAGGAGATGGGCGAATGGCTACGCCAGCATCCGGACCAGCATATCTCGATTAACCTTGCCCCCACGGATTTGATCTCGGGTGCAGTGCCCCCGCTATTGAGCCGTCTTCTGAATCAATGGCAGCTCCCGCCGTCGCAGATTGCGCTGGAGCTTACCGAGCGGGGTTTTGCCGACCCCACCGTCAGTGCCCCCGCTATTGCCGGGTTCCGGCGCGCAGGACACTCTGTCTATATTGACGATTTCGGCACCGGCTACTCAAGTCTCAGCTACCTGCAGGATCTGGACATCGATACCCTGAAAATTGATAAATCATTCGTTGACGCGCTGGAGTATAAAAACGTGACGCCGCATATCATTGAGATGGCCCGATCGCTCAATCTGGCGATGGTGGCGGAAGGGATTGAAACCGAAGGTCAGCTGACCTGGCTGCGCCGCCACGGTGTGCAGTACGGTCAGGGTTGGTTTTACAGTAAGGCGCTGCCAAAAGAGGATTTTATTCAGTGGGCTGAACAGAATCTCGACCCGGAATCACACGAATAACGCCCGGCGGGAAGTGCCGCCGGGCACCACGCCTATTCGTCCAGCAGCGGCGAAAAGCCGCCATAAATCATCCGTTTACCGTCAAACGGCATCGATTCGCCAAATTCTTTCATTCTGGGATCGTTCATCATCTTCTGATTCGCTTCGTCGCGAACCGCTTTTGAAGGATATTCGATCCAGCTGAAGACCACTTCTTCGTTCTCTTCCGCCTTCACTGCCAGGCGAAAGTCCGTTAATTTGCCGTCGGGTACATCATCTGCCCAACACTCTACGATGCGAAGCGCGCCAAACTCCTTAAACAGCGGCGCGGCTTTCGCTGCCATCTCGCGATAAGCCTCCTTATTATTCGCAGGAACGGCCACCACAAAACCATCGACATACTTCATCAGATAAACCTCCGAAGTGAATGTGCGGCCACATGGTGTGGCCGCATCAGCGATTAAGTTTAGTTCTGTTGCCAGCTAAAGGCGTAACGCACCTTTTTCCCCTGCAGGATAAACTCCGGCGACACGCTGGGGCTCCAGGAGTCATCGCCCCCGACGCCCATATGAAACGCATCCAGGTTCAGCCAGCAGCCGGGCTCTTCCCGTAACAGATGGTGATGGGTAGTCTCGCGCAGCTGCGTCTGGCTATAGCGACTCACCCCGAAGTGGAAGTTGCCATCGAGCTGATGCTGCCCCAGCTTCAGCTGGCGGGTATCGCAGCGCAGGCCGTTTTCGGTTGGGAAAATGTAAGGAGTATGCAACGCCGCCAGCGGCAGCTCCCAGCGTCCCTGGCGGGCGGCAAGCTTGCGATCCGGGTAGTTCTCACAGGGACCGAGCCCACTCCAGTTCACCGTTTGCGGCACCTGCGCCAGCTGACAGGTCAGCCCGATACGCGCGGGCTCCGGCATGTCGCTTGCCACCTGCACCTCAACATCGCCATGCAGCACGCCATGGTTATCGATGCGCCAGCATTTTCGGCTCAGGAACAGCACCTGGTTGTTGTACTCCCAGGCATGCAGGGTGGTGATGACCACTGCCTGCTCCAGCTGCTCGCCGTCGCACTGCAGCAGGCGTGGCGACAGACTGTACATCCCGGCCGCCTTCCAGCGTTCTACCCAGGCATTCGGATCGATACGGGTCGCTTCGCTGACGCCGATATCGTTATCCAGCGGAGCGCGGGTAAAGTTGTCGGTCAGCGGCGCGAGCAGCGTCGCCTCCCCTTCGCGCCACCACTGGGTCAGGTCGCCGCTGGCGCGGTTAAACTGCCAGCGCTGCTGCTGATGGGTGACTACCAACGCATCATCTTCACGCGTGAGCTGAGGGGTTAACCCGGCAACTTTCGGCGGAGCAATGAGTAACGGGGCGGGAAGCGACCATTGATCCCAGGCGCAGAGATGATTTTCCGCAGACCACGGCGTGGCCGCGGGCTGGAATACCTCAACGTTCAGCCACAGTTCGCCCGGGGTCGCCGCCCACTGCGGCAGCGCGATCTCCAGCCGTTGTGTACTTTGCGCCACGATATTGAGCACCACCACATCAGAAGCCAGCACCTCGCCATCACGCATCACCGACCAACGTAGCTGCTCGTTATCGGTCTGACGGAAGAGATAGTCACTGTGCACCTCTATCACCAGCGGCGAGTGGCTGATCAGGGTAAAAGTGAAAAACTGCTGCGCGCGCTGGGCCTCATACAGGGCCGGATGCGGCGTGCGGTCGGGGAAGACCAGCCCGTTCAGACAGAACTGTCGGTCGTTAGGTTTATCGCCAAAATCGCCGCCGTAGGCCCAGAAGGGGTTGCCCTGTTCGTCATGCTTCGTCAGGGCCTGGTCCACCCAGTCCCACACAAAACCGCCCTGCAGGCGAGGATGTTTGCGGAAAGCGTCCCAGTATTTAGCGAATCCGCCAAAGCTGTTGCCCATCGCGTGGGCATATTCGCAGAGGATCAGCGGACGTGTCTCATCCGGCATACCGATCCACTTTTTAAGTGACCATTTCGGTACCGCCGGGAAGGGCTGATCCTGATCGACGCGGGCATACATCGGACAGACGATATCGGTGGCAGCCGTATTGGCCCCGCCCCCCTCATACTGTACCGGACGGGTGGGATCGGTCGCCTTCACCCAGTGGTAAAGGGCATCATGACTGGCCCCGTGACCGGACTCATTACCCAGGGACCAGATAATGATCGACGGGTGATTGCGGTCGCGCTGCACCATACGGGTGACGCGCTCGCTCATGGCAGGCAGCCAGCGGGGATCGTCAGCCAGACGGCTCATCGGTACCATGCCGTGGGTTTCGATGTTGGCCTCATCCACCACGTACAGCCCGTAGCGGTCGCACAGGCGATACCAGAGAGGGTGGTTAGGGTAGTGCGAGCAGCGGACGGCATTAAAGTTGTGCTGCTTCATCAGCTCAATGTCGCGGCGCATGGTGGCTTCATCCATCACCTGCCCGCGCTCAGGGTGATGTTCGTGACGGTTCACGCCCCGGATCAGCAGCGGCTTACCGTTAAGCTTCAACAGTCCGTTGCTGATTTCGACCCGGCGGAAACCGACGTCGCAGGCTTCAACGTCCAGCACCTGGCCCTGCCCGTCGCGCAGCACAAGGGTTAAGCGGTACAGGGCGGGGATCTCCGCGCTCCACAGCGCAGGTTGATCCACCTTCAGAGAGACATTCACCCTCTCCTGCCAGTGGCCACGCTCGTCGACAATGGCCGAGCCAGGCGTGCCGGTGGTGCTGGCGATACACTCCCCTGCCCGCCAAAGATTGACGCTGACCTCGCAGTCCTTGTAGCCGGCCCCACCGAGGGTCAGCGCCAGCTGCAATTGGGCGCGGTCGTAATCGGCGTTCAGCTCGGTCACGACATGGTAATCGGCAATATGGGTGTCAGGTTTGTGCAGCAGGGTCACATCCCGGAAGATGCCGCTCATGCGCCACATGTCCTGATCTTCAAGGTAGCTGCCGTCGCACCAGCGAAGCACCATCACCGCCAGGCGGTTGCTGCCCACGCGCAGGAACGAGGAAACGTCAAACTCCGCAGGCAGACGGCTGTCCTGGGAATAGCCCACCCACTGCCCGTTGCACCACAGGTAAAACGCGGAATTAACGCCCTCAAACACCAGGCGCGTCTGCCCACTCTCCAGCCAGCTGGCATCCATGTCGAATGTGAGCGAGTAACAACCAGTCGGGTTCTCTGCCGGTACGAACGGTGGATTGACCGCGATGGGATAGGTGACGTTGGTGTAGATCGGAGTGTCAAAGCCCTGCATCTGCCAGTTGGAGGGAACAGGCATCACGACCGCATCAGCGCAATCTTCCTGCGTCCAGCTATCGGGAACCTGTTCCGGCGCGGCAAAGAAGCTGAACTGCCAGTCGCCGTTCAGCGAGCGGATGGAGGAGGAGTCGCCCTCCTCCCGCGCAGTCTGCTCGTCGCCCCAGCCGCTGAGGGGCACGTGGGCAGGGAGTCGATTCCATTGGGTGACGCCGGGGTTTTCCCAGTCACGACGGGCAAGCAGAGTGCTGAGAATCAGCGGAGCGGGATGGGACATAATTACCTCTTTGCGAAGCGCTCACAATTTTTATTACAATGCCCTGCCTGGAGGACAGGGTAAAGCAGGAGAGCGTCATGAAGCGATGGCGATCACAAAAGCGTTAACGGCGCGCCAGCTGTTCAGCCAGCAGGGCCAGGGATTTTAGCTGCTGAGCGAGATCTTCACTCCCCTGTGGGATCCCTTCCCGGGCGGTGGAGTGTCGTTCGACCAGGGTGACAGGGAGACGGGTTTGTGCGGGCTCCTGCCCGGCGTGACCCTGCTGCCCCAGCAGCCACTCCACGCTGCGCAGCCCTGCCTCGCGAAAGGCCTGGCGAACGGTGGTCAGTGGCGGGGTGAACCACGCGCTGTCGGTGGTATCGTCAAACCCTACCACCGAGAGCTGGCCCGGCACGGTAATGCCTTTTTCGGCGCAGGCACGCATCACGCCGAGCGCCATCTGATCGTTTGCCACCAGAATCGCTTGCGGGAGTGTGGCACCGGCCAACAGCTGATGGCCTTTCTCGTAACCCGAGGCAGCGCTCCAGTCGCCCTGGGCGATGGCGCAGGGCTCCACCCCTGCCGCCTCCAGAGTGGACAGCCAGCCCGCAAGACGGGCACGCGCCGAAACGGAACTTCGTGGCCCACCGAGCAGGGCGATCCGCTGATGGCCCAGCGCCAGCAGATGATGCGCGCCGAGCGTTGCGCCCTGTTCGGCATCAAACACCAGGCTGTGCACCCGGGCGGTGGGCGAGACATCAAGAAATAACACCGGTACCGGGGCGGCCTGCGCCTGCAAACTTTCTGCCAGCTCGTCCTCCAGCGGTACGTTGACCAGCAGACCCTCCACGCGCTGCGCCAGCAGCTCCTGCACTGCCGCAAGACACTGCTGCGGATTTTCGACCATGGAGATCAGCACGCTCGCCCCGCGCTCGCCTGCGCGGGTCTTGACCGCCGAGGCAATCTGCGAGGGGGCATGCAGGGCCAGGTCGGTGGTGATCAGCCCCAGGGTGCGGGTGCGCTTTCCCGCCAGCTGCTGGGCCCCGCGGTTGGGGACATAGTGCAATTCGGCCATCGCCTGGAGCACTTTTTCCCGGGTCCGGGCGGAGACATGCGCCGCATCATTAATGACCCGCGAGACGGTTTGATAGGAAACGCCCGCCAGGCGGGCAACATCGTAAAGGGTTATGGCTTTCATGCGCGTCGCGTTGCAATGACTGATGCGCGTATTCTGTCATAACCCATCGCGTAAAGCATGTGAGCGCTTCGCAAAATCAGACAACGCGCTCAGGCTGCGGAGCTAAGAGGCGCGGCTTCTGACGAAACCACGGCAGACAAATCTGGATCAGCGGGCCGATGCTTAAGGCATACAGCACGGTTCCCACACCAAAAGTGCCTCCCAGCACCCAGCCAAACAGCAGGACTGAAACCTCAATCGCCGTGCGCACGCTGCGTACCGACCAGCCGGTACGGGCGTTGATCCCGGTCATCAGGCCGTCGCGCGGCCCGGCGCCAAACCCGGCGCCAATGTACATGCCCGTCGCCAGCGCATTGACGATCACCGCGCTCACCAGTAACAGGCTGCGCGCCACCAGGGAGTCGATAGCCGGGATAAACGTCAGTGCGACGTCGGCCGCTAGGCCAATGGCAATCACGTTACTGATGGTGCCGAGACCCGGGCGCAGTCGCAGCGGGATCCACAGCAGCAGCACCAGCACGCCGGTCAGGATGATGACGGTGCCAATATCCATGGCCAGCAGTTTTGCCACCCCGAGGTGGAAGACATTCCAGGGATCGGCCCCCAGATCCGATCGTATAAACATCGCCGTTGACAGGCCATACAGGCTTAATCCGACGTAAAGCTGAAGTAATCGACGCAACATGATCTTTCTCCGGTTAGCGGTGCTTTCATCATTACCTGAAATGGCACTATGATTAATGTCCAGTTTTGAAAAAGTGGACTGCTTATGTCATCGCGTCGATTTGGAAGCCAGTCATTAGTTCGCCTGTTGGGCCACTGGCAGCAGGAGCCCTCCCGTACCCCGCTATGGCGTCAGCTGGCCGATGCGTTACGCCTGCTGATCCTCGACGGCAGGCTGGCGCTGGATACGCGCCTGCCGGGCGAGCGCGAGCTGGCCTTAACCCTGGAGGTGAGCCGTACCACCGTCAGCAGCGCGCTTGCGCATCTGCGCGATGAAGGCTATCTCGAAAGTCGCCATGGCAGCGGATCCCGGGTAATCCTGCCCGACAGCCGCACGCCCCCGACCCGCGCCAATGCCAGCGCGGCGCTGGATCTCTCCACCGCTGCACTGGGCGCCGGACCGAAGATCCATCAGGCCTATACCCACGCCCTGACCGCTATTACGCAGCATCTGACGCAAACCGGCTACGACCAGCTGGGTTTGCTGGGGCTGCGCGAGGCCATCGCCGCGCGCTACAGGGCACGAGGACTGCCTACCCGCGCGGAAGAGGTGATGGTGGTGAACGGTGCCGTCAGCGGGCTGGCGCTGGTGCTGCGGATGTTCACCGGACCCGGCGACAGGGTGGTGGTGGATCACCCTACCTACCCGCTGGCTATCGCCGCCATTCAGGGAGCCTCCTGCCGGCCAGTTGGTGTGTCGCTGCCGCAGACCGGCTGGGATATCGACGGCTTTGCCGCCACCCTCGCCCAGACCGCGCCTCGCCTGGCGTACCTGATGCCGGACTTTCACAATCCCACCGGCCGCTGCATGGACGCGGCCAGCCGTGAGGCCATTGCCGCTATTGCTGCCCGGGCCCGCACCACGCTGGTGGTGGATGAAACCATGGCCGATCTCTGGTTCGATGCCCCTCCACCGCCGCCGCTGGCGGCCTTCTGCCCGAACGGCAATGTCATTACGCTGGGCTCGGCGGGAAAAAGTTTCTGGGGAGGCCTGCGTCTGGGCTGGATTCGCGCCCCGGCGCGCACTATCGCAACCCTGGCGCAAACCCGCGATACCCTCGATCTCGGCTCGCCGCTGCTGGAGCAGCTGGCAACCCTGTGGTTGATTGAGAACGGCGACACATTTTTACCGGCGCGGCGTCAAATGCTGCGTGAGCACCGCGATCGCTGTGCGACGTTACTGAGGGAACATTTTCCCCAGTGGCGTTTCCAGATGCCGGAAGGTGGGCTCTCCTACTGGGTGGAGCTGCCGGATATGTTAGCCACCCAACTGGCTACCCGCGCCGAAGCGGCAGGTATTCATCTGGGAACCGGTACGCGCTTCGGTCTTTCCGGGGCCTTTGATCGCTATCTGCGGATGCCCTTTTCGCTGGAGCCGGCGGAGCTGGAAAGCGCGCTGATGCGGATCAAGCCGCTGTGGCTGGCGCTGAATGAAAGCGGACAAGTGTTAAAACGCCCCCTGGTATAATCGTCTGCCTGCAAAGGAGCGACTGTAACAGCGACATTTATTACCGGGAAGAAGTGAGCGGGCGCACAAATAACGGCGTAAAAACGACGATTTAAAAATGTCTGACTGTAATAGTTACAGTCAGACATTTTCAGCAGGAAAGAAGTCAGTGCTGAGCAGGGATAGGGAAACCTTTCAGGGAAATAACAAAACTATCGCCTTCTTTCTTTATTTTTGCGCCGGTATCACACCAGTCAGACGCAATTCGAAAGAACTCATCACTGCCAACATCCCAGCCCAGGCGGACATGTTTGACATAGCCAGAGCGCAGAAGCGTGCAGGCTTCCGAGTAGCTGCTGGCGGTGGATTGCTGATATTGTTTCATTTTTTCTTCTTCAGAATTTTTCTTAATGCTTTGATTTCTTTAGGAGTAAAAGGTGCTACGTTCTCTTCTTCCGTATGTTGATTGTCGATATCCTCTTCCGTTACTCCCGCCTCGTCTGCTACAGCAAAGGCCATTTGCAGCAGTTTCTCTGTGGTAACGCTGAGATTCTCATTGTTCACTTCTGCGTAATGACGAAGCTTCTCTTTCAGCGCTTCGTCGATTTTTACATTCAGCACGGCAGTGGTCATGGTGGCTACGTCCTTGACATCAATTTGTTAAATTAATACACGAAGTTATCATTATTATCCAGATATATATTGCCTGCTTATATATCATAAAAATGTCACACTTACCCTGCACAACATTTATGACAGAATAATGACAACCACATTTCAGTATGATGACAATTAACGAAATAAACAGGTCAGTTCAGAAATATATAATGTGCTTAGGGTTGCTATGGGTAAACGAAAAGAAGTTGGGCCTGTGGCATGAAAGTGCTGAATGATGGGAGAAGACGAAAAATTTTGCGGAAGGCAGAAATGGGTGGGGGCCCTGCCAGCTACATCCCGGCACACACGTCGTCTGCCCTGGCTGCTTCCTTCCGGACCTGACCTGGTGAACAGAGTAGCGTTGCGGGAGAACCAACAGAGCCCCCATTGAGAGCGTTGTTAACCAACGCGCTGGCGCATTATCACTGTACCAGATAGCAATTGCAAGTTAACGGCGTCCGGGTGATGGTTTATTGCGCAAAGCGTTTACAGAGTGCACGCTTTCTTCCTGTCTTGCCGGGTAATCTTTATTATGCCCTCAACACAGGAGCAAAAAATGGATGAGCACGACTCTTTTCCTCAGCGGGTCTGGCAGATAGTAGCCTCAATTCCCGAAGGTAGCGTCACCACCTATGGCGAAGTAGCACGCCTGGCAGGTTCTCCACGCGCTGCACGGCAGGTGGGCGGCGTACTTAAACGGCTACCGGAAGGCAGTACCCTGCCCTGGCATCGGGTGGTGAACCGCCACGGGGCGATCTCCTTAACCGGCCCTGATTTACAGCGTCAGCGTCAGGCCTTGCTCAGCGAAGGGGTACAGGTATCAGGTAGCGGGGAGATTGATTTGCAGCAATACCGCTGGCGGTATTAAACAGCCCCTCTCAGGCGAGAGGGGCTGGCGACATTAAAGCTGGGTAGGTGCCGGGGTGGCCGTAGACGGGCTCACCTGAGTTGGCGAAGTGGAAGGTACGGTCGTGGGCGCACCGCCGCCAGGCTGTAACGGCAACTCGGTCTGCTGTACAGGCACCAGCACCAGATCGGCTTTGGTCCCGCCCTGATTAATTACCGGTTTCACGATATCGGTCACCAGTACGACCTTATCGTTAATGGTGATCGCGGCACTCAGCAGAATACGCGCGTTAGGCTGCACGTCCGCCGGGTTAAACGGCAGTTCAAACTTGAACGGAGCCTGTTTACCTTCGGTACGGGTCGCCTGCTGCGCCAGTACTTTCGACGGTGAGTCGGCCAGAGAGGCATCAGACAGGGTGACGGTTAATATCGCATCCGGCGGCAAAGCCACTTTCTGACGGATCCAGATGGTCCCGGAAACATTTGGCTGCTGAATGGTGGGTTGAGCCGCCACGGCAGCAGTGTTTGGGTTTGGCGCTGGCGTCTGGATGTCTGCACTTTTATCTGCACAGGCAGAGAGAGCAACCGCTACCGCTAAACCACTTAACGCGTGCACGAGTTTCATTGAGTTCTCCTTATCATCAATGCACCAGCGGGATCGATACCGCCAGATGAGTGGTTAATACCAGGTTAACGAGAGTAAGTGTGGCACACATCAATTATTTATGCCTGGAATCTCCCTGTTATTCAGATTATTGCACCCATCGGACCACTTCCATTTCTGCGTTATACTCTGCCTATCTTTCGCCACGGCGTTTTAATTGAGGACGACTATGAGTCAGGCACTAGGCAATCTGCTGACATTATTAAACCTGGAAAAAATTGAAGAAGGACTCTTTCGGGGACAAAGCGAAGATCTGGGCTTGCGCCAGGTATTCGGCGGTCAGGTTGTGGGGCAAGCCCTCTACGCAGCTAAAGAGACAGTACCTGCGGAACGCTTTGTGCACTCCTTTCACAGCTACTTTTTGCGCCCTGGCGACAGCCAGAAACCAATCGTTTATGACGTAGAAGTCCTGCGTGATGGCAACAGCTTCAGCGCCCGCCGCGTGGCCGCGGTGCAGAACGGTAAGCCGATCTTCTATATGACGGCGTCGTTCCAGGCACCGGAGCCGGGCTATGAGCATCAGAAAACGATGCCCCCTGCCCCGGCACCGGACGAATTAAAGTCTGAAACGGATATTGCCCGCGCGCTGGCGCATCTGCTGCCCCCGCAGGTGAAAGAGAAGTTTCTCTGCGACAAACCGCTGGAGATCCGCCCGGTTGAGTTCCATAACCCGATGAAGGGCCATACCGCCGAGCCGGCGCGTCAGGTCTGGATCCGCGCCAACGGGACGGTGCCGGAAGATTTCCGCGTCCATCAGTATCTGCTGGGTTACGCGTCCGATTTCAACTTCCTGCCGGTCGCGCTGCAACCGCACGGCGTAGGTTTCCTTGAAAAAGGGATGCAGGTTGCCACTATCGACCACTCGATGTGGTTCCACCGTCCGTTCGATATGAACGACTGGCTGCTGTACAGCGTGGAGAGCACGTCGGCGTCGAGCGCCCGTGGGTTTGTTCGCGGTGAGTTCTATACGCAGGACGGCGTCCTGGTGGCTTCTACGGTGCAGGAAGGGGTGATGCGTAATCGGGGATGATGTGAAAAAGCCGGGCGGCGGCTTCGCCTTACCCGGCCTTCAAAAGCATAATCCGTAGGCCCGGTAAGCGTAGCACCACCGGGCAATACCTCACATTACGCGTTATACGCATTCTCGCCGTGGCTGTTGACGTCCAGACCTTCACGCTCCTGCTCTTCCGGCACGCGCAGACCCACCGTCATGTCCGCCAGTTTATAGCCGATAAAGGCCACTACGCCCGACCAGACCACCGTGATGGCGATACTTTCCAGCTGAACCAGAACCTGATGTCCCATGGTCACGCCTTCTGCGTAGCCGACGCCGCCCAGTGAGGTAGAGGCGAAGAAACCGGTCATAATACAGCCGATGATGCCGCACACGCCGTGCACGCCAAAGACATCACAAGGATCGTCCACACGCAGCACACGTTTCAGCGCAGTGACGCCCCACAGACCGGCCAGACCCGCGACGATACCGATGATCAGCGCACCGCCGACACCGACAAAACCACAGGCCGGGGTGATGCCCACCAGACCGGCAATGGCACCGGAACAGGCACCCAGCAGGGATGGTTTACCGCGTACCGCCCACTCGCCAAAGATCCACGAGAGGATAGCGCCCGCCGTGGCCACAACAGTGTTCACGAAGGCCAGCGCCGCAATTTCGTTGGCTGCACTGGCGGAACCGGCGTTAAAGCCAAACCAGCCGAAGTAGAGGATGGCGGTGCCGGTAAAGACCATCGGCAGGTTATGCGGTTTGAAGGCCTCTTTGCCAAAACCGACGCGTTTACCGATCAGGTATGCCCCCACCAGGCCCGCCACTGCGGCGTTGATGTGAACCACGGTACCGCCCGCAAAGTCCAGCGCGCCATGTGAGCCCAGCAGACCGCCGCCCCAGACCATATGCGCCACCGGCACATAGGAGAGCGTCAGCCATACCACGACGAAGATCAGCACCGCGGAGAAGCGAATACGTTCCGCCAGCGCCCCGACAATCAGCCCGACGGTGATACAGGCGAACGAGCCCTGGAACGCCACGTGGATGTACTGATAGAAGCTGCCCATCACCGCGGTCAGCTCGATATTTTTCAGCATCGCCCAGTTGAAGCTGCCGAAGAAGGCGTTACCTTCACCGAAGGCCAGCGAGTAGCCGTAAACCACCCACAGGACGCACACCAGGGCGAAGGTCACCGTCACCTGAGTGAGCATGGAGAGGACGTTTTTGCCGCGGATCAGGCCGCCGTAAAACAGCGCAATCCCCGGAATAGTCATAAACAGCACCAGCGCGGTGCAAATCATCATAAAGGCGTTATCGGCTTTGTCTGCCACCGCTGGTGCAGCCATTGCCAGCCCCGGCAGCAGTGCCAGAGACCCCAGACCTGCTTTGAATGTTGTTGTGTTCATTTTCTCGATCCCTATCACTGTGTGCCTGATTTTTTACAGTGCCGCTTCGTCGGCTTCGCCTGTACGAATGCGAATAACGCGTTGCAGCTCAGCAACGAAAATTTTGCCGTCGCCAATTTTGCCGGTGTAGGCTGCTTTGCTAATCACGTCGATAACGTCATCCAGCTGATCGTCGGCGATCGCCACGTCAATCTTCACTTTTGGCAGGAAGTTGACGCTGTACTCGGCGCCACGGTACAGCTCCGCATGACCTTTCTGTCGCCCAAAGCCTTTCACCTCGGTGACGGTTAGTCCCTGAATACCCATTGAAGAGAGTGCTTCACGCACGTCTTCGAGCTTGAATGGTTTGATGACCACGGTAACCAGCTTCATATATCTCTCCAGTCAGAATTCGGTAATGGCTCGCGAACGGATTAGGTATTGCAAGTGGTGTGCCAGAATTGAAAAGAGAGGGGGGACGAGGCGTGGCGTAGAGAAGGCGAAAAAAAACGCACCATGACAGTGCATGATGCGTTTCATTTTTGCACCAACCGATTCAGCGGCTGGCAGGTTGCTTAATTTTAGTGCATCAGGCGCTGAGCGACTCTTCGCGCGTGCTGGCGGCCAGCTCTTCACCGGCCAGTTGCAGCTGATACATCTGCCAGTAACGCCCTTTCGCCTCAAGCAGTTGCTTATGGGTACCGCGCTCAACCGCCTGGCCGCGATGAAGCACCAGAATGGTATCCGCCTCAACAATGGTCGACAGGCGGTGGGCGATCACCACCAGCGTAGTGTGTTCACGTACCGCGGTCAGCGCCTGCTGGATCGCCTGCTCGGTGCCGGAGTCAATGCTGGCCGTGGCTTCATCGAGGATCAGCACCTGCGGCGTATCAATCAGCACCCGCGCCAGGGCCAGCAGCTGTTTTTGCCCCACGGAGAGGTTATTCCCCTGCTCGCCGAGGCGGGTGTGAATGCCGTCATGCAGGCCACGCGCCAGTTCTGCCAGCTGCACTTTCTCCAGCACGTCCCAAACCTGCTCCTCGTTAAACGGCCGCCCGAGCGTGACGTTGGCGAAGAAGGTATCGGCCAGCACCACCGGATCCTGCTGCACCATCGCCACCCCTTTACGCAGCGCGGCGTGGCTCAGGGTCGAGAGCGGACGCCCGTCGAGGCGAATTTCCCCTTCGGTGAGCGGGTAGTACCCCATCAGCAGGCTGGCGAGGGTACTTTTACCGCTGCCGGTATGGCCTACCAGCGCCACAAAGCTCCGGGAGGGGACCTTCAGATCGATATCCTGCAACACCAGCCGATCGTCGCGATAGGCGAAAGAGACCTTATCAAACTCAATGGTGCCGCTTTGCAGGTCGCGATTGTCATGACCGTAGGCCTGACGCGGACGATCCATCAGCTCAAAGACGCGCTCGCCGGCAACCACCGCCTGTTGCAGCATCGACTGCTGGGTGGTCAGCTCGATCAGCGGCTCGTTAAGACGGCCCAGATAGCTGATAAAGGCATAGAGCACGCCGACCTCAATGGTGCCGCCAGCGGCAAAACCAAACTGCATCAGCAGTCCGCACAGCACCAGTGCCGAGAACAGGCTGAGCAGCGGGCGCAGGAGAAAACCATCCAGCCGCAGGGTCTGCATGCGGGCCATATAGTGGGAGCGGCTGGCCTCGCCCATCCGCTCGCCAAAGCGCTCCTGCTGGCGGAACTGCTGGATAACGCTCATGCCGTTGATAACTTCGTTGAAGCCATCGTTGATATCCGCCAGATAAGCCCGCACGCGACGGACAATCGGCGTGCTGTAGCGCTGGTAGATAATCATCACAATCATCACCGCCGGGAAGATGGCCATCGCCACCAGCGCCATGCGCCACTCGAGGCTGAACATCGCCACCAGCATGGCGCCGACAAGGGCGGCGCTGCGCAGCACCGTGGCGACCACCGTGACATAGAGATCGCGGATCACTTCCGTATCGTTGGTGACGCGGGAGATGATCTGCCCGACGGGCTGGGTATCGAATTCGCTCAGCGGCTGACGCAGGGCGGCATCCATTACGTCGGTACGCAGTTGCTGTACCACCCCAACGGCGGCCTGGTTAAACAGCAGCGACTGGGCATAGTGCAATCCGGCCGCAAGCAGTTGCAAGCCAACATAGGCCACAGCCAGCCCGGTCACCAGGCCGAGCGGGAGATAGTTCTTTGCCACCATATTGTCGATGAAATAGCTGATCAGCAGCGGGCCGGTCACTTCGGCGATCGCCGCAATCCACAGCAACACCACCGCCAGCGAGAGGGGTTTGCGCCACGGCGAGCCATACGCCAGCAGGCGTTTAAGGGTCGGCCACAGCTGGGAAAAACTACGCATCGGCGGCCTCCTCGTTCATGTCCGGCACGTCATCCAGCGCCGCTTCCAGTTGTTGATAGCGATACATATCGCGATACCATCCCGGCTGGTCCGCCAGCTGTTCATGCTGCCCGCGCTGGGCAATATGCCCGTGCTGCATCACCAGAATCTCACTCGCCTCGGTCAGGGCCGACAGACGATGGGCGCTGATAATTACCGTACGCCCTTCCCCCCACTGGCGCAGGTTATGCAGGATCTGATGTTCGGTGCGGCCGTCGACGGCGGAAAGGGCATCGTCGAGGATCAGGATCTCGGCATTGAGCAGCAGCGCGCGGGCAATGGAGATACGCTGTTTCTGCCCGCCCGAGAGCATCACGCCGCGCTCGCCCACTTCGGTTTCATAGCCCTGGGGCAGGCGCAGAATATCCTCATGCACGCTGGCGAGACGGGCGACGTGCTCGATCGCTTCCCGGGTCGCCTGCGGGCAACCCAGCGCAATATTGTTGGCGACAGTGTCGGAGAAGAGGAACGGCGTCTGGCTCACTACCGCCAGCCGGCTGCGCCAGCTATCCAGCTGCAGCTGCGGCAGCGGGATGTCGTGGAAACGGATCTCGCCCTGGTCAATATCAAAGTGGCGCTGGATCAGCGACAGGATAGTGCTTTTTCCGGCGCCCGTTGGGCCACAGATGCCCAGCATCTGTCCGGGTTGCAGCCTGAAGCTGACGTTTTCGAGCGTCGCCTGCTCCGTGTGCGGGTAGCTAAAGGCGCGGATAGCAACCTTCAGCTCGCCGCGTCCCTCCGGCACACGTTCGCTGCCATCGTTGACCACTGGCGCTTCGGCAAGCATAGCGCGGATCCGGCTGTAGGCCGCGCTGCCGCGCTCGACGATATTAAACATCCAGGCCAGGGCCAGCATCGGCCAGATCATCAGCCCCAGATACATGGCAAAGCTGGTCAGCTGGCCGAGGGTCAGCGAACCGTTAATCACCATCCAGCTGCCACCGCCAATCGCCAGCAGGTTGGCGGTGCCAATGGCGATATAGATCGTCGGATCAAAGCGGGCGTCGATGCGGGCGACGCGCAGGTTTTTAGCCCCGGTATCCGCGGCATCGGCGGCAAACAGCGCCGACTGGCGATCTTCCAGGCCGAAGGCTTTGATCATCCGGATACTGGTCAGGCTCTCCTGGGTACGGTCGTTGAGTGAGGAGAAGGCCGCCTGCGCCAGCTTGAAGCGTTCATGCAGCTGGTCGCCGTAGCGTTTGATCGCCAGCGCCATAATGGGCATTGGCAACAGGGCCAGCAGCGTCAGCTGCCAGCTGATCTGCGTGGACATCACAATCAGCACTGCGCAGCCCATCACCAGCGAGTCCACCAGGGTCAGTACGCCCTCCCCGGCGGCAAAGACCACGCGGTCCACATCGTTAGTGGCGCGGGCGATCAGGTCCCCGGTGCGGTGGCGCAGATAAAATTCCGGATGCTGGCGGCTGAGCTGGCGGTAAAAATCCTCCCGCAGTTCCACCGCCAGCTGGTAGGAGGCCCCGAACAGCAGCACGCGCCAGACATAGCGCAGCAGATAGACCACTACCGCCGTCAGCACCAGGGTGCCGATCCACATCATCACCCGTGCGGTGGTGTAATGCTGTTCCGTTACGCCATCCACGACATAGCCCACCACTTTCGGCGGGATGAGCTGCAGAACGGCAATGATAATAAGCAGGGCCACTGCACCGAGATAGCGTTGCCACTCCCGGCGGAAGTACCAGCTTAACTGAGCAAATAATCGCACGCGGTCTTTTCCTGAGGATCGTATTCCGGCAGGGCCGGGAAGTTATTCAATGGGTAAGGCGGTGGTGTATTTTATCTGTTCCATCGCAAAGCTGGAGGTGACATTCGACAGACCTGGCACGCTGTTGACCAGCCGTTTATAGAAATCATCATAGCGTTTCATGTCCGCCACCTGAACGCGCATCAGGTAGTCGTATTCGCCCGCCATCCGCCAGAAGCCCAGCACTTCCGGCATCTCCGATACTACGCTGACGAATCCGCAGTACCAGTCGCTGCTGTGGTGCTGCGTTTTTATCAGAACAAACGCGGTCAGTCCAAGCCCCAGTTTTTCAGGATCGAGCAGCGCCACGCGTCCCAGCAGGATGCCTTCGTCTTCAAGTCGCTTAAGGCGTTTCCAGCAGGGCGTGGTGGTCAGATTAACGGCATCCGCCAGCGCCTGCAAAGAGAGGGTGCAGTCGCTTTGCAGTAAGGACAGCAGCTTACGGTCAATTTTATCTAGCATATCCATCCTCCAGAGAAAATTTTTCTCCTTACATTCTATTTTAAAGGCCAGATAGCAACAATTTTTTCTGTGCTTTTCGCTATGCTGGGCACAAAATGACAAACGGATTACCGAGATGAATAGCGCCTGGGTTAAAAACGCCATCAGTGAAATTAACGCCGATTATCAGCGATCGGCGGACACACACCTCATTCGCCTGACCCTGCCGGGTTTTGCCGGTATTCAGCTCTATCTGAAAGACGAAAGCACCCACCCGACCGGCAGCCTGAAGCACCGTCTGGCACGCTCGTTGTTCATTTACGGGCTATGTAATGGATGGATCAAAGAAGACTCGACAATCATCGAATCCTCTTCGGGGTCCACTGCCGTCTCGGAAGCCTGGTTTGCCCGCCTGCTCGGCCTGCCGTTTATCGCCGTTATGCCTTCCTGTACGGCAAAACGCAAAATCGAACAGATCGAATTTTACGGCGGCCGCTGCCACTTTGTTGAAAGCGCCTGCGAAATTTATGCCGCCTCAGAGATGCTGGCCCGGGAGCTGAACGGTCACTATATGGATCAGTTTACTTATGCGGAGCGGGCAACGGACTGGCGCGGCAATAACAACATTGCCGACAGTATTTTCCGCCAGATGCAAAACGAGCCTCATCCGGTGCCGGCCCATATCGTGATGAGCGCCGGGACCGGCGGCACCTCGGCCACCATTGGCCGCTATATTCGTTGCCAGGGCTACGATACCCGCCTGATGGTGGTGGATCCGCAGAACTCGGTGTTTCTCGATTACTGGCAGCAGCGCGACCCTGCCCTGCGCAGCCCGGTGGGCAGCAAAATCGAAGGGATTGGCCGCCCGCGCGTCGAGCCGTCGTTTATCCCTGACGTAGTGGACGAGATGCTCCGCGTGCCGGATGCCGCCAGCGTCGCCACCGCCCACTGGCTGGAAACGCAGCTTGGCCGGAAGGTTGGGGCCTCTACCGGGACCAATATGTGGGGTGCGTTGCAGCTGGCCGCGCGGATGCGGGAGGCAAGACAAACCGGCTCCATCGTTACGCTGTTATGCGACAGCGGCGAGCGCTATCTGGATACCTACTACAACGCAGAGTGGGTGCAGACCAACATTGGCGACGTGACGCCGTGGCTGGCGGAGATTACCCGGCTGGTAAAATAAAAAAAGCCAGACTCTCGTCTGGCTTGCTGGAAGGGTCTCACTATTCGGGGGAATAAGGAAGATCAGGTGTATCCAGCCAATGGGTTAAGAAATGGGACACGGCCTCGTTGCGGCAGTGTCCGATAACCGGTAAATGCGAGAGCTCAGCGATCAGTTGTGGCATCGCATTGCCCATAATCAGGCCGCGGCCCACGCTGCCCAGCATCTCGCGATCGTTCATCGCATCGCCAAACGCCATACACTCCTGCAACGTTAAGCCAAGATGATCGCTCAGCACCGCCAGGGCAGAACCTTTGTTGCACCCGACCGGCAGCACTTCCAGACAATCGATCGCCGAGAAGGTGAGATGCGCGCGACTCCCCAACGCCTCGTTAAGCTGGATGCGCAGGCGGCACAGATCGTCGTGATCGCCACAAAAACAGATTTTGGTCACCGCATGGGCCGGAATACGGCGCAGATCGGTCAGCTGATACTGGAAGCCGCTGTAGACGTGCGCCTCCAGCAGTGCCGGGATTTCCTTTCCGGTCAGCCAGCCGGTGTCGTTAAACACGTGAATGCTGGCCTGGGTATCCCAGGTGGTGTGCAGCACCTGCTCCGCTACATCCGGGGCCAGATCCTGACGATAGAGCACCTCCCCCTCCAGAGAGTGAATGCGCGTCCCGTTGCCGGTAATCAAAAAGGCATCAAGGCAGAGCGCGCCCATCAGGTGGCGCATCTCCAGCACATGTCGGCCCGTGGCAAAGGTGAGCGTAATGTCGCGCTCGTGCAGCCGCTTAAGCACGCTCAGCGTCTTGTCGCCTAAACGGTGGTCCGGCATTAACAAGGTGCCGTCCATATCAAATGCAGCCAGCCGCGCCATGGGAACTCCGAAAAATGTGAGGGGGTTAACTTGTGCATCAGTATTGCGTGATATATACGGAAGTAATACTGAATAGATAAAAATTATTGTTCCGGGTTTCCTATGCGCCAGCTCAATCGACTTAATCAGTACCAACGGCTGTGGCAACCCTCAGCCGGTGCGCCACAGCAGGTGAGCGTGGCTGAACTGGCCAGCCGCTGTTTTTGCAGTGAACGACACGTGCGTACGCTCTTGCGTCAGGCCCAGGAGGCGGGCTGGCTAAGCTGGCAGGCCCAGTCCGGGCGCGGTAAGCGCGGCGAGCTGCGCTTTCACGTCACGCCGGAATCATTGCGCAATACGATGATGGAACAGGCGCTGAAAAACGGCCAGCAGCACAATGCCCTGGAGCTGGCCCAGCTGGCACCCCAGGCGCTGCGCGCCCTCCTGCATCCTTTTCTCGGTGGGCAGTGGCAGAACAACACCCCGACGTTACGCATTCCCTATTACCGGCCACTCGATCCGCTCCATCCGGGCTTTTTACCCGGACGTGCCGAGCAGCATCTGGTCGGGCAGATCTTTTCCGGCCTGACGCGGTTCAACGACACCAGCAGCGAGCCGGGGGGCGACCTGGCACATCACTGGGAGATCGCCGCTGATGGATTACGCTGGCACTTCTACATTCGCTCCACGCTGCACTGGCATAACGGTGACAAAGTCGAGGCGGCCCAGCTACAGAGCCAGCTGGCACGACTGCTCACCCTGCCCGCGCTGCGTAAACTGTTTAACAGCATCAAACAGATTGAGGTGACCCCCCCCCAGTGCCTGACCTTCGTGTTACATCAGCCGGATCACTGGCTGGCGCATCGCCTGGCAAGCTACTGTAGCCGTCTTGCCCACCCTGAACAGCCTCTGACGGGGAGCGGGCCGTTCCGGCTGGCGATCTTCGATGCGGATCTGGTCCGGCTGGAAAGCCACGAGCAATATCATCTGGGACATCCGCTGCTGAAAGCGATTGAATACTGGATCACTCCCCAGCTTTTTGCCCAGGATTTAGGCACCAGCTGCCGTCATCCGGTGCAGATCGCCATTGGCGAACCGGAGGAGCTTGCCAGTTTGCGGCTGGTCAGTAACAGCATCAGCCTCGGCTTTTGTTATCTCACGCTGAAGCAGAGCGGTCGGTTAAGCGAGGTGCAGGCCCGCAGGCTGATCGACATCATTCATCACACCTCGCTGCTGCATACGCTGCCGCTGGACGAGAATCTCATTACCCCAACCCAGGAGTTGCTGCCGGGCTGGTCAATCCCACAGTGGCCGCAGGCGAACACCACCGCTCTGCCGAGGGCGCTCACCCTGATTTACCACCTGCCGGTGGAGTTACACACCATGGCGGAGCAGCTTAAACGCTATCTGGCCCATGAAGGCTGTCAGCTGACGGTGATTTTTCATGACGCGAAAACCTGGGATGGCTGCACTGCCCTGCCGGATGCCGATATCATGATGGGCGACAGGTTGATTGGCGAGGCCCCGGAATATACCCTGGAGCAGTGGTTGCGCTGCGATACTCTCTGGCCGCACCTGCTCAGCGCCCCGCAGTTTGCGCATCTGATGGCAACCCTGGATGCGGTTCAGGTTCTGCCCGACGCCGCAGCGCGCCATCTGGCGTTAAAAGAGGTGTTCTCCCAATTGATGGAGCGTGCCGTCCTGACGCCGCTGTTCAACTACCAGTATCAAATCAGCGCCCCGCCGGGGGTAAACGGCATCCGCCTGAATCCGCGCGGCTGGTTTGATTTTACCGAGGCCTGGCTACCGGCCCCGAAAACGTGAAGAAGCTGGTCGCCGCCACGGGCAGACGTTACCATAGGTTTTTAACCGTCCAAGTTGGGAAGATTTATGAAACGTGCCGTTGTCGTGTTCAGTGGAGGTCAGGACTCCACGACCTGTCTGGTTCAGGCTCTGCAGCAATATGATGAAGTCCACTGTGTGACTTTTGACTATGGTCAGCGCCATAGCGAAGAAATTGAGGTCGCGCAGAAACTGGCGGTGAAACTCGGTGCACGGGCGCATAAGGTTCTGGATGTCACCCTGCTCAACGAACTGGCGGTGAGCAGCCTCACCCGCGACAGCATTCCGGTGCCGGATTACGAACCGGATGCCGAGGGGATCCCGAATACCTTCGTGCCGGGACGTAATATTCTCTTCCTGACCCTGACTGCCATCTACGCTTACCAGGTGAAAGCCGAGGCGATCATTACCGGCGTGTGCGAAACCGACTTCTCCGGTTACCCGGACTGCCGCGACGAGTTTGTGAAAGCCCTTAACCATGCCGTGAATCTGGGGATGGCCAAAGATATCCGCTTCGAAACGCCGCTGATGTGGCTCGATAAAGCCGAGACCTGGGCGCTGGCCGATTACTGGGGCAAGCTGGAGCTGATACGTAACGAAACGCTGACCTGCTACAACGGCATTCAGGGCGATGGCTGTGGCCAGTGCGCTGCCTGTAACCTGCGTGCCAACGGTCTGAACCACTATCTGGCCGATAAAGCCGGAGTGATGGCAGCCCTGAAAAAGAAAACCGGTCTTAACTGATCCGGGCCAGTCTGCCGGGGGAAGTCTCCGCTTCACCCGGCATCAGAAGCGGCGTTATTTGATTAACAGCTCCAGCTTCTCACGTAACTCTCCTTCCAGCGGCAGCGCTTTTTGCGTTTTTAGATCAATGCAGACAAAGGTAATTAACGCATCTGCCACCACCTGCCCTTCCGGCTCGAGAGTTACTACCTGACTCAACACTCCACTTTTACCGTTCAGCTGTTGTAGCTGGCTGATGACGGTGAGGAGATCGCTGAGGACTGCGGGACGGCGATAGTTAATGTTAATGTTCGCCACCACAAAGGCGATACGCCGCTCGGTCATCCACTGAAAACTTTCGCTGTTTTCCAGCCCGTCCCAGCGCGCCTCTTCGAGAAACTCCAGATAACGTGCGTTATTAACGTGTTGATAAACATCGAGGTGGTAGCCGCGTACTTTGATTTGAGTCTGCATAGCGCAATAGCCTTAAGAGTTGTTATTTATAAGATTCAGAGGTCATAACTGGTATGACCTCTTTATCCTGGCAAATTTTTGCCACTGTGCAAGTGATTACAGCGTCAAATACGCAAGGTTACGCTCCACCAGCGCTCCGCCCATGCCGGGCACCTGCTTGAGATCGTCGAGGGTTTTAAACGGGCCGTATTCTTCACGGTAGCTGACGATCGCCTGGGCTTTCTTCAGCCCCACGCCGTTCATCACCCGCGCCAGCGCCTCCGCCGAGGCAGAATTGATGCTGATCCGCCCCTTCTCCGCTTCCGCCGCTTTCGACTGCTGGGGTGATGTGGCGAGGGGTGGCGCATCAGACTTACCTTGTGCGGCCTGCGTTTTGGCGGCTGGTGTCGCCGCCAGCGCGCAGTGGCTCATTCCTGCAGACGCAAGGGCAAGCGTAATAAAAAGGGCTTTGATTCCAGGTTTCATGCTGTTTTCTCCTTGTTTGTTGACAGCCCACTCACCATAAACGGGCCGCTTTTGCGGGACAAACAGCAGATTGCAGAAATGGAAAAGGCCGCGAAAGCGGCCTTTTAGTGTTGCAGTACGTTGCTCAAATTTGCGAGCAGCAACGTAATTACTGCTGGGTGATGATATCGCCCAGCTTGATTTTGGCTTCTTTACGCAGGTTGCTCATCAGTGCTTCGAAAGCAATTTGCGCGTTGTTCTGGGTGATGCCCTGAACCATTGCTTTCTTCTGCGCTTCCGGCATGGTGCCCGCTTTCACTTCGTCCAGCGCCAGAACCACTACGTTGCCCTGCATATCGTTGGCGATACCGAAGCTTGGCTTGTCTTTTGCCGGCAGGCTCAGACCGAATGCCGCCTGGCTGATCGGATCCTGACCGGTACGGCTCAGCGTTTTCGCCTCGCCAAAGCTCAGGCCAGCCGCTTTCAGCGCCTCGTCACCTTTACCGGCTTTCAGCTCAGCCAGCAGCTTCTCAGCGTCCAGCTTCGCCTGTTGCACGGCTTTGTTATGCTTAACCAGCGCTGTAATCTGATCTTTCACTTCTTCCAGCGGCTTGATCGCTTCAGGCTTGTGCTCGCTCACGCGCAGTACAAAGGCGCGGTCGCCGTCGACGGTGATGATGTCAGAGTTGCTGCCCGGGGTGCCGTTTTCGCCTACCAGACCACCATTGAAGATGGCATCCGCAACCGGTTTGAAGTTCAGCTCTTCCGGCAGGTTGTCATGACCAAACCAACCGGTAGTCACCGCTTTCGCACCCGCAGCCTGCTCAGCGCCGACCAGCGATTCGTTGTCATTGCTGGCCGCGTCGCTCACTTTCTGCTGCAACGCATAGAATCCATCCAGCGCTTTCTCCTGCTTCACTTTCGCCGCGATATCATCGCGAACGTCAGCCAGCGGTTTGGTGGTCGCAGAGGTGATGTCATCCAGACGCACTACCAGGAAACCGACGGAGGATTTAATCACACCAGAAAGTTGACCTTTCTCTTTCAGGCCGGCATTTTTCAGCTCGTCCGGTGTGGTGCCCTCTTCCAGCCAGCCCATATCACCGCCGTTTTTGGCAGAGATGATGTCGGTAGATTTCTCTTTCGCGACCGTCGCGAAGTCGGTGCCTTTGTTCAGCTCGTCCAGTGCCGCTTTGGCCTCGGCTTCAGTTTTAGTCTGAATGATGCTGAAACGGTTACGCTGTGGTTGGGTGAACTGATCCTGATGCTGATCGTAGTAAGACTGGATCTCCGCATCGGTTGCGTTTTCCTGCATCGCAGCCGCATCCAGCTTGATGTAGCTCACGCGGAACTGCTCCGGGGCGGTAAAGTTGTTTTTGTTCTGCTCGTAGTAGCTTTTCACCTCTTCGTCGCTCGCCTGCTGTTTCGCAGCAAGGGCGTTAACGTCGAAAGTGGCTTCACGCACGATGCGTTGCTGAGAAACCAGCGTCGCCAGCTCATCCGCTTCGCCTTTGAGCATGAAATCCGTACCCACCACGGCGTTGATCAGCTGCTGAGTGGTCAACTGGTTACGCAGCGCCTGAGCGTATTGATCCGGCGTCATCCCCATCTGGTTCACGATCGCGTTATAGCGGGTATTATCGAATTTGCCGTCATTCTGGAAAGCCGGGGTAGAGAAAATGGCTTTCTTGACCTGATCGTCGCTGATGCTCAGACCGATTTCACGAGCGTACTGATCCAGCAGCGCTTCGTCGATAAGACGGTTAAGCGTCTGCTGACGCAGGTTTTTCATGTACCCTTCATTCGCCGCCAGCTCAGAGAACTGATCGCCCAGCTGTTGCTGCATGCGGTTACGTTCACCGGCAAATGCATTTTCAAACTGCCCACGGCTGATTTCCTGGTCGTTCACTTTTGCGGCGTAGTTTGCACTACCGCCAATCAGGTATCCGCTCACGCCGGTCAAAATGAACGACACGATAATGATACCGAAAATAATCTTGAGCACGAGACTGTTAGCAGCCGTGCGTAAGCTGTCCATCATGGTGTAACCACACTCCGCTGTAGGTGACTGGTGACCTGACGCTGGCGGAAATCCTGACCGCAGCGCGTAAAGACGTATTGTGACAAGAAACCGGGGCGATTGTCAGCCCACAACTCGCATAAACTCACATAAATCAGGCCTGGACAAACAAAAAAGGCACATCAAATGATGCGCCCTTGTACTTTTCGACTTCCCTGACGTAAGAAAGCGATCAGTTTACTGCGTCTTTCAGCGCTTTGCCGGCGCGGAAGCCCGGAACTTTAGCAGCAGCGATGGTGATCTCTTTACCGGTCTGAGGGTTGCGGCCAGTACGGGCAGCACGCTCTTTAACAGCAAAAGTACCAAAACCTACCAGCGCCACGTCGTCCCCAGCCTGCAGAGATTCGGTAACAGAAGCAATCAAAGCATCTAACGCACGTCCAGCCGCAGCTTTGGAGATATCAGCACCCGCAGCAATTTTGTCAATCAGTTGAGATTTATTCACTCTTCTCTTCCTCTCTTTATAATTTATATCGCGCCTGAATCCTTCAAAACGCGACCGCGCAGCAGTTATATCAGGCCTGCCATGACCTTACAACACCCGTTGTTGATGGCTGGCCCAATCAGCAATCTAAATTAGCTATACAAAAAAAGGCTGGCAAGCCCGAAATCGCTCACCAGCCTTGTTTTTATTGACGCTCTTTGCGCGAGGTCACTATTTTGCGGTTACAACCTGCATTCCGTAAGGCTCGTTCTGCAGTGCAAGGGTCAGAACTTCCTCAATACGTTTCACCGGATGGATATCCAGATCGGCGATAACGTTATCCGGAATCTCTTCCAGATCGCGCTTGTTTTCATACGGGATCAGGACCGTTTTAATGCCGCCGCGGTGAGCTGCCAGCAGTTTTTCTTTCAAGCCGCCAATCGGCAGAACCTGGCCACGCAGGGTGATTTCGCCGGTCATCGCCACATCAGCACGCACCGGGTTGCCGGTCAGGCAGGACACCAGGGCGCTACACATTGCGATACCCGCGCTCGGGCCATCTTTCGGCGTTGCCCCTTCCGGCACGTGAACGTGAATGTCGCGTTTTTCGTAAAAGTCCGGATTAATACCCAGTTTTTCCGCACGCGCGCGCACCACGGTCAGCGCAGCCTGAATGGACTCCTGCATCACTTCACCCAGCGAGCCGGTGTAGGTCAGCTTACCTTTACCCGGCACACAGGCGGTTTCGATGGTCAGCAGATCGCCGCCCACTTCCGTCCACGCCAGACCGGTCACCTGACCGACGCGGTTTTCGCTGTCCGCACGGCCATAGTCGTAACGCTGAACACCCAGGTATTCGTGCAGGTTGTCGCCATTAATCACAATGTGCTTCAACGTCTTGTCGAGCAGCAGCTGTTTCACCGCCTTACGACACAGCTTGGAGATTTCACGCTCCAGGCTACGCACGCCCGCTTCACGGGTGTAGTAACGAATAATGCCGATAATCGCGCTGTCATCAACGGTCAATTCGCTCTCTTTCAGGGCGTTACGTTCAATCTGCTTCGACAGCAGGTGACGGCGGGCAATGTTCAGTTTTTCGTCTTCGGTGTAGCCAGAAAGCCGGATCACCTCCATACGATCCAGCAGCGGGGCCGGGATATTCATGGAGTTGGAGGTCGCCACGAACATCACATCGCTCAGATCGTAGTCCACTTCCAGGTAGTGATCGCTGAACGCCACGTTCTGCTCAGGATCCAGCACTTCCAGCAGGGCTGAAGCCGGATCGCCACGCATATCGGAGGACATTTTGTCGATCTCATCCAGCAGGAACAGCGGGTTTTTAACCCCCACTTTTGCCATTTTCTGGATCAGTTTGCCCGGCATTGAACCGATATAGGTTCGACGGTGACCGCGGATTTCCGCTTCGTCACGCACGCCGCCCAGCGCCATACGGATGTACTTACGTCCGGTCGCTTTAGCAATGGACTGGCCCAGGGAGGTTTTACCCACCCCCGGCGGCCCCACCAGGCACAGAATTGGGCCCTTGAGCTTGTTAACACGGCTTTGAACCGCGAGATACTCGAGGATACGGTCTTTGACGCGCTCCAGACCGTAGTGGTCGGTATCCAGGATCTCCTGGGCCTGACGCAGGTCTTTTTTGACCTTGCTGCGGGCGTTCCATGGAACCTGAACCATCCACTCGATATAGCCGCGTACAACCGTCGCTTCCGCTGACATCGGAGACATCATTTTCAGCTTCTGCAGCTCTGCTTCGGCCTTCTCTTTTGCCTCTTTCGGCATTTTCGCCGCGTCGATCTTACGCTTCAGCGCTTCGTTTTCGTCCGGTGCGTCATCCATCTCACCGAGCTCTTTCTGAATGGCCTTCATCTGCTCGTTCAGATAGTACTCACGCTGAGATTTCTCCATCTGCTTTTTCACGCGGTTGCGAATGCGCTTCTCAACCTGCAGCAGATCGATTTCAGACTCCATCATCGCCATCAAATATTCCAGACGCTCGTTAACGTCGGACATCTCCAGCACGGACTGTTTGTCAGCCAGCTTCAGCGGCATGTGCGCTGCGATGGTATCAGCCAGACGTGCAGGATCGTCGATGCTGTTCAGCGACGTCAGCACTTCTGGTGGGATTTTTTTGTTCAGCTTGATATAGCCTTCAAACTGACTGATTGCGGTGCGAACCAGCACCTCCTGCTCACGCTCGTCAAGCTGAGGCGAGTCCAGGTATTCGGCTTTTGCTGCGAAGTGTTCGCCATCATCAGATAGCGTGGTAATACGCGCACGCTGCAGCCCCTCGACCAGCACCTTCACGGTGCCATCAGGCAGCTTCAGCATTTGTAAAATAGAGGCCACGGTCCCGACGGTGAAAAGATCGTTTACACCCGGCTCATCCGTTGATGCTTCTTTCTGCGCAACCAGCATGATTTTTTTATCATGATCCATGGCGGCTTCAAGGCAACGGATAGATTTTTCCCGCCCTACAAATAAGGGTATGACCATGTGCGGATAAACCACCACATCGCGCAACGGCAATACGGGGATTTCAATGCGTTCAGAACGCTCAGGATTCATAGAGCTCTCTCTTAGTTTAGTGTCCGCCAGGTAATCAGGTTGCAGGACTGTGCTTCATGCAACCATTAACATGTAATCCAGTATATGGGGATGATTCCCACACATTCAACGCCATGTTTACGGAAAAATAAAAGGGGGGATTAAATCCCCCCTTTTTGATCAACTGCTTGTATGACCTGGTGAATTATTCGCCAGAGGCCTGCTGAGCTTCCGGGGTACCGTAAATCAGCAGCGGCTTGCTTTGGCCGGCAATGACGGACTCGTCGATAACCACTTTTTCGACTTCTTCCATCGAAGGAAGATCGTACATGGTATCGAGCAGGGCAGCTTCAACGATTGAACGCAGACCACGTGCACCAGTTTTACGCGCCATTGCTTTTTTAGCAATCGCGTCCAGTGCTTCGTCGCGGAACTCCAGCTCAACGCCTTCCAGATTGAACAATGCCTGGTACTGCTTAGTCAGGGCATTTTTCGGCTCTTTCAGGATCTGAATCAGCGCGTCTTCACTCAGTTCTGTCAGGGTGGCGACAACCGGCAGACGACCGATGAACTCAGGGATCAGACCAAACTTGATCAGATCTTCTGGCTCAACCTGGGTCAGCAGTTCGCCCTCTTTCGCTTTTTCAGACTTCGCCTTCACCGTCGCGCCAAAGCCAATACCCGAGCCGGTTTCAACGCGGTTAGCAATGACTTTATCCAGACCAGCAAACGCACCGCCACAGATAAACAGGATCTTGGACGTATCAACCTGCAGGAACTCCTGCTGAGGATGCTTACGACCGCCCTGCGGTGGAACAGCGGCAACCGTCCCTTCGATCAGTTTCAGCAATGCCTGCTGTACGCCTTCACCGGACACGTCACGGGTGATGGACGGGTTATCGGATTTACGTGAGATTTTGTCGATCTCATCGATATACACGATACCGCGCTGGGCTTTCTGGACGTCGTAATCGCACTTCTGCAGCAGTTTCTGGATGATGTTTTCCACATCCTCACCCACATAACCGGCTTCGGTCAGGGTGGTGGCGTCCGCCATGGTAAACGGAACATCCAGCAGACGTGCCAGTGTTTCTGCCAGCAAGGTTTTGCCGGAACCGGTTGGGCCAATCAGCAAAATATTACTTTTGCCCAGCTCAACGCCGTTGCTGTTATCCCCGTTACGCAGACGTTTGTAGTGGTTGTACACCGCCACTGCCAGCACTTTCTTCGCCTGTTCCTGACCGATGACGTAGTCATCAAGGTGATGACGGATCTCATGCGGCGTCGGTAACGCGCTGCGCTCACGGTGTGGTGCGACTTCTTTAATCTCTTCGCGGATGATGTCGTTACATAAGTCGACACATTCGTCGCAGATATACACGGATGGCCCGGCAATCAGTTTGCGCACTTCATGCTGGCTTTTGCCGCAAAAAGAGCAGTACAACAGTTTGCCCGATCCATCTTTGCGTTTATCTGTCATGAGTCAAAACCTCTTTTTAAGTTCTTTGTGCCGCACATGACGACGCAAATGCCATTCTCAGACGCAGGCTGCTCGTAAGCCAGGTGCCGCCCTACCATAGTATAGCGGCACACCCGCGCCGTGGGCATCAATTACGGTGGGTCAAAATGGAGTCGACTAAGCCGTACTCTACTGCCTCTGGTGCGGACAGGAAGCGATCGCGCTCGGTATCACGCTCGATCTGCTCTAGTGATTGACCCGTATGGTGAGCCATAAGTTCATTCATGCGCCCTTTTACCTTCAGGATTTCACGGGCATGAATTTCAATATCTGTCGCCTGGCCCTGATACCCGCCCAGCGGCTGGTGAATCATTACGCGCGAGTTTGGCAGGCAGAAACGCTTGCCTTTCGCCCCTGCGGTCAGCAGGAATGCGCCCATCGATGCCGCCTGGCCCATACAAATGGTGCTCACATCAGGCTTGATGAACTGCATGGTATCGTAAATGGACATCCCGGCAGTGATCACGCCACCTGGGGAGTTGATGTACAGGTAAATGTCTTTTTCCGGGTTTTCCGCTTCCAGAAACAGCATCTGCGCTACGATCAGGTTCGCCATGTGGTCTTCCACCTGGCCGGTCATGAAAATAACGCGTTCTTTAAGCAGACGGGAGTAGATATCAAAAGAACGTTCACCTCGAGAGGTCTGTTCAATAACCATTGGCACCAGCGCCATATGGGGTGCAAAGTTATCTCGTTCGCCACTGTATGACATTTCCGTCTCCTGGATAAAAAATGAAAATACCTGCTGTACTGATTGTAACCTTGCGGACGGATTATCAGCCAGTCTCTTTAATACTGCTTCCCCACTAATGGGGGCGGCTCAGCCCTATTTCAAGCATAACAATCTTTTGTTTTAACGCTAACACTGAAAAGGCGTTTTATCACGCTTCAAGGCCTGGAACTGTGATAAAAAAAACCCGCCGCCGGGAGGCAACGGGTTTTTTGCTCAAACTTTAAACAAAGCAGGCAGAATTAAGCCTGTTGGTTCATCAGTTCGTTGAAAGAAGTGGCTTTTTCGGACACTTTCGCTTTGGCCAGAACGGCTTCAACAGCCTGCTCTTCCAGTGCGACGTTGCGCATGTTTTCCATCAGCTCTTTGTTGCTGCCGTAGAAAGCAACCACTTCTGACGGATCTTCATAGGCAGAAGCCATCTCTTCGATCAGGCCTTTAACACGCTCTTCGTCAGCTTTCAGCTCGTGGGTACGAATCACTTCACCCAGCAGCAGACCAACAACAACGCGGCGTTTAGCCTGCTCTTCGAACAGCTCACGAGGCAGTTCCAGAGCTTGTTTCTCATTGCCACCGAAACGCTGTGCAGCCTGACGACGCAGAACGTCGATTTCGCTGTCGATCAGTGCAGATGGGATCTCGATTTCGTTAGCTTTAACCAGACCTTCGATCGCCTGAGACTTAACGCGGTTACGCACGGCGCCTTTCAGCTCGCGTTCCATGTTTTTACGCACTTCAGCACGCAGGCCTTCAACAGAACCATCTTCAACGCCGAAACGCTTGATGAAATCTGCAGTCAGTTCTGGCAGTTCGCGGTCTTCAACTTTCTTCAGGGTAATCGCGAATTTCGCGGCTTTACCTTTCAGGTTTTCAGCGTGGTACTCTTCCGGGAAGGTCACGTCGATAGTGAACTCTTCGCCTGCGCTGTGGCCTTTGATACCGTCTTCAAAGCCTGGGATCATACGACCCTGACCCATCGCCAGTACGAAGTCAGACGCTTTGCCGCCTTCGAACTCTTCGCCGTCTACAGAGCCGGAGAAGTCGATGGTGACACGGTCTTCTGCATCCGCAGCGCCGTCTTTGTCTTTCCAGGTCGCCTGCTGCTTACGCAGGGTGTCCAGCATGCCGTCAACGTCGGCTTCAGTCACTTCAACGATTGGTTTTTCAACTTCGATCGCGTCCAGACCTTTCAGCTCAACTTCCGGGTAAACTTCGAACTCTACCGCGTAGGTGAAGTCTTCGCCCAGTTTGTATTCACCCGGAACATAGGTCGGGGAACCGGCTGGATTGATTTTTTCTTTGATGATCGCGTCAACGAAGTTGCGGCTCATCAGGTCACCCAGCACGTCCTGGCGAACAGAAGCGCCATAACGCTGAGCAACGACATTCATCGGTACTTTGCCCTTGCGGAAGCCGTCAATACGGACTTTCTTTGCTACGTTGACCAGCTCGCTTTTTACAGCGTTTTCGATGCTGTCAGCAGCGATTGTAATCGTTACACGGCGGCCAAGGCCTTGAGTGGTTTCAACTGAAACTTGCATCTTGTTACCTCAAAAAAATCACAGTGCTCGGTCAACTCTGAATTTGCCTCGCAATACCGGGATGCTCTCTTAGCAGATTCACATTCCCTGTCGCCAGAATCATCCCGAAGACATTCATATTAAGACGCGGCATTATAGCGGCATCACTTTAGTGAGTCGAGAACGGTTGGCGCATGTTGCTGCGGCTTTTTTCACAATTTCAGGCTATTTTCGGCCTTAAAATCGCGCCACCGGCTCAAAACCCGGACAAAACAAAACGGCCCGCAGGCCGTTTTGACGTAATCTTTATGCAACATACTGGAAAAGCTCCCGCTGTTGCAAACAGGATTTGTTACGCGATCGTCCCTGCCCCCCGGCAGGGTGGCGACGCGAAAATCGTATCCTGTAAGCCCTTCCACTCTTTGATCGTATAAGTATGCAACGCCAGCGCATGGACTGTGGTCGAGAGCTCTTCCGTCAGGGTTCCGTAAATCATACGGTGACGATTAAGAAAACGCTCACCAGCGAAACGATCGCTGACCAGCACCACTTTAAAGTGGCTCTCAGAGCCTGCCGGTACGTTATGACGATAACTTTCGTCGACGACTTCAAGGAACACAGGTTCAAAGGCCGCCCTTAACTTATCTTCAATCTGTTCACGTATCATCATGAAATTACTCCTCCGACAACGCTGAGATGTCACCCATCCCTTTAAATATTAGCCGCTTTTACCGCTTGCATAACAAGAAGACAACAAAAATTTAGCTTTCATCTGATTTTCTCATTCAACCGAATGAAGTCCTATAAGGGGGAGTCGTTTTGTCGTCCGAATAACGGAAAAGCGTTTCAGTTGGTCAGTTTTCAGACAAGGCGATGAATTTACATGCGTTGACCACTTCCCCTTGCCGTTGGCGATGTTATGATGGCGGCAATTTTTTTCTATATATGCTTACGATTCGTTGAGAGCCTGAACATGTTAAAAAAACTCTTTTTCCCTTTAGTCGCCCTGTTTATGCTGGCCGGCTGTGCAACCCCACCCACCACCATTGATGTTTCTCCGAAGATCTCTCTGCCGCAGCAGGATCCAAGCCTGATGGGCGTCACCGTGAGTATCAACGGTGCAGATCAGCGTAAAGACCAGGCGCTGGCGAAAGTCACCCGTGACAACCAGCTGGTGACCCTGACGGCCTCTCGCGATCTGCGTTTCCTGCTGCAGGAAGTGCTTGAGAAGCAAATGACCGCACGCGGCTATATGGTTGGTCCAAGCGGCGCGGTTGATCTGCAGATCATCGTTAATAACCTTTACGCTGACGTCTCTCAGGGCAACGTGCGCTATAACATCGCGACCAAAGCGGATATCGCCATCATCGCCACCGCGAAGAACGGCAACAAGATGAATAAGAACTACCGTGCAAGCTACTCTGTTGAAGGCGCCTTCCAGGCCACCAACACCAATATCGCTAATGCCGTAAACAGCGTGCTGACCGACACCATCGCCGATATGGCGCAGGACACCAGCATTCACGAATTCATCAAGCAGAACGCACGTTAATTCAGCCTGCTGACCCGACTTCCGGTCGGGTCAGTTAACCTGCCCATGTCCAGTCAATACCTACGTATTTTCCAGCAACCTAAATCAGCTATCCTGCTGATCCTTGGTTTCGCCTCCGGTTTACCCCTTGCACTGACATCGGGCACGTTACAGGCGTGGATGACCGTAGAAGATATCGATCTTAAAACTATCGGCTTCTTCTCGCTGGTCGGCCAGGCCTATGTCTTCAAGTTTTTATGGTCGCCGATGATGGACCGCTACACCCCGCCTTTCCTCGGCAGGCGTCGTGGCTGGTTGCTGATGACCCAGGCGATGCTGCTGCTGGCGATTGCCGCGATGGGCTTCCTCGAACCTGCCTCGCAGCTTCGCTGGATGGCCGCGCTGGCGGTGGTGATTGCCTTCTGCTCCGCGTCGCAGGATATCGTTTTTGATGCCTGGAAAACGGATGTGCTCTCGGCCGACGAGCGTGGGGCCGGGGCCGCCATCAGCGTGCTGGGCTACCGTCTGGGTATGCTGGTCTCCGGTGGGCTGGCGCTATGGCTGGCAGACCGCTATCTCGGCTGGCAGGGCATGTACTGGCTGATGGCCACCCTGCTGATCCCGTGCATGATCGCGACCTTCCTGGCGCCGGAACCGAGCGATGTTATTCCCGTTCCCCGCTCACTTGAGCAGGCGGTTGCCGAACCGCTGCGCGACTTCTTTGGCCGCAACAATGCCTGGATCATTCTGCTGCTGATTGTGCTGTATAAACTCGGTGATGCGTTTGCCATGAGTCTGACCACCACCTTTCTGATCCGCGGCGTGGGCTTTGATGCCGGTGAAGTGGGTGTGGTCAACAAGACGCTGGGGTTAATCGCCACTATTATCGGCGCGCTGTATGGCGGAGTCCTGATGCAGCGTTTAAGCCTGTTCCGCGCGCTGCTGATCTTCGGCATCCTGCAGGGTGTGTCGAATGCCGGTTACTGGCTGCTCTCCATCACCGATAAGCATATGCTCAGCATGGCGGCGGCGGTATTCTTTGAAAACCTGTGCGGTGGGATGGGGACGGCTGCGTTTGTCGCCCTGCTGATGACCCTGTGCAACAAATCCTTCTCCGCAACCCAGTTTGCCCTGCTCTCTGCGCTCTCAGCCGTGGGGCGGGTTTACGTCGGCCCTATCGCGGGCTGGTTTGTGGAAGCGCACGGTTGGGCTGAGTTTTATCTCTTCTCCGTCTTTGCGGCCATTCCGGGACTGCTGTTGCTATTACTATGCCGCCGCTCGCTGGAATATACCCAGCAGACGGAACACTTTATGGTCAGGACGCGTTTCCCGTCAGCCTATCGCTTCGCGTTAAGAATATTGCTGGTGGGATGTCTGACGCTCGCACTGTGGCTCATCGTAACGATCGTCAATGCCACCACCACCCTCGTACTGCCGTTTAGCCTGCTCCTGCTGGACATCGGCGCGCTGCTGGCGCTGACCGGGATCCTTACGGGAGCACTCCTTGACTATCTGGCCATGCGTGAGAGCCAGAGGGTGTAAAACCGGCGCAAAATGTTATTTTCCGTTGTAATCACCCATGTAAATTATAACGGCAAATAAATTTGGTCATGGAAAAATAATATTTGTTGTTTCGTGCCTCTTAGAATTCCGGAAATTATTGGAGCATGGGATATAGGGTATTTTTCGTTAACCGATTCAGCAAACGAAACATTAATTTTACGTTTTTTATTTGTCTCTTTATTGATGATTATTTGTTAATAAATTGTTTGTTTTCAGCAATGGTTATACCAATTGCCCTTTTTACCCTACCTACAGAGTCTGTTTCGTTATAACGCCCGTCTGGCGGTGCTTGCGTCTGAAAAACGGTTATAATTTGCAACATCTGTGACTTCCCTGGCAGAACCTGGTAACACGTTCCTGACACAGGTCTAATGATGTTTACAGTAATGTAACGTTCCCGTAAAATGCCCCCACACTTTAAACGCCACCAGGTCCCCGTGGAATTGAGGTCGTTAAATGACACTTAGGAAATACAATAAAAGTTTGGGATGGTTGTCGTTATTTGCAGGCACTGTATTACTCAGTGGCTGTGATTCTGCGCTGCTAGACCCCAAAGGACAGATTGGACTGGAGCAACGTTCGCTCATTCTGACGGCTTTTGGCCTGATGATGATCGTCGTGATTCCCGCCATCTTGATGGCTGTTGGTTTCGCCTGGAAGTATCGTGCGAGCAACAAAGATGCGAAGTATAGCCCTAACTGGTCACACTCCAATAAAGTGGAAGCTGTGGTCTGGACGGTGCCGATTCTGATCATCCTGTTCCTTGCCGTACTGACATGGAAAACCACTCACGCGCTCGAACCTGCAAAACCGCTGGTTCACGATGAGAAACCGATTACGATCGAAGTCGTCTCCATGGACTGGAAATGGTTCTTCATCTACCCGGAACAGGGCATTGCTACCGTAAATGAAATCGCCTTCCCGGCGAACGTCCCGGTGCAGTTCAAAGTAACGTCTAACTCCGTGATGAACTCCTTCTTTATCCCGCGTCTGGGTAGCCAGATTTACGCGATGGCCGGTATGCAGACCAACCTGCACCTGATCGCGAATGAAGCAGGCACCTATGATGGTATCTCCGCCAGCTACAGTGGCCCGGGCTTCTCTGGTATGAAGTTCAAAGCCATTGCCACGCCTGACCGTGCCGCTTTCGACCAGTGGGTTGCTAAAGCGAAACAGTCTCCGAACACCATGTCTGACATGGCTACGTTCGAAAAAGTGGCAACACCTAGCGAATACAACAAGGTGGAGTACTTCTCTAACGTGAAACCGAATTTGTTCAAAGACGTTATTGGCAAATTTATGGACCACGGCAAGAGCATGGACGTGACCCAACCTGAAGGCGAGCATAGCAAGCACGAAGGGATGGAAGGCATGGACATGAGCCACGCGGAAACCTCTCACTAAGGGGCCGAGGAAGAAAATGTTCGGAAAATTGACACTGGATGCGGTGCCGTACCATGAACCAATTATCGTGGTTACGCTTGCTGCAATTATCATTGGTGGCGCAGCCTTAATTGGCCTGATCACTTACTTCGGTAAGTGGAGCTATCTGTGGAATGAGTGGCTGACTTCGGTCGACCACAAAAAACTCGGTATCATGTACTGCATCGTCGGTATCGTCATGTTAATTCGTGGCTTTGCCGATGCAATCATGATGCGTAGCCAGCAGGCGCTTGCCTCCGCTGGCGAAGCAGGCTTCTTGCCACCGCACCACTACGATCAGATCTTTACCGCGCACGGCGTGATTATGATCTTCTTCGTGGCGATGCCGCTGGTTATCGGTCTGATGAACGTGGTTGTGCCGCTGCAAATCGGCGCGCGCGACGTTGCGTTCCCGTTCCTGAACAACCTGAGCTTCTGGTTCACGGTTGTCGGTGTGATTCTGGTTAACCTGTCACTGGGTGTGGGCGAATTTGCTCAGACCGGCTGGCTGGCTTACCCGCCGCTTTCAGGAATTGAATACAGTCCTGGTGTAGGGGTTGATTACTGGATTTGGGCGCTGCAGCTCTCCGGTGTCGGTACGACCCTGACCGGTATTAACTTCTTCGTGACTATCCTGAAGATGCGTGCCCCAGGTATGACGATGTTCAAGATGCCAGTATTTACCTGGGCATCTCTGTGCGCCAACATCCTGATTATCGCCTCCTTCCCAATCCTGACTGTTACCGTCGCGCTGCTGACCCTGGATCGCTATCTGGGTACCCATTTCTTCACCAATGATATGGGCGGCAACATGATGATGTACATCAACCTGATTTGGGCATGGGGTCACCCTGAAGTGTACATCCTGGTTCTGCCGGTCTTCGGTGTGTTCTCCGAAATCGCAGCGACCTTCTCGCGTAAGCGTCTGTTTGGTTACACCTCGCTGGTGTGGGCAACCGTGTGTATTACCGTTCTGTCGTTCATCGTTTGGCTGCACCACTTCTTCACTATGGGTGCGGGCGCGAACGTAAACGCCTTCTTCGGTATTACCACCATGATTATCGCGATCCCAACCGGGGTTAAGATCTTCAACTGGCTGTTCACCATGTACCAGGGCCGTATCCAGTTCCACTCAGCAATGCTGTGGACTATCGGCTTCATCGTGACCTTCTCCGTAGGTGGGATGACCGGCGTACTGCTGGCTGTACCGGGTGCTGACTTCGTTCTGCACAACAGCCTGTTCCTGATTGCGCACTTCCACAACGTTATCATCGGCGGCGTCGTCTTCGGCTGCTTCGCTGGCGTAACCTACTGGTGGCCAAAAGCGTTCGGCTTCACGCTGAATGAAAAATGGGGTAAACGCGCGTTCTGGTTCTGGATCATCGGCTTCTTCGTCGCATTTATGCCGCTGTACGTGCTGGGCTTCATGGGTATGACCCGTCGTCTGAGCCAGCAGATCGATCCGCAGTTCCACCCAATGCTGGTTGTTGCAGCCGTGGGTGCAGCGCTGATTGCCTGTGGTATCGCGTCTCAGCTGTATATGTTCTACGTCTCTATTCGCGACCGTGAACAGAACCGTGACCTGACCGGTGACCCATGGGGTGGCCGTACGCTGGAGTGGGCAACCTCTTCTCCACCGCCGTTCTATAACTTTGCCGTTGTGCCGCACATTCATGAGCGTGACGCATTCTGGGAAATGAAAGAAAAAGGGGAAGCGTACAAGCAGCCAGCGCATTACGAAGAGATCCACATGCCGAAAAACAGCGCAGCGGGCATGGTTATCGCCGCCTTCGCTACGGTATTTGGTTTCGCTATGATCTGGCACATCTGGTGGCTTGCGATCGTCGGCTTCGCTGGCATCGTGATCAGCTGGATTGTGAAGAGCTTTGATGAGGACGTGGACTACTACGTACCAGTCCGTGAAGTTGAAATCCTGGAAAAACAGCATTTCGACGAGATTGCTAAAGCGGGGCTGAAAAATGGCAACTGATACTTTAACCCACGCGACTGCCCATGCGCATGAACACGGGCACCATGATACAGGGCCGATGAAAGTCTTCGGCTTCTGGATCTACCTGATGAGCGACTGCATCCTGTTCTGCTGTCTGTTCGCGACCTATGCCGTTCTGGTGAACGGCACAGCGGGCGGCCCGACCGGTAAGGACATCTTCGAGCTGCCGTTCGTTCTGGTTGAAACCGCACTGCTGCTGTTCAGCTCCATCACCTACGGCATGGCCGCAATTGCCATGTATAAGAACAACAAGAGCCAGGTCGTCTCCTGGCTGGCGTTGACCTGGCTGTTTGGTGCTGGATTTATCGGGATGGAAATCTATGAGTTCCACCACCTGATCGTGGAAGGTTTCGGTCCGGACCGCAGTGGCTTCCTGTCAGCGTTCTTCGCGCTGGTAGGTACTCACGGTCTGCACGTAACCTCCGGCCTGATCTGGATGGCGGTACTGATGTTCCAGGTATCCCGTCGCGGCCTGACCAGCACTAACCGCACCCGTATTATGTGCCTGAGCCTGTTCTGGCACTTCCTGGATGTGGTTTGGATCTGTGTGTTCTCTGTAGTGTATCTGATGGGGGCGATGTAATGAGTCATTCAAACGATCATGGCGCTTCCCATGGCAGCGTAAAAACCTACATGACAGGTTTCATCCTGTCGATCATCCTGACGCTTATCCCGTTCTGGATGGTGATGAACGGTTCTGGTTCTAAAGCGGTCATTCTGGGCACGATTCTGGTGACTGCCGTCGTTCAGATCCTCGTGCATCTGGTTTGCTTCCTGCACATGAACACTAAGTCCGATGAAGGCTGGAACATGACGGCATTCATCTTTACCGTGATTATCATCGCAATCCTGGTAGTCGGCTCCATCTGGATTATGTGGAACCTTAACTACAACATGATGGTTCACTAAGAGCGGCGAGTATGTTTAAGCAATACCTGCAAGTCACAAAACCAGGCATCATCTTTGGCAACCTGATCTCCGTGATCGGAGGGTTCCTGCTGGCCTCTAAGGGCAGCATCGATTACACCCTCTTTATTAACACGCTGATTGGGGTGTCATTGGTTGTTGCGTCCGGTTGTGTATTTAACAACTACATCGACATGGATATCGACAGGAAGATGGAAAGGACGAAAAATCGGGTGCTGGTTAAAGGCCTGATGTCCCCTGCCGTCTCGCTGGTGTACGCCACCTTGCTGGGTATTGCTGGCTTTATGCTGCTGTGGTTCGGCGCCAACCCTCTGGCCTGTTGGCTGGGGGTGATGGGTTTCGTGGTGTATGTTGGCGTCTACAGCCTGTATATGAAACGTCACTCCGTCTACGGTACGCTGATTGGTTCGCTCTCCGGCGCTGCGCCGCCGGTGATTGGCTACTGCGCGGTCACCAACGAGTTCGACAGCGGTGCGGCTATCCTGCTGGCTATCTTTAGCCTGTGGCAGATGCCGCACTCCTATGCCATTGCGATTTTCCGCTTTAAGGATTATCAGGCAGCGAACATCCCGGTTCTGCCGGTGGTGAAAGGCATTTCCGTCGCCAAGAACCATATCACGCTCTACATCATTGCTTTTGCGGTTGCTACGCTGATGCTCTCTCTGGGCGGTTACGCTGGGTACAAATATCTGGTGGTTGCTGCGGCGGTGAGCGTCTGGTGGCTCGGCATGGCACTGCGAGGCTATAAAGTGGAAGACGACAAAGTCTGGGCACGCAAACTGTTTGTGTTCTCGATTGTCGCTATCACTTCCCTCTCGGTGATGATGTCCGTCGATTTTATGGTGCCCGATTCACAAAATCTGCTGACTTACGTCTGGTAAGATTCGGATAGATAAAAAGGGTGCTTCGGCACCCTTTTTTTATTCATAAAATCCATTAATAACGTATGTAATATTTGTTAAATAACAGGTTGTTTACCCCGCCCCTTCCCCGCACTACACTAATGCCTGCTTTTGAGTTGAGGTGGTAATGAACGATTATAAAATGACGCCAGGCGAGTTACGCGCCACCTGGGGTTTAGGGACTGTTTTCTCATTGCGTATGCTCGGCATGTTTATGGTCCTGCCCGTTCTGACCACTTATGGCATGGCATTACAGGGAGCAAGCGAGGCGTTAATTGGTCTTGCCATCGGTATTTACGGTCTGGCTCAGGCGGTCTTTCAGATCCCCTTTGGTTTGCTCTCCGATCGCGTTGGTCGTAAACCGCTTATCGTTGGCGGGCTGCTGGTATTTGTGCTTGGTAGTGTGATTGCCGCCCTCTCCCACTCCATTTGGGGCATCATTCTCGGACGTGCATTACAGGGTTCCGGCGCCATCGCCGCTGCGGTCATGGCGCTGCTTTCCGATCTGACCCGCGAACAGAATCGCACCAAAGCGATGGCCTTTATTGGCGTGAGCTTCGGCGTGACCTTTGCTATCGCGATGGTTCTCGGCCCGATCATTACCCATGCGCTGGGTCTAAACGCCCTGTTCTGGATGATCGCCGTGCTGGCGACCCTCGGTATCGCCCTGACAATCTGGGTTGTACCGGACAGTAAAAACCATGTGCTCAACCGCGAATCGGGGATGGTCAAAGGCTGCTTCAGCAAAGTGCTGGCGGAACCGCGTCTGCTGAAACTCAACTTCGGCATCATGTGTCTGCATATCCTGCTGATGTCTACCTTCGTCGCCCTCCCAAGCCAGCTGGCCGCGGCTGGTTTTCCGGCGGCAGAGCACTGGAAAATCTACCTGTTCACCATGCTCATCTCTTTTGTGTCCGTGGTGCCGTTTATTATTTATGCCGAAGTGAAGCGCCGGATGAAGCGCGTCTTCCTGGCGTGCGTCGCCCTGCTGTTGATTGCCGAAATTGTGCTCTGGGGCTCAGGCCCGCACTTCTGGGAACTGGTCGCGGGTGTGCAGCTGTTCTTCCTTGCCTTCAACCTGATGGAAGCTTTGCTGCCATCGCTAATCAGTAAAGAGTCCCCGGCAGGCTATAAAGGAACGGCGATGGGGATCTACTCCACCAGCCAGTTTATCGGCGTGGCGATCGGGGGATCTCTCGGAGGCTGGGTCGATGGCATGTTCGATTCACAAACCGTATTCCTGGCGGGTGCGCTGCTGGCAACGGTCTGGCTGCTGGTCGCCAGCACCATGAAAGAGCCGCGTTATGTCAGCAGCCTGCGGGTTGAAATTCCGCATGATGTCGAGGTGAGTGAGGCATTGAAACAGCGTCTTGAAGCTAAAGAGGGTGTCAGCGAGGTATTACTGGTGCCGGAAGAGCGCAGTCTGTATGTCAAAATCGACAGTAAAGTGACAAACCGATTTGAAGTTGAGCAGGCGCTGAAAGCCTGAAAAAAAGCCCGGCATCGCCGGGCTTTTTCTTAATCGCGGAAGTTCTTGAACTGGAATGGCTGGCCGAGATCGCCGCCACGCACCAACGCCATCACACCCTGCAGATCGTCACGAGATTTGCCAGTAACACGAATCTCTTCGCCCTGAATTTGCGCCTGCACCTTCAGCTTGCTGTCTTTGATGAGCTTAACGATTTTCTTCTGCATCGCGCTCTCAATGCCCTGCTTCAGTTTGGCTTCAACAAACCAGGTTTTGCCGCTGTGAACGAACGTTTCCGGCACATCGAGAGAGGTCCCTTCGATGCCGCGCTTCAACAGCTTGGCGCGCAGAATGTCCAGCAGCTGGGTGACCTGAAAATCGGACTCGCTCAGGATCTTAATGGTCTTATTTGCGTCGTTCAGCTCAAAACTGGCCTCAACGCCACGAAAATCGAAACGTGATTCAACTTCACGGCTGGCGTTGTCCACGCCGTTACGTACTTCCTGGATATCAACTTCGGAAACAATATCGAAAGATGGCATCTTTTCTTCTCCCTTCACTTTTGTTGCGTTGCATAATACCCGCTACGGGGCATAACTCAACAGAAGCTTAGTTGTCGACGCTATACTACATGTTGTAACACCTGGCGCAGTTGCAGGTGAGGAGGAACGATGAAAATTACCGTGCTCGGATGCGGGGCACTGGGACAACTTTGGCTCGCCGCACTTTGCAAACAGGGACACGAAGTCCAGGGCTGGATGCGCGTGCCACAGCCCTATTGCAGTGTAAACCTGATTGAAGAAGACGGGAGTATCTTTAACGAATCTCTTATCGCTAACGATCCTGATTTCCTGGCGCAAAGCGATCTGCTGCTGGTTACCCTGAAAGCCTGGCAGGTCTCGGATGCCGTACGGGCGTTGGCGTCCACTCTTCCGCAAACGTCGCCTGTTATGTTGCTCCACAACGGGATGGGCACCATCGAAGAGCTCAAAAGCGTTCACCAGCCGCTGATGATGGCTATTACCACCCATGCAGCCCGCCGTGACGGCAACGTAATTGTTCATGTCGCCAGCGGGATGACCCACATCGGCCCGGCAAGAGCGCAGGAGGGGGACTACAGTTATCTGGCGGTTCGCTTCCAGCAGGTGCTGCCGGATGTTGCCTGGCACGATAACATCCGCCCGCAAATGTGGCGCAAGCTGGCGGTAAACTGCGTGATCAACCCGCTGACCGCCCTGCTGGATTGCCCAAACGGTGAGCTTAAAAACCATCCGCAGGCCATAGCAACGCTGTGTGCCGAGGTCGCGGCCGTCGTGGAGCGCGAGGGCATCCATACCTCGGTGGACGATATTCGCTATTACGTTGAAGAGGTCATTGAGAGTACCGCCCAGAATATCTCTTCGATGCTGCAGGATATCCGCGGGCTACGCCATACCGAAATTGATTACATTACCGGCTACCTGCTAAAACGCGCCCGCGCGCACGGTATCAGCGTGCCGGAGAATGTCCGACTGTATGAACAGGTTAAACGTAAGGAGAGTGAGTATGAGCGCGTCGGCACTGGTATGCCTCGCCCCTGGTAGCGAAGAGACCGAAGCGGTCACGACTATCGATCTGCTGGTTCGCGCCGGGATTAGCGTCACGACGGCGAGCGTCGCCAGCGATGGTAACCCGATCATCACCTGCTCGCGCGGGGTAAAAATTGTGGCCGATGCCCCGCTGGTGGAGGTCGCCGACGGTGATTACGACGTCATCGTCCTGCCGGGCGGTATCAAGGGCGCGGAGTGCTTCCGTGACAGCCCCCTGCTGGTCGAAACCGTCAGGCAGTTCCACCATTCCGGGCGCATCGTCGCTGCCATCTGCGCCGCCGCGGCCACGGTACTGGTGCCGCACAACATCTTCCCGATTGGCAATATGACCGGTTTCCCGACGCTGAAGGATAAAATCCCCGAAGAGCAGTGGGTGGATAAGCGTATGGTCTGGGATCCGCGCGTCAACCTGCTCACCAGCCAGGGTCCGGGCACGTCGATTGATTTTGCGCTGAAGATTATCGAACTGCTGGTCGGGCGTGCAAAAGCCTATGAAGTGGCCTCATCGCTGGTGATGGCGGCGGGCATTTATAACTATTACGAAGCGTAGGTATTGCCCGGCGGCGCTACGCTTGCCGGGCCTACAGAGATCAACCAGGCCGGGTAAGACGACGTCGCCACCCGGCATTGCGACTACGGGCGATACACCTTCACATTGGTAAAGCCCTGCTCGCGCAGATAGAGCGCCTGAAGACGGCTCATCACCCCGCGCTCGCACCACAGCAGATAGGTTTTGCTCTTATCCAGATCGCCAAATTTGGTGCTCAGCTTGTAGAACGGCAGCGAGGCCACTTCCACACCTTCTGGCTCAAACGGCTTCGCGTCTTGTTCATCCACAGAGCGGATATCCAGCAGCACGTCGTCAGGACCGAAACCGTTAACGGTTTCGACTTCCACCACCTCCTGCTCGGTCTGCTGGGCAATCTCGCGGATATCGATGTTATTGGCTTCAGCCACCACTTTCTCAAGAATGCTGAAATCGAAGTTCTCTTCTTCCGCTTCGATCTTCGCCTTCACCGCCTTCACGGTTGGGCTCTTGGAAATCACACCGCAGTATTCCGGCATGGTGCGGGCGAAGTCTTCGGTACCGATTTCACGCGCCAGATCGATGATGTGCTCTTTATCGTGAGAGATCAGCGGACGCAGGATCAGCGTATCCGACACGTTATCAATAAGACGCAGGTTGGTCAGGGTCTGGCTGGAGACCTGGCCCAGCGCTTCGCCGGTAACCAGCGCCTGCACGCCGTAACGCTCAGCCACTTTCGAGGCTGCACGCACCATCATACGCTTCAGCACTACGCCCATCTGGCCGTCGTCCACTTTCTCCAGGATCTCGCCGACCACAGGCTCAAAGTTGATCGCCACAAAACGCACGCGGTGGGAGCTGCCAAAGCGGTTCCACAGATAGTGAGCCACCTGACGCACGCCAATTTCGTGCGCCGCACCGCCGAGGTTAAAGAAGCAGTAGTGCACGCGGCAGCCGCGACGCATCAACATATAGCTGGAAACGCCGGAGTCGAAACCGCCGGAGATCAGCGACAGCACATCTTCCTGCGTCCCAATCGGGAAGCCGCCGATACCTTCATAGCGGCCTTTCACCAGCAGCAGGCGGTCGTTTTCGATTTCCAGATTAACGGTCACTTCCGGGTTGGTCAGACGCACGCGCGCAGACTCAACGTGCTGATTCAGCCCGCCGCCCACGTAGCGTTCAACTTCAATGGAGCTAAACTCATGCTTGCCGCGACGCTTGGCGCGCACGCAGAAGGTTTTGCCTTCGATCAGATCGCGATACTGCGCCAGCGCTTTTTCGAAGATGTCGTGCAGGGAAGTAAAGGGAACATCCTCCACTTCCAGAATATGATGGATACCCGGAATACGGGTTAAGGCATCACGAATGTCCAGGCGCTTGTTTTCATCTTTAGCGCGGACTTCAACGTGATCCCAGTGACGCACGACGGCCAGCGTCTCGTCGTAGTGCTTCAGAACGTTACGAATGTTCCCGGTTAAAATTTTAATAAAGCGCAAACGCACAGATTGGCTTTTGATGGTGATTTCCGGGAACAATTTAATGATAAACTTCATGGCGGCAATGTTTCTTTGGCAAGCGATAAGGCTTGTAATGGAAAAGTACAGCAGCCCACATTTCCAGGGCTGCATCCAGGCGCGGAAGTATACCACCATCGCGTGGCTCCTGTGCACATTGCGCGTTATTTGATAATTACCCTGAGTCCGATACCATATCAGGGATATAAAAACTGAGAGTCAGACATTCACTATGCCGAAGAAAAACGATGCACCCGCCAGTTTCGAAACTGCGCTGAGTGAACTGGAGCAAATCGTTACCCGTCTGGAAAGCGGCGACCTGCCGTTAGAAGAGGCGCTTAATGAATTCGAACGCGGCGTGCAGCTGGCGCGCCAGGGTCAGGTTAAGCTGCAGCAGGCGGAACAACGCGTGCAGATCCTGCTCTCCGATAGCGAAGATACCGCCACGACCCCCTTCACACCGGATGCCGAGTAGATGGACTTTTCGAACCAGCTTCAGGCGTGCGTCGGGCGTGCTGACGACGCATTGCGCCGTTTTATTGCTCCGCAGCCTTTTCAGAACACTCCACTGGTTGAGGCCATGCATTATGGCGCACTGTTAGGCGGTAAACGCCTGCGTCCTTTTCTGGTGTATGCCACCGGCGGAATGTTCGGGATCAGCGCCGATACGCTGGATGCGCCAGCGGCTGCGGTGGAGTGTATTCACGCCTACTCGCTGATCCACGACGATCTGCCGGCGATGGACGACGACGATCTGCGTCGCGGCCAGCCGACCTGCCACATTAAGTTTGGCGAAGCGAACGCCATTCTGGCAGGCGATGCCCTGCAAACCCTGGCATTCTCGATTCTGAGCGATGCGCCGATGGTGGAAGTGGCGGATCGAGATCGTCTGGCGATGGTTTCCGAGCTGGCAATGGCCAGCGGCGTGGCGGGCATGTGCGGCGGTCAGGCGCTGGATTTAGAGGCCGAAGGTCGTCAGGTTAATCTGGAACAGCTGGAGCGTATTCATCGCCACAAGACCGGGGCATTGATTCGCGCCGCCGTTCGTCTGGGCGCGCTGAGCGCGGGTGAGCAGGGTCGCAAAGCCCTGCCGGTTCTGGATCGCTACGCAGAAAGTATCGGTTTAGCCTTCCAGGTTCAGGATGACATTCTGGATGTCGTGGGCGATACTGCAACATTGGGTAAACGTCAGGGTGCCGATCAGCAGCTTGGCAAAAGTACCTATCCCGCCCTTCTGGGCCTTGAGCAAGCCCAACAAAAAGCCCGGGACCTGATTGCGGATGCCCGCCAGTCGCTTGAGCAACTGGCCGCGCAGTCACTGGACACTTCGGCACTGGAAGCGCTAGCGGACTATATAATCCAGCGTGATAAATAACGAAAACACCACGATGAGTCTCTGATGAGTTTTGATATTGCCAAATACCCGACACTGGCGTTGGTTGACTCCACCCAGGAGTTACGTCTGTTGCCGAAAGAGAGTCTGCCGAAGCTGTGCGACGAGCTGCGTCGCTATCTGCTCGACAGCGTAAGCCGCTCCAGCGGCCATTTCGCCTCCGGGCTTGGCACGGTGGAGCTCACCGTGGCGCTGCATTATGTCTATAACACGCCGTTCGATCAGCTGATCTGGGACGTGGGCCATCAGGCTTATCCGCACAAAATTCTCACCGGCCGTCGCGATAAAATTGGCACCATTCGCCAGAAAGGCGGCCTGCATCCTTTCCCGTGGCGAGGCGAAAGCGAATACGACGTGCTGAGCGTCGGCCACTCCTCCACCTCCATTTCTGCCGGGATCGGGGTAGCCGTCGCGGCGGCCAAAGAGAACAAACAGCGCCGTACCGTCTGCGTCATTGGCGATGGGGCAATCACCGCCGGGATGGCCTTCGAGGCGATGAACCACGCGGGCGATATCAAACCAGACATGCTGGTGGTGCTCAATGACAACGAGATGTCGATTTCCGAAAACGTCGGGGCGCTGAACAACCACCTGGCGAATCTGCTCTCCGGCAAACTCTACTCCAGCCTGCGCGAAGGCGGCAAAAAAGTCTTCTCCGGCGTACCGCCAATTAAAGAGCTGCTGCGTCGTACCGAAGAGCACATCAAAGGCATGGTTGTTCCCGGCACGCTGTTTGAAGAGCTCGGCTTTAACTACATCGGTCCTGTGGACGGGCACGATGTGCTGGGGCTGGTCTCGACGTTAAAAAACATGCGTGACCTGAAAGGCCCGCAGTTCCTGCACATCATGACCAAAAAAGGCCGGGGCTACGAACCGGCGGAAAAAGATCCGATCACCTTCCACGCGGTACCTAAGTTCGACCCGACCAGCGGCTGCCTACCAAAAAGCAGCGGCGGGATGCCGAGCTATTCTAAAATCTTCGGCGACTGGCTGTGCGAAACCGCGGCTAAAGACAGCAAACTGATGGCCGTGACCCCGGCGATGCGCGAAGGCTCCGGTATGGTAGAGTTTTCCCGCAAATACCCGACGCAATATTTTGATGTCGCTATTGCCGAGCAACATGCGGTGACCTTTGCCGCAGGCCTGGCGATTGGCGGTTACAAGCCGGTCGTGGCAATCTACTCCACCTTCCTGCAGCGCGCCTACGACCAGGTGATCCACGATGTCGCCATTCAGAAACTGCCGGTCCTGTTCGCCATTGACCGGGCGGGTATTGTCGGCGCCGACGGCCAGACGCACCAGGGGGCGTTCGATCTCTCCTTCCTGCGCTGTATCCCGGATATGGTGGTGATGACCCCAAGTGACGAGAACGAATGCCGTCAGATGCTGTTCACCGGCTATCACTATCAGGATGGCCCTACCGCCGTGCGTTATCCGCGCGGTAACGCCGTGGGCGTGACCCTGGAGCCGCTGGCAAAACTGCCGATTGGTAAAGGCGTTGTCAAACGTCGCGGTGAGAAGCTGGCGATCCTGAATTTCGGTACGCTGATGCCGGAAGCGGCAAAAGTGGCAGAGTCCCTTAACGCGACGCTGGTGGATATGCGCTTTGTGAAGCCGCTCGATGAGGCGCTGATTCTGGAGATGGCGTCACGGCACGAGGCGCTGATCACCCTGGAAGAGAATGCCGTTATGGGTGGCGCAGGCAGCGGTGTGAATGAAGTACTGATGGCGAAGCGTAAAGCCGTGCCGGTGCTGAACCTCGGCCTGCCGGATCACTTTATCCCGCAGGGTACGCAGGACGAAGCCCGCGCCGACATCGGCCTGGATGCTGCCGGTATCGAATCCCGTATTAACGCCTGGCTGGCATAATCCCTCCCCTTTCCGCTCCTGCTATGCTTAACGGTACGTTTTAAGTAATCAGCAGGAGTGGAACCATGCAATACAATACATTAGGAAAAACGGATCTTAAGGTTTCCCGTCTTTGCCTGGGCTGCATGACCTTTGGCGAACCGGACCGGGGTAAGCACGCCTGGACGCTGCCGGAAGAGAGCAGCCGTCCGATCATCAAACACGCCCTTGAGGGCGGCATTAACTTCTTTGATACCGCCAACAGCTACTCCGACGGCAGCAGCGAAGAGATCGTTGGCCGGGCGCTGCGCGAATTCGCCCGCCGCGACGAGGTGGTGGTCGCCACCAAGGTTTACCATCAGGTGGGCGATCTGCCGGAAGGCCTCTCCCGGGCGCAGATCCTGCGCTCCATTGATGACAGCCTGCGACGGCTGAACATGGATCACGTCGATCTACTGCAGATCCACCGCTGGGATTACAACACCCCAATTGAAGAGACGCTGGAAGCGCTGAACGACGTCGTCAGATCGGGTAAAGCGCGCTATATCGGCGCCTCCTCGATGCATGCCGCCCAGTTTGCCGAAGCGCTGGCGCTGCAGGAACAGCACGGCTGGGCGCCCTTTGTCACCATGCAGGATCACTACAACCTGATCTATCGCGAAGAAGAGCGCGAGATGTTGCCCCTGTGCTATCAGCACGGCGTGGCGGTGATCCCGTGGAGTCCGCTGGCGCGCGGGCGGTTAACCCGCCCGTGGGGAGAGACCACTGCCCGCTCGGTATCGGATGAGTTTGGCAAAACGCTGTATGACGAAACCGAAGCCAATAACGCGCAGATTGCCGAGCGTTTAACCGGGATTTCAGAGGAGCTTGGGGTAACGCGCGCTCAGGTGGCGCTGGCATGGGTGCTGAGCAAGCGGGGCGTTGCTGCACCGATTATCGGTGCGTCGCGCGAAGAGCAGCTGGACGAGTTGATCAACGCCGTGGATATCACCCTGACCCCGGAACAGATAGCCGAGCTGGAGACGCCGTACAAGCAGCATCCGGTGGTGGGATTTAAGTAATAAAAAAGCCGGGTGGCAGCTTCGCCTTACCCGGCCTACGGTGCGTGCATGGTTTTTTAGGCCGGGCAAGCGCAGCGCCCCCGGCATCACGCAAAGTGGTCGTAACCCTTCCAGTCGAGCGTCACCGGCGAACCGTTCTGCACGAACTGCATCCCTTCGCTTTCCGGCATAATCTGGCCGATACAGGTAAATCCGGCCCCAAGATTGGCTAAGGCCACATCCAGCGTGCCGCGGTTCAGCTCGGGAACGGTAAAGCACAGCTCATAGTCTTCACCGCCGGAGAGCGCCCAGCGCAGCGCCTGCTCGGGCTCCACGTGCCTGCGCATCGCGTCAGAGAGCGGGAACAGATCAAGGTCAATGCGCGCGCCCACGCCGCTGGCTTTCAGGATATGGCCGAGATCGGAGATCAGGCCATCCGAGAGGTCAATAGCCGAGCTGGCGCGATCGCGCAACGCCTGGCCGTGCAGTATCCGCGGCGTCGGGCGCAAATGGCGTTGCACAAAATAAGCCGCATCCCGGTCGTTATCGACCGCCAGGCGCTTCTGCAATATAGCCAGCCCTGCCGCGCTGTCACCCGGCGTACCGGTGACGTAAATCCAGTCGCCCGGTTTCGCGCCCGAGCGTTTCAGCGCCCGCCCCACCGGCACATAGCCGTGGATCGCCAGGGTCATCGACAGCGGTCCGGCGGTGGTATCGCCACCGATCAGCTGCATATCGTAATAGTTAAGCTGTTCAAACAGCGCGTCGCTAAAGGCCTCAAGCCAGCATTCATCGACCTTCGGCAGGGTCAGCGCCAGCGTTAACCACGCCGGATCGGCCCCCATCGCCGCCAGATCGCTCACGTTCACCGCCAGCGCTTTATACGCCAGATCGGCAGGATCGATATCCGGCAGGAAATGATGCCCCGACACTAAGGTGTCAGTGCTGATCGCCAGGGTCTGTTTTTCGGGGATATTGAGAAGTGCACAGTCGTCGCCGATGCCGGTTTCTACATCGCGACGCGAGTTTCTGACTCGGTCAAAATAACGGGCAATCAGGGAAAATTCGCCACATGCCATACGTTATGCCTCAGCAAAGAAAATAAAAAAACCGGAGCCCGCACCGCCCGAAGGCGATACGAAACTCCGGCTTGCGGATCACTTTTTACGGGGACGGATCGCAGGTGCAGCTTTATCCAGTACGCCATTCACAAATTTATGGCTGTCTTCAGCACCGAAGGTTTTCGCCAGTTCGATCGCTTCGTTGATGGCCACTTTGTAAGGCACATCATCACGCTTCGACAGCTCAAACAGTGCAATACGCAGCACAGCTTTTTCAACCTGGCCCAGCTCTTCGAGCAGACGGGACAGGTACGGCTTCATCAGACCGTCGAGATACGCGCTATTAGTCGCCACTCCCGACAGCAGTTCACGGAAGTACACGACGTCAACGTCTTTGACGTCTTGTTCCGCCAGGAACTGGTATTCAACATCAGCGATGTCGTTCTGGGACAACTGCCAGGAGTAAAGTGCCTGGACGGCACATTCACGGGCGCGGCGACGAGCAGCAGGTTTCACGGAATTCCCCTTACAAAAAAATCAGGCCTTGATGGCTTTCAATACATTGATCATTTCAAGCGCGGTCAGTGCAGCTTCTGCACCTTTGTTACCGGCTTTGGTGCCAGCGCGTTCGATGGCTTGTTCAATACTTTCAGTGGTGAGTACGCCGAAAGCGACAGGAATTCCTGCATCCTGTGCCACGTGCGCCAGACCGTTGCTTGCACCACCCGCAACATATTCAAAATGCGCGGTGCCGCCACGAATCACGGTACCCAGCGCGATAACCGCATCGTACTTGCCGGTTTTCGCCAGTGCGCCCGCTGCCAGAGGCAGTTCGTAAGCACCCGGAACCCAGACAACGGTAATGTTTTCGTCTTTCACCTGGCCGATACGTTTCAGGGCGTCAATCGCACCATCCAGCAGGCTGTCGTTGATGAAGTTGTTGAAACGCGCAATGGTGATGGCGACGCGAGCGTCCGGGGTAGCAACGGCTGCTTCAATAATGTTCATACTCTTCCTTAACGGGTTCATTTGGTGGCCCCGCAGGGGGGCGGATTTTATCATAATATTTTGCGCACTGCTTCCCTATTTAGGCAAGCCTTACGCGGTGGTCAGGTGGAGACACAGATCCGGTCCAACCGGGCGTATCTCGCTAAAGTTAAACGCGGGCGCATCCGCCAGTTTTTCCAGCCCTGGCAACATGCACAGACCGCGGGCGTCGCTGCCTAACAGTTTAGGTGCCAGATAGACAATCAGCTCATCCACCAGCCCGGCCTGCAATAACGCCCCGGCCAGCGTTGGGCCGGCTTCGACCCAGATGCTGTTGATCTGCTGCTGTTTACCCAGCAGCATCATCAGTACCACTAAATCCAGATGCCCATTGTGCTCCGGAACCATAATGCTGCGCACGCCTTCCGGCCAGCTGCGCGCATCTTCCTGCGTGCGGGCAAACCAGGTCTCGCCCGGCTGCTGCACAATGCGGTGCTCAGGGGTGACCCGATTCTGCCGATCAACCACAATCCGCAGCGGCTGGCGTAAATTCTCCTGCGGGTAGAGCGCCTGGGTATCAGCGTTTAGCTCATCCCAGCGCACGGTCAGCGCAGGATCGTCGGCCAGCACGGTGGCATGGCTGGTGAGAATAGCATGGCTTTGCGCGCGCAGACGTTGCACATCGCGCCTTGCCTGCGGAGAGGTGATCCACTGGCTTTCGCCGCTGGCCATTGCCGTGCGGCCATCCAGCGAGGCGCCTAGCTTCAGCTGGATATAGGGAAAACCGGTGCGCATCCGCTTGAGGAAGCCTTTATTCAGGCGTTCGGCTTCGCTCATCATCAGCCCGTGGCTGACCTCAATACCCGCCTGCTGCAGGCGATAGAGACCGCGACCGGCCACCTGCGGGTTGGGATCCTGCATGGCTGCGACGACACGAGAGACACCCGCCGCGATAAGGGCATCGCAGCACGGCGGCGTGCGGCCATGATGGCTGCAGGGCTCCAGCGTGACGTAGGCCGTAGCGCCGCGCGCCTTCTCGCCGGCCATGCGCAAGGCATGTACTTCGGCATGCGGCTCACCGGCACGGTAGTGAAAACCTTCTCCGACAATCTCGCCATCTTTAACGATAACGCAGCCGACGTTCGGGTTCGGGTGGGTGGTAAACCGCCCGCGTTGCGCCAGCTTCAGCGCTCGCGCCATGTAAATCTCATCCTGCATGTGCTTAGTCCTGTAGGCGGGCAATCTCTTCACCGAACTCTTTGATATCTTCGAAGCTGCGGTAAACAGAGGCAAAGCGGATATAGGCCACTTTATCGAGCTTTTTAAGCTGCTCCATCACCAGGTTGCCGATCATTTTGCTCGGCACCTCGCGCTCGCCGGTGGCGCGCAGCTGGGTTTTGATGTGGTTAAGCGCCATTTCGACGTCATCTGCGCTGACTGGCCGTTTTTCCAGTGCTTTTAGCATCCCGCTGCGCAGCTTTTCTTCGTTAAAGGGTTCGCGGACGTCGTTGCTTTTCACGACGCGGGGCATCACCAGCTCCGCCACTTCAAAGGTGGTGAAGCGTTCGTTACACACCAGGCACTGACGACGGCGGCGCACGGATGAGCCCTCTCCCACGAGTCGGGAGTCGATTACTTTGGTATCCACGGCGAGACAGAATGGGCAATGCATACGGTGTCCTGGCTATCGGGTTGACTGAACTCCATTTTACCCCGAACTGGGCTGACAACAAAGAAGGAGCGTTTTTGAGATAAAGGATCTATGCGCAGGGCAGCGTCGTTGACTACCCTTAGCAGAATCCGTTATTTCAGGGAAATAATTGCCATGACAAGACGTTACCTTCATGTTCTGCTGCTGGGAAGCCTTTTTAGCCTCAGCGCCTGCGCACAGCAAAGCGAAGTGCACCAGATGAAGCAGAGCATTAGTTCACTGAACACCACCATGAACAAGCTCAACCAGGAAACGGTCAAAATTACCCAGCAGAATGCGCTGAACGCCAAATCAACCAGCGGCGTCTATCTGCTGACCGGATCCAACACCCCTGCCCGGCTGAACAGCCAGATTGGTACGCTGAAGATGTCGCTGGTCAACGTCGCGCCTAATGCCGACGGCACCCGCGCCACGCTGCGTATTCAGGGGGAATCAAACGATCCGCTGCCGGCCTTCAGCGCCACCGTAGAGTGGGGCCAGATCCAGGGCACCACCGACAGCTTCCAGGAGCTGAACGTCCAGACCCAGCTAATTAACGCCCCGGCCAGCGTGCTGGCACCCAGCGATGTTGATATTCCGCTTCAGCTCAACGGCCTGACGCCCGATCAGCTCGGTTTTATCCGTATCCACGATATTCAGCCCGTCGCGCAATAATCCCCCTGCGGAACGTGTTACACGTTCCGCCCTCTTCTGAGCTTTCAAACATTGGCAACAGAAATGTTTGCCATTACAATCCGCTCCGTTAAAAATACGCAAACGTGAACGCAATCGATTACGTATGTGAGAGAACTGTGAAACAACACATATTTTTGTGAGCAAGGATTCCTATAATAGGCTCCCAGAAACACGAAATATTTAGAAACGCAATTCGCGCCTTTTTCACTCCCGTAAGGGATTTCAAATCAGTGGCATTATTATGAAAAAAACATTACTGGCAGCCGGTGCAGCGCTGGCACTCTCCTCTACTTTCGCTGTGCAGGCAGCCGAAAACGATAAACCAGAATACGTTTCCGACTGGTGGCACCAGAGCGTCAACGTCGTCGGCAGCTACCACACCCGTTTTGGACCACAGATCCGCAACGATACCTACCTGGAATACGAAGCGTTCGCCAAGAAAGACTGGTTTGATTTCTATGGTTACATGGATGCGCCGGTCTTCTTCGGTGGTAACACTGACGCGAAAGGTATCTGGAACCACGGTTCCCCACTGTTCATGGAGATCGAACCGCGCTTCTCCATCGACAAACTGACCGGCACCAGCCTGGCGTTTGGTCCGTTCAAAGAGTGGTACTTCGCAAACAACTACATCTACGACATGGGCCGCAATAAGTCCGGTCGCCAGAGCACCTGGTATATGGGTCTGGGTACTGACATCGACACCGGTCTGCCGATGAGCCTGTCCATGAACGTGTATGCGAAATACCAGTGGCAGAACTACGGTGCAGCGAACGAAAACGAGTGGGATGGCTACCGTTTCAAAGTGAAATATTTTGTGCCAATCACCCAGCTGTGGGGCGGCAACCTGAGCTACATCGGCTTCACCAACTTTGACTGGGGTTCAGACCTGGGCGACAACGACTTCCGTGACCTGAACGGTAAGAAAGCGCGTACCAACGACTCTATCGCCTCCAGCCACATCCTGGCGCTGAACTACGATCACTGGCACTACTCTGTTGTGGCCCGTTACTGGCACAACGGTGGTCAGTGGAACGACGACGCCAGCCTGAACTTCGGCGACGGCGACTTCAGCGTCCGTTCTACCGGCTGGGGTGGTTACCTGGTTGTGGGCTATAACTTCTAATACGCTGTGCCTGTATCGCCGGGTGGCGGCTACGCCTTACCCGGCCTACAAAACCCGATAACGGCACAAACCGTTGGCCGGGTAAGCGAAGCGCCACCCGGCATAAAAGCCAGCTAAAAAGCTGGCTTTTTTATTGCTTCACCTTCCTCAAAAAATCCGCCAGTGACCTGTCCGCGCTTTCGCTAAAGCGTCTGTCCGTCAGGGTGATATTCAGGCACCTGTCAAGCCGGAAACAGCGATAGTCATCGCGCCGTTCGCACCATGCCGCCAGCAGCCAGTGCTCGCCCCAGAAGAACAACCCCAGCGGCTGCACGTCGCGGGAACTCAGCTGCCCGCTCTCATCACGATAGTGCAGCCCCAGCACCCGCTGAGCGGAGATCGCCTGATGGATCACATCGAAGCCGCTGCGGGAGTGGGGTTGCATGGCGATATCCGGCGCGTAAATCCGGGTCTGCTCAGCCTTGCGACGGCTCTCCTCCGGCAGGATCGCCAGCACCTTTTCCTGCGCCGACTCCAGCTCACGCGACAGCGACTCCCCGCCCCAGGTTTTAAGCAGGCGGATCGCCACCATCAGCGCCTCGGATTCTTTGTTGGTCAGCATCAACGGCGGCAGGTCAAAGCCCGACATCAGCCGATAGCCACTTCCTGCCTCCCCTTCCACCGGCACGCCAGAGAGCGACAGATCCCGGATATCGCGATACACCGTGCGCTCAGAAACGCCGAGCCTGTCCGCCAGATGCGCAGCGGTGGTCAGTCGCCTGCCACGCAGGATCTGCACAATCTGAAACAAACGGTCGGCGCGTCGGGTCATCGGTTCTTCGCTTTACAGGTGGATATCAGGCGGGTTGATGAAGTCCAACCCGGTTGCCTTCGCTGTCAGTAAACAGTGCAATAGTGCCAATACCGTGCGGCAGCTCCAGCGGGCCAAACACGCACGCGCCGCCGGCTGACGCCACGCGATCCAGGGTTGCCGCCAGGTTGTCAGTATGCAGGTAAATAATAGCGCCCTGCGACGAGGGTGTAATGCCGTCAAATTTTGCCAGCGCGCCGCCGGTGGCCGGATCCTCATGCGGGAAAACGGCCAGCTCAGCGCAGTCCATTTTCTCGCGCCGCAGCGCCACCTGCATCACCGGCTCGTAAAATTTGATGGCACGATCCATATCCGCGACCGCAATTTCAAACCAGTTAATCACACTTTTCATACATCCTCCTGCCTGTTGTTTGGGTTCAGAAGGAGTCTACGACAGGTCTCCTGACAGCATACTGTCAGGAGTGTTTGTCAGGAGCAGGCAAAAAAAATCCCGGCCATAAGACCGGGATTTCGCTGACAAATAAATGTCGTGTTACGGCAGAATGGACGGCTGATCCGCCCCTTCTTTTTCTACTTTCTGCTGAAGCAGGTGCTCGCGCTTCATGCCCAGCTTCAACGCCAGCGCGGACGCGACGTAGATGGACGAGGCCGTACCGATGGAGACACCGATCAGCATGGTCAACGAGAAGCCTTCCAGAATCGGGCCGCCGAAGAGATACAGCATCAGGATCACCATCAGGGTAGTCCCGGAGGTGATCAAGGTACGGTGCAGTGTCTGGGTCAACGACACGTTAAAGATTTCGTACGGCGTACCGCGACGGATCTTACGGAAGTTTTCACGGATACGGTCCGATACCACGATACTGTCGTTCAGCGAGTAACCGATAACCGACATCAACGAGGCCACGATGGTCAGGTCAATCTCGATATGGAACAGCGACAGAACGCCCATGGTGATCACCACGTCGTGCGCCAGAGCGATAACCACCCCGGCCGCCAGACGCCACTCGAAGCGGAAACCGACATACGCCAGGATACAGAGCAGCGCCACCAGCAGTGCCATCGCACCGGTCTGGGCCAGATCCGCACCCACGCTCGGGCCAACGAATTCAATACGTTTAACCGTCGCATTCTGGCTGGTCGTTTCGTTAATCACGGTCACAACCTTGCTGCCCAGCTCCTGGCTGCCGTTGGCATCTTTCACCGGCGGCATGCGCACCATGATGTCGCGGCTGCTGCCGAAGTTCTGCAACAGCGGCTCTTCAAAGCCCGCCTTCTCGAGCGACTGACGCATCTGGTCCATATCGACCGGTTTTTCCAGGGTGATCTCAATGACCGTACCACCGGTAAAATCGAGACCCCAGTTGAAGCCCTTCACGCCGATGATGGCGATGGAGAGGATCAGCAGAAAACCTGATATGCCAAAGGCCCAGTAGTCCCAGCGCATAAAGTCCCAGACTTTACGGCCGTAGTTCAATTGTTCAACAGTATATTCCTGTGCCACAACGCACTCCTCAGATAGACAGCTTTTTAACGCGCTTGCCGCCGTACAGCAGGTTCACGATGGCACGGGTGCCGACGATAGCGGTAAACATTGACGTTGCCACACCAATACCGGTGGTAATAGCAAAGCCCTTGATCGCGCCGGTACCCACTGCATACAGGATAATAACCTTAATCAGTGTTGTTACGTTCGCATCAAAGATGGAGCTGAAAGCACCACGATAACCTTCGTCAATCGCCTGTTGGACAGAGCGACCGTTGCTCAGTTCTTCTTTGATACGTTCGTTGATCAGTACGTTGGCGTCGACCGCCACCGCAAGGGTCAGAACGATACCCGCAATGCCTGGCATGGTGAGCGTCGCCCCCGGCAGCAGGGACATAATGCCCACAATCAGCACCAGGTTAGCGATCAGCGCACTGGTCGCAATCAGGCCGAACTTCTTATAGAAGAAGATCATAAAGATGATGGAGATAATCAGACCCGCCAGGCAGGCTTCCAGACCCTGGGTGATGTTCTGCATACCCAGGGTTGGACCGATAGTACGCTCTTCCACAATCTGAATCGGCGCAATCAGCGCACCGGCACGCAGCAGCAGCGAGAGCTGACGCGCTTCGTTCGGGTTGTTGATACCGGTGATACGGAAGCTGTTACCCAGGCGAGACTGGATGTTGGCGATGTTAATCACCTCTTCCTCTTTCACCAGGATGGAGCGACCGTTAGCATCTTTTTTACCGCTGTCTTTGTACTCCACGAACAGGGTCGCCATCGGCTTACCGATGTTGTCCTTGGTGAAGTTAGACATAATGTTACCACCCGCGCTATCAAGCGAGATGTTAACCTGCGGCTGGTTGTATTCGTCCTGGCTGGAGGTCGAGTCGGTGATATGGTCACCGGTCAGGATCACCCGCTTGTACATGACAACCGGCTGGCCTTCACGGGTCTGTTTCACTTCAGAATCGCCCGGAACGCGGCCAGAGGTGACGGCGGACTGATCGACGCTGGTGTTCACCAGACGGAATTCGAGGGTCGCAGTCGCGCCCAGAATTTCTTTCGCACGCGCGGTATCCTGGATACCCGGCAGCTCAACCACGATACGGTCAGCCCCCTGACGCTGTACCAGTGGTTCAGCAACGCCAAGCTGGTTTACACGGTTACGCAGGATGTTGATGTTCTGCTGAACCGCGTATTCACGCGCTTCTTTCAGACGTTCATCGGTCATCACCGCACGCAGCTGGTTGCTGCCCTGAGAAGAGAGCACCAGGTCGCGATGACGCTGGGTCAGGTAATCCATCGCCTGATCGCGGGCGTTGCTGTCGCGGAACGCGATGCTCATCCCGTAATTATCTTCCTTACGCACGGTGGTGTAAGGGATGCCTTTGTCGCGCAGATCGCTACGCAGGCTGTCGATGTTTTGTTCCTGGAGTTTGCCGAGCGCGGTTTCCATATCCACTTCCATCAGGAAGTGCACGCCGCCACGCAGGTCGAGACCGAGTTTCATCGGCTCCGCGTTGATAGCAGCTAACCAACGCGGCGTTGCAGGAGCAAGGTTCAACGCCACGACATATTTATCACCCATCACGCCCATCAGCGCTTCACGAGCGCGGAGCTGCGTGTCGGTGGAGTCGAAGCGAGCAAGAATAGCGCCCTCTTCCAGTGCCACAGACTTAGCGGTAATTTTTTCTTCTTGTAAAGTTTTCTGGACCTGGATCAGCGTTTGCTCACTGGCGGCGACGCCGCGCGCGCCAGTGATTTGAACAGCCGGATCCTCACCATACAGGTTGGGAAGCGCATACAGCAGGCCGACGACAATGACGACGACCAGCATGACGTACTTCCACAAAGGATAACGGTTTAACACGGCAGTTCCCTTTGGGAAAAGTTAATTACAGCGCTTTCATGGTGCCTTTCGGCAGAACGGCAGCGACGAAGTCACGTTTAATCACTACTTCAGTAGTATCGTTCAGCGCGATAACGATGTAGCCGTTTTCTGCTACTTTGCTTACACGACCTACCAGACCACCGTTAGTCAGCACTTCATCGCCTTTCGCGATGGAGTCCATCAGCTTTTTGTGCTCTTTGGTGCGCTTCTGCTGTGGACGCAGGATCATGAAATAGAAGATCAGACCGAACACCACCAGCATCAGAATCAGAGACATCGGGCTGCCCTGCGCCGGTGCACCTGTTGCCGCTACCGCATCAGAAATAAAAAAGCTCATTAAAATTCCCTCATTAAATAAATTAATCAACGTTCAAAGGTGGAACATCCCGACCCTGTCGTTGGTAAAAATCGGTCACGAAGCTCTCTAATTTACCCTCTTCGATAGCCTTGCGTAAACCAGCCATTAAGCGCTGGTAATAGCGAAGGTTATGAATCGTGTTGAGACGCGCGCCCAGTATTTCATTACAACGATCAAGATGATGCAAATAGGCACGAGAATAATTGCGACAGGTATAGCAATCGCACTCGGCATCAAGCGTGCTGGTATCGCTTTTATGCTTCGCATTACGGATTTTTACCACGCCGTCGGTCACGAACAGGTGACCATTACGGGCGTTGCGGGTCGGCATAACGCAGTCGAACATATCAATGCCGCGACGCACGCCTTCAACCAGATCTTCTGGTTTACCTACGCCCATCAGGTATCGAGGCTTATCTGTTGGAATTTGCGGGCAAACATGCTCCAGAATACGGTGCATATCTTCCTTCGGCTCACCCACAGCCAGACCGCCGACAGCGTAGCCATCAAAACCTATCTCTACCAGACCTTTAACAGAGATATCGCGTAAATCTTCGTAAACGCTTCCCTGAATAATGCCGAACAGCGCATTTTTGTTACCGAGGCCATCAAAGCGGTCGCGGCTGCGCTTCGCCCAACGCAGCGACATCTCCATCGAGCGTTTAGCGTAGTCCCAGTCTGCCGGGTATGGCGTACATTCGTCGAAGATCATTACGATATCGGAACCGAGATCGTACTGAATCTCCATCGATTTTTCCGGATCGAGGAAGATCGGGTCGCCGTTGATAGGGTTACGGAAATGGACGCCTTTTTCGGTGATCTTACGGATGTCACCGAGGCTGAAGACCTGGAATCCGCCGGAGTCGGTCAGGATTGGGCCCTTCCACTGCATAAAGTCATGCAGATCGCCGTGCAGCTTCATCACTTCCTGGCCCGGGCGCAGCCACAGGTGGAAGGTGTTGCCGAGGATAATTTGCGCGCCTGTGGCTTCAACTTCTTCCGGCGTCATTCCTTTTACGGTGCCGTAGGTGCCCACAGGCATGAAAGCAGGCGTTTCTACTACGCCACGATCGAACACCAGACGGCCACGGCGAGCGCGACCATCGGTGGTATCAAGTTCAAATTTCATTTTTTCTCCAGCGTCAGAAAAACAGTCCGGCGCGTTAGACCAGTGCCGCGGCGTTATTCCCCGACACGTTCATTCAAAGCCTGCGGATTGTACGTGATAAACATCGCGTCACCGTAGCTAAAAAACCGATATTTTTGTTCTACCGCAGCCTTGTAGGCATTCATGGTGTTTTGATAACCAGCAAAAGCCGACACCAGCATGATCAAAGTCGACTCCGGCAGGTGGAAGTTGGTCACCAGCGCATCGATTACCTGATATTGATAACCCGGGTAGATGAAGATTTGTGTGTCGCCAAAGAAGGGTTCGATCAGATCGTTTTTGGCAGCCTGGGCAGCGCTTTCCAGCGAGCGAACCGAGGTGGTACCGACGGCAATGACGCGGTTACCGCGCGCTTTCGCCGCCATCACGGCATCCACAACCTCCTGCGGCACTTCGGCGTACTCGGAGTGCATGATGTGGTCTTCAATGCTGTCCACCCGCACCGGCTGGAAGGTGCCTGCACCCACATGCAGGGTCACAAACGCCATCTCAATGCCTTTTGCACGCAGCTTTTCCAGCAAAGGTTCATCAAAGTGCAGGCCCGCCGTCGGCGCAGCTACCGCGCCAGGCTTCTGGCTGTAGACGGTCTGATACAGCTCACGGTCAGCCTCTTCATCCGGACGCTCAATGTACGGCGGCAGCGGCATGTGGCCGATGCTGTTCAGAATATCCAGCACCGTACGCTCGTCATTAAACTCAACTTCAAAGAGCGCGTCGTGGCGCGCCACCATGGTGGCGTTGATGCTCTCGTCATCGCCCAGCAGCAGCTCCGCGCCCGGCTTTGGTGCCTTGGAGGCGCGAATATGTGCCAGAATACGTTTATCATCGAGCATTCTTTCGACCAGCACTTCGATCTTGCCGCCGCTGGCTTTGCGGCCGAACAGACGGGCCGGGATCACCCGGGTGTTGTTGAACACCAGCAGGTCGCCTGGGTTGAGCTTGTCGAGCAAATCGGTGAAAGTACCGTGCGTCAGCGCACCCGTCGGCCCATCCAGCGACAATAAGCGGCAGCTACTGCGCTCAGGCATAGGATAGTGGGCAATCAGGGACTCGGGTAAATCAAAGGAGAAATCGGCGACGCGCATGGCATATACTCGTGACTTAAAAACAGGCGGCTTAGTCTAGTGCTCACACCTCTTTGCTGCAACAACTAGCCGACCCCGGATAACGAATCGCATGAATTTTCTCGCTCACCTGCACCTCGCCCATCTCGCTGAAAGCTCTCTTTCCGGCAATTTGCTGGCCGATTTTGTGCGCGGCAATCCCGCCGAGGATTACCCCGCCGATGTCGTAGAGGGCATTTTTATGCATCGCCGGATCGACGTCATGACCGACAATCTGCCCGAAGTAAAAGAAGCGAAGGAGTGGTTCCGCCCGGAGACCCGCCGTGTCGCCCCCATTACGCTGGATGTGATGTGGGATCACTTCGTCTCCCGCCACTGGGAACAGCTCTCCCCGGAGATGCCCCTGCCGGCGTTTGTACGCTATGCCCACGCCCAGGTGGCAATCATTCTCCCGGACTCTCCCCCACGCTTTGTGAATCTGAATAATTACCTGTGGTCGGAGCGCTGGCTCGAGCGCTATAGCGAGATGGGCTTCATTCAGCGGGTGCTCAACGGGATGGCCAGCCGCCGCCCGCGTCTCGACGCCCTGCGCGACTCCTGGCAGGATCTGGATGCCCACTACGACGCGCTGGAGACCCGCTTCTGGCAGTTCTATCCGCGAATGATGGAGCAGGCGAAATCTAAGCAGCTTTAATACAACCGCGATTGATAGGTAAAAGCTGGATTAACGATTGTCAGCGCCTCTTTGTCTTTAGGGCGAACACTCTCTATACTGGCCCGCGTTGCGTTCCAAATAACCTTAGTATCTACAGGAGAATCATATGGTTCTGGTAACTCGTCCTGCCCCGGATTTTACAGCTGCAGCCGTTCTGGGCAACGGTGAAATCGTTGAGAACTTCAACTTCAAACAGCACACCAACGGTAAAGCCACCGTTCTGTTCTTCTGGCCAATGGACTTCACCTTCGTTTGCCCGTCTGAACTGATCGCGTTCGACAAGCGTTACGAAGAATTCCAGAAGCGTGGCGTGGAAGTGGTTGGCGTCTCCTTCGACTCTGAGTTTGTACACAACGCATGGCGTAACACCCCTGTCGACAACGGCGGCATCGGTCCAGTGAAATACGCGATGGTTGCGGACATCAAACGTGAAATCCAGCAGGCTTACGGTATCGAGCATCCGGACGCGGGCGTTGCCCTGCGCGGCTCCTTCCTGATCGACGCTAACGGTATCGTGCGTCACCAGGTCGTGAACGATCTGCCACTGGGTCGTAACATCGACGAAATGCTGCGTATGGTTGACGCGCTGCAGTTCCACGAAGAGCACGGCGAAGTGTGCCCGGCTCAGTGGGAAAAAGGTAAAGAAGGTATGGCCGCTTCTCCAGCAGGCGTTGCTAAATACCTGACCGAGAACGTATCCAGCCTGTAATCGGCACGGTTTACGAAAAAGGCCCGCAGATGCGGGCCTTTTTTATGGAGGCGGTTTAGGCGACCCCGCTTTTTGTAGGCCGGGCAAACGTAGTGCCGCCCGGCAACGCAAAGGATTAATTGCCGAACCAGACGGTGGCAGAGATCGCTGGAAGAGAGAGAACGCCCTCCTGCGCCACCCCTTTCCCCTCTTTTAGCTGCCACTGTTTGACCTTCAGCAGCGGCGAATCGTCGATCACCACCTCACAGGCATCGCCCCGATTGATGGCTACCAGCACCCGCTGCTGGTTGTAGACGCGCATAAACACCACCACGTTGTCATGGGCGTAGACCACCTGGCAACCGCCGTAGCGCAGCGCCTGGCTCTGTTTACGCAGTTTAATCAGCCGCTGATAGAGCTTAAACAGTACCGGGTCCTGCTTTTCGGTCTCCCACGGGAAGGTCTTACGGCAGAACGGATCGTTATTGCCGTCCAGCCCCACCTCGTCCCCGTAATAAATACACGGCACGCCAGGCCAGGTAAACAGCCAGGTGACCGCCAGCGGCAGGCGCGCGACATCCTTGCCGAGCAGCGACTTAAAGCGGGCAGTGTCATGGCTGTCGAGCTGGTTAAACATGCGGAGCTGCTGCTGATGCGACAGGCTGGCGCGATAGTTATCCATCCATTTCATGCAGGTTTCAGCGTCGATGTGCTGCGGATCGTAGGAGATATCGGTATTGGCGAGGAAGCCCCACAGCGGGAAGGTGAAGCCGCGGTAGTTCATCGCCGAATCTTCCGCATCGGCCTGCAGCCACTGGCGGGCGTCACCAAAATGCTCGCCAAAGACGAAGGCATCGGGTCGGGCCTGCTTCGCGGAACGGGTGATCCCGGCCACGTGCTGCAGGTTATGGCGTGCCCCGCCCCCTTCTCCCAGCATGTGCACCACATCCAGCCGCCAGCCGTCCATATTCCACGGCGCTTTCAGCCAGTGGCGGACGATACTGTCCTCGCCGCCGTAGATCTCGTTTACCAGCGTCGGGGACTGGTAATCCAGCTTAGGTAAGCTGGCATAGCCCAGCCAGTCGAGGGCGCGGCCCTCGTCGTCAAAGCTGTACCAGTCCCGCTGGGACGAGTCCGGGTTATGGCAGGCGCCGCCGGTTCCGCGGTTATGGCGGTCGAACCAGGCGTGGGAATCGCCGCTGTGGTTAAACACGCCGTCCAGGATCAGGCGCATCCCTTCCCGGTGGGTATTTTCCCGCAGGCGTAACAGGGCCTCATCGCCGCCAAACTGCTCATCCACGTGACGGTAATCTTCGGTGTCGTACTTATGCACGCTGGGAGCGACAAACACCGGGTTGAGGTACAGCGCCGTAACGCCGAGTTTTTTCAGGTAGGGCAGCTTCTCGCTGATGCCGTCCAGATCGCCGCCGTAAAAGGTTGAGCCCCCCGCCTGGGCGGTGACCGGTTCATCCCATTCATGGAAGATGGTCTCGTGGCCGGCGGCATGGTGATAGTGCGTTTTGTCCCGCTCCGGATCGCGCTGCTGGCTGCGGGCGAAGCGGTCCGGGAAGATCTGATAAAAGACCTGTTCCACCACCCACTCTGGCCCGGCATCCGGGTAGTCGACGGCGAACTGCTCCAGCCGGGCGGGTGGAAAGCGGCTGAACCCCTGCGGGGTGAACCACAGCTGGCGGTTATGCCAGAGCATTTTAAAGCTGTAGCGGTGGCGCGGCTGCCCTTTGGTTGTGTCGATGGTCGCCCGCCAGGCGGTGACGCCGGGCTGCGGCTGGCTGCGCAGCTTGTGCATCGGCAGCGAGGTCTCTTCATTATCGAATTCAGCGCGCATTGTCACCCGCTCAGGCAGGTGCTCACCCGTCAGCCACAGCGTGATGACGAGTTTATCGTTGTTTTGCTTAACAAATGGGGCAACCGGCAGGTGCCATGCATTCAACATCTCTTATCCCCTTTCCCAGAAATGAGGTCACCTTGCCACAGGGTAGTTGATGTTCACTCCTCACGAAGAGGTTTATTGGGGGAGGAGGAAGGGGGAGGAGAAAAATGCCCGGCTTTTGCCGGGCATTCTGATTACTGCACTTCCGCTAACTGGCGCTCGCGGCGGCGTTTAAATACCCAGCCCACCAGCAGCAGGGCAATCCAAGCGAAGCCGACATACAGCGAGATGCGGGTTTCCGGGTGGTAACCAATCAGGCCGATAATAAAGACCAGGAAGATCAGACCGCCAACGGTACTTGCCACGCCGCCCGGCACTTTAAACTTCAGCGCTTTTACCTCTTCAGGCGACAGACGACGACGGAAGCCAATCTGCGACATCAGGATCATGATCCACACCCAGACGGTGGCGAAGGTCGCCAGGGAGGCAATCACCAGGAAGACGTTCTCCGGCATGATGTAGTTCAGATAGACCGACAGCAGCAGCGCAACGGTCATCACCAGCACCGTCACCCACGGCGTGCCGCGGCTGGAGGTTTTGGCGAAGGCCTTCGGCGCGCTGCCCTGCTCTGCCATGCCGTGCAGCATACGCCCCACGCCAAAGACATCGGCGTTAATGGCGGAGAGCGAGGCGGTCAGCACCACAAAGTTAAGGATGCTGGCGGCAAAGGTGATCCCCAGATGCTGGAAGGTGAGCACAAATGGGCTGCCGTTAGTACCAACCTGGTTCCACGGGTAGATGGACATGATCACGAACAGCGTCCCCACGTAGAAGACCAGAATACGCATCGGCACCGAGTTGATGGCGCGCGGAATAGACTTCTCTGGATCTTTCGCTTCACCGGCGGTAATGCCGATGATTTCGATCCCGCCGTAGGCAAACATCACCATCTGCAGCGACATCACTATGCCTATCCAGCCGTTACTGAAGAAGCCGCCGTTGCTCCACAGATTATGGATCCCGGTCGGTTGTCCGCCGTTGCCAATTCCCCAGATGATGATGCCAATACCGGCAGCAATCATGATGATGATGGTGGCGACTTTAAAGAAGGAGAACCAGAACTCCAGCTCGCCAAACACCTTCACGCTCATCAGGTTGATGGCGCAGATGATCAGCACCACGCTGAGTACCCAGACCCAGTGCGGCACGGTCGGGAACCAGACGCCCATATAGATGCCAAAGGCCGTCACGTCGGCGATGGCCACAATCAGGATTTCGAAGCAGTAGGTCCAGCCGGTGATATAGCCGGCGAGCGGGCCTAAGTTTTCCTGGGCATAGCGGGAGAAGGAGCTGGCCGACGGGTTATGAACGGACATCTCCCCCAGCGCACGCATGATGATGTAGGCGGCAACACCGCCGATAAGATAAGCCAGCAGAACGCTGGGACCGGCCATTTTGATGGCATCTGCCGAGCCATAAAAAAGACCGGTGCCGATTGCAGAACCCAGCGCCATAAAGCGGATGTGGCGGGCGCTCAATCCACGCTTGAGTTTGTTAGTGCTTTCCATTTGTTGTCATGCCATTCAGACTAAAAAAAACAAAAAACCACGGGGCATTACGCCCCGTGGTTTAACATTCAGCCGTTGATTAGTGCGCGTTCGATGTAACCTGACGCCCTGCAGCACGATCCCAGATAATAGCCAGTACCAGTGCAACAACGGTAGGCATCAGCCACGCCAGACCCTGTTCAGACAGCGGCAGACGCTGTGTCCAGGCGGGCAGCATGGCGCTGATTGCCGATGCCTTAATACCGTCAAGCATACCAAAAAGCAGACTGATAAACATGGCCGGAGCGATAATTCGTGTGGAATTATTCCACCAGCCGCGGGTGAAGCTCAACACCACCAGCACGATGCACGGCGGGTAGATGGTGGTCAGCACCGGAATAGAGACCTGAATAAGATGGCTCAGCCCCAGGTTCGACACCGCCATCGAGAAGCCGCCGAGGATAAACACCAGCGTACGGTAAGAGAGCGGAACGTACTGAGCAAAGAACTCCGCACAGGCACAGGTCAGGCCAACCGCCGTCACCAGACAGGCCAGGAAGATCAGGATAGCCAGCATCATGCTGCCCGCGCCGCCAAAGGTGTGCTGAACGTAGGCATGCAGAATAGCCGCACCGTTCGCGCCCTGGTCAACCAGCACGCTGCTGTCGGAACCCAGACGGAACAGCGCCAGATAGAGCAGCGCCAGCCCAGCGCCCGCCATCAGGCCAGCCCAGACGGTGTAGCGGGTCAGCAGACGCGCTTCGGTCACGCCGCGGGAACGCGCAGCGTTAACGATCACGATACCGAATGCCATTGCGCCCAGCGTATCCATGGTCAGGTAACCGTTCACGAAACCGTTAGAGAAAGCGGCGTTCTGATAGGCTTCGGTGGCGGAGCTCAGCGGGCCAGCAGGCCAGACAATCGCCGCTACAGCCAGCACCAACAGGGCCAGAATCTTCATTGGGGCCAGGAAGTTGCCCACGGTATCCAGCAGCTTGCCAGGATAGAGCGACACCAGGATCACGATGGCGAAATAGACCAGGCTGTAGATAAACAGCGGCAGCGGGCCATCGCCGGTCAGCGGGGCAATTCCCACTTCGAAGGAGACGGTCGCGGTACGCGGGGTCGCAAACAGCGGACCGATCGCCAGGTAGCAGACCACGGCCAGCATCACCCCGGCGACTTTACCAATTGGCGCGCTGAGGCTGTCGACGCCGCCGCCTACTTTCGCCAGCGCCACGACGGTCAGTACCGGCAGGCCCACTGCGGTGATCAGAAAGCCGATCGCCGCGGTCCAGACGTGTTCACCCGCCTGAAGACCCACCATTGGTGGAAAGATGATGTTGCCCGCGCCAACGAACAGCGCAAATGTCATAAAGCCCAGTGCGATGATATCGCGCGATTTCAATTGATGGGTCATAAAACCTTACTGCCTGTGGATGTGGTGTTGAAAACGTTGAATTTTTCGCTATCCCATGCGGAACAAAACAGCGGAAAAAATGTGCAATTTCAGCGGGAAATGCTCCCCTGCTGCCGTGGTCAGGAATATTTTTTCGATTTACCACGCAAATACAGTCTGTCCGACAATATCAGGAGGGCAATTTAAACGCTTATAACGTTTAAAGGCAATATGGGATCGCAAAACCAGAACAATATGCCAGGTTGAAAGTAAGACCTGAAACATTACACCAATTATCAGAAAAACCCATGGCTAATCATGCGAACAAAAAAGCATCAGGCGTATAAAATTTACCCGCGCTTCGGTTGACTGCAAAGCAAACAGGCCAGCTTACGCTGGCCTGTGGCAATATCTGATTACAGGAGGGGCGTCAGGCGCTGTTACTGGCAATCAAACGTTCCGGGATCACGAAACTGAAACGCGTACTTTTGCCCGGCGTGCTGACGATATCGAGACGGCTGTCGTGGTGATTGATGGCGTGCTTCACGATAGCCAGCCCCAGTCCGCTGCCGCCCGTCTGGCGAGAACGGGCTTTATCCACCCGATAAAAACGCTCGGTAAGACGGGGAATGTGCTCCGGACCGATACCCGGGCCATTGTCTTCCACGCTGAACTCCGCCCCCGTGGGCGCATGCTGCCAGCGCACGGTGATGTGGGTTCCCGCCGGAGTGTGATTCACCGCGTTATAGACCAGGTTGGAGATGGCGCTGCGCAGCTCATCGGTACTGCCGCGCACTTTGAGGCTGTTATCTACCTCGAAGGTGAGCTGATGTTGCTGCTGGCTCAGGGTTTGCGCCTCGCGCTCTAACATCCGCAACATCATCGGCACGTCGATGGTTTCGTTGAGCGCCAGGGTTGGCGCAGCCTCAATACGGGAGAGGGTCAGCAGCTGCTTCACCAGCCCCTCCATGCGCTGCGTCTGCTCGCGCATGGTCTGGAGCGCTTTTTCCCGCGGCGCGCCTTCCAGGGTCTGCTCCTGCATCATCTCCAGATAGCCCTGCAACACCGTCAGCGGGGTGCGTAACTCATGGCTGACGTTGGCGAAGAAGTTGCGCCGCGCCCCTTCCAGCTGGTGCATTTGCGTCACATCGCGTGCCACCATCAGCCACTGTTTGTCGCTGTAGGGCATGACGCGGATCTCCAGATGGCGACCGTTGTTCAGCACCAGATTGTGCGGGCGGGTGAAATCGCGTTTCTTCAGATACTGCGCGAACTCGGGGTAGCGCAGCAGGTTGAGGATGTTCTGTCCATTATCGTCAGGCCAGCGCAGGCCCAGCAGCTGTTGCGCCAGTCCGTTACACCAGAACATCGCTCCCTCTTCGGTGGTGAGCACCACCGCATCCGGCAGAGATTCCGCACCACTGCGAAAGCGTTTGATCAGGCTACCTAGCTCGCGTCGGCGTTTTTTATTACGCATCTGCATCTGGTGCAGGCCATACAGAAGGGGTTCCCAGCTGCCGCTGCCTGGCGGTGGGGTCATACTTCTGTCAACCCACAGCCACCATGAGAGGCGGAGCAGATTCCAGAAGTGCCAGATCAGCAATCCCGTGACTGCTGTCAGCAAAAACCAGGGTAAATAACCGAAAACGGCCCCGAGGATCAGGGCCGGGATACAGCAAAGGACCAGTTCAAAACAGAGCCTTTTCCATGACAGACGTTCCAGCACGCGTCACACTCCTGTCATTGTTCAGAAACGGGTTGAGAAACGATAACCCGTGCCGCGGACGGTCTGTACCATGCGATCGTGACCGCTGGTTTCCAGGGCCTTACGCAGACGACGAATATGCACATCCACCGTCCGGTCTTCAACATACACGTTAGTGCCCCAGACATTATTGAGCAACTGCTCGCGGCTGTAGACGCGTTCCGGGTGGGTCATGAAGAAGTGCAGCAGTTTGAATTCGGTCGGTCCCATATCGAGAGGATTTTCACCGGTCATCACGCGGTGCGAAGTAGGATCCAGGCTCAGGCCCTGCATCTCAATCACCTCTTCCACCGCCATCGGTGAAATACGGCGCATCACCGCCTTGATACGCGCCACCAGCTCTTTCGGGGAGAAAGGTTTGGTAATGTAGTCATCCGCCCCGGTCTCCAGACCGCGAACGCGATCTTCCTCTTCGCCGCGGGCCGTCAACATCATCACCGGGATATCGCGGGTTAAGGCTTCACGTTTGATATGTTTGATGAATTGCAGACCAGAGCCGCCGGGCAACATCCAGTCGAGCAGGATCAGATCGGGCCAGGGTTCGTTGAGCTGATTCACCGCGCTGTCGTAATCTTCGGCTTCCACCGGTTGAAAGCCATTTTGTTCGAGCACGAAACAGACCATTTCACGAATGGGTGCTTCATCTTCTACGACCAGAATACGTCTCGCCATACTTAGCCCTGTCTTATTTAGGTTACATGTTTGTAATACGGCGTCATTATGCGTCAGATTTATGACAGATTTATGAAAAACCTGCCCACCAATAAAGGCAAGCCGTTGTTTTCTGGCCGCCCTGATTGTAGCGGTTATCTTCCTTCCCCTGAATGTTTATAATCCCGCTTACTTTTTTTTGCCACGGATCTGTTATGCGCATACTTCACACCTCGGACTGGCATCTGGGACAAAACTTTTACAGTAAAAGCCGCGCCGCCGAACATGAAGCGTTTCTCAACTGGCTGCTTGAGATGGCACAATCTCACCAGGTGGATGCCATCCTCGTGGCCGGGGACATCTTCGACACCGGATCGCCGCCCAGCTATGCGCGAGAGCTGTATAACCGTTTCGTGGTCAATCTGCAGAAGACCGGCTGCCATCTGGTGATTGTTGCGGGCAATCATGATTCCGTGGCCACGCTGAATGAATCCCGTGAGATTCTGGCGTTTCTCAACACCACCGTGGTCGCCAGCGCCGGTCACGGGCCGCAAATTCTGCACAAACGCGACGGTACCCCCGGAGCGGTGCTCTGTCCGATCCCGTTCTTACGTCCTCGCGACGTGATGAAAAGCCAGGCGGGCCTCTCGGGGATGGAGAAACAGCAGCAGCTGTTAGCCGCCATCACCCACTATTATGCCGATCAGTATACCGCCGCCTGCCAGCTTCGCGGCGACAGCGTCCTGCCGATTATCGCCACCGGGCACCTCACCACCGTCGGCGCCAGTAAAAGTGACGCAGTACGTGACATCTATATCGGGACGCTGGATGCCTTCCCCGCCCAGCATTTCCCGGCGGCGGACTATATCGCGCTGGGCCATATCCACCGCGCCCAGAAGATTGGCGGCTGCGACCACATTCGCTACTGCGGATCCCCTATCCCCCTCAGCTTTGACGAAACCGGCAAAAGCAAATGCGTGCATCTGGTGAGTTTTGACCAGGGTAAGCTCAGCGCCGTTGAATCTCTGGAGGTGCCCATCACCCAACCGCTGGCGGTGCTGAAGGGCGATCTGGCGGCCATCGCCGCCCAGCTGGAGCAGTGGCGCGGCGTGGAGCAGACGCCCCCCGTCTGGCTGGATATCGAAATTGCCACCGAGGAGTACCTGCACGACATGCAGCGTAAGATTCAGCGCCTGACGGAAGATCTGCCGGTGGAGGTGCTGCTGGTGCGGCGCAGTCGAGAGCTGCGCGAGAAGCTCCTCGCCAACAGCCTGCGTGAAACCCTCAGTGAGCTGCGCGTGGAAGAGGTGTTCGAACGCCGCCTGGCGCAGGAGACCCTCGACGACGCCCAGCGAACCCGGTTAAACGAGCTGTTCAGCCATGCGCTGCACGCCCTGGATAACGAGGAGGATAACGCATGAAAATTCTCAGCCTGCGCCTGAAAAACCTCAACTCGCTCAAGGGCGAATGGAAAATCGATTTTACCGCCGAGCCCTTCCTCAGCAACGGCCTGTTTGCCATCACCGGCCCTACCGGCGCCGGGAAAACGACCCTGCTGGATGCCATCTGCCTCGCGCTCTACCACGAGACGCCGCGCCTCAACACCGTATCGCAATCGCAGAACGATCTGATGACCCGTGACACCGCCGAGTGTCTGGCGGAGGTGGAGTTTGAGGTGAAAGGGGTGGCCTATCGCGCCTTCTGGAGTCAGAACCGGGCGCGCAATCAGCCGGACGGTAATCTCCAGGTGCCGCGCGTGGAGCTGGCCCAGTGCGAGGACGGCAAAATCCTCGCGGATAAAGTGAAAGATAAGCTGGAGCTTGTCGCCTCGCTGACCGGGCTGGACTATGACCGCTTTACCCGCTCGATGCTGCTCTCCCAGGGGCAATTTGCCGCTTTCCTCAACGCCAGGCCGAAAGAGCGCGCCGAGCTGCTGGAGGAGCTGACCGGCACCGAAATTTACGGCCAGATTTCGGCGATGGTATTTGAAAAACACAAAGCGGCGCGCAGCGAGCTGGAAAGACGTGAAGCTCAGGCCGCCGGCGTGGTATTACTCAGCGACGAGCAGCAACTGCAACTTCAGCAAGGTTTGCAGGTACTCACTGACGAAGAACAACAGCTGCTGGCTCAACAGGAAGCGCAGCAGAAAGATTTTCACTGGCTGACCCGCCACGATGAGCTGTTGCGTGAGCAGCAACGGTCGATGGCCGCCCGGCAGCAGGCGCAGCAGGCCCTGGCCGACGCTACGCCAGAGCTGGAAAAGCTGCATCTGGCCCAGCCCGCCGCCCTGCTGCGTCCGCAGTGGGAGCGGCAGCAGGAGCAGAGCATCCGCCTGGCGCAAACGGAACAGCAGATGCTGGATGTGAATACTCGCTTACAGTCCAGCGAGGCGCTGCGCGCGCGGATCCGCAACGGAGCACTGCGTGCGCAGGAACAGCTGCAGACCGAGCTCACCACCCTGACGCAGTGGCTGGCCGACCACGACCGCTTGCGCCAGTGGGGTCAGGAGATGGCAGGCTGGCGTGCACACTTTACCCAGCTGAATCGCGATAAAACGCAGCTCGCGACGCTGACCCGGCGTATTGCGGAATTACGGCAGAAGCTGGCAGGTCTGCCGGAAAACAGGCTGACGCTCACGGCGGAACAAGTCACCGCCGAAATGGCGCTGCAAAACCAGGCCCGCGCGGCGCGCCAGCGTCTGACCACCTTGCATGCCCGCTATCAGCCTCTGCAAAAGCGCCTCAGCCAGAATAACGAAAGCGTGCAAAAGGCGCAGGGCGAGCTGGCAAAACTCAACGAAACGCTGACGCTGCGCCGCCAGCAGTACAAAGAGAAAAACCAGCACTATCTCGATCTGAAAGTCCTGTGCGAGCAGGAAGAGAAGATCAAGAAGCTGGAGAGCTATCGGGCCGAACTGGAATCCGGAAAACCCTGCCTGCTCTGTGGCTCCACCGAACATCCGGCGATCGCGCAGTACCAGGCCTTAGCGCTCACGGAAAACCAGCGCCGCCGGGACGCGATGGAAAAAGAGGTCGCCGCCCTCAAAGAGGAAGGCCTGCTGCTGCTGGGCCAGGTGAATGCCCTCACCACCCAGCTGCAGCGGGAAACAGACGAGGCGCAGACGCTGGCCCGGGACGCGCAGGCGCTCACCGAGGAGTGGCAGCAGGTTTGCGCTTCCCTGACGGTGACGTTGAATATTCAGGATGATATCGCTCCCTGGCTGAATCAGCAGGAGCAGTACGAGCAGCAGCTTTACCAGCTTAGCCAGCGCCTGGCGCTGCAAAACCAGCTAACAGATGAGGAAGCCCAGGAGCAAAGCTATCTCCAGCAGCTGGCGGCAACCCGCACCACTATGGAGAAATCCCTCCAGGAATTGTCGCTGGCGATGCCTGAGGACGGCGGGGAGCCGGCCTGGCTCGCGGAACGTGAAAAAGAGGCGCAGCACTGGCAGGCGCTGCAGTCCCAGCATAGCGCCCTGCGGGAACGCATGGCTGCCCTGACGCCGCTGCTGGAGACCCTTCCGGTGGCGGAGACCATTGAAGCAGAAAGCGTTATTCCGGAAAACTGGCGCGAAATTCATACCGAATGCGTCTCCCTGCGCAGCCAGCTTGCCACCCTGCAACAGCAGTTCAGGCTGGAAAGTGAACGCCTGCAACACGCCCAGGAACAGTTTGCCGCCGCGCTGGCCGCCAGCGTCTTCAGCGATCGCGAGGCGTTTCTCGCGGCCCTGCTGGATGATGCGACCCTTCACCGTCTCGAGCAGCTGAAACAGACTCTGGAAAATCAGATCCAGCAGGCCACGGCGCTGCTTCAGCAGGCCGGTCAGCGCCTGAAGGAACATCTGGAACATCGCCCGGACAACCTGACGACAGACGTGCAGCTTTTACAGGCGCAGCTACAGCAGCTCGCGCAGAAGCTGCGTGAAAACACCACCCGCCAGGGGGAGATCCGCCAGCAGCTCAAGCAGGACAGCGATAACCGCCTGCACCAGCAGGCGCTGATGCAGGAAATTGCGGCCGCAGCCCGGCTGGCGGATGACTGGGGTTATCTCAACGCGCTGATCGGTTCTAAAGAGGGGGATCGCTTCCGTAAGTTTGCCCAGGGCTTAACCCTCGACAACCTGGTGTGGCTCGCCAACCAGCAGCTGACCCGCCTGCATGGCCGCTACCTCCTGCAACGCAAGGCCAGCGACGCGCTGGAGCTGGAAGTGGTAGATACCTGGCAGGCGGATGCCGTGCGCGATACCCGCACCCTTTCCGGCGGCGAAAGTTTCCTCGTGAGTCTGGCGCTGGCGCTGGCGCTCTCCGACCTGGTGAGCCACAAAACGCAGATTGACTCGCTGTTCCTTGATGAGGGTTTCGGCACCCTGGACAGCGAAACGCTGGATACCGCTCTGGATGCCCTGGATGCACTGAATGCCAGCGGCAAAACCATCGGCGTCATTAGCCACGTCGAGGCGATGAAAGAGCGCATTCCGGTACAGATCAAAGTGAAGAAAATTAACGGGCTAGGGTACAGCAGACTGGATAAAGAATTTGCCGTTTCGTAGGCCGGGCAAGCGCAGCGCCGCCCGGCATTCACACGATCAGTGTGGCCATAACCAGGCGGCGCCGCGCACGCCGCTGGAGTCGCCGTGTACCGCTTTGCGGATCGGCGTTTCACATTCACCGCCAAACACCCACTGCTTCACCAGCTGCGGTACGGTGGTATAGAGGCGATCCACGTTGCTCATTCCGCCGCCCAGCACGATCACGTCCGGATCGAGAATATTCACTACGTGCGCCAGCGATTTAGCCAGCCGCATTTCGTAGCGGCTGAAGGCCAGCTCCGCAACGGCGTCCTGCTCTTCCACCAGACGCATGATCTCATTGCCTTTCAGCGGATGTCCGCTCAGACGACGATAATCGGTGGCGAAACCGGTGCCGGAAATAAAGGTTTCGATACAGCCCTGTTTTCCGCAGTAGCACGGCACTTCGGCGCGGTACTTCAGCTCGTCCTCATCCATCCACGGCAGCGGGTTATGTCCCCACTCGCCTGCGGTGCCGTTGCCGCCGATATGGGCCCGGCCACCAAAGGCCACGCCTGCCCCACAGCCGGTGCCGATGATTACCGCGAATACCGTCTGCGCCCCCGCTGCCGCGCCGTCGATCGCCTCCGATACTGCCAGGCAGTTGGCGTCGTTCGCCAGCCGCACTTCCCGGTTCAGGCGCTGGCTTAAATCGCGGTCGAAGGGCTGGCCGTTAAGCCAGGTGGAGTTAGCATTTTTCACCACCCCGGTATAGGGCGAAATCGAACCTGGAATGCCCATGCCCACCGTGCCCGTCTGGCCGGTGGCCTTTTCGGCCTTCTCCACCAGGCTAGCAATGGTTTCAATGGTCTGCCGGTAATCATCGCGCGGGGTCGGCAGGCGATGGCGGAACAGCTGTTCCCCCTGCTCGCCCAGGGCAATGACTTCTGTTTTGGTGCCGCCGAGATCAATACCAATTCGCACAGGACGTTCCTCATTTTTTTGATTATCAACAGAGTAGAAGCCTGCTACCCGATTAGCAATGCAAGCGATGCGACAATTCGCTATCATGCCCGCTGAATTAAACGACAAGACCGTGGAAATTATCATGCTGTGGTTCAAAAATTTGATGGTTTACCGTCTCAGCCGCGACATCGAGCTGCGCGCCGACGAGATGGAAAAACAGTTAGACCTTTACGCATTTACCCCGTGTGGCAGCCAGGACATGGCGAAAACCGGATGGGTTCCGCCTATGGGATCACAGAGCGATGCGCTGACCCACACCACCAATGGTCAAATCATTATCTGCGCGCGTAAGGAAGAGAAGATCCTGCCGACGCCAGTAGTGAAACAGGCGCTGGAAGCCAAAATTTTCAAGCTGGAAGCCGAACAGGGCCGTAAGCTGAAAAAAACGGAAAAAGATTCGCTGAAAGATGAAGTTCTGCATTCGTTGCTGCCGCGTGCCTTTAGCCGCTTCAGCCAGACAATGATGTGGATCGACACGGTTAACGGCCTGATTATGGTCGACTGCGCCAGCGCCAAAAAAGCGGAAGATACGCTGGCATTGCTGCGTAAAAGCCTCGGTTCACTGCCGGTGGTGCCGCTGACGATGGAAAACCCGATCGAGCTGACCCTCACCGAATGGGTGCGGGCCAACAACGTCCCGCAGGGTTTGCAGCTGCTGGACGAAGCCGAGCTGAAAGCGATCCTTGAAGACGGCGGCGTGATCCGCGCCAAGAAGCAGGAGCTGGTCAGCGACGAGATCGCGGTGCATATCGAAGCCGGCAAGCTGGTGACCAAGCTGGCACTCGACTGGCAGCAGCGTATTCAGTTCATGATGTGTGACGATGGCTCCATCAAGCGCCTGAAGTTCTCCGATGAGCTGCGCGATCAGAACGACGATATCGACCGGGACGACTATGCCCAGCGTTTTGATGCTGATTTCATTCTGATGACGGGTGAACTGGCGGCGTTGATTCAGAGCGTGGTGGAAGGGCTAGGCGGCGAAGCACAGCGTTAATGCTTCATGCCAGGCTTTATGCCAGAAACAGGGGCCGGGTTAACCCGGCTCTTTTTTTACAGATAACGACACAGATAGGACGCAGGCTCAGCCACCTGCAGATGGAATTCGCTGTGGCCTGGCACGTTGAAAACATCGCCCGGGTTATAGACCTTCCACTCGGTTTCCCCCGGCAATAACACTTTCAGTGAACCGCTGACCACGGTCATCTCTTCAGGCTGCGCGGTACCGAAGGCATACTCCCCTTCCGCCATCACGCCAACACTGGCACGGCCAGTAATGCTGCTGGTAAAACCAATGGACTTCACTTTACCGGAAAAGTATTCATTACTCTGAAGCATGGACGGGTCCTTATTGTCATTGGATGTGAATCCAATATAGGGGTGACGCTCCATGCCTGTCACGCAAAATCATCAGACCAGCAATTCCGAGGCCAGCCGGGCGACCAGCACGTTTGACAGCAGCACCGGCACATCCAGGGTTTTTTGCAGTAAATCGCGGTGACGTTGATGGAAACCGAGGCAATCGAGCATCAGCACATCCGCGCCGCGCTCCAGCAGATCGCGCCCGGCGGCGATCAGTTTTGTTTCGCTGTCCCAGAATGGATTGGCCACGGCGAGCAGTGGGGTATTCACCAGCCCACGCCACTTATGCGACTGGTTTTCCAGCAGTTCGGGGATCGGCACGATCACCCCCACCTGATGGCTGTCGACAATCGATCCCACCAGCGGCGGGATGATCCGCATCGGCTCAAGCAGGATCGCATTACGGGCAACGAGACCGGTGACAGGCGCCGTGCTCATCAACAGGATCACCTCATAGTCCCGGTTATCGAGGACTTCAATCACGCTCTGCAGGGCGCGTTCGATCTTTGGCAGCGAAACGTTGCCCAGCTCGCCGTCGCTGAGCAGGGTTGGCAGCAGCGCCTCACCCGGTTCAGGGGCGTAGTCTTCCATGACCTCTTCCCTGCTCAGCGTACCGAGCAGACTGTGGTGCGTGATCTGTTGTTCAGAGATATGCTCCGTTAAGAGCGGGAGCACTTCGCTTACCGGGACTACCCCAATGGTGAGGATCGCCAACGTCGCTTTCATCATTCTCGCCTTTCTTTACTACCACCGACCGTGACACAGAGACAGGCTCGCTTCGCTGTACAGTGCGCTGTTCAGGAAAAAGTGCTGAAAAGCGTAGCAGCAGATTAACGTACCGGAATGTAAAGATCCGCGAGCCTGACAGGATGTGTCTGTAAAACCTGTACATTACCCTCCGTTTAAGGTTATCGCTTTTTAAATAGTGTGATTAGCGTTCGGTTTTTTCCGCTTTCAGATTTTGATCAGGCCTTATCCGGGTCTTCGTAACGCACTTTGGCATCCTGCGCTTCGAGCTCCGTTTCGTGCTCGCTGATCAGCGAATCGGGTTTTGGGTGGTCAGCACGCAGCTGATACCAGGTGACAGTCTGGCCCGTCGCGCCTTTTTCAACGGCAACGATACGGGCTTCACGCGGATAGGGAGGTCTGGTTGGCATAGTTCATCCTTTTTTTAATGGCTGAACTATCAGTATAGACATCAGTTAGCTGGCGCATGCCAGATGCAGTGCGATTACGATGTTTTGTACCACCTGGGCCGGTGGCAGCGAAGCATCGACGACGTGGTGAGCGGCTTCGCGATAGAGGGCGTCGCGCTCTGCCAGCACCGCACTCACCTCTTCGCTGATGGGCTTGCCGGTCAGGGTCGGGCGCTGGCCCTCTTCCGGGAAGGCTTCGAGGCGTTCAACCAGAACCGGCACCGGCGCGCTAAGGTAAATCACAGTACCCTTTTCGCGCATAAACTGCCGGTTCCAGGCCGACAGAATAATGCCGCCGCCGGTAGCAATAATGCCGGAACCCGCCGTCACCGCCTCGAGGGTCGCCGTTTCGCGGGCGCGGAAACTCTCCCACCCTTCCTGCTCAACGATCTCGGCAATGCTTTGACCGGCGTGGGTCTGCAACCAGTGATCGGTGTCGACAAATTCGCTCTGGCACAGACGAGCCAGTTCCAGACCGACGGTTGTTTTTCCACAGCCGCGGGGGCCAATTAAAAAAATAGGCTGGGTCATAACCAGGAGTTCCCTTTGAGGCCGCGCACATGCGGTAGGTAAAGTCGAAAAGCGTGCAATGATACCATTAAACTAGTACATAAGTTAATCGTAAAAATATTATTACACCAGATGTGGTATTAAAATGACATTCCAGTCAACCCCGGATATACAAAGGGGGATTCTGTAAAGAAATAATGGCACTGAATGGTGCGCTCACCTTACCTGAAGCCACCCGCCGCTGACAACCCCGGAACAGGGTAATCCTGGTCAAATCATATGTCATGGTGATGATTAACCCTGGCGGCGCTTCACTTCCAGCAGCCATTTATCGAGCTCGGCGGCAAACAGCTGCCTGTCGCGCGGGGATAAACTGTCCGGCCCGCCGGTCTGCACGCCGCTGGCACGCAAGGTATCCATAAAATCGCGCATCGTCAGCTTTTCGCGAATGGTGGCCGGGGAGTAACGTTCCCCGCGCGGGTTCAGTGCCGCCGCCCCTTTCTCCAGCACTTCTGCCGCCAGCGGGATATCGGCGGTGATCACCAGGTCGTCGGCGCTGCACAGACGCACGATTTCGTTATCGGCCACGTCAAAACCGGCCGGTACCCGCAGGGTGCGAATAAAGCGGGACGGCGGCACGCGCAGGGTCTGATTCGCCACCAGCGTCATCGGCATCTGGACGCGCTCGGCGGCACGAAACAGGATCTCTTTAATGACATTCGGACACGCATCGGCATCCACCCAAATCGCCATCTTCTCTCTCCGGCATATAATGCTGCGTAATAAAACCTGATAGGCTAAAGTTCCACAATCATAACAAAGTTTAAGAGGGAGACGTGATGGAGAAGAAAATCGGTTTTATCGGCTGCGGTAATATGGGCAAAGCCATTCTCGGCGGTCTGATTGCCAGCGGTCAGGTCCTGCCTGGCCAGATTTGGGTCTATACCCCCTCGCCGGACAAAGTCGCCGCCCTGCACGACCAGTACGGGATCAACGCCGCGCAAAGCGCTCAGGAAGTGGCGCAGGTAGCCGATATCGTCTTCGGGGCAGTGAAGCCGAACATGATGGTGAAAGTCCTGAGCGATATCACCTCCAGCCTGAATAAAGAGACGCTGGTGGTCTCCATCGCCGCAGGCGTCACCCTCGATCAGCTGGCGCGCGCGCTGGGACATGATCGTAAAATCGTTCGCGCCATGCCTAACACGCCGTCGCTGGTCAATGCGGGCATGACCTCCATCACCCCTAACGCGCTGGTGACCGCCGAAGAGGTGGCCGATGTGATCAACATTTTCCGCTGTTTCGGGGAAGCCGAGGTGATTGCCGAGGCGATGATCCACCCGGTGGTCGGGGTCAGCGGGTCGGCACCCGCCTACGTATTTATGTTTATCGAAGCGATGGCCGATGCGGCCGTTCTCGGCGGGATGCCGCGCGCGCAGGCCTATAAATTTGCCGCGCAGGCGGTGATGGGCTCAGCCAAAATGGTGCTCGAAACCGGTAAACATCCGGGCGAGCTGAAAGATATGGTCTGCTCCCCGGGCGGCACCACTATTGAAGCAGTGCGGGTGCTGGAGGAGCGCGGCTTCCGTGCCGCCGTCATTGAAGCCATGAATAAGTGCATGGAAAAATCAGAGCTGCTGAGTAAGTCCTGACCGACTGCCGGACGTCAGGCCGCCACTTCGGTGCGGTTACGTCCGGCATTTTTCGCTTTGTAGAGCGCGATATCCGCCGCTTTAAGCCACTCCTGATAATGCACCATCGACGTCGTGAGCGGCGCTACGCCGACGCTGATGGATATCTTTACCTGGAGCGATCCCGGCAGATGTAAATCTACCAGCCGTTCGTGTACCCGCGACATTGCCGCAATGGCGCTTTCCGCCTGCGTGCCGCTCATGATCACCGCGAACTCATCCCCGCCAAAGCGGCCAATCATATCGCTGGCGCGTAGCGTGAGCTGTAGCTGCCGGGTGACGGCGACAATCGCCTGATCGCCAACGTCGTGGCCCCAGGTATCGTTAATGCTCTTGAAGTGATCGATATCGATCAGCAGGAGCGTGGCGCTACGGTGATAGCGGCGGCAGTTTTCATATTCCGTGCGCAGCAAAACTTCCCAGTGGCGACGATTAAACACCCCCGTCATGCCATCAAGAGTACTCATCAGCTCAAGCCGGCGCTTATGTTCCACCAGACGACTCGTCGTATGGAAACTCACCCAGGCAAACAGCATCGGGTAAAAGACGATCACCGGCAGCGCGAGCCAGAGTTCCAGCGGCGTGCTGACGTAGTCCGGCGTCACGCGCGTGAGCTGCAGGGAGACCAGCGCCGCCAGTGCGGTCATCATCACCCCGGGGCCGTACAGCCGGATCCCGCCCACGCCAATAAGGTTCATGCTTATCATCATAACCAGCGCCGCGCTTGGCATGGCATTAATTCCCATCACCCCAATCCAGACCCCGGCCACAATGGCGTCGACTTTGAGGTTAAACATCTCGCCGTTATAGGGATCGGTAGAACGCGCTGCTAATTGCCAGGCCAGATGGGGCCAGACAAACGCCCAGCCAACCAGCAGCAGCCACCAGACACCGTTGACCGGCTGCGCGACCAGCACGCTGGCAATCGGTAAGAAGAGAATGCCCAGCCCCACCGCTCGCGGCCAACGCAGCCGACGAGCCAGTCGGATACCCGCACGGTGATACTCATCCGCTGAATGCGCCTGACTCATTCCTTCCCGGGCATAGACTTTGCTGTAAAAGTTTTCATCATTCATAATTTTTGGGAACACTCAAAAGCATTTTCCCAAATTATAGAAAGGCTTACTCAAGGCTAAGTATGATATTTCGGGTGAGCCACCGGGCTCGCTCACCCGTTTGAACTAGCCGTTTTTCTTCAGACAGGCACTCATAAACTTATTTCGATCGTCGCCTTTAAGGGATTGTTGGGTCGCCTGACTGTTGCATTCGCGCATCCTTTGTTGCTGCGGCGTCAGGCTTTTTTCGCCGGGTTTAGAGGAGGCGTTTTTCAGGCAGTCGCTCATATAGGTCTTACGGGAATCGCCCTTCAGCGCCTGGGCGGTGGCCTGTTGATTGCAGGTGGTCATACGTTGCTGCTGCGGGGTTTGCTGTTTATCCTGGGCCCCCACCGGGGTAAGAGAAAACAGACCAAAGAGCAGCGTAACCAGCAGTGTGATTTTCATAGCACTTTCCTTCTGTGGATGATCACAGTAAGTCTGGTTCGTGCTGCTGAAAAAACCACCCGTTAGGTGTTTTTTCGTGCCGGGCAGTGGAGTCGGTGACGCCATCTGGCTTGCCGGATTTTTTATCAGGCACATAGTGGATATATTGCCCTGTCAGGGGCAGGCTGGGTGATATCACCCTGAGCGGCACGATTATCCAGAACCCTGGTCGATGCCACAGTTTCAGCATAAATTGTGGGGGTAAATAACAGGGACAGTAATGCAATATAAAGTGCGCTCTGTTTCACTTATTTTTTCCATGTAGAAATACATAAAAAAATAAAACAGAGCGACTATAGGCAACCGATGTGACGGTTCTATGACATGAAATTACGTCAGATGACCGTTCAGTTGCGCGGGTGCCGTAACAGCTTTTTTACGTATTGCTGCAGCATTTCGCTGTCCTGCTCAGAGACCTGTGTGTCTGGTCGGGCCTCATCCAGCGCGCCTTCCACGCTATCAATCAGCGCCTGCTGCTCACTTTGCGCCATCTGTCGTAACAGCGCGGTTACCACAATTTCTAACGCTTCGACCTGGGCCACCAGCTCTTTTGACTCTTCTTCCTTTTGTGCAAGCTTCAGCAACAACTCAGCAATGAGATTTTTCACAGCGCTATTTCCTTATGAGATTTTTTCCGACGTTATCATTATGCCTGAGGCTTGCAAAGTAGTTAAAAGTACTATTTTTAGCCGGACAACACACTCCTGATAAATTAATCTGCCGGGCAGCCGGGAAAGAGGCACTTTAAATTAAATTAAAGCGTCGAGGCAGTGCAAAATAAAAGCAGAACCGCCATTTCAAATAAAAGATAATGACAGCCCTGCTTAAATATATTATACAGCAAGGCTACAACCGCTTATTCCCCCGAATGCTGGCTTCCTGCTGGCGTCGCCGCCGCATGGCCCATGCCAGCTGGATTATATTCAGTAAGACCACCACCGCGGTGGCGGCAAACACCCAGCGGAATCCGGCCATCGCCGAGACTGCCGCCCCCATCAGCGGACCGGCGACGTTCCCCAGATACATAAACGACTGGTTATAACCGAAGATCCGCCCGGTTACCCGATCGCTGGAGTATTTAATCAGCAGCGTCTGTACGGCAGGCAGCATGGCACCATCGGCAAAGCCCAGCAGGAAGCGCAGCACCCCAAGCTGGAAGGGGGTGGTAACAAAGGACATGGCAAAAAAGAGCACCACCGCCACGATAAGCGTCGCCATCAGAATGCGACCGGTGCCGATGCGATCCCCCAGCTTGCCCAGACGCGGGGCAGACATCAGCGCGGAGATGCCCGGCACGGCGGCAATCATCCCGCTGAGGAAGGCGATATTGTTGCTGTCCGGCGCCATCGACTGAATAAACAGTGCGAGGATCGGCCCTACCGAACCGTTACAGAGCTGGATCACCATAGTGGTGATAAACAGGCTGATCATCAGCCATGGGTAGGGTAGCGAGGCAAACACCGCCTTACCGCTCAGCCGCTCCGCTTTGCTCGTCGTCGGGCGAGCCCCCTCTTTAATCAGAAACAGCGTCACCAGAAAGCTGATCACCAGCAGGACCGCGGTGATGAGGAACACCGCGCGCAGCCCCACGTGGTCAGCCAGAAAGCCCCCCATCAGCGGGCCGCCGATCACGCCGCTGATCTGCGCCGTCGACAGGGTACTGATGGCCCAGCCGCTGCGCTCCCGGGGCACCTGTGAGGCCACCAGCGCCATGGCATTCGGGATATAGCCGGAGGTCAGCCCCATCAGCGCACGCAGCAGGAACAGCTGCCAGACGTTAGTGGCAAAAGCCTGGAGCAGGATCGCAATCGCCATTCCCAGCGAGGCGCGCAGCAGCATCAGCTTGCGCCCTTTGCGGTCGGCCAGGCTGCCCCACATTGGCGAGACAATGGCCGAGACCAGAAACGTGACGCTGAAAGTCAGGCCCGACCACATCGACAGCGCCTCGTGGGACGAGACGCCAAGCTGGGACACGTACAGCGGCAAAAAAGGTAAAATCTGGCTGATGGCAAGACCGGTGAAAAAACAACCGAACCAGACCGAAATGAGGTTAACTTTCCACGATTCCATAGGCGGATACTGTCTTCGTTTTGCATGAATTCGCTATCAGATTACCAACTCAGGCTGCGCCGAAAGTTATCAGAGATGCGCCTGCCGCGACTTCGGTGTTTTATCTTCCCAGTCATCATATCTGTGAAACATGTCACATATTTTTGCCTTTTGTCTGGTGATTTATACTTTGCGGGCAGTAGCCAAAACCGCGCATGCCCAGATGAAAATGGTTGGCGTGGGCGGCATTGTAATCCGGGCCGAGGGCATTGCCGAAGTAGCCGCAGCTGGCCCCCAGCAGCGCCCGCAGCCATGGCTGGGTGGTGGCGCTTTGCCAGCCGCGCAGGACCGAGATCCGCTGCCCGTTCTCCAGCGTAAAGCCGCTGATATCCAGCGCCTCGGCGCTGGCATGCTCGCTGCGCCGGGCATTCGGACGATGATAGATGTTCCGACAGGCAAAGCTTCCAAGATGGTCAATGCGCGACAGGCTGCTGCCCATCATGGTTTGGGTAAGGGGCCGGGCCTGCTGGTTGACGAACAGCGCCGAGCTGAGCGCCAGCGGGCAGCTGGCGAGAAAGCTGCTGCTGAGGCTGACGCTGCCAAAGCTACGCACGCGCACCACGTCGTTCAGCGGACACTCTCCCGTGCTGTCGGCCACCGTCTGGGTGCGGATCAGCTGGCGCGCATTGGCCTGCGCCAGCAGTATTTCACAATGCTCAGGGGACAGGCGTCTGAGCTTAAACTGGGTCAGGGTCCCGGGAGGATCGTCGAGAGATAGCGGGGCAAAGGGGTTGTAATACGACGGCAGCCAGCGGTAGCTTGCGATGGCCGCAGCAATGACAGCAAGACAGATAATCAGGCTTTTCCCTTTCACTCCCCCTCCTGAAACAATGTGCCAAAACATTATGGCAGAAGGCGGCGAATTCCGCCGGGCATCGTGATAGGGTAAGCGTTTTGAGTCAGAGTGGATGAGCGAAGTGATGGCGAAGTTGCGGGTAGGTATTGTCTTTGGGGGAAAATCAGCCGAGCACGAAGTGTCGCTGCAATCGGCCAAAAATATCGTTAACGCGATTGATAAGAGCCGCTTTGAGGTCGTGCTGTTAGGCATTGATAAACAGGGTCAATGGCACATTAACGACGAGCAGGGCTATCTGCTCAACGCTGACGATCCGGCGCACATCGCGCTGAACCCGTCTGAGATTAGCGTTGCCACTGTGCCAGGCGTGATGCAGGGCCAGCTGATCAATGCCAGTACCGGGCAGACACTGTCGCAGATCGACGTCATTTTCCCGATTGTCCACGGCACGCTGGGCGAAGACGGCTCCCTGCAGGGGATGCTGCGGATGGCTAACCTGCCGTTCGTCGGCTCCGACGTGCTCGGTTCCGCCGCCTGCATGGATAAGGACGTCACCAAGCGCCTGCTGCGCGATGCCGGGCTGAACGTGGCCCCCTTTGTCACCCTGACCCGCGCCAACCGCGACCAGCATACCTTTGCCGATCTCAGCGCCCGCTTTGGCCTGCCGCTGTTCGTCAAACCGGCGAACCAGGGCTCCTCCGTCGGCGTCAGCAAAGTGAACAGCGAAGCGCAGTTCAGCGACGCGGTGCGTCTGGCCTTTACCTTCGATCACAAAGTGGTGGTGGAACAGGGAATCAAAGGCCGTGAGATTGAGTGCGCGGTGCTGGGGAATGATTTCCCGCAGGCCAGCACCTGTGGTGAAGTGGTGCTGAACAGCGATTTCTACTCTTACGACACCAAATACATCGACGACCAGGGCGCGCAGGTGGTGGTGCCCGCCGCGCTGGATCCAGAGGTGAACGACGCGATCCGCGCCATTGCCATCGAGGCGTATCAGGCGCTGGGCTGTCGCGGCATGGCGCGTGTCGATGTCTTCTTAACGGCAGATAATCGCGTCGTGATCAATGAAATCAACACGCTGCCAGGCTTCACCAACATCAGCATGTACCCGAAACTGTGGCAGGCCAGCGGCCTCAGCTACCCGGATCTGATTACCCGCCTGATTGAACTGGCGCTGGAGCGACATGCCGCTGACAGCGCGCTACAGATTTCCGTTAACGGTTAATCCGCGTCGTTCGCCGTCGTCTCTTCCGGGCGACGGCGAATGATAAACCCTGCCAGCCAGAAACTGATAACCCAGGTCACCAGCCCTACCGCATAGGTTTGCCAGCCCTTCGCTTCGAAGCCCAGCAGCCCCACCACCCCGTTCAGAATAAAAATCAGCCCAATAGCAAAGGCGTAGAAGTGCCAGTCACGGCGGATTTTGGCAGGCAGTTTCATGGTCGCTCCAGAAGAAAAAATCTATCCTCGCACAGTTTTGTCGTCAGGTCTGCGGCGTATGCGGAAAATCTGAAATGAGAGTGAATTTCACTTAAGTAAAAAATCTGTGATGCGCGGCAAAAATTGCACATCCAGGAGAATTCTCCAGGCCAAATTACCATCATTCCGATATTGACATCCGCCATGAGCTGTCAAACTCAGCGTGTACAACAGGCATATAGCCAGGCAGAACATTCCGGAGGTAGTTATGGCAGACTTTACTATGTCGAAGCCGATTTTCAGCACCAGACAACCTAAGACCTCCACGGCAGGAAATATCGCATACGCTCTGTTTGTGCTGTTCTGCTTCTGGGCAGGCTCACAGCTGCTGAATATCCTTGTGCATGCTCCCGGCGTGTATGAGCACCTGATGCAGGTCGAAGACTCCGGTCGCCCGCGCGTGGAGATTGGGCTGGGCGTCGGGACCGTATTCGGGCTGATCCCGTTCCTTGTGGGGCTGGTGGTGTTGGGCGCCGTTGCCCTGGTCGTGCGCTGGCGCCGCTACCGCTAATTTAGCGCCATACACTTCGCCCGGCGATCGTCAACGCGCTGGGCAAACCAGGCGGTAGTCAGATTGCGGGTGATTTTCGGGCTCTCAAGCTGGATCCCCGGTAATATCGCTTTCGGGAGTTTCTTTCCGCTCTTCTGCTCCGCCAGCTTGTACACCTGCTGATAAAGTTCGGTTTTCTCAAATGCCAGGCTGTCGCCTTTCGCCAGCTGCTGGCGAATCTCACTGTCGCTCATATCCAGCTTGCTTTTAAGCTTACGCACCGCCAGTTCCGTCTTCCCTGCCTCGCTGCTGCCGTAGACGATCAGATCTCCGTCCAGCGCCAGCTTCACCCCGCTGGCGCGGCTGACTGCACTCTGGAATGCCGCATTGCGGCTGGCGTACCAGCCGGCGTTGAAGTCAGCAAAGCGGTAGAGCGGCACATCGTAGCTGGCGGGATAGTTCAGCAGATGGTAGGTGCCAAACCACAGGCCGCCGCGCAGGGAAAAGACCTCCTGACGCACCGTATTCTCGATTTTCCACGGATAGCCGTCGGTATGCTTTTCCGCGAAGGCGATACTGACCTGCATTGGCCCACCGGTATGCACCGGGTTCAGGGAGCCAAACAGGGTCTGCCCCATCGGCACCGTACCGATCATATCGTCGAAGATGGCGCTCAGCTGTTTCTCGGTTTTCACCGTATCCAGCCGCTCGCTGTAGCTTTTCCCGTTCGGCGAGGTGATTTTCAGCGCCGTATGGACCAGGAACGCCGGGATGTGCAGCTTTTCTGCCCGGCGATCGATCTCTTTCCAGGCGATTTTGTTCAGCCCCGGTACCGCCGGATCGGACTGATACAGCGACTCCTGCTGCGCCACCGCCAACACCGAGCAGATATTCTCCTCGGTGGGGGCAATCTTCTGGCTCTCAAAGGTTTTTGCCAGCGCCGAGGCCCACTGGTCCCGGTCTTTCACCGTGGCGGGCATTTTTTGCCGCACGACGCTGGCCACATCGACGGGCTTTTCGCCCTTTTTCAGTGGCGCAGCTTCCCTCTCAGCACACCCGGCTAACACCAGGGCGGCAAGCAGCGAAAAGGGTAATGCACGCGGTACGATAAAAGACATAACGACTCCCTGTATTAGCTCAACGTATGGGTCACTTCCTGTAGATCCTGACCATCCAGCTCACGTTCAAAACTGCGTAAACGTTTATAGATGGACATCAGCTCCACCAGCGTGGTCCATGAGCTGATCAGATACTGGAACGACCCTCGTACCTGACCAAACACATTGGTGATTTGCGTCATCAGACCCAGGGTGATAGTACCGGCCACAATCGACGGGAACAGCAGGAACAAGCCGAAAACGTTATCCACCTGCAGATAAAGGATGCGGGCGATGTTGAAGTACATGTAGTGGAAATAGAGGCGGAAATAGTTGCGACGCACCGCGCCGAACAGTTCGCGCACCGTCGGCGGCGAGGCGCGGCTGGCGTCGTCTTCGCCATAGACCAGCTCTTTACGGTAGGCCGCTTCGACGCGCTGGTTTTTAAACTCCAGCCCCGGCAGTTTGATCCCCACCGCCGCCAGCAGACCCGTACCCATCAGCGACCAGACAATCGCAGCGATCACCAGGCCGTACGGCAGATGGCCGACAATTGGCAGTTCCGGCACGTGGGCAGACAGCGTAACCAGCACCGGCAGGAAGGCGATCAGGGTCATGATGGCGTTGATAAAGCTGACCCCCATATCTTCAAGGGTGGATGCGAAGCGCATGGTATCTTCCTGCACACGCTGGGCGGCACCTTCGATATGGCGCAGCTGCTGCCAGTGGGCCATATAGTATTCGTTCATCGCGGTGCGCCAGCGGAACACGTAGTGGCTGACAAAGAAATTATTCATCACGCCAATAACAACGGCGATCAGCGCGATCCCGAGGAACACGCCGACTTCATGATAAAACTGGTTAATAGTGACTTTGTGCGGCGCGCTGAGCGCGGTCTGGATCAGATCATAGAACGGCGCATACCAAGCGTTGACCGCCACCCCGACCTCCACCAGAAACCAGGTGACAAAGATAATCAGCGAGGTGCCGAGAATCGACCAGTACTGCCAGCGGTGCGGCGAGTAGATAAACCAGAACAGGGCAAACGCCCCGATGCAGAAGGCGTAATAAGCATAAAAGAGCAGATAGCCCGGCGACCAGAAACGCGCCGCGCTGATTGGCACATCGCCTGTGGCACCGACCAGACGCGCAAAACCGTCAGCGCCACCGGCCTGCCAGAAAATGACAGCGATCAGGGCCCAAATAAAGGCCGAAAGGAAAAAGGGCCCCGGTTTGGGGAAAAACGACTTAAACATAACGCTTCCTTCTTGTAGTTATCGCTACTGCTGTGGACGACGGATTATCAGACCTGCCGGCCTGGTTTTAGTTCGCCGTCAACCGCCACCTGCGCGGAAAAGTAAATGAGCTGACAAGTATCATAAGCGCAATGTCACAAAACATGAGATCGGTAATAACGAAATTGTTTGTATTTACCCATGGTTACGTTTTTCACGCTATCGTTATGCTGTTCAGGCCTTTGCAATACGCCGTTTAGTAGTATAAATACGCATACTTTTCTCATTCACTTCATGGATGCTTTCGTTGAAACGTAGTCTGTTACTCTCCGCCGCGCTGTATGCGGCCAGCCTCACCTGCGTGCAGGCTGCCCCTGCCCAGTCGATTGCCGATCCGGCCTTCGCCTCCGATGTGGTCGATCGCTATGCGAATCTTATTTTTTACGGCAGCGGCGCAACGGGGATGGCCCTGGTGGCGATTGACGGTAACCAGCGCGTATTCCGCAGCTTTGGCGAAACACGTCCGGGTAATAATGTTCACCCGCAGCTGGATTCGGTGGTACGCATTGCCTCCCTGACCAAACTGATGACCAGTGAGATGCTGGTGAAGCTGCTCGATCAGGGCGTGGTGAAGCTGAACGATCCGTTAAGCAAATACGCCCCGCCGGGGGCCCGGGTGCCGACATATCAGGGCGCGCCCATTACGCTCGTCAACCTTGCCACCCACACCAGCGCCCTGCCGCGCGAACAGCCCGGCGGTGCCGCCCATCGTCCAGTATTTGTCTGGCCGACCCGGGATCAACGCTGGAACTGGTTATCGACGGCGACCCTGAAATCATCACCGGGTTCGCAGGCCGCCTACTCAAACCTGGCCTTTGATCTGCTGGCCGATGCGCTGGGCAACGCAGCGGGCAAACCCTACGCTCAGCTGTTCGACGAGCAAATCGCCCGTCCGCTGGGAATGAAAGACACCACCTTTACCCCCTCCCCCGATCAGTGCAAGCGCCTGATGGTGGCGGAAAAAGGGGCCAGCCCGTGTAACAACACTCTGGCGGCAGTGGGCAGCGGCGGGGTTTACTCCACCCCGGGCGACATGATGCGCTGGATGCAGCAGTTCCTCTCCTCTGATTTCTACGCGCGCAGCAATCAGGCCGACAGAATGCAGACGCTGATCTATCAGCGCAGCCAGTTAACGCGAGTGATTGGCATGGATGTGCCAGGCCGCGCGGACGCGCTGGGCCTCGGCTGGGTCTATCTGGCGCCGAAAAACGGTCGTCCGGGCATTATCCAGAAAACCGGCGGCGGCGGCGGATTCATCACCTATATGGCGATGATCCCGCAGTCTAACGTTGGGGTATTTGTGGTGGTGACGCGCTCGCCGCTTACGCGTTTCGTCAATATGAGCGACGGCGTCAACCAGCTGGTGGTGGAGCTGAGCGAGAACAAGCCGCAGGCGATCACCGCTTCCCTGGACTAATATTCAGCGGGCAAACGGTTGACGCTAACCAGTTTGCCCCGCTCCATCGTGATGTAGTTCCCCTGCCGTAACGCCGCCAGCACCTCTGCCACCACCGAACGCGAAATACGCGTGCGGCGCTGAATGTAGCTCATCACCCCCACCCGCATACGTAACGCTTCATCCCACTGGGCCATATCCAGCAGCGTGGCGCGGATCTGGCTGTACGAGTTATTGCCCACCAGCTGCTTGTCGCGGATCTCCATCACCCGGTGGTGCCAGGAGAGCCAGCAGAACGCATCAGACCATAAACCGGCCTGCTGGATCAGATGGCGGGCGCTGGCGGCGGGGAGATAGAACCCGGAACAGGGCGATTGTGATATCAGCAGGTACTCTGTGCTACAGCCCATCATGCCGGCGTTAATCCCGAAGATGTAGGGCGCGGCGACAATCTCGACCAGTAAATCATCCTGCTGGCGGTGAATGCTGAGCGATCCAGACTGCAGCACCACCGCGCAGTGATTTTCTTCGTTGCGCTCGCCAAACACCGGAAGCTGGGCAGACAGTTTGAACGGCGTGCTGTGCGCAGAGAGGCACTTTTCGAGCCGGGAGAATTCAGAAAGGGGTTTTGCATACCGGTTCATGCAGGTCTCGAGTCATCCTTAACTGACGCTAAAAAGCGGGGAGGCACGCCTCCCCGCATCAGGCGTGTTACCAGGTGTATTTCACACCGAGGTTGGCGCCCCAGTTTTGATCAACATCACCACCACCGAGGTAAGTGGCATCAGTGTAAGCACTGAAGTTTTTGGTGAAGCTAAACTGCGTACCCAGTCCCACACGCACCGCGGAACCTTTCACACCGTTATCGATGTTGTCGCCGTTAACTTTGGCATCTTCACCGGCATCGTCGTAGACGTACGCCAGTTTGAAGAACGGCGTCAGCGCCTGATCGTCGCCGTAACCGAAGGTGTAACCCGCGTCGAAACCGGCTTCATAACGCATGCTGTCGTAGGACTGGCTGCCCACGCGCAGATCGTTGCTCAGACGATAATCGTCGCCAGACTGGAACAGGCCGGAGATGGCGGCATACGGGGTGAGGTAACCGGCATCGTTCGGTTTCCAGTCGTAGCCCAGCTTCAGCCCGAAGCCCCAGGCGTCGGTGGTGGTGTTGCCATCGACGTACTCGCCATTGCTCATGTTGGCAGAGAGATCGTTATTGAAGCGCGAGTAGCTCAGGGAGCTGTCGATGAAGACATCGTTAGCAAAGCGCGCGGCGGAGTACAGCATCGCGGTCTGGCTGTCCTGATCCACCTGGCCGCTGCGATCGTTCATATCGCCTTTGGCAAAGCCCGCTGCCGCACCGAAGATCCAGTCGGCGTTGTTGCCATCAATATGGGTATCAAGACCCACCATGATGCCGCTGACGTCCTGATCGTAGTGAATAGTGCCGTTATCGCCGTCGAAATTGCCGCCGAAGACGTTCACCCATGCGCCACCCTTGTCGGCCAGGCCGTGACGGCTGTTGGTCAGACGGTTAGCCAGGGCATCCTGTTGCAGATGCCAGATGTTGGTGTTGGCAGACGGAATGCTCAGCGCCATGTTGGCATAATCGGTCAGGCGCTCCTGATGCAGCACCACGGTGTCGCCCTGCTGCTGAGCCTGGTAAGTATAAGCCCCGAGATCCGCTTTGTTGGCCGCGGTGAAGCTGGCCTGCGTATCCGCATTGTTATCGTAAATGCGGACAATCTCTTTGTTTTTGTAGTCGGCAACGGAGCCGGCACCGGTCGCGTTATCCAGACGGACTTTATAGTTACCGGACACTTCACCGTTCACCGCCAGGTGACCATCCGAGTTGAGGGCGATTGTCCCGTAATCGTACTCTGCCTGGTGGATATCGTTGGTGACGTAGCGGGCGTTGTTCAGATCGGAATTGAACACGTAGTCGCGACTGGCAACGTTCAGCACGCCGCCGTCGGTCAGCACCAGTTTATGGGTGTCGACCTGGCCCAGACCCAGCGCCAGCTCTGCACGGTTATCCACGGTGATGGTGTTGGCATACAGCTCTGCCGTCTCCTGAGTCAGGGTGGCGAGACTTGAACTGTCGAGATACAGGCTGTCGGTTGCCACTTCACCGGAATCGCCGATGTTCATGGTCGACGCGTTGGTCAGGGTGATGCTGTCAGCCAGCAGGCCGGAGCTTTCGACATTAACCTGCGAACGGTTGTTAACGGTCAGAGCATCAATGTTGGATTGCTTACGGGTATCCCATTCGGAACCGTTATCCAGGGTGACGTTGAACAGACCGCTCTGATAAACCTGATTGCCCACCAGATGACCGTTGCTGTTGAAGGTCGATTCAGGCCAGATGCTGTTTGCTGCCAGGGTACGCCAGTCGACGCTGCTGTAGCCCAGACCATACATCTGAGAAGGCCCGATCGCCTCTACGCTGGAGACGGCGGCACCGACCCACTTGCTGCCGTTGGTGAGGGTCAGATCCAGCTTGTCGGTACCGTCCCAGCCGTTGGTGGTCGGGTTATAAACGCCGTCAGCAGTGGTATCGGTAGCCGGATCGCCATTCGGATAGAAGTTGTTGTCGAAGGTGTTGGTGAACAGCACATCGCCGGTCAGGGTGGAGTGATCGAAGTTTGCCGTGGTGCGCATGGCGTTATCCGCGCGGCTGGCCGACACGATCAGCGCCGCATCGTCCGACGCCGTAGCGTTATTTTCGCCGTAATCGCTTGGTTTTGCCGACTGACCATAGAAGCCGCTGGTGCCCAGATCGCTATAAGCGCCAGAGGTCACAACGGAATCTTTCACCTGGAGGGTGTTGGTGAAGACGTGGCTGTTGTCTTCAATACCGGTGTCAGCATCGTACGGTGTGTTGTCAAGCTGGTGATAGCCCTGAGTCAGGGTGATACCGGCGATGCGGGAGTTGTTCTGGATAACGATGTCAGATTCCACGTCAAGGGTAATGGCGTTGCCCAGCGCGTGAGTATCCCAGTATTGAGTGGTGGTTGTAGAGCCGTTCACCACATCGTAAGCGTAATGCTCATAGGTGTCGTTGATGGTGGTATTGTCCACCGTCAGCGCAAAACGATCGTACTGCTGATGGGTAGTGCCGTCGGCATTCAGACCGCCCGCACATTCGGTGGTCATACACTCAGAGGTGATCATCCCGTTGATCGTGCTGTCAGAGATGTTCAGTGAATTTGCACGACCGCCCACGCCATCATCCAGGTAATACGTTGAGATAACGCCGTTTACGGTGGATTTGTTGATGACAGGATAGATATCGCTGTCGTGCGTTGCGCTGGAGTCATTCCAGTCGGAATATCCATTAAACCAGGCTGACGTCGCGGTATTATCATAACCAAAGGTGTTGTAAGTGCTACCAGAAATATCTTTTGCATTGGCCTGAGAAGCGATAGCCAGCGTGCAGGCTAATGCAAGTTGAGATACAACAAGTTTCTTTTTCCATGTTTGCATTGGGTCATCCCTCCTCAGGGACGTAAGCAAGTTTGTCCGTAAATACAGTGCAAATATATTGCGAGGAGAATTATGCAGCCTTAAAACAAAATGGTTCAATGAATCCGACAATTAAGTCCGAAAACAGACAGAATAATATAAATACTTTTTAAAATATAAAAAATATTAAAAATAACCATATATTTCAATGTATTATATTTATTCGAAAGGAAATTTATAAAAGGTGAAAGATCATTGTAAGTTATAAAATAAAAGCAAATGAGACATAAAATAAATACGTAACGCTGAGAACCGTAAAAAAGAATCTGGCCTGGTTAGGATATTACCTGGGCAGGATATATTTTTTGAACCAACTTTATCCTGCATAGAAAGAGCGTAAACTTATTTCGGGTAATAAATTGAAAAAGCAGGAAATAATGGCTGGCCATCCCACCCCACATTCTGCGAGCTAAACGACAACTTTAGTAAAACAGCCGACGGCCATTTCGGGTACACTGTCCCTCTTTGATTCACACTCGTCAGGCATATCATGAACGATTTAATTGCTCGTCCCCGTCGTCTGCGCAAATCCCCTGCTCTGCGCGCGCTTTTTGAAGAGACAACACTGACCTTAAACGATCTGGTGTTGCCGATTTTTGTTGAAGAAGAGATTGATGACTACAAAGCCATCGAGGCCATGCCGGGCGTCATGCGTATTCCGGAGAAACACCTGGCACGCGAAATTGAGCGTATCGCCAACGCTGGCATCCGGTCGATCATGACCTTCGGCATCTCCCATCATACCGACGCCACCGGCAGCGATGCCTGGAAAGAGGACGGTCTGGTGGCGCGCATGTCGCGCATCGCCAAAGAGACGGTGCCAGAGATGATCGTCATGTCCGACACCTGCTTCTGCGAATACACCTCCCACGGCCACTGCGGCGTGCTGTGCGATCATGGCGTGGATAACGACGCGACCCTGCTCAACCTGGGCAAACAGGCCGTCGTGGCCGCCGCCGCAGGCGCTGACTTTATCGCCCCGTCTGCCGCTATGGACGGCCAGGTGCAGGCCATTCGCCAGGCGCTGGACGCCGCGGGCTTCACCGATACCGCGATCATGTCCTACTCCACCAAGTTCGCCTCCTCCTTCTACGGTCCGTTCCGTGAAGCGGCAGGCACCGCGCTGAAAGGCGATCGCAAAACCTATCAGATGAACCCGCTGAACCGCCGCGAAGCGATCCGCGAATCGCTGCTCGACGAAGCCCAGGGCGCCGACTGCCTGATGGTGAAACCGGCAGGTGCCTACCTCGACATCCTGCGCGATATCCGCGAACGCACCGATCTGCCGCTGGGCGCCTATCAGGTGAGCGGTGAGTACGCGATGATCAAATTCGCCGCGCAGGCGGGGGCGATCGACGAAGAGAAAGTGATCCTCGAAAGCCTGGGGGCGATCAAACGCGCGGGCGCGGATCTGATCTTCAGCTACTTCGCGCTGGATCTGGCCGAGAAGAAAATTCTGCGTTAATCGGCAGCGCCGGGCGGCGGCTTCGCCTTACCCGGCCTGTGACAAACCTTCACCACACTGCAATACAACCGACATCTGGCGCTTCTACTGTCTGAGCAGGACAGCAGGAGGTGCCACCATGTTTAGTCTCGACAGCGTTCTCGATGACCTTTGGCCGCAGGCGAGGCCTGCACCCTGGCAAAAAAGGCTGTTAAAGAAGTTATTCCACGAAGAGGAGTTCCGGCAGTTTGCCGCCGACCATCGCCACCTGAAAGGGCTGGATATGGTGGAACAGGTTCTGGACCATCTCGATATCCTCTGTACCCTTCCGGCTCACGACCTCGAACAAATCCCCGCTCACGGCCCGCTGATTGTTATGGCTAACCACCCTACCGGTACGCTGGATGGACTGGCGCTGCTGTATGCCGTCTCCCGGGTGCGCCGCGATGTCAAAGTTGTCACCAACCGCATGCTGACGCATCTGGAGCCGCTGAGCTCGCTGTTTATTCCGGTGGACAACATGGGCGGACGGACGGCGAAATCGTCATTCACCCTGATGGAGCAGCACCTGCAAAACGCCGGAGTGCTGATTTTCTTCCCAGCGGGGGAAGTATCCCGCCCGACGCGCACCGGGATCCGCGATAAAAAGTGGCACCCCGGCTTTATTAAGCTGGCGGGAAAATTCCGCGCGCCGCTGCTGCCGGTGAGTATCCAGGCCCGCAACAGCCTGCTGTTCTATGCCAGCACCCTGCTCTCCCCGAACCTGTCGATGCTGCTGCTGATGCAGCAGATGTTTCGCCGTCGCCACAGCCGCCTGCCGGTGAAAATCGGTCAGCAGATCGGCTGGAGCCACTGGTTCAGCCCCACGCTCTCCCCGCGGGAAATGGCCGAACGGTGCCGCCAGCACGTGCTGCGTCTCGGCAAAGGGCTACCGGGAGTGTTCAAAACCGAGTCCGCCATAGCCCGTGCGGAAGACCGGGCCACCCTGAAGCGAGAGCTGGCGCAGGCGGAGTGTCTGGGCACCACCGCCGATGGCAAAACCATTTACCTGTGGCAGCGCAACGGCCAGGAAGATGTCCCGATCCTGCGTGAGCTGGGGCGGCTTCGGGAGATCGCCTTTCGCGCGGTAGGAGAAGGCAGCGGCAAGCGCCGGGACACCGACAGCTACGACGATGACTATCTGCACCTGATTTTGTGGGATAACGAGGATCTGGAGATCGTCGGCGCATACCGTTTTATCCCGACGGCGATGCGGGAGCCGGAGGCGCTCTACAGCTACAGCCTGTTCCACTACGATGACAAAATGCAGGACATCCTCGAGCATGGGATTGAACTGGGGCGCAGCTTTATTCAGCCGCGCTACTGGGGACGGCGCGGGCTGGACTACCTGTGGTCCGGGATTGGCGCTTATCTGGCGCGCTATCCGCACTACCGCTACCTGTTCGGCCCGGTGTCGATCTCCGGTGGATTACCGCCCGCGGCGCGGGATCTGCTGGTGGCCTTCTACCGGCTGTGGTTCCCGGCTAGCCATCCGCTGGCCGCCTCGCGACGTCCTTATCCCGCCTCGCTACCCGAGGTGCTGGCGCAGTTTAGCGGCGAGGATTACGTGGAGGATCTGACCCGGCTGAAATCATTGCTCGGCAATCTGGGATGCGGCATCCCGCCGCTGTACAAGCAGTACTCCGAGCTGTGCGAGCCCGGCGGCGTGCAGTTTATCGATTTTGGCAGCGATCCGGCGTTCAACAACTGCGTGGACGGACTGGTGCTGGTGGATCTCTGTTATCTGAAAGCCAACCGCTATCAGCGTTATATCGAAGCGCATCTGTAACGCCCTGTGGCGGCTACGCCTTACCGGGCCTACGGGAATCATGGTGCGCATTTGTCACGCCCGGTGGCGCTACGCTTACCGGGCCTACGGGAATCATGGTGCGCATTTGTCACGCCCGGTGGCGGCTACGCCTTACCGGGCCTACGGGAATCACGGCGCACATTTGTCACGCCCGGTGGCGCTACGCTTACCGGGCCTACGGGAATCACGGTGCGCATTTGTCACGCCCGGTGGCGGCTACGCCTTACCGGGCCTACGGGAATCACGGCGCACATTTGTCACGCCCGGTGGCGCTACGCTACCGGGTCTACGGGAATCACGGCGCACATTTGTCACGCCCGGTGGCGCTACGCTTACCGGGCCTACGGGAATCACGGTGCGCATTTGTCACGCCCGGTGGCGCTACGCTTACCGGGCCTACGGGAGCGGGTGTTGTAGGCCGGGTAAGGCCTAGCCGCCACCCGGCAATCAGCCCGCACGGAAGAAAGGTTTATCCCCCAATATCGTCGCCCGCTGCATAATCCGCCGCTGCGGCAGGTAATCGGCATTAGCGTAATGCTGCGTCACCCGGTTATCCCAGATCGCCAGATCGTTCTCCTGCCAACGCCAGCGCACCTGGAACTCCGGCTTCGTGATATGGGCAAACAGGAACGTGAGCAGCGCCTCGCTCTCTTTCTCGCTCAGATCCACAATCCGCGTGGTGAACCCTTCGTTGACGAACAGCGCCTGCTTGCCGCTGACCGGATGGGTACGCACCACCGGGTGCAGCAGCGGAGGGTGTTTGGCGACCGCCTCCTGCCAGCGCTGATGCTCCTCTTCCGTTTTACGGTACTTGTACTCCTGGAAGGATTTTTTGAAATCATGCTCCGCCCGCAGGCCGCTCAGCAGCTGGCGGAACGGCGCGGATAAGGCCTCAAAGGCCGCAATCCCGCTGGCCCACAGGGTATCTCCCCCGCTCTCCGGGAGCTGTTTGGCCGCGAGGATCGCCCCGGCGGGCGGGGTCTCAATAAAGGTGACATCGGTGTGCCAGTTGTCATTGTCCGGCGGGTTATCGTTGTGGGTATCCAGGACGATGATCTCCTCCACCCCCTCGGCGTGCGGATAGACCGGGTGAATATGCAGATCGCCAAAACGGAGCGCCAGAGCGCGCTGCTGCTGCGGGGTGATCGCCTGCTCGCGCAGGAATACCACCTGATGGCGCAGCACCGCGTGATAGAGCTGCTCAAACTGGTTATCGCTTAATGGCCGGGTCACATCCAGGCCGGAAATCTGCGCGCCAATGTACGGCCCCAGCGGGGTAATGGTCAGACGTTCACTCATTGTCTCTCTCCATGCCAGGGCGTCAGGCGGCGCTGTAACGCGCGCAGCCCCAGTTCTAATCCGAAGGCGATCACGGCGATCACCGCGATCCCTGCCAGTACCACGTCCGTCGCCAGGAACTCCCCCGCCGACTGGACCATAAAGCCTAACCCGCGCGTGGCGGCGATCAGTTCTGCTGCCACCAGCGTCGACCAGCCTACCCCGAGCCCGATACGCAACCCGGTCAGGATCTCCGGCAGCGCGCCGGGTAAAATCACAAACCACAGCACCTGCGCCCGGCTGGCACCCAGCGACTGCGCGGCGCGGATCCGCACCTGCTGGGCGCTTTTGACTCCCGCCACCGCCGACATCGCCACCGGGGCGAAAATCGCCAGGTAGATCAGCAGGATCTTCGAGGTCTCGCCGATGCCAAACCAGATCACCATCAGCGGCAGATACGCCAGCGGCGGCACCGGACGATAAAGCTCAATCAGCGGATCGAGGATCCCGCGCACCGTCGGGCTTAAGCCCATCGCAATACCCACCGGGATACCGAGGATCACCGCCGCCAGCAAGGCCACCAGAATGCGTCCCAGGCTGGCCGCCAGATGCTGCCACAGGGTGGCATCCATAAATCCTTGCGGACCGGCGATAGTGAACAGTTTCACCAGCACCTGGCCCGGCGGCGGCAGGAACAGCGGGCTGACCCACTGCTGCGCCGCCACGGCCCACCACACGGCCAGCAGCACCAGCAGGGTGCTGACGCTGAGCGTCAACTGGCGGGAGAAGGGCCAGTGCAGGGTCAGGCGTTTACGCGCCGTTTTGTCATTCACCACAATGCTCATGAGAAGGCCTCCCGCTGTTCAAACACGCGGCTCAGCACGTATTCGCGCTGGGCAATAAAATCGGGGTCGGACTTGATGCTGCGCACCGGCTCGCCTGCGACAAAGCGGTGGGCAAAGTTGAGCGGCAGGCGCTCCAGCACCCGGCCCGGCCCCGGCGACAGCAGCACCAGTTCGGTAGCCATAAACACCGCTTCTTCGATGTCATGGGTGATGAGCAGTACCTGCTTGCCGGTCTCATGCCACAGACGCAGCAGCAGGGTTTGCATCTGCTCGCGGGTAAAGGCATCCAGCGCCCCGAACGGCTCATCCAGCAGCAACAGCTGTGGATTGGCCGCCAGCGCCCGGGCGATGCCGACGCGCTGACGCTGGCCGCCGGAGAGCTGCCAGATATAGCGCTTCTCCGCCCCCTCCAGCCCCACTTTTTTCAGCATCTCCCGGGCGATGGTCAGTCGTTCTTCCCGCGAGGTGCCCGCCAGCTGCAGCCCAAAAGCGACGTTCTCCTGTACGTTACGCCACGGCAGCAGCCCTTCGTTCTGGAAGACCACGCCGCGCTCGGCGCCTGGACCCTCCACCTTTTTACCTGCCAGTTGGATGGTGCCGTGCTGCCAGGGTACAAACCCGGCGATCAGATTCAGCAGCGTGGTCTTCCCGCAGCCGGACGGGCCGAGCACCACCAGCAGCTCGCCGCTATCCAGCGTCAGGTTGATATCCTCCAGCGCAGGCTTGCCAGCGTAATCTGCGTGCAGATTTGTAATATTCAGCATACGGCCCCCTTACTTCACAAAGCGGTCGGTCACGTACTGGCTGTAGTCAGCCGCCACCGCGGGTACTTTGCCCTGCTCTTTCAGGAAGCCTGCGGTATCCACAATCGCTTTATTCACCGGTCCCGCCAGCTGCTGCAACTGCTGGGCAGGCGTCAGGTAGGTATTGCCCTTCACCAGTCCCGGCACGTCGGCTTCCGGCACGCCGCTCAGGCGGGCAAGTTTCTCGAGGTTGGCTGGCTGCTTCAGCCACTCATCCGGGTTGGCAATGTAGGGCTGCTGGGCGTCGATGGCGCTTTTCGCGAAGGCTTTCACGATCTCCGGGTGCTTCTCGGCAAAGTCTTTGCGCACCACCCAGACGTCGAGGGTTGGCGAGCCCCACTGGCCCACCTGGGCGGAGTCGGTCAGCACGCTGCCGTCTTTCTCCAGTTCGTTTACCGCAGGCGACCAGACATAGGCCCCGTCAATATCGCCCCGCTGCCAGGCGGCGATAATTGCCGGGGGTTGCAGGTTGATAATTTCCACCTGCCCCGGCTTGATGTTCCAGTGTTTCAGGGCCGCGAGCAGACTGTAGTGAGTGGTAGAGATAAACGGCACCGCGATGCGTTTGCCGATCAGATCTTCGGGCTTAGTGATGTTTTTCTTCACCACCAGCGCTTCGGAATTGCCGAGCTGCGAAGCCAGCAGGAAGACTTCGATCGGCACCTGCTGACTGGCGGCTACCGCCAGCGGGCTGGAGCCGAGGTTGCCAATCTGCACATCGCCGGAGGCCAGCGCCCGCACGATGCTGGCGCCGCTGTCGAACTTGCGCCAGTCCACTTTGGCACCGCTCGCTTTTTCGAAAGTGTTATCCGCCTGCGCCACTTTTGCCGGCTCAGCGGAGGTTTGATACGCGATGGTGACGTCCACCGCCTGCGCCTGAACGGCCCACAGCGCCAGTGCGCCAAATAAGGTAAAACGCGATGAAATTGCCATAATGTCTGCTCCCTTGGTTGTTATGGAGGCAGTATTTCCGGCGGCGGAATTTTGATAAAGGAATTAAAAAGCATCGTTAATGCCGAATCGTTTTTAGAAAAAAAGCGGCAATAGATAGTGAATTTTGTGCGGTCAGCATTGCCCGGCGGCGCTGCGCTTGTCGGGCCTACAAAATCGCCACCCGGCATTTATTGCATTTTTGTTACATGGGTTACATAACCGCAGCCGCACAATTGCCAGCCCGACGCGGACAGGCATCATAGAGACACTATTCCCCAAAGGTATCTGAGATGATCAAAGTGGTGCTGGTGGACGATCACGTGGTGGTGCGTTCCGGGTTTGCCCAGCTGTTAAATCTGGAAGACGATCTGGTTGTCGAAGGCCAGTACAGCAGCGCCGCCGAGGCCTGGCCCGCGCTCACCCGCGATGCCGTCGACGTGGCGGTGCTCGACGTCGCCATGCCCGATGAAAACGGCCTGAGCCTGCTCAAACGCCTGCGCCAGCAGCGCCCGGGGTTTCGCGCGATAATCCTCAGCATCTACGATACGCCTGCCTTTGTGCAGAGCGCTCTGGACGCCGGGGCCAGCGGCTATCTCACCAAACGCTGCGGCCCGGAGGAGCTGGTGCAGGCCGTGCGTTCCGTCGGGATGGGCGGCCATTATCTCTGTGCCGATGCGGTTAAAGCCCTGCGTGGCGGCGAACCGGTGTCCCAGGCGCTGGCGGTGTTAACCCCGCGCGAGAAAGAGGTCTTCGAGCTGCTGGTTCAGGGGGAAAGCGTGAAGGAGATCGCCTTCAGGCTCGAGCTTAGCCATAAAACCGTCCACGTGCATCGCGCCAACGTGCTGGGCAAACTGCAGTGCAACAGCACCATCGAACTGGTGCATTTTGCCCTCGACCACCAGCTGCTGACCGGCCACTGATGCGGCGCTCCCTGCGGCACATCATCCTCTCGCTGTTTATTATGCTGGCCTGGGGCACCGGCTGGCTGATGCTGTGGACGCTCAGTTTTTACCTCACCCGCAACGGGCAGCAGGCGGCGCTGTTTTTGCCCCAGGGCGTCTATCTGGCGCTGCTGATCGTGCTCTCGCGCCGCTTCTGGCCGGCGTTGATCCTCCCCCCGCTGGCCGCCATGCTCTGGCTGCACGGCGAACAGCTTTTGACCCATTACCTGATGCTGGTCGTGCCGCTGGTAGGCACCGTCTGCGCGTGGCTGGCGCAACGCTACTGGCACCGCTTTCCTCTTTACTGGCAGCGCCTGTCGCTGCTGATCGCCGCGGTGACCCTCAACGCTCTGCTTCAGACCCTGATCCTGGCGCCCTTTCTCGACAGCCCGACCACCCTGCTGGCGCTGGCCTCCTTTACCGGCGGGGTGCTGCTGACCCCGTTCGTCTATCTGGTATTTGAGTTTTTACGCCAGCAGCACCGCTATCACCTGCTGGGGCTCGATACCAGCAACCCGCCCCTGCGCACCTCGCTGATCATCTGGTGCAGCCTGTTTTTTATCATCGGCATCGGCACCCAGATGGTGCTCTCTCCGGCCCTGGAGCGGCTGCTGCTGATCGTGGTGTTCCTGCCCAACGTGGTGATGGCGTGGAAGTTCGGCTGGCAGGGCGGCGTGCTCTCCGGGCTGCTGGGCAGCATGATGATCACTATCGCCCGTCAAGTCGGGGTGGGGTTCAGCGACCTGCTGGAGCTGGAGATTTTCCTCGCCACCCAGTCGCTGCTGGGGATTGGGCTGGGGATCGCCATCAGCCGCCAGCAGCATCTGGCGATGAACCTCGATCACTACCGCCGTCGGCTGGAGGCTGAACTTCAGGCCCGCCGCGCGCTGGCAGAAAAGCTGATCCACACCGAAGAAGATACCCGCAAGCACCTGGCCCGGGAGCTGCACGACGAAATCGGGCAGAACATCACCGCCATTCAGATCCAGTCCCAGCTGGTGAAGCGGGCGGGCGATACCCCGCAGGCGTTAGAAGCCGCCGGGCAGATCAACGAGCTGGCGCGGCGCATCCATCACTCCACCCGCCAGCTGCTGCGTCAGCTGCGCCCCCCGGTGCTGGATGAACTCTCCTTAAACGAGGCTCTGCACCACCTGGTGAACGAGTTCGCCTTTGCCGAGCGCGGGATCGAGTGTCGGTTTGATTACCGGCTCACCGCCCCGCCGCAGAGTGAAACCCTGATCTTTACTCTCTATCGCCTGCTGCAGGAGCTGCTGAATAACGTCAGCAAACACGCCAATGCCAGCGAGGTCAGCGTCCTGCTCTGCGAGCACGGTAGCCAGCTGCGCCTGGAGGTGCGTGATAACGGCAGCGGCATCAGCCCGCAGCAGATCCCCGGTTTTGGTATTCAGGGGATGCGCGAGCGCGTGCATGCCCTGGGCGGAGAGTTAACCCTCGAGTCGCAGGGCGGCACGCGCGTAATTGTTAACCTGCCCACAGTTTTGCAACAAACACACCGCTAACCAGGAAAAAGTCTTAGCCACGCCAGACTTTCTCTCATCCCTTTTTCGTCGCGCTTTCATACAGTCATTGCAAACGGAGAACGCCATGCCCGCACTGTCCGCTGAACAGGTTACTCAACGCTACCGCCGGCTGCGCCCGCGACTGCTGATCTGCATGGTGATTGGTTACGCCGCGTTCTACCTGACGCGCAAAAGCCTCAACTACGTCCTGCCGGCATTGCAGATGGATCTGGGGCTGAGCAAAAGCGACATCGGCCTGATCGGGTCGCTGTTTTACCTCAGCTATGGCCTGTCGAAATTTGCCGCCGGACTGTGGCACGACAGTAAGGGCCAGCGGGCGTTTATGGGCATCGGCCTGATGGCGACCGGAGTGTTGAACGTGCTGTTCGCCTTCGGGGATTCTCTGCCCATGCTGCTGTTTATCTGGACGCTGAACGGCTTCTTTCAGGGATGGGGATGGCCGCCCTGCGCCAGATTGCTTACCCACTGGTATTCGCGCAACGAGCGCGGCTTCTGGTGGGGATGCTGGAACACCTCTATCAATATCGGCGGAGCCATTATTCCGCTGATCTGTGCCTTCGCCGCCCATCGTTGGGGCTGGCAGGCAGCGATGCTGACACCGGGGATCATCAGTATCGTGCTCGGCCTGTGGCTGACCACACAACTGCGGGGCACACCGCAGGAAGAGGGTCTCCCGACGGTCGGGGAGTGGCGCAACGATCCGCTGGAGCTGCGCCAGGAACAACAGAGCCCGCCGATGGGGCTGTGGCAGATGTTACGCACCACCATGCTGCAAAACCCGATGATCTGGCTGCTCGGGGCGTCCTATGTGCTGGTCTATCTGATCCGCATCGCCCTCAACGACTGGGGCAACATCTGGCTGGCGGAGAGCCACGGGGTCAACCTGCTGAGCGCCAACGCCACGGTGATGCTGTTTGAGGTCGGCGGCCTGCTCGGGGCGCTGTTTGCCGGATGGGGGTCGGATCTTCTGTTCAGCGGCCAGCGGGCGCCGATGATTTTGCTGTTTACGCTGGGGCTGATGGTATCGGTCGCCGCCCTGTGGCTGGCCCCGGTTCACCACTACGCCCTGCTGGCAATGTGCTTTTTTACGGTGGGATTTTTTGTCTTTGGTCCGCAGATGCTCATCGGCCTTGCCGCCGTGGAGTGCGGGCACAAGCAGGCGGCGGGCTCAATTACCGGTTTTCTCGGCGTGTTTGCCTATCTGGGGGCGGCGCTGGCCGGATGGCCGCTGTCACAGGTTATTGAACGCTACGGCTGGTCGGGGATGTTCAGTTTGCTCTCGATTGCCGCGGTGCTGATGGGTTTACTCCTGATGCCCCTGCTGATGGCGGGCATCACCGCTTCTCGCAGTCACATAACGTCATAACAAGGGCTGAATAATGAAAACAACGCTTCTCTCTACCCTCATTGCTTCCGGGATCGCGCTGGCTACCTTAACCGGTGCCGCACAGGCCAAAGGCCGTCTGGTGGTCTACTGCAGCGCCACCAACGAAATGTGTGAGGCCGAAACCAAGGCGTTTGGCGATAAGTACGACGTCAAAACCTCGTTTATCCGCAACGGCTCCGGCAGCACCCTGGCGAAGGTGGATGCCGAGAAGAAAAACCCGCAGGCCGACGTCTGGTACGGCGGCACCCTGGATCCGCAGTCCCAGGCCGGTGAGATGGGGCTGCTGCAGCCGTACAAATCCGCCAACCTCGAGCAGATCATGGAGAAATTCCGCGATCCGGCGAAGGTGAAAGGCAACCTCTCCTCGGCGGTCTACGTGGGTATTCTGGGCTTTGGCGTCAACACCCAGCGCCTGAAAGAGAAGAACCTGCCGGTACCGCAGTGCTGGAAAGATCTGACCAAACCTGAATATAAAGGCGAGATCCAGATTGCCGATCCGCAAAGCTCCGGCACCGCCTACACCGCGCTGGCGACCTTCGTCCAGCTGTGGGGGGAAGATCAGGCCTTCGACTACCTGAAGCAGCTCAACGGCAACGTCTCCCAGTACACCAAATCCGGTATTGCCCCGGCGCGTAACGCCGCGCGCGGTGAAACCGCCATCGGCATCGGCTTCCTGCACGATTATTCGCTGGAAAAAGAGCAAGGCGCCCCGCTGGAGCTGATCTCTCCGTGCGAAGGCACCGGGTATGAAATCGGCGGGGTCAGCATCCTGAAGGGCGCGCGTAACGAAGAGAACGCGAAGCTGTTCGTGGACTGGGTGCTGTCGAAAGAGGCCCAGGAGCTGGCGTGGAAGCAGGGCAAGTCCTATCAGATCCTGACCAACACCACCGCAGAGACCTCCCCGAACTCGCTGAAGCTGGATGACCTGAAGCTGATCAGCTACGACATGGACAAGTACGGCTCAACGGACGTGCGCAAAGCGCTGATCAACAAGTGGGTCAGCGACGTGAAGATGGGTAAATAAGCCCACTCCTGCGAACATTTGCCGGGTGGCGGCGTAAACGCCTTACCCGGCCTACAACACCGGAATACCTATGTCACAGACACTCGCTCTTCATCCCGTGAAAAAACGGGATGCGGTCTTCCTTTGGGTTTTCGTTGGCTGGCTGGCCTTTGTCCTGCTGCCAAGCTGGAGCCTGGATTATGGCCTGCTGGAATCCACAAGCGACGAGATCCTCGATGCCTACAGCTGGTCGCACTTCAATATCAGCTGGCTGTGGTATCTGCTCCCCACGCTGCTGTTGGTACGCCCGTTTAGCGAGGCGAAGCGCGAACAGCGCAGCCGCCACTACCTCGACGCCGGCTGGGCGCTGCTGTGTATGGCGTTTATCGTCATCAGCGCCACGATTGAAGGGCGTGGTTTAGGCTACGCCACCATCGTGCTGTTTGTGGCGCTGGGGGCGATCATGACCCTGGCCCTGACCCGCCTGGAGTGGCTGGGCGGCGACCGCTTTGTGATTGGCTCGCTGATCGCCATCGTCGCGCTGATCGGCATCTTTATCGTCTGGCCGAGCATCGCCATCTTTATTCCGATGTTCACCAACGACGCGGGCAAGTTCGCCCCGCTGGCGTTTATGAACGTGCTGTCGCAGTCGCACATCATTCAGGTGATCGTTAACTCGATCCTGCTCTCCATAGCGGTAGGGATCGGCTGCACCTTCTTCGGCCTGGTGCTGGCGATCTACACCACCCGCATCGCGAAGCGCAGCGCCATCATTGGCCGCATCTTCTCGATCCTGCCGATCGTCACTCCGCCGTTCGTGGTGGGTCTGGGCGTGACGCTGATGATGGGGCGCTCCGGCTACGTTACCGAGCTGATGGTCGACTGGTTTGGCCTGACCAACACCAACTGGCTGTACGGCTTTACCGGCATCTGGCTGGCGCAGGTGCTGGCCTTCACCCCGATGGCGTTTATGATCCTCGACGGGGCGATCAAGACCATTCATCCGTCGCTGGAAGAGGCATCATACACCCTGCGCGCCAGCCGCTGGCAGACCTTTAACGGCGTCTTTGTCCCGCTGCTGAAGCCGGCGCTGGCGAACGCCTTCCTGATCGTCATCGTGCAGTCGCTGGCCGACTTCAGTAACCCGCTGGTGCTCGGCGGTAACTTCGACGTGCTGGCGACGCAGATCTACTTCTACATCACCGGCTCGCAGCTCGATTACCAGGCCGCCAGCACCCTCGGGGCGTTCCTGCTGCTGTTCTCGCTGCTGGTGTTCTGCATCCAGTACATGTGGATCGGCAAACGCTCCTACGTGACCGTCTCCGGCAAGTCCTATCGTGGTGACGTCCAGCCGCTGCCGGTGACCCTGGTGTGGGGCGTCGTCGCCCTGCTGACGGTGTGGATCGCTTTTAACGCCCTGCTCTACGGCAGCATTTTCTACGGCAGCTTTACCGTCAACTGGGGGGTGGATTACACCCTGACGCTGGATAACTTTATCAAGCTGTTCGGCCAGGGGATGAGCGACGGGGCATGGCCTTCGCTGCTGGATACCCTGCTCTACGCCGGGATCGCCGCGCCGATCACCGCCGCCTTCGGGTTGCTGATCGCCTGGATCGTGGTGCGCCAGCAGTTTAAAGGCAAAAAGACCATCGAGTTCACCACCATGCTGTGCTTCGCCGTACCGGGTACCGTGGCGGGCGTCTCCTACATCCTCGCCTTTAACAGCGCCCCGGTGTACCTCACCGGCACCGCTGCCATCGTCATTATCTCAATGGTGATGCGTAACGTGCCGGTGGGCATTCGCGCCGGGATTGCGGGCTTAGGCCAGATCGACAAGTCGCTGGATGAGGCCTCGCTGAGCCTGCGTGCCGGGTCGCTGCGCACCATTACGCACATCCTGCTGCCGCTGCTGCGCCCGGCCATTCTGTCGGCGCTGATCTACAGCTTTGTGCGGGCCATTACCACCGTCAGCGCCATTGTGTTCCTCGTCACGCCGGATACCCGCGTGGCTACGGCCTACATTCTGAACCGCGTGGAAGACGGCGAATACGGCGTGGCGATTGCCTACGGCTCGATCCTGATTGTGGTCATGCTGGCGATCATTTTCCTCTTTGACTGGCTGATCGGTGAGGCACGTATCTCCCGCTCCAAAGCCAAAAACCAGGCGTAACACTATGACTCAGAAACATTTCGTTGAACTGCGTAACGTGACCAAGCGCTTTGGCGCGAATACGGTGATTGAAAACATCAACCTGGCGATCCCGCAGGGGCAGATGGTGACCCTGCTCGGCCCGTCGGGCTGCGGTAAAACCACGGTGCTGCGTCTGGTGGCCGGGCTGGAGAAACCCACCGACGGGCAGATCTTTATCGACGGCGAGGACGTGACCCACAGCTCCATTCAGCAGCGTGATATCTGCATGGTATTCCAGTCCTACGCCCTCTTCCCGCACATGTCGCTCGGCGAGAACGTCGGCTACGGCCTGAAGATGCTCGGCGTATCGCGCGCCGAGATCAAAACCCGCGTGAAAGAGGCGCTGGCGATGGTGGATCTGGAGGGCTTCGACGATCGCTATGTGGATCAGATCTCCGGCGGCCAGCAGCAGCGCGTGGCCCTGGCCCGGGCGCTTATCCTCAAACCGAAAGTGCTGCTGTTTGATGAGCCGCTGAGTAACCTCGACGCCAACCTGCGCCGCAGCATGCGCGACAAGATCCGCGAGCTGCAAAAGCAGTTCAACATCACCTCGCTGTACGTGACCCACGATCAGAGCGAGGCCTTTGCGGTCTCGGATACCGTGCTGGTGATGAATAAGGGCAATATCATGCAGATTGGCTCGCCACAGGATCTCTATCGCCAGCCGGCGTCGCGCTTTATGGCGAGCTTTATGGGCGATGCCAACCTGTTCCCGGCCAGCTTCAGCCACGAGTCCGTGGCGATCCACGGCTACCGCCTGCCGCGCCCGCTGCACTTTGCCGCGCAAGGTACGGGCACCGTCGGCGTGCGCCCGGAGGCGATCACCCTGAGCCAGCACGGCGAAGAGAGCCAGCGCTGCGTGATCCGCCACGTCGCCTATATGGGGCCGCAGTACGAAGTGATTGTGGAGTGGCACGGGCAGGAGATTTTGTTGCAGGTCAACGCCACACGATTGCAGCCTGACGTCGGGGAGACGTATTACCTGGAGATCCACCCGTACGGGATGTTTGTGTTAGCAGAGGTGGCCTGATAGATGCCCGGCGGCGCTGCGCTTGCACGGGCCTACAAAACCCAAAAATGTAGGCCGGGGTAAGGCGCAGCCGCCACCCGGCATAACCACCCCACCTTAATTTCTTGTTTTGCGAGGCCGCTTCCGGGAATGCCCCTTGTTGCAACAGGGATATCACAGTATCGTTTTCCCACGCCTGCAAAATCAGGCGTCGGGATTAGCCTCCTGGACTTCATACTGGCGACATGTGTTTAATATGTCGTGCGTACGGTTACACCTCAATGGTGGGCCGGACGGGGGCATCGTAAGATGCGCCGGTTTCCAGTATGGCCGGTAAGGCTAACTCCGTTCGGCGCCACCACCCGCGAGATTAGCCTCTCCGGTGGTGGTTCAAACACTACATACTGGAGGATGCCTTTATGGCGACGACCCTAACCCACGCTCATGCGTTATTAACCCTGCCCTTCAATCACAGCACCGCCTTTACTGAGCTGGCGGACAACTGCGAGCGCTTTATGGATGCGCTGCTGGAGTGCGATATTCCCGCAGAAAAATTCGCCCTTTACGGACGACTTGCGGCCTGTCTGTCGCTGCTGCAACCCACGCTGCTCGAGCCGGTTCCGGAGGCGCTATAAAGAAAGCCTGACGGTAGACGATTTCCCGACCCGTCTTCCTGTGTTTGAGCCCGAGGCCGATCAACTGGGGCGCTATTGCCAGGTACTGACCCAGCAGCTAATCGGTGGCTCACTCACTCCGGACGCGGAAAGAGTCATCCAGGATCTGCTGGGAGAACTGGTCAGCTTCTACGCCGATACGCTTAAGATGCCGCGCTGGCTCAGAACAGATGAAGGGGTGATTGAACTGCTGGCGTAAGCAGAGGTGCGGTCTGATGCCCGGCGGCGCTGCGCTTGCCGGGCCTACGGTTCATCCTACCAGTTTCACTTAAAGCCTTTTAATTTTAAGGGCTTTTCTGTAAACCATGCTTCCTCTCTCCCGTTGCATGCTGTACGATTAACATACAAAACCAACAGCAATTAGAGGGATACTAAATGCCAGTTGATGAAAGTATAAAACCCACATCAGGAACACCCATTATACCCGGTGGAGTCAGACAACTGACGATAGGTGAAATTGCATTAGCCAGGACTTTGTTTGGTGGAAGTCTGATCTATAGCCGCATTTGGGTACATCGTGAAGGTTATTTACCATTCAACCTGCAACCTGTAGATGTTGCAATGGCTCCTGACGGCGAATTATGGTTTAGAGAGGGAACCTATTCACCAGATTTTTCTTTAGAAAGAGAGCTGCAGAAGAAACATAGATTTATGCATGAAATGGTTCATGCATGGCAAGCACAAAAGGGAATGTTTGTCAGAACCAGAGGGTTATTCTCTCGCTTCGCTGATTATAGTTACAGGTTAGATAAAGCTAACTTCCTCCATTATGGGCTAGAACAACAAGCATCAATTGCCAGCGATTATTGGCTACTTCTTACATATGGGTTTAATAGCGATACGTTATATTTAACAGAATATAGAGATTATCATCCGAATGTATCCACTCATGAATTAATTAGAAAATACAAATCAGTTTTGAAAGGATTCCCGGGATGAAGAAATTATTCACATTATCTTTCATTCTTATCCTTACGGGTTGCCCTGGTGGAGGAAAACCAGCACCTATGCATCGTAGTGTGTTTATGCAAGATAATACCATCTGCTTTACTATAAATAAGAATGATATTCTGGAACGCTATAGCATTTACTATTGGCCTGATAAAAAATACACGGTTGTAAAAGCCAATGATAAAATTTCATTATCATACCCTGATACATGCGTGAGCGTTAAATTACCAAAGGGATATAACTATAATATTGCATATAGTTTAAATGGAATCAGTTATTCTGATTCGTTCTTTATAGACAACGATGGAAACCGCTAATTATGTCACTGCCAGCTTATTTATTTCTGTATGATGAAAATGGAATGCATATTCCCGGGGATTGCATGGCTTCAGGCCGTGAGGGTGCAATAGAAGTTATGAACAGTAGTTACGGTGTAAGGCAGCCAGTAGATAGTAATACAGGAAATATGACAGGATGTAGACAACATAGCCCTGTAGTAATTCATAAGCAACTTGATAAAATCAGCCCTTTCTTTGCTATCGCTGTGTGTGAGCAAAAGAGATTACAAAAAGCGGTTCTTAAATATTATGAAATCGTAGAAGCAGGAATAGAGGTTGAGATTTATAATATTAAGCTAGAGAGTGTTGTAGTTTCTTCTGTGGATTTCACGCATGTTTATTATCCTGGTAGTTCTACCCCAAACATGCATGAAGTAGTGGGGCTAAGATTCCGAGGTATTGAATGGAATTATGTAAGAGGAAATATTAAATATGATGATACATGGATGAAGCCAGCAAAACAGAATGAGACGCAAAAATAAAATAAATGGGGCAATCGTAAAGCCAGTCAGTGGCTTAAATGACTGGCTCTACAAATTTGGTTGCCGTTTTCGTATTTGTTGCCTCTCCCCCAGTGAACAGAGGGAGCCGCCCGAGAAATGAATTTTTAACGGAAGTCCCTCAACCGAAACCGATCGTGCGGCACTATCCTCAGCGCTGAGCAGTAATCTCCGCAATATCCTTCGGCGTTGTGCGGCAGCACCCGCCGATCAGCTTCGCGCCTGCCGCTAACCACTGCGGCAGATACCCCGCCAGCGTTTCGCAGGCTTCGCCGTGGTGATGCCAGGTTTTGCTCACCGCATCGTAATGCTCGCCCGAGTTCGGGTAGACCACCAGCGGCAGCGCGGTCAGGCTCTGCAGATGTTGCAGCACGGCAGTGGTGTTCTCCAGCGCGATACAGTTAATGCCCAGGGCAACAATCTGTGGATAGTTCGCCAGCACCGACACCACCTCGCGCAGCGGGGTGCCGTCGCTCAGGTGCTCGCTGTCGCGCAGGGTGAACGAGAACCACGCCCGGGCACGCGGGTATGCCGTCAGCAGCTCCGCCAGCGCCTTCATCTCAGCAAACGACGGCAGGGTTTCGCAGGCCAGCAGGTCGGCTCCGGCATCCAGCAGCGCTTCCACCCGCGGGCGGTGAAACGCCTGAAACACCTCAGCACTACGCACGTAGTCGCCGCGGTATTCCGACCCGTCGGCCAGATAAGCCCCATAAGGCCCGACCGAGCCCGCGACCAGCAGCGCGCCGGCCTGCGGATTTTCCGCCAGGTACGCCTCCCGCGCCTTGCGGGCCAGCTCGACGCTTTTACCGATCAGCGTCCGGGACTGCGCCTCGTCCAGCCCGCGGGCGGCAAAGCCGTCCGGGGTGGCCTGATAGCTGGCGGTGATCGCCACCTGCGCTCCGGCGCGGAAGTAGTCGAGATGCACGTCGCGGATCAGCTCCGGGTTTTCCATTAACACTTTGGCCGACCACAGGCTGTCGGCCAGGTTACAGCCACGCGCTTCCAGTTCCGTTGCCATCGCCCCGTCCAGCACCACAAACGGCTGGGTCTCAAGGAGGGCGGTAAGCGGATTATTCTGCGACATGTTCAGGCTCCTGGGATTTCAGATTTTGAGTAAGGTAGTACGCGCCATAGCACAGCGCCACAAACGGCAGCCCACAGTAAAGGGCAATGCGCTGGCTCGAGTCAAAGGCCAGACCGACGCAGGCCACCAGGCACAGAATAAAGCCCAGCACCGGCACCAGCGGATACCAGGGCGCGCGGTAGTGTAAGTCGCCGAGCGGTTTACCGGCCTGCAAATGACGGCGGCGGAAGACAAAGTGCGAGGCGCAGATGCTGATCCACACCGCCACCACCGCAAAGCCCGAGATGGCCGACAGGGCGACAAACACCGTGTCCGGGGCCACTACGCTGGAAAAGAGCGCCAGCACGCCGCCGAGCATCGACACCGACAGCGCCGTCAGCGGCACGCCGTTTTTGTTAACCCGGGCAAAGCAGCGCGGCAGGGTTTTCTCGTTCGACAGCGACCACAGCATGCGCCCGGAGGCATACAGCCCGGAGTTGGCCGCCGAGAGGATCGCCGTCAGGATCACGAAGTTAACGATATCCGCGGCATACGGAATGCCGACCTTCTCAAACACCAGCACGAACGGACTTTTTTCCACCCCGGCCTGCTGCATCGGGATCAGCGCCGCCAGCACGAAGACGGTGCCGATAAAGAAGATGATCAGACGGGCAATGGTGGTGCGGATGGCGACAGGGATCACCTTGTGCGGATTTTCGGTTTCACCCGCTGCAATGCCGATCAGCTCGGTGCCGGAGAAGGCAAAGTTAACCGCCACCATGGTCATCAGGATCGGCAGCCCGCCGTGCGGGAACCAGCCTTCAGCGGTGATGTTGCTCAGCCCCGGCGCGGGAGAACCGTCCTGCATCGGGATAAAGCCAAAGATCGCCGCCCCGCCGAGGATAATAAAGGCGATGATGGTGATGACTTTCACCAGCGAGAACCAGAACTCGCCTTCAGCAAAGAAGCGGGTCGAGATAACGTTGAGGGCGAAAATCACCGCGCAGAAGACCACACACCAGACCCAGACCGGCACCTGTGGGAACCAGTACTGCATGCAGAATCCGGCAGCGGTAAAGCTCGATCCCAGCGCCACCGTCCAGGTGAGCCAGTAGAGCCACGCCACGGTGTAGCCGGTCGCCGGGCCGAGATAGCGCGCGGCATAGACGTGAAAGGCGCCGGTCTCCGGCATCGCCACGGAGAGTTCGCCGAGGCACTGCATCACCAGCCAGACCACCAGCGCGCCAATCAGATAGGCCAGCAGCGTCCCCGCCGCCCCGGTGGTGGAAATAATGTATCCCGTATTAAAAAACAGCCCGGTACCAATCACGCCGCCGAGGGAGAGCATGATCAGATGGCGGGTCTTCATGGTGCGCTGTAGCTGCCCGTTTTGTTGTGTTTGCATATCACCTTCTATACGTATGGACATCTAAACATCCAAAGAAGGTGTTTTTATACCGCGATTGTTAACAAATTGCTAGCCATGCACCAGACGAAGACGCGCGCGGCGGGCGCTCAGCCGGGGCCGCACCGTATAAATAACGTAAAGATAGGGTCGCCATGCCATAGGACACCTCCTGCAAGCCGGTACTTACAGCATGCACCGCGCCGGTCATCCCGTCGGTCAGGCGAAAGTGGTATCTGTTTTTTACACGCTAAACTGGCGGGCGTTGCGGCCTGTCGCCCGGCGGCGCTGCGCTTGCGCGGGCCTACCAATCCACGTAGGCCGGGTAAGGCGCAGCCGCCACCCGGCGTCATATCGCAATATGTTAAATTACGCAAAACACTCTATAGTCGTAGTGTTTCATTAATAAAGGATGAGCTAATGCGATTTAACGGACTGACCAAAGGGTTTTTCATTCTTATACTCCTGCTCGTCACCTGGGCGTTTTTTGATGTCCTGTCGCCCTACTTCTCGGCGATCCTGTGGGCCGCGATCCTGGCGGTGATTTTTTACCCGGTCAAAAATACGCTGCGTATCAAAATGGGCGATCGCAACGGGCTGGCGTCGCTGTTGAGCGTGCTGCTTATCTGCCTGATCGTCTTTATCCCGTTGATGGTGATCTTTTCCTCGTTAGCCTTTGAACTCAATATCGTCTACACGCGCCTGCAGCAGAACGACACCCAGTTTTCCGGGGTGTTCGCGAGCCTGTTCTCTCACCTGCCCGGCTGGCTGCGCGCGCTGATGATCGAGCATGACCTGGATACCGCCTCGCAGATCCAGCAGAAGCTCTCTGACGCGGCATTAAGAGGCGGGCAATACCTCGCCGGAAGTGCGTTCCTGATCGGTAAAGGCACCTTTGGCTTCGCCATCAGCTTTGGCGTGATGGTCTATCTGCTGTTTTTCTTGCTGAAAGATGGCCCCTGGCTGGTGCGCCAGATCCTCGACAGCCTGCCGCTGTCGAATTTCGCCAAACACCACCTGTTTGCCAAGTTCGCCGGGGTCGCCAGAGCGACGGTGAAGGGCACAGCCGTGGTGGCCATTGTCCAGGGGGTGCTGGGCGGGCTCGCCTTCTGGTTCGTCGGTATTAACGGCAGCATCTTGTGGGGCGCGCTGATAGCGTTCCTGTCGCTGATCCCGGCGGTCGGCTCGGCCATCGTCTGGGTACCGGCGGCCATATTCCTCTTCGCCACCCATCAGCTGTGGCAGGGCCTGTTTATCGTCGGGTTCTTTGTGCTGGTGGTGGGCCTGGTGGATAACCTCCTGCGTCCGTTGCTGGTGGGGAAAGACACCAAAATGCCCGACTACCTCATCCTCATCACCACCCTCGGCGGGATGGAGATTTACGGTATCAACGGCTTTGTGATTGGTCCGCTCATCGCCGCGCTGTTTATCGCCTGCTGGAACCTGCTCTCGGGTCGCGATCATGCCGGTAATGCCGAAGAGATTGACGACGCGATTATCGAAGAAGGGAAAAATTCCCCTGATTTATGAAAAAGGAATAAGCCGTGCGTATCGCCACCATCACTAACTGGGCATACGGCGCCACGGTCTGCCTGACCCTCGCTTCCGGGGTGGCCATGTTGATGGCCTCCAGCGCCGAAAACGTTGAGCGGCAGGCCGTTGAACAGCGCTATATATTCGATCGGCTCACCGAAGAGGTGGAGACCGACGCCTGGGCGCTCTCTGACCTGGCGCGGCTGTACGTCATCAAACAGGATCCTGCGACGGCCGACGAGTACCGCCAGAAAGCGGCATCCATGGCCGGGATTGAGCATCGTCTGCAGAAGCTGAAAGACGTGGGCGCCAGTGAGGATGAGCTGGCGCTGCTGCATGAAGGTTTGCAGGTGGCCGATGCACTGCAGGATGAGCAGCAGAGCGCTATCGCCAGCGTGGGGCGCGGGGAGCAACCCCAGGCCATCGCGCTGATGTATGGCGAGCGCTATGAGAACGAGCTGGAGCAGGTACAGAATCAGCTCGACCATTTTCGTCAGATGCTGGACAGGCGTACCGACGCGGCGATTGACGATGCCACGGTAAAATCCCGCGGGCTGCGGACGCTCTCGGAGGTGATGGTCGGCCTGACCGCGCTGATGTTTTTGTTTGTGCTCGGTTTTATCCTTAAACGCCGGGTGCTGCGCCCGGTGGTGCGCCTGAGCGATGTGGTCAACCGGCTGGCCTCGCAGGATTATGCGGTCGAAGCCCCGGACTACCGCCAGATCGATGAGATTGGCGATATGGCACAGGCGATCCGTATCTTTCGCGAAAACGGCCTTGTGCGACAGCGGCTGGAACAGGAGCGTGATGCCGACTGGGCGATCCGCGAGCTGCTGGCGCGCATGACCCAGCGCCTGCAGGGCTGCGAGTCGGTCGAAGATGTCCTGAACGTGGCGCGGCTGTTTGCGCCCGGCATTGCCCCGGGCATTCCCGGACGGCTCTGGCTTCTCGAACGGGATCCGTGGCAGATGCACTGCGCCGCCGAATGGCTCGACCCGCAGGGTGAGTCCGAACCCTTCCACCCGGACCAGTGCTGGGCAGTGCGCCGCGGACAGAGCCATCCGCCGGTGACCGGCGAGCCGGATATTACCTGCTATCACCTGCCCGACGCCTGCGCCAGTCATTCACTCTGCGTACCGCTGATTGCCCAGGGCGAGACCATCGGCCTGCTCTCGTTCCAGAACGTGACCCCGGCAATGGCTCCGTCCCGCGCCTATCTGGAGCTGATGGCTGAGGCCCTCGGCCTGGCGCTGGCCAACCAGCGCCTGCGTGATGCCCTGCTGGAGAAAGCGTTATTCGATCCGCTGACCAATCTGCGTAATCGTCATCATCTGGACGATGCCCTGCGCACCCAGATGAGCCAGGCGCAGCATACCGGGCAGCCGGTAAGCTGTCTGATGATCGATATCGACCACTTCAAAGCCATTAACGACAAGTTTGGTCACGATGCCGGCGATCTGGTGATTAAAAGCGTGGCGACGGTGGTGCAGCGGGCGGTGAGCAACAAGGGGATGGCGTTTCGCTATGGCGGGGAGGAGTTTCTGGTCCTGCTTCCTGGGGCGGACGAGGCCGCGGCCTTTGCCTGCGCTTCCGAAATTCATACCAACGTGCACGGCCTGGCGCTGCGCTATGAGCTGGCGGAGATTGGCACGGTGGATGTGTCGATTGGTATCGCCAGCTATCCGCAGCACGCCCAGAGCGACGCCCTGCTGCGCGCCGCCGACGTGGCGCTGTACCGGGCGAAGGAGCTGGGGCGTTCAAGGATTGTCAGCTTCGGGGGGCTGGAGGCGGGGTGATCGGTATGACGCGATTCTTCTCCCCGTAGAATCGCGTATCATTGCCCTCCCTGTTTTCGTTCATGCCATTGCTGTCCTATGAATCTTAATTACCTCTGTTACTTTCTTCTGGCCCTCGCCGCTGCGGGCAGTGCATCGCTGCCACACCCTTTGCCAATTTGGTTTGTACTTGCCAGCGTGCTGACGTTCGTTATCTATGGCGCGGATAAAATGGCGGCCCGTAAGGCCTGGCGCCGGGTGCCTGAAGCCACGTTGCTGATATTTGGCGTGGTAGGTGGCTGGCCGGGGGCGATCCTCGGCCAGCAGCTGTTTCGCCATAAAACCCAGAAACAGCCGTTTAAGACCCGGTTTATGCTCAGCGTGATACTTAACGTCGCGGTGCTACTAGCAGCGTGGCGGTTCTGGCCTTAATTGACAGCCACTTGTGAAACATGGTTGTATAATACAACTATATTTTAAAGGTTAAGGTTAATGATGGCTGAATCATCGATTGTTGAAGACATCCGTATCTCGTCGCGCCTGATGGTGCGGGAGCTCGGCTTTATGAACCAGACGCTGGCGGCAACGGACTACTCCCCTTCTGTTGTGCATACCCTGCTGGAAATGGAGGCCCGGGGCTCAATGACGGCAGCCCAGATAGTGCAGGTTCTGGGGCTTGAGAAATCCAGCGTCAGCCGGATGCTCGCCAAACTGATTAAGGCCGGTGAGCTGGAAGAAACTCCCTCCACGGAAGATGCACGGTTCAAGCAGCTGAGCCTTAGCGCACAGGGCAAAGAAACCGTGCGGAAGATTAATGCCTACGGCAATGAACGCGTCATTTCAGCCCTGCAAAAAATGGACGCCAGCCAGCAGCGCATCGTTTCCGAGGGTCTTGGCGTCTATGCCAACGCCCTGAAAGCCTGCCGCGATGATGCCGACCTGAACACCAGAAGCGCCATCGAAATTGTCTCTGGCTATCACCCGGGAATGATTGGTCGCATAACGGAAATGCACGGCAGCTTTTATGCACGCGAACACAATTTCGGCAGCTTCTTTGAGAGTAAGGTCGCCGCAGGCCTGGCGGAATTTTCAGGGCGTCTGGATAAGCCATGCAATCAAATCTGGCTGGCAATGCTCAACGGGCGCATCGTCGGATCTGTCGCTATTGATGGCGAAGATCTGGGAAACAATGAGGCGCATTTGCGCTGGTTCATCCTTGACGATGGCTGTCGCGGCGGCGGCGTGGGCAGAAAGCTGATTGCCGAAGCGATGAAATTTTGCGATGAGAGAGCGTTTTCTGCGGTTCAGCTGTGGACCTTTAATAAGCTGGCGGCGGCACGGCGCTTGTATGAGTCATTCGGCTTTGAATTAGCGAAAGAGTGGCAAGGCGATCAGTGGGGTAGCTCTATCACCGAGCAGCAGTTTACGCGCAGATGAGTTGATAAAAGATGGCAGGCATTATTTCATGCCTGCCATCACCGTTATGTAGCGCAACAGACCCGTGCTTGCCGGGGCCGGGTAAATTCTCACGTATTAAAACCTCCACACATTTATCAACTCCCCTCATAACAGCATTCACGATTTAAGAATAATCCCGCCCGCATCGCCGTCTATGCTTAACGTTTAAAAAACAGACGACACAGTCGCGCCCTCTTTCTTTTTATCCCCCTTTAAATACCGGAGGCCTGGCATGAGCAACCAAGGCGAATATCCTGAAGACGGACAGAAACACGATTTCAGCCTCTCCCGACGGGATCTAATCAAAGTCAGTGCCGCTGCGGCAGCGACCGCAGCGGTGTACCCTTGTGGTGCACTGGCCGAGGGCGAGCCCGCCGTCACGCCCGCGCCGGAGATCCTGCCCCTGACGCTGCGCGTGAACGGCAAAAGTCAGCAACTTGATGTCGATACACGCACCACCCTGCTGGATGCGCTGCGTGAAAATTTGCAGCTGACCGGCACCAAAAAAGGCTGCGACCACGGACAGTGCGGGGCCTGTACCGTGCTGGTGGATGGCCGCCGGATTAACGCCTGTCTGACGCTGGCGATCATGCATCAGGATGCAGAGATCACCACCATCGAAGGGCTGGGCACGCCTGACAATCTGCATCCCATGCAGGCGGCATTTATCAAACATGATGGTTTCCAGTGCGGGTACTGCACATCAGGGCAGATCTGCTCTTCTGTCGCGGTACTGAAAGAGATCGAGGCGGGTATTCCCAGCCACGTCACGCTCGATCTGGTCTCTCCTCCACAAATGAATGCGGATGAAATTCGCGAACGCATGAGCGGTAACATCTGTCGCTGCGGCGCGTACGCCAACATTCTGGACGCCATCGAAGACGCCGCGGGGGAGCTCAAATCATGAAGGCCTTTACATACGAGAAGGTAAAAACCCCGGCCGAGGCTGCCGCCAGCGCCCAGGCTAAAAGCGGCGCAAAATTTATCGCCGGGGGCACCAATCTGCTCGATCTGATGAAGCTGGAGATCGAAACCCCTACCCATCTGATCGACATGAACGGGCTCGGTCTGGACCAGATTGTTGCCACCGACGAGGGCGGTCTGCGTATTGGCGCGCTGGTGCGAAACACCGATCTGGCCGCGGATGAACGCGTGCGCCGTGACTATGCCGTCCTTTCCCGGGCGCTGCTTGCCGGAGCCTCCGGCCAGCTGCGCAACCAGGCCACCACGGCAGGTAATCTCCTGCAGCGTACGCGCTGCCCCTATTTTTACGACACCAATCAGCCCTGCAATAAGCGCCTTCCCGGCAGCGGCTGCGCGGCGCTTGAGGGCTTTAGCCGCCAGCATGCGGTCGTGGGCGGCAGCAAAGCCTGTATTGCCACCCATCCCGGCGACATGCCTGTCGCAATGCGCCTGCTGGACGCGGTAGTGGAAACCATTTCCGCCGACGGGAAGGAACGTAAAATCCCGCTGGCCGACTTCTATCGCGCCCCCGGGAAAACGCCCCATATTGAAACCGTCCTGACGCCAGGGGAGCTGATCACCGCCGTCACCCTGCCGCCGCCCGTGGGTGGGCAGCATATCTACCGTAAAGTTCGCGATCGCGCCTCCTACGCCTTTGCGCTGGTCTCGGTCGCCGCGATTGTCCAGCCAGACGGCAGTGGACGCGTCGCCCTGGGCGGCGTGGCCCATAAACCCTGGCGGGTTGAGCAGGCCGATGCGCAAGTCTCTCAGGGCGCTCAGGCCGTCTATGACGCGTTATTTGCCGACGCTCACCCGACGCCTGAAAACGCGTTCAAATTAACCCTAGCAAAGCGAACGCTTGCCTCCGTGCTGACAGAAGCGAGGGCTGTGGTATGAAATTCGATAAACCCGCAGGTGAAAACCCGATCGATCAGCTGAGGGTGGTCGGCCAGCCCCGGGATCGTATTGACGGTTCATTAAAAACCACCGGCACGGCGCACTACGCCTACGAGTGGCATGATAAGGCGCCCAACGCGGCCTATGGCTATGTCGTCGGCTCCGCGATCGCTAAAGGCGAGATAACGACTATCGACACCCAGGCTGCGAAAAATGCGCCAGGCGTGTTAACGGTAATCACCGCCAGTAACGCGGGCGAGCTCGGCAAAGGCGAGAGAAACGCAGCCACGCTGCTGGGGGGCCCGAAGATAGAGCACTACCATCAGGCCGTGGCGCTGGTGGTGGCAGAGACCTTTGAGCAGGCCCGGGCGGCGGCGTCGCTGGTGCAGGTGAGCTACCGGCGTGAAAAGGGATCTTACTCGCTGGCGGAGGAAAAACCCGCCGTCAAACAGCCCCCTGAGAAGACGCCCGATAAAAACACCGGGGATTTTGACGCCGCTTTTTCCGCCGCCGCGGTGAAGCTGGATGCGACCTACACCACCCCCGACCAGAGCCATATGGCGATGGAGCCGCACGCCTCGATGGCCGCCTGGGAGGGCGACAAGGTGACCCTCTGGACCTCCAATCAGATGGTGGCCTGGTGCCGTACCGACCTGGCGGAGACCCTGAAGATCCCGCAGGAGAATGTGCGTGTTATCTCCCCCTATATCGGCGGCGGCTTTGGCGGCAAGCTGTTCCTGCGAAGCGATGCCCTGCTGGCCGCGCTGGCTGCCCGCGCCATCAAGCGCCCGGTTAAGGTGATGCTGTCGCGACCGACGATCCCCAATAACACCACCCACCGTCCGGCCACCATTCAACATATCCGTATCGGGACTGACAGCGCCGGGAAAATTACCGCCATCGCGCACGACAGCTGGTCCGGTAATCTTCCCGGCGGCACGCCGGAGACCGCGGTTCAGCAGACCGAGCTGCTCTACGCTGGCGCGAATCGCCATACCGGCCTGCGGCTGGCAAAGCTGGATCTGCCTGAAGGCAACGCCATGCGCGCGCCCGGCGAAGCGCCGGGTATGATGGCGCTGGAGATCGCCATCGACGAAATGGCGGAAAAAGCGGGCGTCGATCCGGTTGAATTCCGCATCCTCAATGACACTCAGGTCGATCCGGCCGATCCCAGCCGTCCTTTTTCACGTCGTCAGCTTATCGAGTGCCTGCGTACCGGTGCCGAGGAGTTCGGCTGGAAACAGCGCAACGCGACGCCCGGGCAGGTTCGCGACGGGCGCTGGCTGGTGGGCATCGGCATGGCGGCCGGTTTTCGTAATAACCTGTTAGATAAATCCGCCGCCCGGGTGCATCTGGACGCCGCCGGAAACCTGACGGTAGAAACCGACATGACCGATATCGGCACCGGGAGCTATACCATCATCGCCCAGACGGCGGCGGAGATGCTGGGCGTGCCGCTGGAAAAGGTGACGGTTCACCTCGGTGATTCCAGCTTCCCGGTCTCCGCCGGTTCTGGCGGCCAGTGGGGAGCCAACACCTCCACCTCGGGGGTCTACGCCGCCTGCGTCAAGCTACGCGAAGCCATTGCCACAAAGCTGGGTTTCGATCCCGACCAGGCGCAGTTCAGCGACGGCAAGATAACGACTGATACCCGCAGCGCGGACATTGCCGAGGCCGCCGCCAACGGCACGCTGACCGCCGAAGACGGTATCGAATTCGGCGATCTCGATAAGCAGTATCAGCAGTCGACCTTTGCCGGACATTTCATCGAGGTGGGCGTGGACAGTGCGACCGGAGAGGTGCGGGTGCGTCGCATGCTCGCGGTGTGCGCGGCCGGACGCATCCTGAACCCGAAAACCGCCCGCAGCCAGGTGATTGGCGCGATGACCATGGGGCTGGGCGCGGCGCTGATGGAAGAGCTGGCGGTGGATACCCGCCTGGGCTATTTCGTCAACCACGACATGGCGGGGTATGAAGTCCCGGTCCATGCCGATATTCCCGAGCAGAAGGTGATTTTCCTCGATGACACCGACCCCATATCCTCCCCGATGAAGGCCAAAGGCGTGGGCGAGCTGGGCCTGTGCGGCGTGGGCGCGGCCATTGCCAATGCGGTGTATAACGCGACGGGGGTGCGAGTCCGGGACTATCCCATCACCCTGGATAAGCTGATCGCCGACCTGCCGGATGCGGTTTAAGGAGGAACGATGCCCCAACTTTTTAATCTGGCGGACGATCTGCGCCGGACGCCGGAACGGGCGTTTCTGACTGACGACAGCCGGGAGATATTGCGCTTCGCGGTAGAGTCCCTGATATCCGGTAAAGAGGCGGCGCTGGTGATGCTGACCGAGATACGCGGCGGCGCGGCGCGATCCCTGGGGGCGCAGATGGTGGTGCGCGAGGACGGCCAGTACTGTGGCTTTGTCTCCGGGGGCTGCGTCGAAGCGGCGGCGGCCTTTGAGGCGCTGGAGGTCATCGCGACCGGCCAGGATCGCGAGGTGCGTTATGGTCAGGGCTCGCCGTATTTCGATATTGTCCTCCCCTGCGGAGGTGGGATCACGCTGTCCATTCATAAGCTGCGTTCCGCGCAGCCGCTGCTGGCGGTGCTGAACTGCCTCGAGCAGCGCCAGCCCACCGGGTTGCGCTACAGCCCGCAGACCCGGACGCTCACCTGCCTGCCCGCGCCAACCCTCACCGGCTGGCATAACCAGAATATCGAAATTGGTTTCCACCCTTGCGTGCGGATGCTGATCCACGGCGGGTCTATCGAAGCGCAGGCGACGGCGGAACTTGCGGCGACGGCAGGGTATGACATTTGTCACTTTGACCCCTGCTCCGGGAATCATGCCTCGCACATTGATGCCGACACGGCGGTGATCCTGCTGTGGCACGATCTTCACCGGGAGCTGCCCGTCCTGCAGGCCGCCCGCGACGCTAATCCGTTTTACATCGGCGCGCTGGGCAGCCAGCGAACCCACAGTCAGCGACGGCAAAAGCTCAGCGAGCTGGGCTGGCGAGAGGAAGAGATAGATCGCATTAAGGCCCCGATCGGGATCTTCCCGAAAGCCCGGGATGCGCGCACCCTCGCCCTGTCCGTTCTGGCAGACGTGGCTGCCGCGCGCCTGCGCCAGGACGATCGTTAATGCCCTCGCCGGTCGTGATTATTCTCGCCGCCGGACGCGGCGAACGCTTTCTCGCCTCGGGAGGCGAAAGCCATAAGCTGGATGCGCTGTTGGGCGGTCAAACCGTGCTGGCGCATGTGATTGAGGCGGTGGAAGCCGCGCACCTGCCCTGGCATCTTGTCAGGCCCGAGGGCGGCACGGGTGGCATGGGCGAGTCGATTTCGCTTGGGGTCCAGGCGACTTCTGAGGCGTCGGGGTGGTTGATTCTGCCTGCGGACCTGCCGCTGATTCAGCCTGCCTCTTTGCTGAGGGTTGCTGAAGGGCTTAGGGAGAAAGGGGTTGTGGTGCCTTACTATCAGCAACAGGCCGGGCACCCGGTGGGGTTTCGGCGGGAATACGGCGAGGCGTTGCTGGCGCTAAAGGGCGATGTGGGGGCAAAGGAGATAGTGATGGATGCGCGACGGCGGGGGGATGTGGGGGATGTCTGGCTATCTGATATTGGAATTACGTATGATATTGATACGCTAGCAGATTTGCGGACAGCGCAGGAAATACGATACGTAATTTCCAGTGTTCCAGACTGAGACTGTTTTAATTACCCTTATCCAGGGTAATAAAATTCAATTCTTATCCCGCTGGGTTCGTAACACATCATATGCATTGACGGCCCCTCTCTGATAAAGGTTGGCTCAAATTCAATTTCAACCTGATTTGCCTTTAATACATCAAGAAGCTGAAACAGTTCCTCCTTATTTTCGACCCGTAAAGCTAAGTGATGGAGCCCTATATTCGTTTTACGATCGAATTTAACGGGCTCATCGGTTTGTGTTTTCCAGAGCGTTATCGTCAGCGCATTATCCCTCACGAAGATGGCGGGATAATCTTCGCGTCGTTTCACTTCTTCCCAGCCCAATATTTTAGTAAAGAATTCAGCGCTTTCTTCAAGTTTAGATACCGCTAAGCCAATATGTTGCACACCATGCGTCACTGACATTATCTTGATCTCCTGCTCTAACCGGAATGAGCGTTAATTTGACTGGCGGACATGCCGGTCGAGAAAATTACGCACGTCAGCACCAATCTCCTTAGCATGCGTTTCAAGCGCGAAATGGCCGGTGTCATAAAAGTGTATTTCAGCTTTTGGCAAATCACGTTTCCAGGCTTCTGCTCCCGCCGCCATGAAAAACGGATCGTTTTTCCCCCATACGGCTAATAACGGGGGCTGATACTGGCGAAAATAGTGCTGAAACAGCGGGTACATTTTCACGTTAGAGGCGTAATCCAGTAACAGGTCCAGCTGTATCTCCGCATTACCCGGCCGTAATACCTGCATCCCTTCAAGCGAATAGCCATCAGGTGAAACCAGACTCCGATCGGCAACGCCTTCCAGATACTGCCATTTGATTGAAGCCGGCGTCGGAAATTCGCTCAGCGCACTTCGGTTTTCAGCAGTGGGCTCACGCCAGTATTTCTGTATCGGCGCCCAGGCCTCTCCCAGCCCCTCTTCGTAGGCATTGCCATTCTGGGAAATAATGGCTGTCACGCGCTGTGGATGGGCTAACGCCAGTCGCCATCCGACAGGTGCACCGTAGTCGTGGACCATCAGAGCATAGCTATTGAGATTGAGCGCTTCGGCAAACTGACCAATGGTCTTAGCAAGCTGGTCAAAGGTATAAGCATATTCACCTTGCGCTGGCGCGTCGGTAAAACCAAAGGCCGGCAAATCTGGTGCGATTACATGATAACGATCGGCCAGTTGGGGAATAAGGTCACGGAACATAAATGATGAGCCAGCGAAGCCGTGAAGCATCAGTAATACGGGTGATGCCGGATCGCCAGCCTCACGGTAGAAAACATTAACATCGCCTGACTGTTTATAGCGGTAATGGATCTGCATAGCTGGCGAGGCAGATGCGTTATTTGTAATGGAAGTGGTCATGATAAATCCTTTGTAACCGTTAAAGTGATGATTTGAAGGTTACACGCAAATTTGGTAACCTGTCAAAATGATTTTATGAGTTACAGGTAAGTATGGAAATCAAGCAACCCTCTTCTCCGCCTCTCTTCCTGGCCGATAACCTCGCACTGGATTTTATTAACAGTGAATATGGGACAGGTGAGGAGCGGCATGATTGTTTTGAAGACAATCTCAGCGTTATCGACTGGCTGGAAACGGCAGGCCTTGTGCCGAAAGGCACTGAGGCACCCGATGACTTACTGTTTGAAGCCCGTCAGCTGCGCGATGCCGCCAGAGCAGTGGTCCACGCCGCGATGAAATCCGTTGCGGCTAACCTGACGGTGATTAACAAGGTGCTGCAGGCAGGACGTCCCGAGATCGCGCTGCAATGGGATGAAAATACACAGCGATACCGTGTTGAAGTTTGTTCAGACGCGCTTAGCTCCGCAGGCCTGCTCTGGCCCATTGCTGATGCACTGGTGAAACTGGTCACTGACGACAAGTTTGAATACGTGAGGCAGTGTGAAGCCCATAATTGTATTTTGCTTTTCCATGATCTAAGCAAATCGCATCGCCGCCGCTGGTGCAGTATGGCGACGTGCGGTAATCGCATGAAAGTGGCGGCATACCGAAACAGAAAGGGTTCATAGCGATTCTGGTCGCCTGGTTTGCGTTAGTTGACGCGTTCAGGCTGACCGCACCCATCTCATTAACCCATCGGGTCAAAAAGAGTGTTGACGAACCCTTGACCGAGGAGAACGATCGTTCTACCATTAACCTATGAACAAAAACACGACTGACACACGAGAAAAAATTCTCGCGACCGCTGAACATCTGATTTACCAGAACGGTATTCATGCCACCGGTATGGATCTTCTTGTAAAAACTTCAGGTGTGGCCCGCAAAAGTATTTATCGCTATTTCGCCAACAAAGACGAAGTGGCGGCAGCCGCGCTGAACGCCCGGGATGTACGCTGGATGGAATGGTTCAGGACGGAGTGCGACAAAGCGGATACGCCGCAGGATCGCATCCTGAATATGTTCACCGTGCTCAAAGGATGGTTTGAGTCAGAGGGCTATCGCGGGTGCGCATTTATCAATACCGCGGGGGAAGTAGGTGACAGTGCCGATCCCGTTCGCCAGATTGCCAGGCTGCATAAACAAAAAATACTGGATTACGCCCTTGAACTTACCCGCCAGCTGAATATTGATCACTCCTCATCCCTGGCAAGGCAGTTGCTGTTATTGATTGAAGGTGCCATCACCATGTCACGTGTTATGGGCGATTACAGCGCCGCAGATGATGCCAAAGATATTGCTCAGCTGTTACTAAAACAGGTCTCATAAAAGAGGCCTGAATTCCAGGGATGCAATACTCATTGAAATATCCGGTTATACTGGAGGCCCTGCCATATATGTAATTCATTTCATTCCCGAGTGCCCTCGGGAATAGTATCACTTCACATCGACTATTTTATTATCGTTAATCCAAACGTAACGATTCTATCGCATTTCATTTTTCCGCCACCTTATACCCCGCCACCAATTACCACTACAAGTAACTGTTATTAAACAAAAATAAATAGACTTCAATAGCGGTATTTTGTTTTTTTAATCATTTTCAAAAATACTATCTTGACGAGGTAGAACGATCGTTCTACCATCAATTCATAGACAAGACGAACCCTCTGCAAATGAATGTCAGCGCTAATGGATAATGTTGAACCATCAGGGATACCAGGGGCGTTAAATAACAGGGGAGGATTTATGTCTAAGTCCCGAAAAGCAAGTCATACCGGTCTATCCAAATTTACAGGAGTCTTTACCATGTCTGATGCACAAATCCGTCCGCCCCTTCCGCCGTTTACGCTTGAATCAGCGATTGAAAAAGTAAGGCTTGCTGAAGATGGCTGGAACAGCCGCGACGCTGAAAAGGTCTCGCTGGCATATTCCCTGGATACCAAATGGCGTAACCGCGCAGAATTTGCCAATAATCGCGAGGAAGCCAAAGGATTCCTTGAGCGCAAATGGAAAAAGGAACTTGAGTACCGTCTTATTAAAGAATTGTGGGCCTTTGGCGGCAACCGCATTGCAGTCCGATATGCCTACGAGTGGCGTGATGATTCAGGTAACTGGTTCCGTTCTTACGGCAACGAGAACTGGGAATTCGGCGAAGATGGTCTGATGCAACGTCGTTTCGCGTGTATTAATGATATGCCTATCAAGGAAAGCGAGCGCAAATACCACTGGCCGCTGGGGCGTCGTCCGGACGATCATCCAGGGTTATCTGAGCTGGGACTGTAACGCCCCGCTTTATTCCGCAAAGCCCGGCTACTGTCCTGGTCGGGCGCTTGTCGACTTCAAATAATGCCCAGGGCTTATCAGATAGTAATAAGCCCGACGGTTCGCTCATGTAAAAAGCACACAAAATATTGGCATGTATTATTAATCAGGTGACACTATGAATATCAAATCCGCGTTATTGTCTGTCGCAATGGCTGCTGTTTCAGCCAACAGCTTTGCTGATACAGCAGGCCCAGAACGTCATGTTCAACAATTCCTGAATGCGCTGAACGGAAGCGGAGGGAAGCCCATTGAGCAATTGTCTACTGAGGCAGCACGTCAGGTGCTGATCGATGCGCAAAAAGGGGTAACGCTGCCTGCGGCCGACGTCAGTGAAAAAACGATTGAGGTTAATGGGCAAAAAATAACACTGAATATTGTGAAGCCTCATAACGCGACGGGAACATTGCCGGTATTTATGTTCTTCCACGGCGGCGGCTGGGTCCTGGGCGATTTCCCGACACATGAGCGTCTGGTTCGCGACCTCGTAAATGCATCCGAAGCGGTGGCCGTTTTTGTTAACTACACACCCTCCCCGGAAGCGCATTTCCCAGTTGCAATTAATCAGGCTTATGCCGCAACCCGCTGGGTAGCCGAGAACGGTAGTGAAATTGGCGTTGATGGCAAACGCCTGGCGCTGGTAGGTAACAGCGTCGGCGGTAATATGGTAGCGGCCGTAGCGCTTCAGGCCAAACAACATAAAACGCCTGCAATTCGCTATGACGTCATGCTCTGGCCTGTAACTGACGCGAATTTTAATACCGATTCTTATAATCAGTATGAAAACGGCTATTTTCTGACGCGCAACATGATGAAGTGGTTCTGGGATGCCTACACCACCAATGAGAGCGACAGAAATAACATTCTTGCCTCTCCGCTGCGAGCAACAACAGAACAGTTGCAAGGGCTGCCACCCACGCTGATTCAGACTGCTGAACTTGATGTGCTGCGCGATGAAGGTGAAGCTTTTGGTCGCAAGCTTGACGCCGCGGGTGTAGACGTGACGGTTACGCGTTACAACGGGTTAATCCATGATTATGGTCTGCTGAACGCGCTGAGCGACGTTCCTGCCGTACGGACTGCTATTGGTCAGGCGGGTTATCAGCTGAAAGAACATTTGAAATAATGACAAGGCGACCAGCGGGGCTTACCGGCTGGTCATTCTCTACAGATTTCCCCCGCCTTCCTGTGCCGGTTGCCTGATTCGCTCAATGTCCTCTGAAACTCATGTTCATCTTTGTAGGCCGAACAGCATATGCCCCCGCATCTACCCCAGATGCATGTAAATTGCGGGCATATCAGTAGACGCTGGAATACGAGTAATAGATTCAGATTAACAGGGATTTTGGGGAGCTTGAGTGGACGTTGAGAGATGCTTGAGTGGTGCGATAATAGGAACAGAATTGCTAGACAACCAATTGATTATAATGATTTTATAAAAAGAAAAATGATAGATGCCCCCAATAATGCCCCCACCCGCTCTTTTAACCTTCATATCTATGTATTGTTAGTGAAGAATCCTATCTAGAAAGACCCCACAATTTAGGGTCTTTCTAACTTTATAAATTATCAATACGGTTCTTGTACATTTTCGTGAAGATAATCTTGAGTATATTCAATACCAGATGATTCCGTTGAAGCAATTTCCTTCAGAAAAGTAATTATTGGCAAATTAATATCATCTAACCCTATAGTTTTAGAAAATTCATATGCAGATAAAGGTTTCCCTTTTAGTTTATCGTACTGATAGTTATGTGCATGTTCAAAATTTCTAATAGATACATACCGTTTTGCGTAACCACCATTATTAGAAATATTTTCTACAGATTTCCATATTGTATCGTTAAGTGACCAAGCACTATTAGCTTTAGGAGTTTTATTATCCTTTTTTAGCACTCGCACGCCTTTTTCATAAATATATCTTTCATCTGAATCATGGATGATATGAAGTCTAATTTTAAATGTACTTAGGACTTCCAAGAAAAAAGGTATATTATTTTTACTACCCGTATTCAAAACAAAAATCTCTTTATTAGCATAAAATCTGTCTAATAACTCTCTCAATACAATCGCTTCTGTATCACCTTCAACAAGTATAACTTCATCTGCAAAAAAACTTTCGCAAATATGCGGGTTGAATCTATTAAGCATCATGACCTTTTCTTTTACTTCTTCGCTTTTTGTAAATAAATTCTCTTTGGTTTGATATATGTGTGTTGCTCCATCCTCCCCAGCTACAAATCTTACGAGAGATGTATGCTCCTTACTAAGATCTATTAGTTGAGGGTCATGTGATATACAAATAATTTGATAGTTATCTTGGGAAGCTATATCGTACAAAGTTTCGCGAAACCTTCGCTTATTACTTGGATGCAAGTAAAGCTCCGGTTCTTCAAAAAGAATGATATTCTTTTTAACATCAGCTCCATCAGAGCCGTCCTTTGTATCTCTAAAAATACCTAATATATTTACTATAGCTTGCCTTATCAAAGCGTGTCCATGTAAGTCAAACTGTCTATAGTTCCCAGAGCTATCCATTTCCTCAATTTCAGATTTAATAACTTGTAATTTTTCCACAATGGCTATATCTACATTGTCGTCAGATTTCGGCCCAATGGAAATGCTAAAATCACTTTCAAAAGCTTTACAAAGATCCATCGGTTTAAATGGATCCGACTGTATCTTTATTTCCATTTCAGGAAACGTTTTATTGAAATACCTATTTGCTTTTGTGGCTATTTCACTTAATAAATCTTCCCCTTCTACTTTCTCTTGTAAAGCTTTAACTGCTCTAAAAGCCTCATCATATTCTTTTTGATGGTTTTTCTGCAAATTTTTGATGATCCTGCTTTTGATTTCCTTATCCAGCCAAGAAGTTAATGCTTTGATATTTGGTATCGCTTCTATATAAATTATATTAGGGCACGCATTTGTCAATATAGTATCTATGCCACCAAACCCACCTACTACATATTGTTGCGTGTTAGGATCAAACGTTTCTTTTTTTGCCGTCTCGTTTATCTTAACCCAGACCTTTCTTATTTTCACTTGATTTTCACGATCAACCCATTTATCAAGCCCTTTGCCAGCAAAACTTTTATCATCTAATTCCTCTTTTATAAATACAGCTTCAATAATTATTGGTTTTTTAAAATCATGATTATGAAAATCAGTGGGCATTGCTTTTTCAGAAGGTGACGTAAAATATTTATAAGCATGTAGTATGCTTGATTTGCCAATGTTATTCTTACCAAATACAAATACTATATTATTCTCATTAAAGGTAATAACATTATCGTCGCCATTAATAGCTCTAAAATTTTCTATCTTTAGTGTCTTAAGTTTCATACATCCTCCATGCAAATCATGTCAAGAAAGGTAACGCCCTAAGATACCTCCGAAAACTCTGACAAAAAATTTATTTCGCACACTTAAATATTTGGATAAATAAACACTGTTTTTTTATCCAAGAAAAAATATATTTACGGATAGTTAACTTCCATGTTCGGTTAGATATTTTGTGGCCCTCGGCATGCTCATCAGAACGCCCATAGTCTCCACGTACAGATTATCTATCTCATATCTCATTTTCTATGGCTAACCTCGCTACGTTGTTCTGACGCAGCCATACAGCTGCAAAATAAAAACATTGTGGACAAAAACGGCACTACACCGCACCCGCCTGCCACTTTCATACCAGTAAATTTTTTCAGTTTTATTTTTCTACAAATCAGGAAGCCAGCCCGTGCCAGTGCTGGCTCTCTGGCATGAAAACCGGACTGAAAAAAATGAAACTAATTTCACTTTTTTTCAGTTTCTGCACTTTCACGACTGGCGCTAATTTTTTCAGGTGATTGTTTCAGAAGGGATTTTTAATTTTACGTCACTGTTTGGGAAGGGATAACGTCGAACACGAAAATAGTAATATGATTAAATTCAGTTAGTTATTAGAGGTGGATACTGAAAAAGTTTCATCACATTTCAGCAGTGCCGGGCATGCGTCCCACCTCCCGGTCTGCCGCCGTTAAGCCCGTTTTTTTGCCTGAAGCAGAAGTTCCAGCGCCTTATCGCGATCCGGTTCCGGCAGGGCATCAATCAGTTCTTTTACCCTTCCCTGCCCCTTAAGGGCGCTGGGGCTGATGGTATGCGAAAAGGATACGCTCATCACAAAGGTGTGGCCGCATTCAACGTTGGTACAACTACAGTAAACGTCCGCCAGCTGCGGATGCTTGCGGTTGGTCTTGCGGATCGTGGCGTCGGCAAGACATTCGGGGCAGGTCATTTTCATTATGCGCATGCTGTTTCCTTAATTAATTGCCTGCCAGAAAAGGGCTGACAGGATAAGTCTGTTTACCTGAGAGCGTGTAACAGCGGTAACACTGGTAACAACATTGATTTATAAAGATAAATACCGTTACCTCTGCATTTTTCCTTGAGGTAACGTGTGGTAACACGCTATTTTTGTTACCTCTGTTACCACTCCTGTTTTTTAACTGGTAACACCCGCAGCCCCTGTGGCGTCTGGCTGTTACCTCTGTTACCTGTGTTACCTCATAAAAATAAGACTCACGCGACGCTATTCTTCCGGGTCGCCCAGTACATTCGTATTAAACTGATACACCCGTTTGAGGCCTATTTCTGGCAGGCGAAGACTTGTCTGGGTTCGTCCATCCCTGCCCGGCTCCAGCCAGCCCGCGCTGACGCAGAGTTTTGCCACCTTACTGGCATTGAAGCCCTTACAGATTTCCTTCCAGCCTGACGGCAGGACATAAAATGTCGTGACCGTTTCCGTGGTCTGACTGCCCGTATCCACTTTGCGAAAGCCCATCATGGCCATCGGACGGTTCCTGTCGTCGTGCCAGTCTGCAAAACGGCTGTACTGGTTACGCGTGAGAAAGTCGCGTACCTGTTCCAGCGCGGCGCGATCTTCCTGATTGGCAGAATGGCCACGATCCACCATCCACGACGCCAGACAACGCTCTGCCGCTGCGTAAGCCTCCCCTTCTGTCCAGCCGGTGATACCGGCGCGGGTGGCCAGCTCCCCGGCCATCGCCACCAGGGCAAAGCGGGTCACTGCCCGCCCGACCTGATTCCCCGCATCCTGCGGCGTCAGCCTGCGCGTGAACTCTTTCAGCATCGCCTTAGCCTGGCTGGTCACCTCCGGCAGCGAAGCCGTGATGTGGCGCAGCCAGTCACGGAACGGCGCACCGTGGAACTGCGCAACACTCTGTTCCAGATGCTCAGACAGCGCCTTTCCGCCGCTGAAACCATGCAGTTCTTCAAACACCCCGTATTTGCCGGAATCGCTGGGGATCTGGATCATCCGCACTTCAACACCGGCGTAAGTGCGTTCCCCCGCGTTTGCCGCATGCTCCACCAGGGATAATTCGCCGGTGGAGAGAAACAGCAGGTTCCAGCGATTCGTTTCCCGCACGGAACCGTCTGTTCTGGCTCTGGCCTTGCCCTGGCCATTCGCCAGCATGTAAGCAATATTCCCCGCCTCGCGTCCGTCCACCTCGCGGATTTCATCCAGCATCAGTGTGGCGTCATTGCGGCGGCTTGCTGTTCCCTCCAGCGCGTTACCCGTTGCGCGCCATGTATGCCAGAAATCCGTTCCGCCGCAGACGGACGCCGCCACTTTCATGGTGGTGGTTTTGCCGTCCGTCGATTCCCCTTTCAGGTGATAGCCGCCGCCGCTCATGCCGACCAGTTGCAGCAGTGGTGCAGCAAAGGCCAGGCTGACGCTGAAAGCCAGTCTTGCATTCCCGGTGCAGTAGCGCCCGATATGCTCCCGCCACTCTTCCGATGTGCCATTCACCCGGAAATCCCGTCCCTGAACGCTGGAAGTCTGGAGAATGACCGACCGCGCATCGCGGCCAATTACTTCATCCTGTAAAACGTACACGCCGCCATGCCAGCCGGTTCGGTTCACGCAGGTAACTTTGTTTTCCGGCTTACACAGTGAGATGTATTCCATCAGGTGCGCCCTTGCCGCACCGTTAACATTGATATAGGAAAGCCCGTTAACCAGCAAGACGCGACGCAGCTCTTCCCCGCTGCCACCCAGCATTTCCATCGGCATCGCCCATTTGCGGGGATTGCCGTTGGTGTCCTCCCACTCCAGCAGCCGCCCGTAATTGCTGCCATCGGCATCGCTGGTAATGGCCGTTACACGGATAGGGCTGGAAATCTTGATATTGCGGATCTCTGTGTCCCCGTCCGACTTATTAACCAGCTTGTCATACCACAGGTATTCTTTAGTGAGGCGGAACCCCTCCGGCAGCCGTGTCTGCCCCCGGCCATGCAGGGTCATTTCGTCCCGGAACGCCTCGCGGGCGCGTTCCAGACCATTTTCCTGACGGAAATCATCCCAGTCAGCTTTATGGCGGGTCGGCGGCAGGGTCACCCAGCCGTTAACCGCTTTTGCCGCCTTCTCTGCCCATAGACGCCCGGTGTTTTCTTTCCCGTCCAGCAGATCGTTATCAGCGGCCAGCACAATGCGGGTATCCGGCCATTTCTGCCGTATTTTTTCAGCCGTTTTAAGGAGATTCGTCGCCGCCACGGCGGCAATAACCCAGCCGGAAGCGATCAGGGAAACCGTGAGCGCGGTGGCGAAACCCTCTGTGATGATGACCTGCTCAGGTGCCGTCATGGGAATGTCAGCGAGCGCGATAAAACTGCCGCTCAGCTGGCTGCCCGGTAACAGACTTTTATCCCCTTCGGGGCTGATAAGCTGACCGCCGGTAATATCGCCGTCGCTGTCAGTCAGTGGCAGCAGCAGAGAACCGGCAGGAAAAACCGTTCCTGCCACCGTGACAGGCTGCTCAGGCAGGCTAAAAGCGTGGCCATGAAGACCGCGATCGCTCAGGTAGCGGCTTTCTCCCTGCCTGCTATTCTTCATCAGCTGATGAAAGCGCGCCCGGCCATTTGCCTGCCGTGCAGCTTCATTCCTGGCTGGCTTAACGGGTTGCTGGCTCACTTCTGCCAGAGACAGCGTTTCGGCCACCATGCCCGATGCCTCTTTCACCCCTTTACCGGTCACCAGACGAACGAGATCCAGACCATCACCGTTACCGCACTGATTGCAGAACCACGTTCCGCGCCCCTCTTTATCATCCAGGCGAAAACGATCCGTGCCGCCACATTTCGGGCATGCGCCGTGGCGGTGGCCTGCCGGTATGTCGATCCCCAGCGCCGAAAGAATATGAGGCCAGCGGCCACGTGCGGCAGAGGCTACCGATGTTACAGAGACAGGTTTCACTGGCTCTCCTCCCGCTCACCGCAGCACATGAATTCATAGCCCGGCGGCAGTTCTCCGTCAGGCGCGCCAAAAATAATGTCCCGGTAAACCTCACGCATCTCCGTAACGCCCTCAACCGACAGCCGGAGCGTTTCGCCCATAAAACCCGGTGCGAGCATTTTTTCCAGCACCTCTGCGGCAAGACGACTGCCCTCTTCGATACCAAACTCATCTATCCACGGCATTTCAAGGTGATAAAGAATGTTCATGGCCACTTTGTCAGGCGTCAGCGCCAAGCGTTCGCCATCTTCGATATAAGCGGCCTCGCCATTGACGCGCCGCATCAGGGAAATGAAAGCCTCTGCGATATAGCGGCGCAGTAATGCGGTACGAAAGGCAGGGGACATAAAGGATTCTTTACTGATCATTGTGGTTCCCCTTCATGGTGCTGGTTTCTTTAACAACGCCGTCGAGCTGTTCGGCCAGACAGGCAAACATCGCCGCAGCCCCTTCAGCAGAAACGGTTCGTGAACCGGAAGAACCGCACCCGGATAACAAATCAGCAAGGAATTCACTGGCCAGCGTCACGCGCAACAGCCGGTTTTCGCCGGTATCAGACAGGGTGCAGCCAGGCTGCACAGCAGAAATCTCTTTCATACCCTTACCTCCCCGGAAGTTCTGGAGGGAATACGGCCAGCAAAGCAGAGAACAAATTCGGTAATCAGTTGCAGACGGGCGTCACGTTCGTTATGCGCAGTAATACGAACCGGCGCAGGCAGGGCTTTACCGTCGGTACGACGCACAGCAAGAAACAGAAAGGTGTATTCGGGGTGCAGCAACGCGGGGACTGTAGCCATAATGGCAATCTCCTTCAGATAGCGGTTAACGCTACCACCGGAGTTTCCACGCTCACTGGTGGTAGCCCAGACGGGGGTGGAAATACCGGCTCTGAAGGATACCGGCCTGACCGAAGTCAGCCCCGCCTGAGCCACCATTACGCGATAGCTACAACGGTATAGAAACCGCTGCGCATGTAACAGGTGTGCAAAGACAAAGACACAAAAAAAGACGCATGGCGCGTCTGGTGTCGCCTTCAGATTACACGGGTTTCCACGCCCGGTTGCCGATTTTGCGGCAACGGGGAAACTATAGCCCGCAGGATTAAGGCTATGCAAGAAATTTATAACCGAATTTATTGTATTGTTCATTTCTGAAAATCCTGGCATTCTGAATGTGCTCACAGGGTTTGCCACTCTGTAAGTTTCATTTTTCCACCTGAATATGTTCTCAAAGCCCGCTAAATAATCAGCGGGCTTTTTTATTTGCGGGAACATTACTCAACGAGAGAAATAGCGCTCTCATCTACAGCGGCATAGAGTTCCGGATTGCCCAGCGCGTAGCCTTCGTTACGCAGATAGGAATGCACATATTCGCAATTATCGTCGTCAAATTCGGCACGGAAATAACGCGTATTCGCCTGCGTATAGATATGCAGATTACTCAGCGTGGTTACAGCGAGACGCTTACCGGGCATAAAAGGCGGAATGAAAGCAAAGCGACCGGCAATGGAACTGGTGGCCATCTGTGCGGCACTGATATCTGCCGGGCGTTCAGCGGCATTAAACAGGCGCAGGCGTTGTTGTGCGGCAAGCTCAGCGCCGACCATTACCACCAGTCGGGGATCTTCCCGGAACGGCTCGGCAATAACACTGGTGATGAGATGGTTAGCCAGTAAATCGATATTTTTCCAGTGCCCCGTTTCACCTAGGGTCAGCGGTTCAGAAATGATCTGCTTTCCTTTCAGATAATCCTTTGCCAGCGCATGCCAGCCAATATTGACGTCTTCGCCTTTCTTATTTACTTTCGGATCGGTCGTTTCTGAAATGGATAAACCATTAAAACCCGTTCGTAACATATCTAGTGAATAAGCCTGGCTGAAAAAGGCATCCATAACCTCATCAAAATTACCGGCCTGGCCAAGGTTATAAATATCTGACATTTCGCCGTAACCGATAGTGGCGCAGGTCTCCGTTTCTGATAGCCAGAACTCGGTTCCATTTATTGCTACCTTTTTACGAAAGCGCCCGCCCGCAACCCGGCCAGTATGCAACTCACTGGCACCGACATTGATGGCATTACCGGAGACAGCATTAACATCACGCAGCGTGATCTGCCCCATCATCCAACCTGATTCCAGAATAGATGTGCGGAGAATATTTTCTTTATTTGCGGATAGAGAGAAACGACGACCTTCAGTAATATGACTTTTAGAACTACTGGTTAATTTCTCATGGTAGAGACGTGCCGCATCCGGCTTGTGATTTTTAAAAGCAAACATAAATACACCCTGAATAAATTAGACGGAAAAAAGTTTTTCTTTTCGCTCGGTCAGTTTATGGCATTGCAGACGGTAATCTGCATAATCTTCACCGGTAACCACCGCACGTAACAGGGTATTATCCGCCCTGTAATACTCTTTATAAGCAGCCACCCGCAACAAACCACCATTATTTAAGGCGTACCTGTCAGATGGCGGAGTACAGTGTTTAATGATTTCACGCACTGCTTTTACCAGCTCATCAAGGGTATCCATAACAAACCGGGCGGCACTGGAAATTGCCGGATTCTGATTAGAGGACGTAATTTCTGCCGGGACTCGCAGGGAAGCGGGAAATGAATGCAACACCGGTTTATCCACGCCCTTTCCGATACACTTTGCTTCTTCAATAAGTAAGCCAGGTAAAGACCGGAAATGGTTTACCCGCTTTCGTTGTTCTTCAACCCGGCTTTGCGCGGCCTGATAATGATATTCAGCATCAGCACGGCTGACAGGATGTGAACCCCGGTTTTTCATCTCGGCAACACTGCGAGCGGTATAAACCTGCTTTGTTGCCACTTTAGCTTCAGCTGCTGCACGTTCTCTATAGCCAAGCTCCTCTTCCTCATGCCGGCAAAGCTGAATGCAGCGCTTTAGCAACATGTTGATTTCACCAGCTTCAGCGCCGGTATCAGGAATGACCAGGCCGGTTAACGCAAACAGGTTTTCACCTTCTGCGCGTATTTTGTTTAGCGTAAAAATTTCAATAATACGTGCAACACACGCAGCGTCACTGTTCGAATCATTAAATGGAATGATTTTATAGTTTTGAATTTTGGCAAGGTAATTACTTTTAGTAAATTGCAGAGCGAGTGAAGCCGCCCCCTCTAACTGAAGGTTATTCATTATTCGCCTCTAAGTTATCTATTATTTAAGTAAAGATGGAACATTGATTAATTATTGATAGTTGAATGACTATCACGCCATGCGTAGTAGTCACCTGCTCGCCAACGAGACATTCTTCCAAGTTTTATTGGTTTCGGGAATTTACCTAATGATATAAGTTTGTAAATCCACTTATCTGTAAACAAACAGTCTGAAGTAATAAACTTCATATCAATAAGCGAATCCGCAGCAGGTCGAGTATCAGTAAAGGTCATTTGTAATTCCTCTCTATTCATCAATCTATGTCAACGGAGAGGATTACAACACCGCATTAAACAGTAAAAAAGGCAAGTAAGAAAAAAAACTTACTTGCCACTTTTGTTAATTTTTTGTAAAAACGGACTTATTGAATATTGAAGCCACTAATTTCGTCATGACAGGATGTGATAGTGGAGGCTGTTTTTCATCTGGCCAGAACTCTTCCGCTCGGTTAAACAATAGATCGACTAATGCCGTTGCATTCTCTTTTCTGAATGCCGAGTTTTCTTTATATAAATATATAATTGCACTAAGCACTTCATTTCTTTTAACTGCATGCCTTTCTTGCTGTGCTGCGGATAATGCTTCGTATTTATCATCAGACTGCTCAGATTCGCTCAAGACAAGATGAATCTTTTTTATATAGTCACGTTCTATATGACCTTCATTATCATAGCCAATACCCTCGTCATTTTTCCAGTCAACCTGTATAAACCTAACCATTTCTGAATATATCTTTCCTGAAGGAGTATACAGTGAAGGATACTCAGGAAAATCTCCTTCATAATAAATAAAATCATTCCTGACTTTAGAAGGCATTGAAAAAAAACCTTTTGTACTGGCTAAAATTAAATTCTTTTCTTTCTTCACTTCATTAATTTTAATCAAACTGAATTCAGAAATATAACTAAAGCCTTCATGATCTTTATCTAAAGAATCAATGTGTTTAATAAATGCATCAACATCTCTTACTTTGTGTTTTGAAAAAGTACACTGTCCGGACATTCTCATGACGAATGGAATATTCTTTTGCGTAGCAATATAAAAAATATCTCGCTCATCACAACCTAATAATTTCGCTGCTTCACTGATACTATAATGAATACGATGTAGCTTGAGGGTGCTATTTTTTGCCATTCTAAATTAAGCCCCTAGTCCATTAATAAAATCGCCATACCATTGCATCATTTCTCTACGTCCATCAAGATACTGAGCATGGTTATAAATGCCGCGAATTGAATTTTTATCAAGATGAGCTAGTTGAATTTCAATCCATGCACTATTAAATCCTTTTTCATGCAAAATTGTACTCATCGTATGCCTAAAACCATGACCAGTAACCCGTCCACCATAGCCTATACGCTTAAAAACCTGATTTATACTGGCTTCACTCATGAACTTACTGGGATCGTTACGACCGGGGAACATCAGCGGATAATTCCCTGTCAATTCTTTCAACCTTTCAAGATGGACTAAGGCTTGTTTTGAAAGCGGAACAATATGAGCACGACGCATTTTCATGCGTTCTTTAGGGATTTCCCACACCGCGCTGTCGAAATCCACTTCACGCCATTCAGCTGCGCGTAGTTCTCCAGTTCTCAATCCTGTCAGAATAAGCAAATGTGCCCCCAATAAAACTATGGGGCTTCCAGTGTAGGCATTCAGTGCCGTGTAAAATTCAGGCAGTTCGCTGGCTTTAAGGAAAGGATAATGAACGGCCTCATGCCCTTGCATTGCACTAGCGAGATCAGGCGCAGGATTATAGATAGCCCGCCCCGTTACGATGGCGTAGCGGAAAACCTCTCCACAACGCTGGCGAACTTTCTTCGCTTTTTCCATCGCCCCTCTTGCTTCTATCAGCCTCAGGACTTCCAGTAGCTCCAAAGGCTGAATGCCAGCTATAGGACGGTGGCCAATATGCGGGAAAATATCTTTATTAAATGCCTCAAGAATGTCGGAAGCGTAACCCTCTGACCATTTAGGCGACTTCATCTTATGCCACTCTAACGCAACCTCTTTGAACGGGTTGAGGATCTCAGTGGAAGCGGTTAAAGCCAGCTTCTTTGCTTTCTTTACTTCACCGGGGTCGTCACCCGCTGCGAGTAGTTTCTTTGCCTCTTCGCGTTTTTGTCTGGCATCAGCAAGAGAGACGGTGGGATAGACACCAAAGGACAGGCGTTTTTCTTTACCACCAAAACGGTACTTCATACGCCAGTAGCGCGAGCCATTGGGTTCAACTTGAAGATACAGACCACCACCATCAGATAGCTTGTAGCTCTTCTCTTTTCCTTTCGCGGCTTCAACCTTTCGGGCATTCAGCATCATTGGGGGCACATTTCCTAGACCGAACAGAAGATGCCCCTGATTGTGCCCCCAAAGGCATGTTGATTTCAATAGATAGAGGTTGACGTCAAATGACTGAAATCAGGACAGAGACTATGTTTTTAAAGGATTTTGTTGATGTTAGTTGACTTGAGAAAACTAGGGGATGGTGCCGATAATAGGAGTCGAACCTACGACCTTCGCATTACGAATGCGCTGCTCTACCAACTGAGCTATATCGGCTTTCAGGAGAGAGACTACGGTGTAAAAGGGTAAGAAAAAGCGCCCACCCCGTCAACCCCTCACCTTTTAGTCGTTGTTTTTTACACCAACACGCGCAAAAACCATACATAATAAAGGGATTACACCCCGTCTTTCGCTCTTCCATAACGCATACTCGTCACATTTTGCGGCAATTTGCTCGCGCCAGTTACGCCATCTCCCCTCTTCCTTCCAGGATCGGCTATCTTCAAATTTATCTTTTTGAAATCAAGCCCCGCCAGAACAGGTCGATATTAATTAGATCGGAACACAGAAATGCCTGAGAGAGTGGGTAAATAATGCATAAATTTTTTGTCACCGATGACATATCCGGCCCGGACCTCGAGCCGAAAAGGACAGCGACCTTAATCAAACGCGCCCTGGTGCTGATGTTTTCCCTGCTGTCAGTGCTGTTTATCATCGCCATCATCGCGCTGCTGACGATCGTGCGAAACATCAATCAGGACAGCGACAAGCACAGCGCCATGCTGCTGGAAAAGGCGATCCATAACCGGGTTGATACGCTCACCACCCACATCAAAGACTACGCCTGGTGGGGCGAAGCCTACCAGCATCTTCATCCGAGGGTGGATACCGACTGGGCCTATACCCGTCAGAACATGGGGGCCACGCTGTGGCGCGATTTTGAGTATGAAGGGCTGTTCGTGCTGGACGGTAACGGGCAGACCCGTTACAGCGTGGTTGACGGCAAGCTGGTGAAAGACTCTCTGCAATCCTGGCTAGGAGACGACCCCTTACCCGAGCTGATTCAGAAAATAAACAAGCCGGACGCTATCCCACTGTCCAGTACGGTGGTAATGAGGAACGGCCATCCGGCGCTGGTGGCCGCAGCGCGCATCACCACGGGTGATGACGCCAGGATCCCTGTTGTCCCCGGCCCGGCCTCGGTGCTGGTCTTTGTTGACGTGCTGGATGACCGTAAGCTCATCGCGCTGGGTGAAGAGTACGGTATCACCCAGACCCGCGTGCAGCACAAGGGGACGACGAAGCTGGCAGGGCGACGCGGAGTCGCAACGCTCCCCATTGATGGCCAGCAAATCACTTTTGAGTGGAAAAGCGAAGATCCGGGACGCGAGCTGCTGCGCTACATCCTGCCGCTGCTGATCCTGCTGGCGCTCTGTACCGCTATTCCCGGCGTAATGCTGGGACGCAACGCGCTCAAAAAGGCGCGGATGTATGATGAAAACACCTTTCTGCTGGCACAGAACCGCCTTGCCCTCACCGCCAGCGAACGCCGTTTTCGTGACGTAGCTGAGGCCACCACGGACTGGATCTGGGAGACTGACGCAGAGCTACGTTTTACCTGGCTTTCCGAGCGTTTTCCCGGCATTACCGGGCACAGCATATCGGCCTGGATCGGTCGCCCGCTCAGCGAGTTCATGGCCGCAGACAACCAGTCGCTGGCGGAGTGGATCACCCAGCCCGGCCAGACGGGCCATCGTCGTCTGCTGCACTGTCGCTATCTCTCCGTGATGGGCCACCAGCGCTACTGCCATATTGCGATCAAACCCGTCGTCACGCCGGAGGGGATAACCGGCTACCGTGGCACCGCCACGGATGTCACCCTGGAGGTCGAGGCGCAGGCGCGCGTTGAGTATCTCTCCCGCCACGACGAGCTCACCGGGCTGCCCAACCGGGTGCGAATGCGCGAATTTCTCGAGGGCAAGCTGCGGGCGCAGCCCACGCAGGCGCATCCTCTGGCGATGCTCAGCCTGGATCTCGATAAGTTTAAACCGGTCAACGATCTGTTCGGCCATAGCGCCGGGGATACCGTCCTGCATGAGGTCTCAGCCAGGCTACGGCACTGCATCCGTGATTACGATCTGGTGGCGCGCCAGGGCGGGGACGAATTTATTCTGATTATCTCGGACATTCATGACCGGCGGTACATTGATACCCTTTGCGAACGCATTATTGCCGAACTGACGCGCCCCTTCCTGATCAACGGGAATGAGATCGTGATCGGTGCCAGCATCGGGATCGCTATCGCGCCGCATGACGCCGTCGACGCGGGTGAACTCCTGCGCTTCTCGGACATCGCGTTGTACAAAGCCAAAAGCACTGGCCGCAACAGATGGGTGTTTTATACGCCTGAAATGGCCGAGCAGATGGTGCAGCGCCGGGAGATGGAACAGAGCCTGCGCGACGGTATTAAGAAAGAGCAGTTCCGTCTGGTTTACCAGCCGCGCTACGGCCATGACTCCTCACGGATCATCGCCGTAGAGGCGTTAATCCGCTGGGATCACCCTGAACTTGGCCTGATCATGCCGGATCAGTTTATTTCTCTCGCCGAAGAGACCGGGCTGATTATTCCTCTCAGCGACTGGGTGCTGAAGACCGCCTGTCGGGACGCGCAGCAGTCTCTACACGGCCTCTCTGTTTCAGTAAATATCTCTGCCGTCGAGTTCCAGTCCTGGCAGGTGGTGGACCGCATCCGGGATGCGCTGCAGCAGTCGCAGTTAGATCCGGCCCGGCTGGAGATCGAAATTACCGAAAATGCTACCCTGTGGAACCCGGAAAACAGCCTCGAAATCATGCTGGCGCTGAAGAAACTTGGCGTGAAGCTGCTGATGGACGATTTCGGGACCGGCTACTCCTCCCTGAGCTATCTGCGTAATTTCCCGTTCGATGGCATCAAGCTGGATAAATCCTTTATCGACGGCATGCCCGAAAGCGACAGCGCCAATACTATCGTCGAGAATATTATCGGCCTGGGCAAGGCCTTCTCGCTGAGTATTACGGCAGAAGGGGTGGAAACCGAAGGGCAGCTGCAGAAGCTGATGATGATGAAGTGCGATGAAACACAGGGCTATTTAATCAGCAGGCCGCTCAGCCTGGCGGCATTGCAGGAACAGATCGCCGCACTGGACTCGGCGGCACAGGGGCGGGTAGAGCAGAATTCACAAGGATAGCGCGGGCAGCAGAGGCCGCCCGCGTGGAGATTACGCCCGAATGGTATCGTCACCGAAGCCGACCCACTTGTAGGTGGTCAGCGCTTCCAGCCCCATTGGGCCGCGCGCGTGCAGCTTCTGGGTGCTGACCGCGACTTCAGCCCCGAGGCCAAACTGGCCGCCGTCGGTAAAGCGGGTGGAGGCGTTTACGTAAACGGCTGAAGAGTCCACTTCGTTCACAAAACGGTTGGCGTTGCTCAGGGTGCGGGTGAGGATCGCATCCGAGTGCTGGGTGCCGTGGGCGCGAATATGGGCGATGGCATCGTCCAGATCGGCAACCACCTTCACGTTCAGATCCAGCGACAGGAACTCGTCGTCGTACTGCTCTGCTTTCACTTCCTCAACCTTCGCCGGGCCCGCTTGCAGCGGGGTCAGCGCATTGATATCGGCGTGCAGGGTGACGCCGCTTTGCGCCATCTGCTGGCTTAAGGCTGGCAGGAAGCGATCGGCGATATTCTGATGCACCAGCAGCGTCTCCACCGTGTTACAGGTACTCGGGCGCTGGGTTTTGGCGTTGACGATGATCTTCAGGGCCGGTTCAAACTCGGCCGTGTCATCGACAAAGATATGGCACACCCCAATACCGCCGGTGATCACCGGGATCGTCGACTGCTCGCGGCACAGCTTGTGCAGCCCTGCCCCGCCACGCGGGATCAGCATGTCGATGTATTTGTCCATCCGCAGCATCTCGTTGACCAGGGCACGATCCGGGCTTTCAATCGCCTGCACCGCACCGGCGGGCAGGCCGCACTCTTCCAGCGCCTGCTGGATCACTTTTACCGTTGCGGCGTTGGTGCGCCAGGTCTCTTTCCCGCCGCGCAGGATAGCGGCGTTGCCGGTTTTCAGGCACAGGGAGGCGACATCAAGAGTCACGTTCGGGCGCGCTTCGTAGATCACACCGATCACGCCTAGCGGCACGCGGCGACGTTCAATGCGCAGGCCGCTGTCCAGCAGTCCGCCGTCAATCACCTGCCCGACCGGATCGGCCAGGCTGCATACCTGACGCACGTCGTCGGCAATGCTTTTCAGGCGCGCGGGGTTTAAAGCCAGGCGATCGAGCATCGCCTCGCTCAGGCCGTTGCGGCGGGCTTCTAATAAATCCTGCTCATTGGCGAGCAGGATCTCGTGTGACTGGGCTTCCAGAAACTCTGCGATTTTTTCCAGCACGCGGTTTTTCTCGCGGCTGGAAAGGAGCGCCAGTTTGTACGAGGCGGCTTTGGCAGCGGCGCCCATTTGTTCCAGCATGTCCTGCTCCTTAACGGGTGATCATATCGTCGCGATGGACAGCAACCGGGCCATACTCATAGCCAAGAATGGCATCGATCTGCTGTGAATGGTGGCCTGCAATACGGCGCAGCGCGTCGCTGTTGTAGCGGCAGACGCCGTGGGCAATATCGCGCCCTTCCAGATTACAGATACGGATCACTTCACCACGGGAGAAGTTGCCTGTCACGTTTTTAATTCCTTTTGGAAGCAATGAGCTGCCTCGTTCCAGAATCGCGGCAGTGGCACCTTCATCCACGGTGATCTCACCTGCAGGCGGCGCGCCAAAAATCCAGCGTTTGCGGTTTTCCAGCGGAGTGGCTTCGGCGTGGAAACGGGTTCCAACAGAAATGCCTTCCATCACATCGCCAATCACGCCCGGACGGCTGCCGGCGGCGATGATGGTGTCGATACCCGCCCGGCACGCCACGTCGGCGGCCTGCAGTTTGGTGCCCATGCCGCCAGTGCCGAGGCCCGACACGCTGTCGCCGGCAATGGCGCGCAGCGCATCGTCGATGCCTTTCACGTCGGTGATCAGCTCAGCCTGCGGGTTGGTGCGCGGGTCAGCGGTGAACAGCCCCTGTTGATCGGTAAGCAGCAGCAGCTTATCTGCGCCCGCCAGGATCGCCGCCAGCGCCGAGAGGTTATCGTTGTCACCTACTTTGATTTCTGCGGTAGCGACCGCATCGTTTTCGTTAATGACCGGAACGATATTGTTATCCAGAAGCGCGCGCAGGGTATCGCGGGCGTTCAGGAAACGCTCGCGGTCTTCCATATCGGCACGGGTCAGCAGCATCTGCCCGACGTGTATGCCATAGATAGAGAACAGCTGTTCCCAGAGCTGAATCAGGCGGCTCTGACCCACGGCCGCCAGCAGCTGCTTGGAGGCAATAGTGGCGGGGAGTTCGGGGTAACCCAGGTGCTCACGTCCGGCGGCAATCGCCCCGGAGGTCACAATCACAATACGGTGCCCTGCGGCATGCAGCTGTGCGCACTGGCGCACCAGTTCGACAATGTGGGCGCGATTAAGGCGGCGCGATCCGCCTGTTAACACACTGGTACCGAGTTTTACCACCAGCGTCTGGCTGTCACTCATGATTCTCTGCCGTTTAACAATAAGGGAAATGATATCAATCAGACTTTTTATCAGGACTGGGGCCCGTTGCCAACCGCCTTAACACACAGGCTACGACTTTGTTGCGCGGGATCAGGAAGCGTAGCGGCAAACTTTGACACTTTTATTACTGAAATAAAAAAATACCCTTTTTTAAACTTATTCTGGAATTGTCATAAAACGTTCATTTCAGAAAGTTAAAACCCTTCCTGTTTTTTCACGGAACAAAAGCATGAGCTTACTGTTCAGCGAATATTAGCGCGTTTATAAGAAACCAGGATTGAAAATGAAAAAGAGTACTCTGGCATTAGTGGTCATGGGCGTTGTAGCAACTTCATCTGTACAGGCAGCCGAAGTATTTAATAAAAACGGCAATAAACTGGACGTGTACGGTAAAGTGAAAGCCATGCATTATCTCAGCGATGATGATGCCAAAGATGGTGACCAGACTTATGTGCGTTTCGGCTTTAAAGGCGAAACTCAAATCAATGAACAGCTGACCGGCTATGGCCGTTGGGAAGCTGAATTCTCCGGCAATAAAACCGAAAGCGACTCTTCCCAGAAAACCCGTCTGGCCTTTGCCGGTATTAAGCTGAAGGACTTCGGTTCATTCGACTACGGTCGTAACCTCGGTGCCCTGTACGACGTTGAAGCCTGGACCGACATGTTCCCGGAATTCGGCGGTGACTCTTCCGCGCAGACCGACAACTTCATGACCAAACGCGCCAGCGGCCTGGCAACCTACCGTAATACCGACTTCTTCGGCGCCATCGACGGTCTGGACCTGACCCTGCAATATCAGGGTAAAAACGAAGGACGTGAAGCGAAGAAACAGAACGGTGACGGTTTCGGTACCGCTCTGACCTATGATTTCGGCGGCAGCGATTTCGCCATCAGCGGCGCTTACACCAACTCTGACCGCACCAATGCTCAGAACCTGCTGGCACGTGGCGAAGGTGAAAAAGCTGAAGCCTGGGGCACCGGTCTGAAATATGACGCAAACAACATTTACCTGGCGACCATGTATACCGAAACGCGTAATATGACGCCAATCTCCGGTGGCTTCGCCAATAAAGCACAGAACTTCGAAGCGGTTGCGCAATATCAGTTTGATTTTGGTCTGCGCCCGTCCCTGGGTTATGTCCAGTCTAAAGGCAAGGATATTGAAGGCATCGGTGATGAAGATATCGTGAAATATATCGACGTCGGCGCGACTTACTATTTCAACAAAAATATGTCCGCGTTTGTTGATTATAAAATCAACCAGATTGATGACGATAATAAACTGGGCGTGAGCAGCGATGATATCGTTGCCCTGGGTATGACCTACCAGTTCTGATTTAGCGAAATAAAAAACCCGGCGCTGTATGGCCGGGTTTTTTTATTGTCTGTTTTCGCGTCGGACGTTAAGCAGTCAGCTTCACCGGCTCGTTGGTGAAATCATCAGCAGGCTCGAGTTTCAGATCGAACGTCGCCAGCAGCGTGCGGGCTTTCTCGTGGAATTCACGCAGGGTATGCTCCAGGCGCTGAACCACTTCAGGATCTTTAATCGCCATCGCCTGCCAGTGGCCCTCTTTATTGAACAGGCCAAACTGGTAGTTATAGGTGAAGCGTGACGCTTCGGCTTCCATTTCCATCCACCATCCCCAGAATTCGCGCTTTTCCGGCGCTGGCTTTACGTTAACGCACACGGCCAGGCAGTCGAAAAAAAAGCGATTCTCTTCGCACTGCTCTTCGCGGATGTAGGGGCCAAGAGCCATAAACTTCTTGATCATTCTACTTTTCGGATGTCCACTCGGTAACGTCATTGCGATCTCCTTTTATGAAGCCACTGTTGTACCAAACCTTAAGAAATTAGCAATCTCTTAACACAATCTCTGATGGATCCAACGCGTAATCTGCTGCAATGCCTTGTCAAAATTCTGATACACCGGGGTGAATGGCACCTCCAGCAGCTTGCCATCGACAGATGACGAGGTGATTAAGCGGGACTCCTCTTCCGGGCTGAAGGGATCGTTTTTCCAGAAGCCAGAGAGCATCGGCGTCGGACACCGGCGGCCCAGCAATCCCTGGGTTTTCAGCGAGTAGCGATTAAGCTCCACGCGCAGCGCCTCGTCGGACGCATCATGCATGCCCAGGCTGCTGGCCAGCACGTCGAGGTACATTTCCGGCACGCTGCCCTGGCGCGCAGGCTCGCTTAACAGCGCATGCACCACCGGCCCGAGACAGGCCACCGCTTTCAGGCGTGAAGATTCCAGATAGGCCAGACGCACGGCGACGTTAGCGCCAAAGCGGAAGCCAAACGCCGCCACCCGGGTGTGATCCACCCACGGATTCTGTTCCAGCGCTTTCAGGGCGTGCTGGTGGAGCAGGCTGGAATCCTGGGTCAGCTTCCATTTGGACGAGAAGCCAATCGACGGCATGTCGAGGGTCAGCATCGCCAGCCCTTTCGGGGCTAAGTAACGCTCATACAGGCTGTAGTAATCGGTTTGCAGCGAGTCGAGGCCACCGCACATCATCACCGTCGGGAAGGGGCCATCGCCCGCCGGCAGATGCAGGAAGCCGGTCACCGCAGGGCCGCCGGGAACGGTAAAGGTGAGTTCGCGCATCTGGCCCGGCAGATGCTGGGCTGCTTCCTGGTAGGCACGGTTTGCCAGGGCCTGTGCCTGTTCCGCCAGTTCGTCGCCTTTCAGGTGCGGATAAGCCGCGATGCTGTAAAGGTTACAGGCATGCAGCCAGTGTTTGCCGCTCAACAGGGGATCGTCTTCCTGGCTCGCCTTTTGCTGCCAGATCATCGCCTGTTTTGCCCATTCGTAGATCCAGTTGCCGCCGCGATAGCCCACCACCGTGTCGTACAGATCCTCATCGGTACGTTCGGCCTGGCTCATCACGATACGCGCCTGCACGTCCAGAATTTCACGGGGATCGATGCCGCGCCAGATCCACATCAGACGGTTAACCATGCGGTACCAGTGCGGGATGTTTTTGCCATCCAGCGCCGATTGCACTGACGGTTGTACGCCACTGTTAAAGCGACGAACCAGCGTCGAAGTTTCCGGATGTTTGAATTTGGGCTTGAAGAGAATTTCGCTGAGATTCGCCTGGGACATTGCGCGCTGCCTCTTAAGATACGTCAGAGGGCATCATTGTAACGCGACAAAGGCGAAAAAATAACGCCCGGCATCACCGGGCGTTAAAAATGTATGGATTAGCGGCCTGAAATAGGTGGGACGAATACTACGCCCATATCCCATGGCTGTTCGATCCAGGTATCCTGCGGGATATCAATGACATAATCGTCAACCAGCGGCTGACCAGCCGGCTTAGCGAAGATAGTCACGAAATGCGCTTTTGGATACATTTCACGGATGGCTACTGCCGTACCGCCGGTATCAACCAGATCGTCAATCACGATGAAGCCTTCACCATCGCCTTCGGCGCGTTTCAGCACTTTCAGCTCACGCTGGTTGTCGTGGTCGTAGCTGGAGATGCACACGGTATCGACATGGCGAATACCCAGCTCACGTGCCAGCAATGCCCCCGGTACCAGGCCACCGCGGCTAACAGCGATGATGCCTTTCCACTGTTCAGATGGCATCAGGCGCGCAGCCAGTTTACGTGCATGAATCTGCAACATGTCCCAGGTGACGATGTATTTTTCGCTCATGTGAATTGTCCCAGCCTGTTTATATACGGCTTAAAAAGTGTTCGAGGGGGAAAATGGTTGCGCGAGATTATAGAGATCTGAAGCACTAAAAACCAGTGCTAAGCGGTTCCGCCCGGAGTTTTTACTTGCTTACCCCTACCAGCCGCCAGAGAAAGTGGTATTCTCAAACCCACCTCGCAAGTCTGACTTGTGGTAACTCTAAACCTGCTAACCCCGTGACCTGCAACATTGTCTGCCGGCCATCGACAAGGAGACTTACTGTGTCTGAACTGTCTCAGTTATCGCCACAACCGCTGTGGGATATTTTTGCCAAAATCTGCTCCATTCCTCACCCGTCTTATCACGAAGAACAGCTTGCCGAACACATCATGGGCTGGGCGAAGGAAAAAGGGCTGCACGCCGAGCGCGACCAGGTTGGCAACATTCTGATCCGTAAACCTGCCACCGCCGGGATGGAAAACCGTAAACCGGTTGTGCTGCAGGCGCACCTGGACATGGTTCCACAGAAGAACAACGATACCGTTCACGACTTCACCAAAGATCCGATTCAGCCGTACATCGACGGCGAGTGGATCAAAGCCCGTGGCACCACGCTGGGTGCAGATAACGGCATCGGTATGGCCTCTGCGCTGGCGGTGCTGGCAGACGATCGCGTTGAGCATGGTCCGCTGGAAGTGCTGCTGACTATGACCGAAGAAGCCGGTATGGATGGCGCCTTTGGTCTGCAACCGAACTGGCTGCAGGCGGATATCCTGATCAATACCGATTCCGAAGAGGAAGGCGAAATCTATATGGGTTGCGCGGGCGGTATCGACTTTATCTCCACGCTGCCGCTGACCCGTGAAGCGATCCCGGCAGGCTTCCAGACCTTCAAGCTGACGCTGAAAGGGCTGAAAGGCGGCCACTCCGGCGGTGACATTCATTTAGGGTTAGGCAATGCCAACAAGCTGCTGGCCCGTTTCCTCGCCGGTCACGCTGCCGAGCTGGATCTGCGTCTGGTGGATTTCAACGGCGGTACGCTGCGTAACGCGATCCCGCGTGAAGCCTTCGCTACCGTGGCCGTGGCCGCAGACAAAGCCGATGCGCTGAAAAAGCTCTCCACCGTTTACCTGGATATCCTGAAAAACGAACTGGAAGCGAAAGAGAAGAACCTGACCGTGGTGCTGGAAGCGGTTACCACTGATAAAGCCGCGCTGACTGAACAGTCCCGCGACCGCTTTGTTCAGCTGCTGAATGCGACCCCGAACGGCGTTATCCGCAACTCAGACGTAGCGAAAGGCGTGGTGGAAACCTCCCTGAACGTCGGCGTGGTGACCATGGCTGACGACAGCGCAGAGATCATCTGCCTGATCCGCTCCCTGATCGACAGCGGTAAAGATTACGTGGTGAGCATGCTGGAATCTCTGGGCACCCTGTCTGGCGCGAAGACCGTTGCCAAGGGCAGCTATCCGGGCTGGCAGCCAGATGCGAGTTCACCGGTGATGGCGCTGGTGCGTGAAACCTATCAGCGTCTGTTCAACAGCACGCCGAACATTCAGGTGATCCACGCGGGTCTGGAGTGCGGTCTGTTCAAGAAACCGTACCCGGATATGGACATGGTTTCCATCGGGCCAACCATTACCGGTCCTCACTCTCCGGATGAGCAGGTGCATATCGAAAGTGTGGGCCATTACTGGACCCTGCTGACGGAACTGCTGAAAGCGATTCCGGCGAAGTAATCAGCCATGTTGCCCGGCGGCACTGCGTTTGCCGGGCCTACGGGTTACGCGCCCGTTGTAGGCCCGGTAAGCGTAAGCGCCACCGGGCTTTTTTACAGCCCCAACACCAGCTGCCGCTCCAGCTGCGGATCCAGCAGTGTGACGTGTAATCCCACCAGCCGTACCCCCCGCCCTGCCCGACGCTCTTCCCAGGCTTTCTTTGCTGTCGCAATCAAATCGTCTTTGTTCAGCCGCGGCCAGACGTGCTCCTGGGTGGTTTGCTGAAAGTCGTTGAACTTGAGTTTTACCCCCTGGCGGGCAATCAGCAGATCCGGTTTGACCTTAGCCAGCCGCCGCTCCAGCTCGGGATAAAGCTGCCCGACGATAATGGCTTCGCAATCTGCCCAGTCATGGATATCCTCCGCCAGGGTACGTTCCACTCCCACCGATTTACGCAGCCGCTCGCTGTTAACGTTGCGTTCATCAATGCCCTGACTCCGCTCCCACAACACCCGGCCAAACTTACCAAAACGCTTTAGCAGCATCCCCAGATCGCTGTTCTGTACATCCCCGCAGGTGCGCAGCCCCATGCTCTCCAGCTTTGCCGCAGAGACTTTACCCACGCCGGGGATCTTACCCAGCGGCAGCGTTTTGATAAATGCCAGCACCTCATCAGGGGTAATCACATACTGGCCGTTGGGCTTATTGAGATCCGAGGCGATTTTGGCGAGAAATTTCACCGGCGCAACGCCCGCCGAGGCGGTGAGCTGCAGTTCATCAAAAATCGTCTGACGGATCTCCTGGGCCATCAACGTGGCGGAGCCGTGGCAGTGCAGGCTGTCGGTGACGTCCAGATAGGCTTCGTCCAGCGACAGAGGCTCAATCAGGGAGGTATAGCGGGAGAAGATTTCGCGAATATGGTGGGACGCTTCTTTATAGGCCTCGAAACGTCCGGGTAATAAGGTCAGGTGCGGGCAGAGTTTTAACGCCATCGCGGTCGGCATGGCGCTGCGCACGCCAAACTTGCGTGCCGGGTAGTTCGCGGTGCTGATCACCCCGCGTTGTACACGACTGCCGCCAATGGCAATGGGGATATCCCGCAGCGCCGGGTTGTCGCGCATCTCTACCGCAGCAAAAAAACAGTCCATATCAACATGGATTATCTTGCGCATCATCGTCACCACACCTGTAATTATGCACAGTATAACAAAGTGCAAAAAATGCGTCAGCAGATTTACCGTCTCATGGCTGTCATTAAAGCGTGGTACAAGAATAAGCCGCCAACCCGTCACAAGTCATTGAATTAAATGATTTAAAATGGAAAATTATTAATGAAAAAGATGATTATCGCCTCACTTCTGCTGTCGTCCTCCGCATGGGCTAGCCCACAAATGATTGCTCACCGCGGAGGAACCGCCGACGCGCCGGAGAATACCCTTCCGGCCATCAAGCTAGCGCTGGAAAACCGCGCTCAGGCAATCTGGGTCACCGTGCAGCTCAGCCGTGACGGCGTTCCCGTTCTGTATCGTCCCAGCGATCTCAGCGCGTTAACCGCGGCAAAGGGAAAAATCTCTCAGTACACCCAGGCCGAACTGGCGACATTTGATGCCGGTGCAAAATGGAAAGAAAAGGTCGCCGGAACTACAATTCCGACCCTGAAAGCGGTGCTGGAACGCTGGCCTGACGTTCAGTTCTATATCGATATTAAATCCCCCGACGCCGATCCGGCTGAGATGGGCAAACAGCTGCTTGGCGTGTTGAAAGAAACCAACAGCCTGACGCGTGTTCGCGTCTATTCAACGGAGGATCGCTATCTTGATGCCCTACCTGCAGAGGTGCCGCGCTTTGTCACCCGGAGTGAAACGCGCACCCGGCTGGCGAATATCTCCCTGAACCACGTTTGCCTGCCGCCGGCAAAGAAAATGGATGCCTGGTGGTACGGGCTGGAGCTGAATCGCAAAGTGGAAGTGGTGGAGAAATTTACGCTGGGCGAGGGCATCTCCCCGGCGACCCTGACGTGGGATAAGGAGGCGATGGACTGCTTCCGCTCCCAGGGGAATGCCCATGTGATCCTGCTTGGCGTTAACTCCGCGGAGGATTACCAGAAAGCACAAGATTTGGGGGCTGACGGCGTGATGGTGGATTCACCCACCCAGGCCAGAGCGTGGATGAAGTAAAAAAACAGGCCGCTGCTGCGGCCTGTTTCGTTCAGAGGATCCTGTTTTGCTGGCGCTGTGCTTCGCGTTGCATGCGCTTTTTACGCGCGTCGCACGGCTCGGGGCAGTCGCAGACCTTCTCCATCCCCAGCGAGGAGATGCCGCCGCAGCTGCCCTGAATGCTTTTGCGCTTAATCAGCCAGCCGAGCGACATGCCAAATATCACCAGCACAAAGATCGCAAAGGTCAGCACAAAGGTCACCATCATCAGCCTCCAAAATCATCCAGCATGATGTTCTCATCTTCCACGCCGAGATCCTGCAGCATTTTGATGACGGCGGCGTTCATCATTGGCGGCCCGCACATGTAGAACTCGCAGTCTTCCGGCGCGGCGTGGTGTTTGAGATAGTTTTCATACAGCACGTTATGAATGAACCCGGTATAGCCGGTCCAGTTGTCTTCCGGCTGCGGATCGGAGAGCGCAATATGGAAGCTGAAGTTCGGGTTGTCCCGCGCCAGCTGTTCAAACTCCTCCTGATAGAACATCTCCCGCAGTGAACGGGCGCCGTACCAGAAGCTGATCTTACGTTTACTACCCAGACGCTTAAGCTGATCGAAAATGTGCGAACGCATCGGCGCCATCCCGGCTCCCCCGCCGATAAAGACCATTTCGGCGTCGGTCTCTTTGGCAAAGAACTCACCAAACGGACCGGAGATCGTCACCTTATCACCCGCCTTCAGCGACCAGATATACGACGACATGATCCCCGGCGGTGCATCCGGTACGCCTGGCGGCGGCGTGGCGATACGCACGTTGAGCATGATAATGCCTTTCTCGTCCGGGTAGTTGGCCATAGAGTAGGCGCGCAGCGTTGGCTCTTTGACTTCAGAGACAAAGCGGAACAGGTTGAATTTGTCCCAGTCGCCGCGGTACTCCTCCGGCACGTCAAAGTCTTTGTAGGCGACAGTGTGCTCCGGGCATTCGATCTGAATGTAGCCGCCCGCGCGGAACGGCACGTCTTCGCCATCGGGAACCCGCAGCTTCAGCTCTTTAATGAAGGTGGCTTTGTTATCGTTGGAGATAACCTCGCACTGCCACTTTTTCACGCCGAAGATCTCCTCCGGCAGCTCAATCTTCATGTTCTGACGCACCGCCACCTGGCAGGCCAGACGACAACCCTCTTTCGCCTCGCGCTTGCTGATGTGTGACAGTTCGGTCGGCAGGATATCGCCCCCGCCCTCTTTGACCGTGACCCGGCATTGCCCGCACGAGCCACCGCCGCCGCAGGCAGAAGAGATAAAAATGCCATTGCCCGAGAGGGTGTTCAGCAGCTTGTCACCCGCAGGGGTACGGATCTGCTTATCCGCCTCGTCGTTAATCTCAATGATCACATCGCCGGAGTTCACCAGCTTTGAGCGCGCCACCAGGATCAGCCCCGAGAGCACCAGCACAATCAGCGTGAACATCACTACGCCAAGTATAATTTCCATACATTTAGCCCTTACAGCTGCACACCGGAGAAGGACATAAAGCCCAGCGCCATCAGACCGGTGGTGATAAAGGTGATCCCTAAGCCGCGCAACCCGGCCGGCACGTTGGCATACTTCATTTTTTCGCGCAGGCCCGCCATCGTCACGATAGCCAGCATCCAGCCAATACCGGAGCCGAAGCCGTACACCACCGACTCGCTAAAGTTGTAATCACGCTGGACCATGAACGACACGCCGCCGAAGATGGCGCAGTTCACGGCGATCAGCGGCAGGAAAATGCCCAGCGCCGTGTAGAGTGACGGGAAGTATTTATCGAGGATCATTTCGAGGATCTGCACCAGCGCCGCAATCACGCCGATAAAGGTGATGAAGTTGAGGAAACTCAGATCAACGCCGTCCACCAGCGCGCCGTCGCGCAGCACCAGGTTAAAGACCAGGTTGTTAATGGGCACCGACAGCCCCAGCACCACCGTAACGGCAACACCCAGACCGAAGGCGGTCGACACCTTTTTGGAGACCGCAAGGAACGTACACATGCCGAGGAAAAACGCGAGCGCCATGTTTTCGACAAACACCGCCCGCACAAACAAACTCAGGTAATGAGCCATTGTCGGTTACTCCTTTTCCTGCTGCTCGGGGCGCCAGGTTCTCACCGCCCAGATCAGCAAACCGATAATGAAGAACGCGCTGGGGGCCAGCAGGAACAGGCCGTTCGGCAGATACCAGCCGCCGTTTTGCACGGTATCGAGCACGGTGATGCCAAACAGCTTGCCGCTGCCGATAAGCTCACGCAGGAAACCGACCGTCAGCAGGATCACGCCGTAGCCGAGACCGTTGCCGATGCCGTCCATAAAGCTCGCCAGCGGCGGCATCTTCATGGCATAGGCTTCTGCGCGCCCCATCACGATGCAGTTGGTGATGATCAGGCCGACAAACACCGACAGCTGTTTTGAGGTTTCGTAGGCAAAGGCCCGCAGCAGCTGATCCACCACGATCACCAGCGAGGCGATGATCGCCATCTGCACGATGATACGCACGCTGTTGGGGATGTGGTGGCGGATCATCGAGATGAACATGCTGGAAAAAGCCGTCACCAGGGTTACGGCCAGAGTCATCACCACGGCGGTTTCCAGCTTGGTGGTGACCGCCAGCGCTGAACATACGCCCAGCACCTGCAGGGTAATCGGGTTATTGGCGATGAGCGGCCCGATAAGAACCCGTTTAACTTCTTTCAGTTCGCCCGCATCAGCCATTGTTCAGCTCTCCTTCACGTACCTTTTTAAGAAAGGGTCCAAAACCCAGCTCACCCATCCAGAAATCAAAGCTGTGCTGAACGCCGTTTGAGGTCAGCGTGGCCCCGGAAAGGCCATCGACGGCGTACTCGTCACCCGGACGCGCGGCTCCTTTCATCACCTTCAGCGCCGGCTGGCCGTTATCGTCCAGCACTTTTTTGCCGACAAACTGCGCCCGCCAGGCCGGATTCTCTACTTCGCCACCCAGTCCCGGGGTTTCGCCCTGGTCGTAATAGGTGATGCCTTTGACCGTGCGGCCATCGGTGTTGAGGGCGACGAAGGCATACATCATCGACCACAATCCGTTGCCGTACACCGGCAGCACCAGCTCCTGGACGCGTTGTTGCTCATCGCGCACCAGGTAGATCTCTGCCGTATTGCTGCGGCGTTTAATGCCCGCCGGATCCTGGCTGGCTTCCAGTTCGGTGCTGCGCTGCGGATCTTTCAGCGCTTGCGCCTGGTTATAGCCCGACGGATCGCTCTCCAGCAGCTCGCCGGTATTGAGATCCACCAGACGCGGCGTAATACGTTCAGCGAAGATCTGCGCCACATCATCGGCACTCATTTCGCCCTGCATCAGCCCGGCCACCGCCAGAATGTTACGCTGCTTGTCGAGGGCGCGTTGCTCCTGCTGGCGGGACTTAAGCCCTACCGCAGAGCCCGCCACCACGATGGAGCAGACCAGACACAGCACGATGACCACCATCAGCGTCTTGCCGATGCTGTCATTATTTTTCATCTCAGCCACGCGCCTTCCTCCGTTTGATGTTGGCACGCACCACCAGGTAATCGAACAGCGGCGCAAACAGGTTGGCGAACAGGATCGCCAGCATCATCCCTTCCGGGTAGGCCGGGTTCACGACGCGGATCAGCACGCACATCACGCCGATCAGCGCCCCGTACCACCATTTGCCTTTGTCGGTAAAGGAGGCCGACACCGGGTCGGTGGCCATAAACATCATGCCGAAGGCGAAACCGCCCAGTACCAGATGCCAGTACCACGGCATGGCGAACATCGGGTTGGTCGCTGAGCCGATCAGGTTAAACAGCGTGGCGGTGAGGATCATGCCGAGCATGACGCCAGCCACGATGCGCCAGGAGGCGACGCGGCCAAACAGAATGATGGCGCCGCCAATCAGGATCATCAGCGTAGAGACTTCACCAATCGAGCCCGGAATGGTGCCGATAAAGGCATCGAACCAGCTGACCGGCTGGCCGGTGGCGTTGTTGACCAGCGCCTCTCCGCCGTGAGCGGCCCACTGCGACAGCGGCGTCGCACCAGAGAAGCCGTCCGCCGCCGTCCAGACCAGATCGCCGGAGATTTGTGCCGGGTAGGCAAAGAACAGGAACGCACGTCCGGCGAGAGCCGGATTGAGGAAGTTGCGTCCGGTGCCGCCGAAGATCTCCTTCGCCATCACCACGCCAAAGCTGATGCCCATCGCCGCCTGCCACAGCGGCAACGTTGGTGGCACAATCAGGGCGAACAGAATGGAGGTGACAAAGAAGCCTTCGTTGATCTCGTGCTTGCGGATAATCGCGAACAGTACTTCCCAGAAACCGCCGACCAGAAATACCGTCATGTAGATGGGCAGGAAGTAGACCGCCCCTAGGGTCATCATGCTGATCCACCCGGCATCAGGGGTAAAGCTGACGCCCAGCATTTGCGCCACCCGGTAGTGCCAGTCGCCCGCGATAATCTGCGGTAGCTGCTGGGCATCATAAAGATGCGTCAGCGCCGGGATGGTTTGCAGGCCGACGTTGTACATGCCCCAGAACATCGCCGGGAACACCGCGAACCAGACGAGGATCATCATGCGCTTGAGGTCGATGGCGTCGCGCACGTGCGCGGCCCCTTTGGTGACCTGGCCTGGCGTATAGAGGAGCGTCGCGGTCGCTTCAAACAGCGGGTAGTACTTTTCCAGCTTGCCGCCGTGGGTAAAGTGCGGCTCCAGCTTTTCAATGAGATGTTTCAGGCCCATCAGTTATCCTTCCTGCTCAATGCGGGTTAACACCTCGCGCAATACGGGTCCGTATTCATATTTACCGGGGCAAACATAGGTGCACAGCGCCAGATCTTCTTCATCCAGCTCAAGGCAGCCCAGCGCCTGAGCGCCGTCGGTATCGCCCGCCAGCAGATCGCGCAGCAGCAGGGTCGGCAGGATGTCGAGCGGCATTACGCGCTCGTAGTTGCCGATGGGCACCATCGCCCGCTCGCCGCCGTTGGTATCGGTGGAGAAGTTAAACAGCTTGTTGCGCAGGAAGTGGCCCAGCGTGGTGCGGGTGACGGAGAACTTCCCTCTGCCGGGCATTACCCAGCCGAAGAGCTCTTTCTCACGCCCCTCCTTCACTACGCTTACCTGTAAATGAAAACGTCCGAGCCAGGCCTGCGCGCCTGTGGCATGCCTGCCGCTCAGCACAGAACCCGAAATGTGACGGTTTTCGCCATCCAGGGTTTCGTCCACCAGCAGGTCATTAATGTCTGCGCCCAGGCAGGTGCGCACCAGACGCGGGTTACGCATCTGCGGCCCCCCGAGGGCAATAACCCGCTCGGTGCACAGCTCGCCGGTGGTGAACAATTTGCCGATGGCGATCGCGTCCTGGTAGTTCAGATGCCAGACCTGTTTGGTCAGGCTGACGGCCTCCAGGAAATGGATGTGCGTCCCTGGCAACCCAGCCGGGTGCGGCCCGGCGAAGGCATTGAACGTCACTTTCCCCTGCGGGTGCCCGCCCAGCTTGCCGCCACCCGCCTGGCAGACATGCACTTTGCCCTCCGTCAGGCGCGTGAGGATCGTCAGCCCGGCATCAAATGCCTGACGCTGCGCCAGAATAATCGGCTGCGGGTCGGCGCTGAGCGGGTTGGTGTCCATGGCGGTGACGAAAATGGCGGCCGGCACGGTATCGGGCACCGGGGTTTTGCTGAAAGGACGGGTACGCAGCGCCGTCCACAGGCCAGATTCAAGCAGTTGCGCCTGCACAGCCTGGCGGGAGAGTGTGGGCAGTTCGGCGATATCGTGGCGGGCAAACTCGCGCTGCCTATCGCCTTCCAGCCGGATCACCACCGATTGCAGCACCCGACGCTCGCCGCGATGGATAGCCGCGATCGTCCCGCTGGCGGGTGCGGTAAACAGAACGCCGGGATTTTTTTTATCCTCGAATAGCGCCTGGCCCTTAATGACGCTATCGCCTTCCTGCACCAGCATGGTGGGACGCATACCGACGTAGTCGTCCCCGAGGATCGCCACATGGCGGGGTGTCGCACAGGGCGAAATCTGCTGTACGGGGATGCCGGAAATCGGCAAATCAAGTCCTTTTCTGATTCTAATCATAGTGTTAGTTGTTATCCATGAATAACCGTTCCGGCCAGGGAGCCGGACGAGTCAGAAGTCGTTGCACAGGATAAAGAAAGGTGGCGAGAGCTCGCCTGCGTGACCAGCAGGATCGCGGATGATCCTGAAAAAGCGTCCTTTCTTACCCTTCGGTCATAAGACGGGCGCAGTGTACCATTTTCACCGATTGGGCGGCAGCGATAACGCAGCGGCAGGTGTTAAAATGCGACCGATTACGCAAAGTTCTCAATGCCAGCGTGACCAATCCAGGTTATAAGGGAAAACTATTTTGTAAACCGACGTGCGGATGCTTGCGAAAAAATGCAGTGGTGCTAATGTGAGCACCCCTGGTACAGATAAATCTGATTTCGGGTCTCTTTTGCCGTCCTGGCAAGTTGGTTATGTTTTATCAAGGAACATGTAGTATGCGTAAAATCGCATTGTTCATTGCGATGCTTCTTATTCCGTGCGTTTCGTTTGCCGGGCTGCTCAGCAGCAACAGCTCCACGACGCCAGTGAGCAAAGAATATAAGCAGCAGTTGATGGGCTCTCCGGTCTATATCCAGATCTTTAAGGAAGAGCGCACGTTAGACCTGTTCGTGAAGATGGGTGAGACGTATCAGCTGCTCGACAGCTATAAAATCTGTAACTACTCCGGTGGCCTCGGTCCGAAACAGCGTCAGGGCGACTTTAAAAGCCCGGAGGGGTTCTACAGCGTTCAGCGTAGCCAGTTAAAACCGGACAGCCGCTTCTATAAAGCGATCAACATCGGCTTCCCGAATGCCTATGACCGTGCGCATGGTTATGATGGTAAGTATCTGATGATCCACGGAGCCTGTGTTTCTGTAGGCTGCTATGCCATGACCGACAGCGGCATTGACGAGATCTTCCAGTTTGTGACCGGTGCGCTGGTGTTTGGCCAGTCTGCCGTGCAGGTAAGCATCTATCCGTTCCGCATGACCGACGCCAATATGCAGCGTCACAGAACGTCCTATTATGCGGATTTCTGGAAGCAGCTGAAACCGGGTTACGACTACTTCCAGCAGACGCGTAAGCCGCCGACCGTTTCGGTGGTGGATGGACGTTACGTGGTCAGCAAGCCGCTGAGCCACGAAGTTGTCCAGCCACAGCTGGCGTCAAACTACACGCTCCCCGAGACAAAATAAGATCCACTCGCCTGGCATAATCTTTTGCCAGGTTTCGTTGCCCGTCAGCGGCTGCGTCGCAATCACAGTGACCACATCGTTCGGTGTGGTCTCTGTCTGAAAGTCAATTTCCACATCCTGATCCAGAAGCTTTGCCACGCCAAACGGTGCCCGCCGGGTGATCCAGAACAGATTGGTAGAGCAGAACGCCATCACGTAGCGCCCGTCAGACAACAGCATGTTAAACACCCCCTTCTCACGTAACTCAGACGCCAGCGAGGCAATGTATTTAAACACCGCGGTCATATTGCTGGGGGTGCGTGGGTAGCGCTCGGTCAGCTTATGCAGCAGCCAGCAGAAGGCTTTTTCACTGTCGGTTTCCCCCACCGGCCGGAAGTTGCCGGTCTCCAGCGATTTATAGCCGCTCAGCTGGCCGTTATGGGCATAGGTCCAGTTGCGTCCCCACAGCTCGCGGGTAAACGGATGGGTATTTTCCAGCGCCACTTCACCACGGTTGGCCTGGCGAATATGGGCCACTACCGAGCAGGATTTAATCGGATAATCCTGCACCAGTCTGGCAATCGGGGAGTTGTAGCTGGGTTGTGGATCCTTGAACGTGCGACAGCCTTTCCCTTCATAGAAGGTGATACCCCAGCCGTCTTTATGCGGCCCGGTTCCTCCACCGCGCTGCACCAGCCCGGTGAAACTAAAGCAGATATCGGTCGGCACATTGGCGCTCATCCCGAGCAGTTCGCACATACATCACCTCCACAACAGCGGGGGGCGCTAACCCCCCAGCGAAGTCTTATTTAACCATCTCTTTTTCGATCAGCTGGATCAGGATATGAATGACTTTGATGTGAATTTCCTGAATACGGTCAGCGTAACCGAAGTGAGGCACGCGAATTTCGATATCCGCCGTACCCGCCATTTTGCCGCCGTCTTTGCCGGTCAGGGTGATCACTTTCATCCCCTTCTCACGTGCCGCTTCAATCGCTTTGATCACGTTGCCGGAGTTGCCGGAGGTGGAAATCCCCAGCAGAACATCTCCTTCACGACCCACCGCTTCGACATAGCGGGAGAAGATGTGATCGTAACCGAAGTCATTACCCACGCAGGAGATGTGGCTGACGTCAGAGATAGCGATCGCCGGATAGCCCGGACGGTTTTCACGATAACGACCGGTCAGCTCTTCGGCAAAGTGCATGGCATCACAATGTGAACCGCCATTGCCGCAGGAGAGCACTTTACCGCCCTCTTTGAAGCTGTCGGCCAGCAGGACCGCCGCGCGCTGAATAGCGTGAATATTGGCTTCATCTTTCAGAAAGTTAGCCAGCGTTTCCGCCGCTTCGTTCAGTTCGTTACGAATAAGATCCTGGTACATGAGGATAATCCTTCAGTATTGATGAAATAACAGAGCAAGTTTACCGGATAGCGGTAAAAGCGAGAAGCTAAAGCCGCATGAATCGACGGGCGTTTTGCTTTTTTGTGCCGCGTAAAACATGAACAATGTGAACCAGGTTGTAATTATTTTGTGAATGCATTGCTAAAAGAAATAACATCCACTACAACCATATCATCACAAGTGGTCAGACCTCCTACAAGACAGGGAGCATTTCTTTATGATGATTTTAAGTATTCTCTTATCCGTTGTTCTGCTCGGGGTGTTGTTCTATCACCGGGTCAGCTTACTACTGAGCAGCTTTATCTTACTGGCCTGGACCGCGGCGCTTGGCGTCACCGGCATCTGGACCACCTGGGTGCTGGTCCCGCTGGCGATTATTCTGGTGCCATTCAACGTCCGCTCCATGCGTAAATCACTGATTTCGGCTCCGGTATTCCGTGGCTTCCGTAAGGTCATGCCACCGATGTCGCGCACCGAAAAAGAGGCGATTGATGCCGGTACCACCTGGTGGGAAGGCGACCTGTTCCAGGGCAGACCAGACTGGAAAAAGCTGCATAACTATCCGCAGCCGCGCCTCACTGCGGAAGAGCAGGCGTTTATCGATGGTCCGGTGGAAGAAGCCTGCCGGATGGCGAATGATTTCCAGATCACCCATGAGATGGCCGATCTGCCCCCTGAACTGTGGGCATTTTTAAAAGAGCATCGCTTCTTCGCGATGATCATCAAGAAAGAGTACGGCGGCCTCGAGTTCTCTGCATATGCTCAGGCTCGCGTACTGCAAAAACTGTCCGGTGTCTCCGGGATCCTGGCGATCACCGTCGGCGTGCCTAACTCCTTAGGCCCGGGTGAACTGCTGCAACATTACGGTACTGAAGAGCAAAAAGATCACTACCTGCCGCGTCTGGCACGCGGTCTGGAAATTCCGTGCTTCGCACTGACCAGCCCGGAAGCGGGTTCTGATGCGGGTGCCATTCCGGATACCGGCGTGGTCTGCATGGGCGAGTGGCAGGGTGAGCAGGTGCTGGGCATGCGCCTGACCTGGAACAAACGCTACATTACGCTGGCGCCAATCGCTACCGTACTGGGCCTGGCCTTTAAACTCTCCGATCCGAACAAGCTGTTAGGGGGTGAAGAAGATCTGGGTATTACCTGTGCGCTGATCCCTACCTCTACCCCAGGTGTGGAAATTGGTCGTCGTCACTTCCCGCTGAACGTACCGTTCCAGAACGGCCCGACCCGCGGTCAGGATATCTTTGTCCCGATTGATTACATCATCGGCGGCCCGAAAATGGCCGGTCAGGGCTGGCGTATGCTGGTGGAATGTCTGTCCGTTGGCCGCGGCATCACCCTGCCGTCGAACTCAACCGGTGGTCTGAAATCCGTGGCGATGGGGATTGGTGCTTACGCCCATATCCGCCGTCAGTTCAAAATCTCTATCGGCAAGATGGAAGGGATTGAAGAGCCGCTGGCGCGTATCGCAGGCAACGCCTACGTGATGGATGCGGCCGCTTCCTTAATTACCTACGGCATTATGCTGGGTGAAAAACCGGCCGTGCTCTCCGCCATCGTGAAGTACCACTGTACCCACCGCGCGCAGCAGTCGATCATCGACGCGATGGATATCGCCGGCGGGAAAGGCATTATGCTCGGCGAAGGCAACTTCCTGGCGCGCGGCTATCAGGGCGCACCTATTGCCATCACTGTGGAAGGGGCCAACATTCTGACCCGCAGCATGATGATCTTCGGTCAGGGCGCGATCCGCTGTCATCCATACGTACTGGAGGAGATGGCGGCCGCGCAGAACAACGACGTGGATGCCTTCGATAAGCTGCTGTTTAAACACATCGGGCACGTCGGCAGCAACAAAGTGCGCAGCTTCTGGCTGGGCCTGACCCGCGGCCTGACCAGCGCCACGCCAACCGGCGATGCAACCCGTCGTTACTACCAGCACCTGAACCGTCTGAGTGCTAACCTTGCGCTGCTCTCCGACGTATCGATGGCGGTGCTGGGCGGTAGCCTGAAGCGCCGGGAACGTATCTCTGCGCGTCTGGGTGATGTGCTGAGCCAGATCTTCCTCGCCTCGGCGGTACTGAAACGCTACGACGATGAAGGCCGTCATGAAGCGGATCTGCCGCTGGTGCACTGGGGCGTGCAGGATGCGCTGTATCAGGCTGAACAGGCCATCGACGATCTGCTGGTGAACTTCCCGAACCGCTTTGTCGCAGGCGCCCTGCGCGTGGTCATCTTCCCGACCGGTCGTCACTATCTGGCGCCGTCCGATAAGCTGGATCATAAAGTGGCGAAGATCCTGCAGGTACCGAGTGCAACCCGCTCCCGTATCGGTCGCGGTCAGTATCTGGCCCCAACCGAGCATAACCCGGTCGGTCTGCTGGAAGAGGCGCTGCTGGATGTAATGGCGGCCGATCCGATTCATCAGAAGATCTGCAAACAGCTGGGCAAAAACCTGCCGTTCACCCGCCTGGATGAGCTGGCGAAACAGGCCCTGGCTGGCGGTATCATCGGCAAGGATGAAGCCGCTCTGCTGATCAAAGCCGAAGAGAGCCGTCTGCGCAGTATCAACGTCGATGATTTCGACCCGGAAGAGCTGGCGACGCAGCCGGTAAAGCTGACAGAGATCGTACGTAAACCTGAAGCCGCATAATCCGTTTCAGGGCTAAACAACCCCGCCTGGTGCGGGGTTTTTTATTGCCACCCGTTTCTCTGATTGTCGTGCTACAGTGTCAAAATGTGGTTCTTCGAGGAGTCTTACTGTGCCTGGTTTGAAGATTACGCTTTTGCAACAACCGCTGGTGTGGATGGATGGCCCCGCCAACCTGCGCCATTTTGATCGTCAGCTGGAAGGGATCGCCGGGCGCGATATCATTATCCTGCCGGAAATGTTCACCACCGGGTTTGCCATGGAAGCGGCAAAACAGTCCCTGCCACAGGAGGATGTGGTCGCCTGGATGCAGGCCAGAGCCCAGCAAACCCAGGCGTTAATCGCTGGCAGCGCCGCGCTACAGACCGAACGCGGGCCGGTTAACCGTTTTCTGCTGGTTGAGCCCGAGGGCAAGGTGCATTTCTATGATAAGCGCCACCTGTTCCGCATGGCGGATGAGCATCAGCACTATGAAGCGGGTAACGAGCGGCTGGTGTTTGAGTGGCGCGGCTGGCGCATTCTGCCGTTAGTCTGTTACGACCTGCGCTTCCCGGTGTGGTCGCGTAATCGTAACGATTATGACCTGGCGCTGTATGTCGCTAACTGGCCGGCCCCACGCTCGCTCCACTGGCAGGCGCTGCTGACGGCACGGGCGATTGAGAACCAGGCCTATGTGGCAGGCTGCAACCGGGTCGGTACCGACGGCAATGGTCATCACTATCGTGGCGACAGCCGGGTGATTAATCCGCAGGGCGAAATCATCGCCACCGCAGAGCCGCACCATGCGACGCGCATTGACGCCGAGCTGTCGCTGACGGCACTGAGAGAGTATCGGGAGAAGTTTCCTGCATGGCAGGATGCGGATCCGTTTAGCATTAACTAAACATCTGCCGGGCGGCAGCAGAGCTTGCCTGCCCGGACAAATCAGCAGCGCGACAAAATGAGAAAGGCCTGAATCATTGCTGATTCAGGCCTTCTGAATAGTGGCGGAACGGACGGGACTCGAACCCGCGACCCCCTGCGTGACAGGCAGGTATTCTAACCGACTGAACTACCGCTCCGCTGTGTTCCCTTGGGAACGAGGCAGATATTACGTTTTGCCTCCGATCCCGTCAATGCTTTTTCTCTGCTTTTGAATCGTTTGCTGCAAAAACGATCCAAACGGTCATTTTACCAGCATTTCCGCCGCATTTAACCGCGCCAGAGGCAGCTTCCGCCCTTCTTCTGCACCAGATCCAGGCGCGATTCATGTGCCAGTAACTCTTCATCGCTGGCGAGAATGACGCGCAACGCGCTGGACTGACGAATAATGCGCTGGATTTCGCTCTCTCCGGACTGCTGCTGCGAATCGTTATCGGCGTTGAAGGCTAGGGCTGTCTGGCCACCCGTCATGATCAGATAGACATCGGCCAGGATCTGGGCATCGAGCAACGCCCCGTGCAGCGTTCGTTTGCTGTTATCTATTTCATAGCGCGAGCACAACGCATCGAGGCTGTTACGCTTGCCGGGGAACATCCTCCTCGCCATCGCCAGACTGTCGGTGACTTTACAGAAGGTGTCGGTTTTCGGCAGGCCGCGGTTGAGCTTGCTGAATTCATAGTCCATAAAGCCAATATCAAACGAGGCGTTATGAATGACCAGCTCGCCGCCTTTGATGTAGTCGATGAATTCATCGGCGACGTCGGCAAAGGTGGGTTTATCCAGCAAGAATTCATCTGCGATACCGTGAACGCCAAAAGCTTCCGGGTCCACCAGCCGGTCTGGCTTCAGGTAGACGTGGAAGTTATTGCCGGTAAGACGGCGGTTGATCACCTCTACCGCACCGATCTCGATGATCTTGTGCCCTTCATAGTGAGCACCGATCTGGTTCATACCCGTGGTTTCGGTATCGAGGACGATGATCCTGTCGGCGTTATGTGTGTCTGCAATACTCATTCTGAAAACCTGCTCTGTTCAACGGCGACATTGTAAACAACCTGACCAGGCGTTCAAAGGCTAATTCGCACTGACTTGATTTTGCAGTGCTGATGGCAAACATTTATGTCAGACTTACCGTTTTGATTACAGGATGTCTGCCAGGATGCGTAAACAGGTAGAGATTTACACCGACGGATCGTGCCTCGGCAACCCGGGCCCGGGGGGCTACGGTGCGATTTTGCGTTATCGCGAACATGAAAAAACCTTTAATGAAGGCTATCGCCTCACCACCAACAACCGTATGGAGTTGATGGCCGCGATTGTGGCTCTCGAGGCGCTGAAAGAGCATTGCGATATTGTGCTGAGCACCGACAGCCAGTATGTGCGTCAGGGGATCACCCAGTGGATCCATAACTGGAAAAAACGGGGCTGGAAAACAGCAGATAAAAAACCGGTGAAGAATGTCGATCTCTGGCAGCGCCTGGATGCGGCGCTCAGCCAGCACAAAATCCAGTGGGAGTGGGTGAAAGGCCACGCCGGACATCCCGAGAACGAACGTTGCGACGAGCTGGCCCGTGCTGCCGCCATGAATCCGCAGCATGAAGACGTAGGGTATAAACCAGAAGCTTGATCAGGGCTTACGGTATTGTCGCGTGGCGCCGACGGCGGCACGCAAACGCGTTTTCGCCTTGCTTTGCTTCATGGGATTGAGCGTCAGGGGGATGGTTCGCTTGCGCGCCACAATCAGCTGCATACAGCCCAGCGCCGGGAAATGGGTGGTGAGCATCTTCCCGCCCTGCCGCGTCCAGGGTAAGACCTGAAAACCGCTATGGTGCATCACCTCAAAGTTGAGCAGCGATAGCCAGTCCAGCTGGCGCATCAGGGTGAACATCCGGCTGTTGTACGGCGGGGTACGGCGCAGCACCGGCACCAGCTTGCGTAAGCCCATCAGACTCATCGGGTTAAATCCGCTGATCACCAGCCAGCCATCGTCAATCAGCACCCGGTCTGCTTCGCGCAGTAACCGGTGCGGATCGTCGCACCAGGGCAGCGCATGCGCCAGCAGGCAGGCATCGACAGATTTTTCCGCAAACGGCAGATGCAGCGGATTGGCCTTCACCTGAACCGGCTCGCCCCCCAGCGAAACGTTGACCTGATGTGAAATCGCGCAGCTTTCAGAGTTGATTTCTGCGCTCAGATTGCCAATCTTAAGCAGGTGAAAACCATACATTTTCGCAAACCAGGGCTTAAGCTGCTGCTCAAGCGCTTCGCGATAGTATTCACCCCAGGGCAATTCCGCCCAATGTGCAGGTGCTGAGACAATCTGAGGTATCCTTGCCGGTTTCATCAAAACACCCGCCACGCTATGAGAGGTAATGTATGAATCTTATCAGTATTCCTGCTTTTCAGGACAATTACATCTGGGTTTTAACCGATGATGAGGGACGTTGCATTATTGTCGATCCTGGCGAGGCAGAGCCGGTACTGAAGGCCATTGAGCAAAACCACTGGCAACCAGAAGCGATCCTGCTGACGCATCATCACCACGACCATGTGGGCGGCGTAGCGGCAATCTGTGCAAAATTTCCGCATCTTGTGGTCTATGGCCCCGCAGAGACACAAGATAAGGGAGCGACCCGCGTAGTCGAAGATGGAGAAAAGATCCTCATTCTCGCGTCGGAGTTTTCCGTAATTGCCACACCCGGTCACACTTTAGGACATATCTCGTTCTTCAGTTTTCCTTATCTTTTCTGTGGCGATACAATGTTCTCTGGCGGCTGCGGAAGGCTGTTCGAAGGCACGCCAGCCCAGATGTACCAGTCCTTCCAGAAAATTAACGCACTTCCCGAAGATACCCTCATTTGCTGCGCGCACGAATACACTTTAGCGAATATGAAGTTTGCAATGCACGTTCTGCCAGAGGATGTGGCGATTCAGGATTATTACCGCAAAGTGAATGAGTTACGAGCAAAAAACCAAAAAACACTCCCCGGAATTCTGAAAAATGAACGTAAAATTAATTTATTTCTCAGAACAGATGATATTGATTTAACTAACAAAATTAATGAAGAAACAAATATGCAACAACCAGAAGAGTTTTTCGCATGGTTAAGGGCGAAGAAAGATAACTTCTGATAATTGCGTGTTGCCTTTTCAAATATTCGTCGTTATCATCGCTCGTCTTTTAAGCAACTATTGACACACACATGAAGGCAAAAGCGATATTACTCGCCTCTGTCCTGCTTGTGGGTTGCCAGGCGTCTCAGAACACTGGCAACGTACAACAGCACGCACAGAGCCTTTCTGCAGCTGGTCAAGGGGAAGCAGGGAAGTTTACAAGTCAATCGCGATGGGCAGACGATGGGACGTCTTTCGCACAGGATCAAGACTTGTGGGTCTCTATTGGCGACGAGCTAAAGATGGGAATTCCGGAAAACAGCCGGATTCGCGAACAGAAACAGAAGTATTTAAGCAATAAGAGCTATCTCCACGATGTAACTTTACGGGCAGAGCCGTATATGTACTGGATAGCAGGGCAAGTTAAGAAACGCAACATGCCCATGGAACTGGTACTACTACCCATAGTGGAGAGCGCTTTTGACCCACATGCAACGTCTGGCGCCAAGGCCGCAGGCCTTTGGCAGATCATACCGAGCACAGGGCGAAATTATGGTTTAAAACAGACCCGCAACTACGATGCGCGTCGTGATGTGGTCGCTTCGACGACTGCAGCACTCGACATGATGCAACGTCTGAACAAGATGTTCGACGGTGACTGGCTGCTGACTGTCGCTGCGTATAACAGCGGTGAGGGTCGTGTACTGAAGGCAATGAAAGCGAATAAAGCACGGGGTAAACCTACCGACTTTTGGTCGCTTCCACTGCCACGGGAAACCAAATTATACGTACCAAAAATGCTGGCTTTGAGTGAAATATTCAAAAACAGCCAACAGTACGGCGTGAAGCTGCCGACCTCGGACGAGAGTCGTGCCCTGGCGAGAGTGCGTATCAACAACCCTGTTGAATTGCGACAGGTTGCAGATATGGCAGGTATCTCGGTCACCAAACTGAAAGCCTTCAACGCAGGTGTGAAGGGCTCCACGCTTGGTAACAGCGGGCCGAAGTACGTTCTGGTGCCGCAGAAACACGCTGAACAGTTACGGGTATCTTTGGCAGCGGGTGAAATTGCTGCGGTTCAGTCTACGCTGATCGCGGATAATTCACCGGTTAACAGCCGTAGCTATCAGGTACGTACAGGCGATACGCTTTCAGGTATTGCATCACGTCTTGGCGTGAGCACGAAAGATCTGCAGCAGTGGAACAAGCTGCGCGGCTCTACTCTGAAAGTGGGTCAGAACCTGACGATTGGTGCGGGTAACAGCGCGCAGCGTCTCGCCAATAACAGCGATAGCATTACCTATCGCGTGCAAAAAGGCGATTCGCTCTCGAGTATTGCTAAGCGTCACGGCGTGAACATCAAAGATGTGATGCGCTGGAACAGCGATACCGACAATCTGCAGCCTGGCGATCGGATAACGTTGTTTGTGAAAAACAACGCCACCCCGGATTCCTGATTTCAGAGACCAGATGTAAAAAAGGCACCGATTCCCCCGGTGCCTTTTTTGTTTTATCCCGCCTTCCGGGCTTCAGCGAAGAGCGTATCGCTGGTGAATGAGCCCTCTTCCTGCAGCTCAAAGTAGGCTTTCACCTCCGCGGAGGCACTCTGCTGATACAGCCTGATCGCCTGGCTTAACGCCTCAGGCGTGCGCATACGGGCAATCCACGACGAGAACTCCAGCGTCAGCCTGTCAGTCTGCAACGTGCGCGTAATCAGCCCGGCTTCCGTAAACATTGATAACCACTCGCCGCTGGAATAATTGCGCACATGGGAGGTATCACGCAGGGCTTCAACCGTCTGCAACCAGATATCCCGCACCGGATGGCCCGGCGACATAATATCCATGATGATCACCAGACCGCCCGGCTTCAGCACCCGTTTAACCTCGCGCAACGCCTGGCCAACATCGTGCCAGTGATGCGCCGAGTAGCGGCTGATGACGATATCAAAGGAGCTATCGGCAAAGGGTAATGATTCGGCATAGCCCTGGCGGGTGGCGATATTCCCCAGTCCCTTCTCACTGGCGGCCGCAGAGACCACCTCCAGCATCTGGCTGGATAAGTCGTAAGCCGTCACATGCGCAACCTGCTGTGCCGCCACAAAGCTGGCATGGCCCGCCCCGCAGCCTAAATCCAGCACGTTGGCATCGGGGAAGTCGGCCAGACGTTCAGCCAGACGCTGCAGATCGCGGCCGGATGCGTGAACTGCGCTGGTGAGATAGGCCTTCGCCTGGGAGCCAAACTGTTTTTCTACGTTGTCATGATGGGACTGTGTTGTCATTTTTTGCTGTCCTTCGGTTGATGAAAAATAAAGGGCAGCACCCGCGCAGGCCTGCCCCACGGCAGACCTGACACACCTCTATCGTTCAGGCTTGCCGGGACTGAATTCGACTAGTAGCGGATTGTGATCGGAGGCACGCGTCACCAGCACTGAGGCTTCGTGCACGTTCAGACCACGATAGAAGACAAAATCGAGGGGACGGCCAAACGCCTTGCGACGCTGGTCATCGGTAAAACGAACTTCGCGCAGCGACATCTCACGCGCAAAGCGATAAAGCGCATTCATCCGCGGGCGGCTCCAGGCATTGAAATCACCGGCCATGACGACCGGACCGCTGTGATGCGCGATCTGATCGCCGATGGGCAGTAACTGTTTGCTGTAGACGTCAACGCCGAGGCTGAAATTGACCGCATGAATATTCACCACCATCAGCAGACGGGTGTCCGGCAATGGGTAGACGGTGACCAGGGCAGATTTTGCCAGGCGCAGGAGCGGTTCACGTTCGCGCAGCGGGCAGCAATAAACAGGATGCGCGGCAGAGAGTGTCATCACTCCCGACGGATGCTGAGGGAGGACAAAGGCCGGAACCTGGTCAGCCGCGAGGTAGTTAGTGGTCGCAAACCTGACCAGCTCAGGGGTGGTTTGCGCCTCCTGCAACAGCACCAGGTGGGCATCCTTACCAAAATTCTGCAGAACGGATAACCATTCGGCGCGCTGCTGTTTGAAGATATTCCACACCAGCACCCGGATTTTTTCATCACTGCTTAAAGGTGCGCCGGCGGGCAACGCCTGGCCAATGCTCGCAAACGACCCCGGAGGTAAGATCCTCTCCGCGGGTTGTCCGGCAACATAACGCATGGCATAGGTATTTTTTCGCACGATGTGAAACGACCTCTATAGACAGAACCCGTCCAGAAATAGGAGCGGGTTCTAATGTTATAGGGTTTTCAGCTTACACTTTCAACGCAATTACCGAGAAACCGCTGTTTCGTTTTGTTAGCAAGTGCTTACACCAGGCTTATCCCAGCACCACACGAGCGGGCTTATCCAGGCGACCGCTGAGGCCAATCAACAGAAATGCCGCGAGAACGATAACCGCCCCAATCCACGGCGTTTGTGCCAGACCGAAGTGCTCCACAGTCTGTCCGCCAATAATAGACCCCAGCGCGATGCCCACGTTGAAAGCAGCAATATTCAACCCAGACGCCACATCCACGGCATTCGGGGTATACAGCTCGGCTTTCTGTACCACGTAGACCTGCAGGCCCGGTACGTTACCGAAGGCGAAGATCCCCATCACCAGTACTGTCGCCAGCGCGGCATACTGCATCGAGGCGGTGAACTGGAAGATCAGTAGCAGAACAACCAGTGCGGCAAAGATAATTTTCAGTGCCGGAACGGCGCCGTGCTTATCGGCCAGCTTGCCGCCCCAAATGTTGCCGATCGCCACCGACACGCCATAGCCCAGCAGGATCCAGCTGACCGCACTCGGTGAGAACCCGGCCAGATCCTGCATCATTGGCGCGAGGAAGGTAAAGGCGGTAAACACGCCGCCATATCCCAGCGCGGTAATGGCATAGATCATCAGCAGACGGGGGTGGGTCAGCACCTTCAGCTGATCGCGCAGCGTCGCTGCCGCACGCCCCGGAATGTTCGACGGGATCAGCACCAGACTACTGATCAAGGCGATCACCCCAAGCAGAGAGACCGCGAGGAAAGTTTCACGCCAGCCAAAATGCTGACCGATAAAGGTGCCCAGCGGGACCCCGGTAACCAGCGCCACGGTTAAACCACCGAACATGATGGCAATGGCTGAGGCGGCTTTCTCTTTTGGCACCAGACTTGTCGCGATGGTCGAGCCGATAGAGAAGAAGACCCCATGGGCAAGGCCGGTCAGTAGACGGGCAATCACCAGGGTCGTGTAATCAGGCGCCTGCCAGGCAAGAATATTGCCGGCGGTGAACAGCACCATCAACGCCATCAGCAGCTGTTTACGCGGCAGGCGGCCTGTAAGGGCTGTCAGCACAGGCGCGCCGATCGCCACGCCGAGGGCATAGATAGAGACCAGCAAACCAGCAGAAGGCAGGGAGATGGTAAGTTGGTCAGCAATCGTAGGAACCAGTCCTACAATTACAAACTCGGTTGTGCCGATTGCGAAGGCACTGATCGTCAGGGCAAGTAGCGCCAGAGGCATAAAAAACTCCGTCTCATCAGGATTAAGATGACACGAAGTATGCGCCAGTGTTTAAATAACAAAAATGCTCAAAGTATCAATATAATTTTGCGGATTAAGCAACAATGAAAGCAACCTCTGAGGAACTGGCGATCTTTGTCGCCGTCGTAGAGAGCGGCAGCTTTAGCCGCGCCGCCGAACAGCTGGGTCAGGCCAATTCTGCCGTCAGCCGTTCGGTCAAAAAGCTGGAGATGAAGCTGGGTGTCAGCCTGCTGAACCGGACTACCCGGCAGCTCAGCCTGACTGAGGAAGGCGAACGCTATTTCCGCCGCGTGCAGTCTATCCTGCAGGAGATGGCGGCGGCAGAAACAGAGATTATGGAGACGCGCAGCACGCCGCGCGGCCTGCTGCGCATTGACGCCGCCACGCCCGTGGTACTGCACTTCCTGATGCCTTTAATTAAACCTTTCCGCGAACGTTATCCGGAAATGACGTTGTCTCTGGTCTCGTCAGAAACCTTTATCAATCTGATTGAGCGCAAGGTGGATGTGGCGATCCGCGCCGGGACGCTGACCGATTCCAGCCTACGGGCACGCCCGTTGTTCACCAGCTATCGTAAAATCATTGCCTCTCCGGCCTATATTGCCCGTTTCGGCAAGCCTGAGACGATTGATGAGCTAAAGCAGCATCTGTGCCTGGGCTTTACGGAGCCGGTATCCCTTAACACCTGGCCCCTCGCCTGCCACGATGGCCAGCTTCATGAAGTGGTCAGTGGTTTATCGTCCAACAGCGGCGAGACGCTCAAGCAGTTATGCCTTGAAGGGAACGGGATTGCTTGTCTTTCGGATTATATGATTGATAAAGAGATTGCACGGGGGGAGTTAGTCGAGCTGATGGCCGATAAACGTCTGCCGGTAGAGATGCCCTTCAGTGCGGTCTACTACAGCGACAGAGCAGTGAGCACCCGGATACGGGCATTTATCGACTTTCTGAGCGAGCATGTAAAACAGCTCCCTAAGGAGCTGTAAGAGGGTTTCGTGAGGATACAGAGGGAGGGTTAAATCAATCCCACTTCGGCGCCAGGCCTTCCGGGCTCACCAGGCGATCGTTGCAATCCAGTGCGGCGATCGCTTTTTTATCGTCCTGATCCAGCGTCAGATCCTGGGCCCGCAGGTTGCTTGCCAGATTCTCACGTTTGGTTGAAGAAGGGATCACCGCATAACCCTCCCCCATTGCCCACGCCAGGATAACCTGCGCAGCGGTGGCATTATGTTTGGCAGCAATGCGCAGAATGGTTTCGTCTTTCAGCGCTTTACCATAAGCCAGCGTCATATAAGAGGTGATATGGATGCCGTGCTGCTGCGCCCATTCCACCACCTGACGGTTCTGCAGATAAGGAGAAAGTTCGATCTGGTTGGTCGCGATATTTTCTGCGCCAACAGCCGCAATCGCCTTTTCCATCAACGGGATAGTGAAGTTAGAAATACCAATTTCACGCGTCAGTCCCTGGGCTTTGGCTTCCAACAATGCCTGCATAAACTCTTCAACTGACACGGCATCGTTCGGGGATGGCCAGTGGATCAGGGTCAGATCGACATAATCGGTGCGCAGTTTTTTCAGGCTCTCTTTCAGGCTTGGGATCAACTTCTCTTTGCTGAGATTTTCAATCCAGATCTTGGTGGTGAGAAAAAGTTCGTCGCGCGGTACGCCGCTCTCTTCGATAGCCTGGCCGACCGCAGCTTCGTTATCGTAGATCTGCGCGGTATCAACCGTGCGATAGCCGAGTTCAAGAGCAGTTTTAACGGATGCGATAACAACGTCGTCTTTCAGGCGGAAAGTGCCTAGACCAAATGCAGGGATAGTCATTGAATTCCTCTTTTCTTCATCATGTTTGTTAATAAAGAGGATTATCTCTGCCGGAGATGTGTGAAAAAAGAGTGTATTAAGCAGAGGATTTTTGCGTTTAAAGCAATAATCAGACGACAGATAAGAAAAAAGCCCTGAGCGTTAGCTCAGGGCTTTCAATAGGTGGCGGAACGGACGGGACTCGAACCCGCGACCCCCTGCGTGACAGGCAGGTATTCTAACCGACTGAACTACCGCTCCACCGAATACTTCTGTAACCACCGGTTTAATGCCCCGGTTCACTACGTAATTTGATGCCTGGCAGTTCCCTACTCTCGCATGGGGAGGCCCCACACTACCATCGGCGCTACGGCGTTTCACTTCTGAGTTCGGCATGGGGTCAGGTGGGACCACCGCGCTACAGCCGCCAGGCAAATTCTGTTGTCACCCCACCCGCAGGCGCAGTGAATAATCTGTATCAGCTGAAAATCTCTCAAATCCGCCGAAACAGCTTCGGCGTTGTAAGGTTAAGCCTCACGGTTCATTAGTATCGGTTAGCTCAACGCATCGCTGCGCTTACACACCCGACCTATCAACGTCGTCGTCTTCAACGTTCCTTCAGGAGCCTTAAAGGCTCAGGGAGAACTCATCTCGGGGCAAGTTTCGTGCTTAGATGCTTTCAGCACTTATCTCTTCCGCATTTAGCTACCGGGCAGTGCCATTGGCATGACAACCCGAACACCAGTGATGCGTCCACTCCGGTCCTCTCGTACTAGGAGCAGCCCCCCTCAATTCTCCAGCGCCCACGGCAGATAGGGACCGAACTGTCTCACGACGTTCTAAACCCAGCTCGCGTACCACTTTAAACGGCGAACAGCCGTACCCTTGGGACCTACTTCAGCCCCAGGATGTGATGAGCCGACATCGAGGTGCCAAACACCGCCGTCGATATGAACTCTTGGGCGGTATCAGCCTGTTATCCCCGGAGTACCTTTTATCCGTTGAGCGATGGCCCTTCCATACAGAACCACCGGATCACTATGACCTGCTTTCGCACCTGCTCGAGCCGTCACTCTCGCAGTCAAGCTAGCTTATGCCATTGCACTAACCTCCTGATGTCCGACCAGGATTAGCTAACCTTCGTGCTCCTCCGTTACTCTTTAGGAGGAGACCGCCCCAGTCAAACTACCCACCAGACACTGTCCGCAACCCGGATTACGGGTCTACGTTAGAACACCAGCCATTAAAGGGTGGTATTTCAAGGATGGCTCCACGCAGACTGGCGTCCACGCTTCAAAGCCTCCCACCTATCCTACACATCAAGGACCAGTGTTCAGTGTCAAGCTATAGTAAAGGTTCACGGGGTCTTTCCGTCTTGCCGCGGGTACACTGCATCTTCACAGCGATTTCAATTTCACTGAGTCTCGGGTGGAGACAGCCTGGCCATCATTACGCCATTCGTGCAGGTCGGAACTTACCCGACAAGGAATTTCGCTACCTTAGGACCGTTATAGTTACGGCCGCCGTTTACCGGGGCTTCGATCAAGAGCTTCGCGTTGCCGCTAACCCCATCAATTAACCTTCCGGCACCGGGCAGGCGTCACACCGTATACGTCCACTTTCGTGTTTGCACAGTGCTGTGTTTTTAATAAACAGTTGCAGCCAGCTGGTATCTTCGACTGATTTCAGCTCCACCCGCAGGGGCTTCACCTACATATCAGCGTGCCTTCTCCCGAAGTTACGGCACCATTTTGCCTAGTTCCTTCACCCGAGTTCTCTCAAGCGCCTTGGTATTCTCTACCTGACCACCTGTGTCGGTTTGGGGTACGATTTGATGTTACCTGATGCTTAGAGGCTTTTCCTGGAAGCAGGGCATTTGTTGCTTCAGCACCGTAGTGCCTCGTCATCACACCTCAGCGTTAACAAGGTTCCGGATTTACCTGGAACCTCCGCCTACATGCTTAAACCGGGACAACCGTCGCCCGGCCAACATAGCCTTCTCCGTCCCCCCTTCGCAGTAACACCGAGTACAGGAATATTAACCTGTTTCCCATCGACTACGCCTTTCGGCCTCGCCTTAGGGGTCGACTCACCCTGCCCCGATTAACGTTGGACAGGAACCCTTGGTCTTCCGGCGAGCGGGTTTTTCACCCGCTTTATCGTTACTTATGTCAGCATTCGCACTTCTGATACCTCCAGCATGCCTCACAGCACACCTTCAACGGCTTACAGAACGCTCCCCTACCCAACAACACATAGTGTCGCTGCCGCAGCTTCGGTGCATGGTTTAGCCCCGTTACATCTTCCGCGCAGGCCGACTCGACCAGTGAGCTATTACGCTTTCTTTAAATGATGGCTGCTTCTAAGCCAACATCCTGGCTGTCTGTGCCTTCCCACATCGTTTCCCACTTAACCATGACTTTGGGACCTTAGCTGGCGGTCTGGGTTGTTTCCCTCTTCACGACGGACGTTAGCACCCGCCGTGTGTCTCCCGTGATAACATTCTCCGGTATTCGCAGTTTGCATCGGGTTGGTAAGCCGGGATGGCCCCCTAGCCGAAACAGTGCTCTACCCCCGGAGATGAATTCACGAGGCGCTACCTAAATAGCTTTCGGGGAGAACCAGCTATCTCCCGGTTTGATTGGCCTTTCACCCCCAGCCACAGGTCATCCGCTAATTTTTCAACATTAGTCGGTTCGGTCCTCCAGTTAGTGTTACCCAACCTTCAACCTGCCCATGGCTAGATCACCGGGTTTCGGGTCTATACCCTGCAACTTAACGCCCAGTTAAGACTCGGTTTCCCTTCGGCTCCCCTATACGGTTAACCTTGCTACAGAATATAAGTCGCTGACCCATTATACAAAAGGTACGCAGTCACACCACAAGGGTGCTCCCACTGCTTGTACGTACACGGTTTCAGGTTCTTTTTCACTCCCCTCGCCGGGGTTCTTTTCGCCTTTCCCTCACGGTACTGGTTCACTATCGGTCAGTCAGGAGTATTTAGCCTTGGAGGATGGTCCCCCCATATTCAGACAGGATACCACGTGTCCCGCCCTACTCTTCGAGTTCACAGCAAGTGTATCTTCGTGTACGGGAGTATCACCCTGTACCCTGCGACTTTCCAGACGCTTCCACTGACACACATGCTGATTCAGACTCCGGGCTGCTCCCCGTTCGCTCGCCGCTACTGGGGGAATCTCGGTTGATTTCTTTTCCTCAGGGTACTTAGATGTTTCAGTTCCCCTGGTTCGCTTCGTTAAGCTATGTATTCACTTAACGATAGTGTGTCGAAACACACTGGGTTTCCCCATTCGGAAATCGTCGGCTGTAACGGTTCATATCACCTTACCGACGCTTATCGCAGATTAGCACGTCCTTCATCGCCTCTGACTGCCTAGGCATCCACCGTGTACGCTTGGTCGCTTAACCTCACAACCCGAAGATGTTTCTTTCGATTCATCATCGACTTGCGAAAATTTGAGAGACTCTGACACACCGCTTATCTGCTCTTATTACGGAGAACAGACACGGCGTGTCGTTTCAATTTTCAGCTTGATCCAGATTTTTAAAGAGCAAAACTTCGCAGCGCACCTTCTCAGGTACACTCTGAAGTTTTCTTGTTGTCGCAGTAAAGGATGGTGGAGCTATGCGGGATCGAACCGCAGACCTCCTGCGTGCAAGGCAGGCGCTCTCCCAGCTGAGCTATAACCCCATCGCAAAATGCTAATCTCTGTACCGCTAATTCTTTCTGAGACAAGGCGTGGAATAACGAAGCATACTTAAGTATGTGAGTTATTCTGCAACGCAGTATCAGGAAGAATTTGGTAGGCCTGAGTGGACTTGAACCACCGACCTCACCCTTATCAGGGGTGCGCTCTAACCACCTGAGCTACAAGCCTGCAGAGATTTTTTACTGCTGTTTTTTCATCAGACAATCTGTGTGGACACTACAAAGGCAGGTTCTTTAAGGTAAGGAGGTGATCCAACCGCAGGTTCCCCTACGGTTACCTTGTTACGACTTCACCCCAGTCATGAATCACAAAGTGGTAAGCGCCCTCCCGAAGGTTAAGCTACCTACTTCTTTTGCAACCCACTCCCATGGTGTGACGGGCGGTGTGTACAAGGCCCGGGAACGTATTCACCGTAGCATTCTGATCTACGATTACTAGCGATTCCGACTTCATGGAGTCGAGTTGCAGACTCCAATCCGGACTACGACGCACTTTATGAGGTCCGCTTGCTCTCGCGAGGTCGCTTCTCTTTGTATGCGCCATTGTAGCACGTGTGTAGCCCTACTCGTAAGGGCCATGATGACTTGACGTCATCCCCACCTTCCTCCAGTTTATCACTGGCAGTCTCCTTTGAGTTCCCGGCCTAACCGCTGGCAACAAAGGATAAGGGTTGCGCTCGTTGCGGGACTTAACCCAACATTTCACAACACGAGCTGACGACAGCCATGCAGCACCTGTCTCAGAGTTCCCGAAGGCACCAAAGCATCTCTGCTAAGTTCTCTGGATGTCAAGAGTAGGTAAGGTTCTTCGCGTTGCATCGAATTAAACCACATGCTCCACCGCTTGTGCGGGCCCCCGTCAATTCATTTGAGTTTTAACCTTGCGGCCGTACTCCCCAGGCGGTCGACTTAACGCGTTAGCTCCGGAAGCCACTCCTCAAGGGAACAACCTCCAAGTCGACATCGTTTACGGCGTGGACTACCAGGGTATCTAATCCTGTTTGCTCCCCACGCTTTCGCACCTGAGCGTCAGTCTTTGTCCAGGGGGCCGCCTTCGCCACCGGTATTCCTCCAGATCTCTACGCATTTCACCGCTACACCTGGAATTCTACCCCCCTCTACAAGACTCTAGCCTGCCAGTTTCGAATGCAGTTCCCAGGTTGAGCCCGGGGATTTCACATCCGACTTGACAGACCGCCTGCGTGCGCTTTACGCCCAGTAATTCCGATTAACGCTTGCACCCTCCGTATTACCGCGGCTGCTGGCACGGAGTTAGCCGGTGCTTCTTCTGCGAGTAACGTCAATTGCTGCGGTTATTAACCGCAACACCTTCCTCCTCGCTGAAAGTACTTTACAACCCGAAGGCCTTCTTCATACACGCGGCATGGCTGCATCAGGCTTGCGCCCATTGTGCAATATTCCCCACTGCTGCCTCCCGTAGGAGTCTGGACCGTGTCTCAGTTCCAGTGTGGCTGGTCATCCTCTCAGACCAGCTAGGGATCGTCGCCTAGGTGAGCCGTTACCCCACCTACTAGCTAATCCCATCTGGGCACATCTGATGGCAAGAGGCCCGAAGGTCCCCCTCTTTGGTCTTGCGACATTATGCGGTATTAGCTACCGTTTCCAGTAGTTATCCCCCTCCATCAGGCAGTTTCCCAGACATTACTCACCCGTCCGCCGCTCGTCACCCAGGGAGCAAGCTCCCCCGTGCTACCGCTCGACTTGCATGTGTTAGGCCTGCCGCCAGCGTTCAATCTGAGCCATGATCAAACTCTTCAATTTAAGTTTGATGCTCGTGAATTAAACTTCGTAATGAATTACGTATGTTCACTCAGAGACTTTGGTATTCATTTTTCGTCTTGCGACGTTAAGAATCCATGTCACTTTGAGTGCCCACACAGATTGTCTGATAAATTGTTAAAGAGCAGTGCAACGCGGCTTTCGCTCACCGTTGCGAGGTGGCGTATATTACGCTTTCCTCTTTCAGAGTCAAGCGTTTATTTTTCGCTTTTCTCTTCAACCGACCCGGCTGTTTGTGTGAAGTGATTCACATCCGCCGTGTCGATGGAGGCGCATTATAGGGAGTTCTCTGGCAGTGACAAGCGGAAAACGACAATTTTATTTCAACCGCTCACCTTTTCGCCAGAATGCCTATTTTTGCTGCTTTTTGATGGTTTCCGGCAGCGCAGCCAGGCTATTAATCACCCAATCCGCTGCATTTTCTGCTTCTGGGGTGACGGGTTTACCGGTACGCACCAGAATTTTATGTCCCACACCTGCCGCGGCAGCTGCCTGCATATCTTCAAGTTTGTCGCCCACCATATATGAAGCGCTCATATCTATATGAAGAAACTCTTGTGCCGAGATGAACATGCCCGGATGCGGTTTACGGCAATCACAGGTCTGACGATACTCTTCTACGGTTCCCTGCGGATGGTGAGGACAATAATAGATACCGTCCAGGTCAACGCCACGATCGGCCAGCGACCAGTCCATCCATTCGGTTAATGTCTCAAACTGAGCTTCGGTGAATTTACCGCGCGCGATACCTGACTGGTTAGTCACCACCACCAGCGCAAAACCCATCTCTTTTAATTCACGCATGGCTTCTATTACGCCATCAATGAATTCGAATTCGTCTATCTCATGCACGTAGCCATGATCGACATTAATCGTGCCATCACGATCGAGAAAAATTGCGGGTACTGATTTTGCCACCGGTTTGCTCCTGAAAAGGGATGTCCGGCTAGTATCTCATGAATCACCGCGCAATAAAGTGCTCATCGCGCAGAGTTGGATTGATTTAGACGTCTGGATGCCTTAACATCCGTTTTGTTGACGGTCATCGCCCGTACAAGGCAGCAGAAAATGCCACGGCTAACTTACATACGATAAAAATAATCTAATGATTAAACTTTCGAATATCACCAAAGTGTTCCAGCAAGGGAACCGTACCATTCAGGCGTTGAACAACGTTAGCCTGCATGTTCCGGCTGGACAGATTTATGGCGTCATTGGCGCCTCAGGTGCAGGTAAAAGTACGCTCATCCGTTGCGTTAACTTGCTCGAGCGTCCGACCGAAGGTCAGGTTCAGGTTGATGGTCAGGAGCTGACGACCCTTTCCGAAGCGGATTTAACCAAAGCTCGCCGCCAGATTGGCATGATCTTCCAGCACTTCAACCTGCTCTCCTCGCGCACCGTATTTGGCAACGTCGCCCTGCCGCTGGAACTGGACAATACGCCTAAAGAAGAAATCAAACGTCGCGTCACCGAGCTGCTGGATCTGGTCGGCCTGAGCGATAAGCATGATATCTACCCTGCAAACTTATCCGGCGGACAAAAACAGCGTGTAGCCATTGCACGAGCGCTGGCCAGCAACCCAAAAGTGTTGCTCTGTGACGAAGCCACCAGTGCCCTGGATCCTGCAACCACTCGCTCGATACTGGAACTGTTAAAAGACATCAATCGTCGCCTGGGACTGACCATCCTCCTTATTACGCACGAGATGGACGTGGTTAAACGCATCTGCGATTGCGTGGCGGTGATCAGTCAGGGTGAGCTGATTGAGCAAGACACCGTCAGCGAAGTGTTCTCCCATCCGAAAACCCCTCTGGCGCAGCAGTTTATTCAGGCCACCCTGCATCTGGACATTCCGGAAGACTATCTGGCACGTTTAAAAGCTCAGCCTGAAGCCAACAGCGTTCCGATGCTGCGAATGGAGTTTACGGGCAAGTCAGTGGATGCCCCGCTGCTGTCCGAAACCGCCCGTCGTTTCAACGTCAACAACAACATTATTAGTGCGCAGATGGATTACGCAGGTGGTGTGAAGTTCGGCATCATGCTGACCGAAATGCACGGCACGCAACAGGATACCCAGGCGGCTATCGCCTGGCTGCAAGAGCATCATGTAAAAGTAGAGGTACTGGGTTATGTCTGAGCCAATGATGTGGTTGCTGGCGCGCGGCGTATGGGAAACGCTGGCGATGACTTTCGTATCCGGCTTTTTCGGTTTTGTTATTGGTCTGCCGGTAGGCGTACTGCTGTATGTCACCCGCCCGGGTCAAATTATTGAGAACGCAAAGCTGTATCGCACGCTCTCTGCGCTGGTGAACATCTTCCGTTCGATTCCCTTCATTATTCTGCTGGTGTGGATGATTCCATTTACCCGCGTTATTGTGGGAACGTCCATCGGCCTGCAGGCGGCGATTGTTCCTCTTACCGTAGGGGCCGCGCCCTTTATTGCCCGTATGGTTGAGAACGCGCTGCTGGAGATCCCGTCGGGTCTGATTGAAGCCTCACGCGCCATGGGTGCGACGCCAATGCAGATCGTACGTAAGATCTTGCTGCCAGAAGCTCTTCCGGGCCTGGTCAATGCGGCAACCATCACGCTGATCACCCTGGTGGGTTACTCTGCGATGGGCGGTGCTGTCGGTGCAGGCGGTTTGGGTCAGATCGGTTATCAGTACGGCTACATTGGCTACAATGCTACCGTCATGAATACCGTGCTGGTTCTGCTGGTTGTGCTGGTTTATCTCATTCAATTCTCTGGCGATCGCATCGTCCGGGCTGTTACGCACAAATAACGTTACACAACACAAACTCGACGAGTTAAGGATAAGAACATGGCGTTTAAATTGAAGACCTTTGCTGCGGTAGGCGCGCTGATCGGCTCTCTGGCACTGGTAGGCTGCGGCCAGGATGAAAAAGATCCAAACCACATCAAAGTGGGCGTTATCGTCGGTGCGGAACAGCAGGTTGCCGAGACGGCAGCCAAAGTGGCGAAAGAGAAGTATGGCCTCGACGTCGAGCTGGTGACCTTCAACGATTACGTTCTGCCGAACGAAGCGCTGAGCAAAGGCGATATCGATGCTAACGCCTTCCAGCACAAACCGTATCTGGATCAGCAGATCAAGGATCGCGGCTACAAGCTGGTTGCGGCAGGCAATACCTTCGTATACCCAATCGCGGGCTACTCTAAAAAGATCAAATCTTTAGAAGAGCTGCAGGACGGTTCTCAGGTTGCGGTACCGAACGACCCAACGAACCTTGGCCGTTCCCTGCTGCTGCTGCAGAAAGTGGGCCTGATTAAACTGAAAGACGGTGTAGGCCTGCTGCCAACCGTTCTGGACGTTACTGAGAACCCAAAAAACCTGAAAATTGTTGAGCTGGAAGCACCGCAGCTGCCGCGTTCTCTGGATGATGCGCAGATCGCTCTGGCGGTTATCAACACCACTTACGCCAGCCAGATCAACCTGACTCCGGCCAAAGACGGTATCTTCGTTGAAGACAAAGATTCCCCATACGTTAACCTGATCGTGACCCGCGAAGATAACAAAGACGCGGAGAACGTGAAGAAATTCGTACAGGCTTACCAGTCTGACGAAGTTTACCAGGAAGCTAACAAAGTCTTTAACGGCGGAGCAGTTAAAGGCTGGTAATCTGACCTCTGTGTAATATCATTCATGACGGGCGTAAGCCCGTCTTGTCATTTATGCAGGCAACTGATTCAATATCTGACGATTTGATTATTCATAGAGGAAATATTATGCGTGCTTTACCGATCTGTCTTTTAGCACTGATGCTGAGCGGCTGTTCTATGCTAAGCAGATCTCCTGTTGAACCTGTTAAAAGCACAGCAACCCCGCCTAAAGTGGAGCCTGAAAAGCCAAAAGCGCCACGCCCTGCGCCAGTCAAAATCTATACCAGCGCTGAAGCCTTAGTGGGTAAACCGTTCCGCGATCTGGGTGAGGTCTCCGGCGAATCTTGCCAGGCCAGCAATCAGGACTCTCCTCCGAATATCCCGACTGCGCGTAAACGCATGCAGGTGAATGCCTCTAAAATGAAAGCCAATGCGGTTCTGCTACACAGCTGTGAAGTGACCAGCGGCACGCCAGGCTGCTACCGCCAGGCCGTCTGCGTAGGTTCTGCCCTTAACGTCTCGGCAAAATGAGTGCATTCCAGTTCGAGCAGATAGGCGTTATCCGCTCTCCTTATAAAGAGAAGTTTGCCGTACCCCGCCAGCCAGGGCTGGTAAAAAGCGGTGGCGGTGAGCTTCACTTGATCGCTCCGTATAATCAGGCAGATGCCGTGCGCGGACTGGAAGCCTTTAGCCACCTGTGGGTACTGTTTATCTTCCATCAGACCATGGCAGGCGGCTGGCGGCCGACCGTTCGCCCGCCTCGTCTCGGCGGCAACGCAAGAATGGGGGTATTTGCCACGCGCTCTACCTTCCGCCCGAATCCTGTCGGGATGTCGCTCGTTGAGCTGAAAGGCATTCGCTGTCAGAAAGATCAGGTGATCCTCGAGCTTGGCAGTCTGGATCTGGTCGACGGCACGCCGGTGGTGGACATCAAACCCTATCTGCCCTTTGCCGAAGCGGTGCCGGATGCACGCGCCAGCTATGCCCAGCAGGCCCCTATGGCGGGTATGCCCGTTTACTTTACCGATGAGTTGGCCCCCCGATTAGTCCAGCTGGAAAAGCGCTACCCTCGCCTGCGGGATTTTATCGTCGAGGTGCTGGCCCAGGATCCCCGTCCGGCCTACCGAAAAGAGGAAGAAGCCGGGAAAACGTATGCCGTCCTGCTGCTGGATTTTAACGTTCGCTGGCGCGTCACGGCGGCGGGCTTTGAAGTGTTTGCCCTCGAGCCGCAGTAATTTTATTCTCTTCTCTTTTGGCATCATTGCCACACTGGTAAACTAAACCACTTTTTTTGTGTCAGGCTGCCGGTCAGCCTGTTCCAATCGTCGAAATGGAACCGTAACAACATGCGTACTAGCCAATATCTGCTCTCCACCCTGAAGGAGACACCTGCCGACGCCGAAGTTATCAGCCACCAGCTGATGCTGCGCGCCGGGATGATCCGCAAGCTGGCCTCCGGGTTGTATACCTGGTTGCCGACCGGCGTGCGCGTCCTGAAAAAAGTCGAAAATATCGTGCGTGAAGAGATGAATAACGCCGGTGCTATCGAGGTGTTAATGCCGGTAGTTCAGCCCTCTGAGCTGTGGCAGGAGAGTGGACGCTGGGAGCAGTATGGTCCGGAACTGCTGCGTATTGCCGATCGTGGCGATCGTCCGTTTGTTCTGGGTCCAACGCATGAAGAAGTCATTACCGATCTGATCCGTAATGAGCTGAGCTCTTACAAGCAGCTGCCGCTGAACTTCTTCCAGATCCAGACCAAGTTCCGTGACGAAGTGCGCCCACGCTTTGGCGTCATGCGTTCTCGTGAATTCCTGATGAAAGATGCTTACTCTTTCCATACTTCTCAGGAGTCTCTGCAAGAGACCTATGACAAGATGTATGAAGCGTACAGCAAAATCTTTTCCCGCATGGGGCTGGATTTCCGTGCTGTTCAGGCTGATACCGGCTCCATCGGCGGTAGCGCATCTCACGAGTTCCAGGTACTGGCGCAGAGCGGTGAAGACGATGTGATCTTCTCTGACTCCTCTGATTACGCTGCTAACATTGAGTTTGCAGAAGCCCTGGCGCCTAAAACGCCGCGTGCTGCTGCGACTGAAGAGATGAAACTGGTTGATACACCAAACGCGAAAACTATCGCCGAACTGGTTGAGCAGTTCAATCTGCCAATCGAAAAAACGGTAAAAACCCTGCTGGTAAAATCTACCGAAGGCAGCGCATACCCGCTGGTTGCCCTGCTGGTGCGTGGCGATCACGAGCTGAACGAAGTGAAAGCAGAGAAGCTGCCGCAGGTTGCAAGCCCATTAACGTTCGCAACGGAAGCAGAAATCCGTGCCGTCGTGAATGCCGGTCCGGGTTCTCTGGGCCCGGTCAATATGCCAATCCCTGTTGTTGTTGACCGCACGGTCGCAGCGATGAGCGATTTCTCTGCCGGTGCTAACGTTGACGGTAAACACTTCTTTGGCATCAACTGGGATCGCGATGTGGCGACCCCTGAAGTGGCTGACATTCGTAACGTGGTCGCAGGCGATCCGAGCCCGGACGGCAAGGGCACCCTGATGATCAAACGGGGTATCGAAGTGGGTCACATCTTCCAGCTGGGTGATAAATACTCCCGCGCAATGAATGCTGCCGTTCAGGGCGAAGATGGTCGTAACCAGGTCCTGACCATGGGCTGCTACGGTATTGGGGTCACTCGTGTGGTTGCTGCTGCTATCGAGCAAAACTACGACGAACGCGGTATTGTCTGGCCGGACAACATTGCGCCGTTCCAGGTGGCGATCCTGCCAATGAACATGCACAAATCCTACCGCGTGCAGGAGCTGGCCGAGAAACTGTACAGCGAACTGCGTGCCCAGGGTATCGAAGTGCTGATGGACGATCGTAAAGAGCGTCCGGGCGTGATGTTTGCCGATATGGAACTGATCGGTATTCCTCATACCGTGGTCATTGGCGATCGTAACCTTGATAACGACGAGATCGAGTACAAGTATCGTCGTAACGGCGAGAAGCAGATGATTAAAACCGGTGACGTGCTTGATTACCTGGTGAAAGCCATCAAGGCATAAGCCACAAAAAACCCCGCTCCGGCGGGGTTTTTTATTTCAGCTATTTGCTGTCGCAATTCTTACCGGCTTCAAACCTGGCATCCCGGTCCGGCACCAGCGTTTTGACTCTCTCGCCGCTGTCCGGATTGGCTTCCAGCGTAAAATGCCCGTCGACCGTGAGCAGTACCGGTTTGGTATCACTCCCGCGCGCCGCCGCGTAATCCCGCTCCAGTTGGGCGTTATTCGCCACGCTCACCTTTTTGCCGGTGGCACAGTCGGTGAAGATCGCTGCATCAGCCATATAGAAATACATGCCGCGCATCGCCATTGGCGTCGCCGGCAGCGCGGCGGTTACCGGCGCCAGGGTGTAATTAAACTGTGATTCTATGGGATTGCCCTGCATGTCGAGCATCTCCAGCCCTTCGCCTTTGGCACGGAAATAGCGCTTTTCGCCCGCCGTATCCGTTAGCACCAGCTTATCGGCGGTGCGAGCCCAAGTGCCGTAGCTGGCAAAGGAGGAAGGTGCCTTCGCCCCCTGGTAGTGCTGGTTCATCACCCAGGAGCCATCTTTTTCCAGAAACAGCGAGGTTTCGATACCTTCGCAATCGGCACAGGGCAAGACGCCACGCCAGCTCTGCTGCATCGGTTTTAACGCCTCTGCCTGGGTCGGTTCCAGCGCCTGCATCTCTGCGCGGTTATGGCACCCCATCAGGACGAACAGCGTGCTTGCTGCCACCACTGAAAATATCGCTGTTTTCACTCTCTATTCCTTATCGTATTCCGACTGTCGCCCGTTAATCCTGAGGGCGTCGGACTTTGCCGCGCAGCGCTTTAACGGACGATTTCTGTGATTTCGAAGCCAGCCGGCGCTCTTTCGAGGCGCGGGTCGGACGGGTGGCCCGACGGCTTTTTTGTACTACGGTTAACTCCTGGATCAGCGCCACCAGCCGGGCCAGCGCCGCCTCCCGGTTCATCTCCTGACTGCGGTACTCCTGCGCCTTGATGATAATCACCCCTTCGCTGGTGATCAGATGATGGCTGGCGGCGAGCAGGCGTTCTTTATAGTACTCTGGCAGGCTGGATGCCCGAATGTCAAAGCGCAGATGAATGGCCGTTGAGGTTTTATTCACATGCTGGCCACCCGCGCCCTGTGCGCGGATCGCGGTGATCTCAACTTCATTATCAGGAAGGGTGACAGTTCGGGACAGGACAATCATGAGCGGGACTGCCAGGCTTCAGGATGAATTTCCAGATTATTCTCAGCATCCGATAACCAGATGGCGCCATCCTGGATCGTTGCCTGCAGGATCATGGTTCGTCCGGCAAATGCGCTCAGCGCAGCAAGCTGTTCATCATTCAGGTACCAGACGGACAGGTTATTGAATTGCGAGCACTTGTTCTTATTCTGCTGCCACCAAATCTCCGCGGCACGGCTGTTATAGGTAAAGAGCGCCACCTCCGCAGACTGGGTACAGGCTTTCTTAATGCGGCGCTCATCCGGCAGGCCAAGCTCAATCCACAGATCGATGCCCAGATGATCGTTGAGCAGCCAGGCTTCCGGCTCGTCTTCCGCGCTTAATCCGCGGGTAAACTGCAGTCGCTCGTTGGCATACTTAATCCATGCCAGCAGGCGCAGCATCATGCGCTCCTGCGTTTCTGATGGATGACGCGCCAGCGTCAGGGTCGCATCCAGAAACTGATTGCGGTCTAAATCCGCCACATTGACCGCGGCTTTGTAAATTGTCGCTTTAAGCGCCATGAGAGAACTCCTTTCGAATCAGGTGCGCATTGTAGCGAAATCTCCGCCAAAAGGCTGTTACAGGCTCGCGAATGTCTGCGACATCAACCTGCTGATATTGCTTAAATGAGTATGGTATAGTCACCTTGCTAAACCGGGTTTATGCTCGTAGGCTTAATTGTATCTCACAGTAAAGTCAGTGCGCTGGCAGGAGGGGATGTGAATAATTATTGTGAGTTAATTCGCAAACGGTATGCGGAAATTGCCAGCGGCGATCTGGGGTACATCCCTGATGCGTTGGGCTGTGTATTGAAAGTTCTGAATGAAATGGCGTCGGATGACACGCTTTCAGAATCGGTCAGAGAAAAAGCAGCATATGCTGCTGCGAATTTACTGGTGAGCGATTATGTCAATGAATGAAACTTATCAACCCATCAATTGCGATGACTATGACAACCTCGAACTCGCCTGCCAGCATCATCTGGTCCTGACGCTGGCGTTAAAAGATGGCGAAGTCCTGAAGGCTAAAGCGAACGATCTGGTATCCCGTAAAAACGTGGAGTACCTGGTGGTCGAGGACGGCGGCGCAACGCGTGAACTCCGTCTCGATAAAATTGCCAGCTTCAGTCATCCCGAAATCGGCACCGTCGTGGTGAGCGAGTCCTGATCCTCTGTAACGGGCAGCCCGCTGTCCGTTACGCTTTCCACTCCAGCTGTACGCCCGTCTCCGCCGCCCCTTCCCGCGTCACAAACACGCCCGCAGCCGCTACCAGCGTTTCGCCGTAGAACAGCAGCGGAGTGGCATCCCGCTGCCAGGGGGCAACATTAAGTTCCTGCCAGATTTTTTTAATCTTACGTCCACCGTTTCGCCCGACGATGTGCAGCGTTCCGCTGGCGCGGAAGCGTACCGTCACCGGCTCGCCGGGCTGCGGCAGACGTAGATTACCGCCCGCCTCAATGTGCAGAGCACCCAGGCCTTCCGGCAGCTGTAGGGGTTGATCCAGCGAGGGCCAGTCGATCACCCGATCGGCCAGCGGCGCGTGGCTTTTCACCCACCACAGCTGCCCCTTAAAGCGCCTGATCTCTCCCTCCCCGGAACGCAGTTGCGGTGCCGCATCTTCCCGGGCAAGCGCCACCTCCTCCCAGAGCCGGGTGAGCATGGCCCGCGACGGCATTAAGGCCCCCTGTGTCGCCAGCCATCTTCGCAGCAGCGCCGCCCGACGTACCGCGCTCATCGCCTCCAGCGGCGCGATAGCCAATGCCCCCTCGTCGGAAACCAGGGACGATAGCTCGTCAGCCAGCAGCTCATCAAGCAGCTGCTCCTGCTCCGCGCACAGCGTGGCGCTGCGCGAGGTGGCTTGCGCAAAATGCGGCCAGCGTTGTGCCAGCAGGGGAACTACGCGCAGGCGCAAAAAGTTGCGGTCATAGCTGTCGTCCTGGTTGCTTTCATCCTCTATCCAGCGAAGACCCCAACGCTGCGCCTCGCCAAGCAGTGATTCGCGCGTCTCGCCGAGCAAGGGACGAATCTGTTCGGTATCGGCAAAACGCGCCCGCGCGGGCATGGCCGACAGCCCTGCCGGACCACTCCCACGCTTAAGCGCCAGCAGAAAGGTTTCACACTGATCGTCCAGGTGTTGCGCCGTGACCAGCGCTTCACCCGGCAGAAGCGCCTCGCGAAAGGCGGTATAACGTGCTTTACGCGCCTGCGCTTCCAGCCCCAGTCCCTCATCCGCCAGCGTCACCCGCACCACGACAAGCGGGATACCCCACGCGCGACAGAGGCTTTCGCAGTGCGCGACCCAGCTGTCTGCGTGCGGACTCAGGCCATGATGAATATGGATAGCGCGCAGTCCGAGACCGGGATCCTGTTCACGCCAGCGCATCAACTGATGCAGCAAAACCGTGGAATCCAGGCCACCGCTAAATCCCACCAGCAGACGGCGGTACGGGTGGAGAGCTTGCTGAAGATCGGCTGTGGTCATCGTCGTTATTTATGCAGGAGGATGCCCGGCACGTTACCGGGCATTTCTTTTAGAGGCAAGCGTTACTGCTGGTATAGCTCCAGCGGGAGGCCATCAGGATCGTTGAAGAATGTGAAGCGTTTCCCGGTGAAAGGGTCGATACGAATGGCTTCACACTTTACGTCATGCGATTCGAGGTGCTGCACGGCCTGGTCAATATCATCCACGCTAAAGGCGAGGTGGCGTAAACCGCAGGCTTCTGGTCGGGACGGACGCGCCGGCGGGAAAGGGAATGAAAACAGCTCAATGACGTACTGGCCGTTCAGTGCCAGATCTCCCTTCCAGGAGTCGCGCTCTTCGCGGTAAAACTCACTCTGCAGGGTAAATCCCAGCGTATCGCAGTAAAACGCCTTACTGATAGCGTAGTCGGTGGCAATAATTGCAATATGGTGAACCTGCTTTAAGCCCAGCATAGTCTCTCCTTTTTAATGTGCCTGAACGTTATAACCGAACCCCCGTGCCGTGCAAGGGGTCACTGCGCTTTTAAGACCCGTACCCTGTAGATGCCGTTTTCATCCCGTTTGGCACCGTGGATGTCCGTTTCGAACCCGGGATAATGACGACCAATTGAGCAGAGCATGAGCAGGAAATCGAGCACCGCCCTGCTCTTCTCGGTGATCATCTCCCCTGGCATCAGCAGCGGCACCCCCGGCGGATAAGGCAGGATCATGTTGGCCGAGATCCGCCCGACCAGATCCTCCAGATCGACGGTTTCCACCTCCCCTTTCACCTGGCGCTGCCAGGCATGATGCGGGGTAAGCTTCATTTCTGGCAGAACGTCAAAGGCCTGCAGCATCAGGCGCGGCAGATCGTGCTGGCGGATCAGCTTATGGATCCCCTGGGCCAGATCCTGGATGCGCATGTTGCGGTAAAAGTCAGGATCCTCGGCGTAGAGATCCGGCAGCATGTTTTTGACCCGCAGGTTCAGATCGTAGGCGCGCTTAAACTCCATCAGGCCGCGCAGCAATCCCATCGCCCGGGTTTTGTCGATACCTATACTAAACAGAAACAGTAGGTTATACGGCCCGGTCTTTTCGACCACTACGCCGCGCTCATCAAGGAACTTCGCCACCAGCGCGGCCGGGATCCCCTCCTCGCTCATTACCCCCTGCTCGTCCATGCCCGGTGTGAGTATGGTGACTTTGACCGGATCGAGGAACATATGATCCGCATCGGCATCGCGGAAGCCATGCCAGCTCTCTCCTGGCGCCACCGGCCAGCATTCGGCTTCGTCGATATCGTCCGGCTGCCAGATATCGAAGAACCAGCTGTCGGCTTCGTCTTTAAGGCGCTGGACCTCTTTGCGAAAATGCAGAGCACGCTCAACGGAACGGTTGATCAGACGCTTGCCGGGATTGCCGCGCAGCATCGCCGCGGCGGTTTCAATCGAGGCCACCAGGGGGTAACTCGGCGAGGTGGTGGTGTGCATCATAAAGGCTTCGTTGAAGGTCTCTTCGTCGTATTCGCCCTTAATGTGGATCAGCGAGGCCTGCGAAAACGCCGCCAGCATCTTGTGCGTGGACTGGGTTTCGAAGAACACTTTTCCCGGCACCCGATCGCCGCTCATCCCGCTTTTACCGGCATAGATTGGGTGGAAATTGGTATAGGGCACCCACGCCGAGTCAAAATGGATCGAGGGCACATCCAGGGTCTGTTTCACCCAGTTGGTATTGTAGAGCAGGCCGTCGTAGGTGGAGTTGGTGATCACCGCGTGAACCGGCCAGCTTGCGCCCGGTACGGCGGCCACTTTGCTCTCAATCGCCGCATGGGAAAACTCCCGGCGCGGGATCCCGCCCAGAATACCCAGCGCGTTACGGGTGGGTGACAGCCAGATCGGTACCACGTCGCTCATCATCAGCAGATGCGCCAGCGATTTATGGCAGTTGCGGTCAATCAACAGGGTACTGCCATCCGGGGCGGCGTACATGCCGACAATCTTATTGGAGGTCGAGGTGCCGTTGGTCACCATGTAGCTCTGTTCGGCGCCAAAGGTGCGGGCGATATACTCTTCGGCTTCAAGATGCGGGCCGGTATGATCCAGCAGCGATCCCAGCTCCGTCACCGAGATCGACACATCCGCCTTCAGCGTATTCCCGCCAAAGAAATCATAGAACAGGCAGCCCACCGGGCTTTTCTGATACGCCGTTCCCGCCATATGGCCCGGAGTGCAGAAGGTGTACTTCCCCTCTTTCACATAGGTAAAGAGTGCCCGGGTAAACGGTGGCGTGATGGTATCCAGGTATTCGCCGGTATATTGCTGTATGCGGGTGGCGATATCCTCTGCCACGCCCAGCGAATACTCAAAGAACCACAGCGCCATCCGCAGATCGTGGGCGCTGACGTCCATCGTGGAGTGGGTATTGATAAAGGCGTATAGCGGCAGATATTCATTGAGTTGATTGATATCGCTGCACAGCTCGAGATCGTATTCGTCCCAGTCGAAGATGACGCCGCAAATGCGCGGGTTGTGTTCGATGAACTTCAGTAGATCGGCGCTGTTTTGCGGCCAGATGAGTTGAAACCCGCGCGACGCTAACGCCTGCTCCAGCTCCTTGATGGGTTCGTCTTTATAAAAGACGCCGTGCGGCCCCATAATGGCAATGATGTTCACGGTTTACCTCCTTAAAAAACATTCACTAAGCATAGTTGAGGTAAACCGCAGGCATAAAAAAAGCCGCAACGATGTGCGGCTTTTCGGAGTATGACCTGACTTACGCGTAACCGTAGCTCATCAGACGCTGGTAACGACGGTTAAGCAGATCTTCTTTGCTCAGCACGTCGAGGTCTGCGAGGTCAGCCAGCAGCTGCGCCTTCAGTGAGGCCGCCATCACTTCTGGCTTACGGTGCGCGCCACCCAGTGGTTCCGGGATAACGGTATCGATCAGCTTCAGCTCTTTCAGGCGTGGGGCGATAATGCCCATCGCTTCTGCGGCCAGCGGCGCTTTGTCAGCGCTTTTCCACAGAATAGATGCACAGCCTTCCGGAGAGATAACGGAATAGGTGCTGTACTGCAGCATATTCACTTTATCGCCCACGCCAATCGCCAGCGCACCACCGGAACCACCTTCACCGATAACGGTGCAGATAACCGGCACGCTCAGGCGTGACATTTCGCGCAGGTTGCGGGCAATGGCTTCAGACTGGCCGCGCTCTTCTGCACCGACGCCCGGATAAGCACCCGGGGTGTCGATAAAGGTGATGATCGGCATGTTGAAACGCTCGGCCATCTCCATCAGACGCAGGGCTTTACGGTAACCCTCCGGCGCTGGCATCCCGAAATTGCGGCGAATTTTTTCTTTGGTTTCGCGCCCTTTCTGGTGGCCAATAATCATCACTGGACGACCGTCGAGGCGTGCGATACCGCCAACGATAGCTTTATCGTCGGCATAGGCGCGATCGCCTGCCAGCTCGTCGAATTCATCGAACGCCAGGCGGACATAATCCAGGGTGTACGGACGCTGTGGATGGCGTGCCATCTGGGCAACCTGCCATGCGCCGAGATCGGCAAAGATTTTGCGCGTCAGTTCTACGCTCTTTTCACGCAGACGATGCACTTCTTCGTCGATGTTAATATCCAGTTTTTCATCCTGACGGCCAACGGCGGTCAGAGAATCGATTTTCGCTTCCAGCTCTGCAATCGGCTGTTCGAAATCAAGGAAATTCAGACTCATAGTATTCCTGTATTAGTCAAACTCCAGTTCCACCTGCTCCGAACCAATGAGGCCACGGAGATCGTTAAGTAAACGATCGCTCGGAGAGACACGCCACGACGCACCAAAGCGCAATCGTGCACGCGCATCCGCCCTCTGATAGTAGAGATGTACTGGAATGGTCCCCGAGCGGTGGGGTTCCAGAGACTGACGGAGTCGGTTTAAAAGCTGGTCATCAATTTGCCTGTCCGTCAGCGAGATAGCAAGCCCGCGAGCATATTTTTCCCGGGCTTCGTCAATGTCCATCACTTCGCGGGCGGTCATTTTAAGCCCCCCGCTGAAGTCATCAAAGCTGACCTGTCCGCTGACGATAAGTATGCGGTCTTTTTCCAGCAACTGCTGGTATTTATCCAGCGCGTCGGTGAATAACATCACCTCCAGACGCCCGGAACGGTCATCCAGCGTACAGATGCCGATACGATTGCCGCGCTTGGTGACCATAACCCTCGCGGCAATGACGAGCCCCGCAGCCGTGGTAATCTTACCACGTTCTGTCGGATGCATGTCTTTCAGCCGGTAGCCTCCGACATAGCGCTCAATTTCTTTAAGATACTGGTTGATCGGGTGCCCGGTCAGGTACAGACCCAGCGTTTCACGCTCGCCGTCCAGTACCGTCTGTTCCGGCCACGGCTGACAGCTGGCATAGGATTGTTCGATCTGCTCCGGCTCTTCTGCCAGCACGCCAAACATATCTGCCTGACCAATGGCTTCGGCTTTCGAGTGCTGATCGGCAGCCTTCAGGGCGTCGGCCAGCGAGTTCATCAGCGCGGCGCGATGCGGCCCAAGACGGTCAAACGCCCCGGACATGATCAGCTTTTCCAGCACCCGGCGGTTAAGCTTTTTGATATCGGTACGGGCGCAGAGGTCGAACAGCTCGCGGAAGTACCCTCCCTGGTTACGGGCTTCGATGATCGCTTCGATCGGGCCCTCACCCACGCCTTTAATGGCGCCAATACCGTAAACAATCTCCCCGTCATCGTTAACGTGAAAATGGTACTGACCGGAGTTAATGTCCGGTGGCAGGATCTTCAGCCCCATGCGCCAGCACTCATCCACCAGACCCACCACCTTCTCGGTGTTGTCCATATCGGCGGTCATTACCGCGGCCATAAACTCTGCCGGATAGTGTGCTTTCAGCCACAGCGTCTGATAGGAGACCAGCGCGTAGGCAGCGGAGTGTGACTTGTTAAACCCATATCCGGCAAATTTCTCTACCAGATCGAAGATTTTTATTGCCAGTTCGCCGTCAACGCCGTTTTTCCTGGCCCCTTCTTCAAAGGTGCCGCGCTGCTTGGCCATCTCTTCCGGCTTTTTCTTACCCATCGCACGACGCAGCATGTCCGCGCCGCCGAGGGTGTAGCCGGAGAGTACCTGGGCGATCTGCATAACCTGTTCCTGATACAGGATGATACCGTAGGTAGGCTCCAGTACCGGTTTCAGGCTTTCGTGCTGCCACTGCACATCAGGATAAGAGAGCTCTTCGCGACCGTGCTTACGGTCGATAAAGTTATCTACCATTCCCGACTGCAGCGGACCCGGACGGAACAGTGCCACCAGAGCGATCATGTCCTCGAAGCAGTCAGGCTGCAGACGTTTGATCAGATCTTTCATGCCGCGGGATTCAAGCTGGAACACCGCCGTGGTTTCCGAACGCTGCAGCATGTCGAAGCTTTTCTTGTCATCCAGCGGGATCGCGGCGATATCAATCGGCTCCAGGCCCTGTTTGGCCCGGCGCGGGTTGATCATCTTCAACGCCCAGTCGATGATGGTGAGCGTACGCAAGCCGAGGAAGTCAAACTTCACCAGGCCGGCGTATTCCACGTCGTTCTTATCGAACTGGGTAACCGGGTGCGAGCCGGTTTCGTCGCAGTACAGCGGCGCAAAATCGGTAATTTTGGTCGGGGCAATAACCACCCCACCGGCGTGCTTACCGGCGTTACGGGTGACGCCTTCCAGCTTGCGCGCCATGTCGATCAGCGCTTTGACCTCTTCGTCGGCCTCGTAGATTTCCGGCAGCTGCGGTTCTGCTTCGAAGGCTTTCGCCAGGGTCATGCCCGGATCGGGCGGCACCAGCTTCGAGATGCGGTCGACAAAACCGTACGGATGGCCCAGCACGCGGCCCACGTCGCGGATAACCGCTTTTGCCGCCATCGTACCGAAGGTAATAATCTGCGATACCGCATCGCGACCGTACATGTCCGCCACGTGCTCGATAACCTGGTCGCGTTTCTCCATGCAGAAGTCGACGTCGAAGTCGGGCATCGAGACACGTTCCGGGTTAAGAAAACGTTCGAACAGCAGGTCAAATTCCAGCGGATCGAGATCGGTAATTTTCAGCGCATAGGCCACCAGCGATCCCGCACCCGAACCACGACCTGGCCCAACCGGTACCCCGTTGTCCTTCGACCACTGGATAAACTCCATGACGATCAGGAAGTAGCCGGGGAACCCCATCTGGTTAATAACCTGGAGTTCAATATCCAGACGCTCGTCATATTCCGGGCGCTTCTCGGCGCGAACGGCCGGGTCCGGGAAGAGGAATTCCAGACGCTCTTCCAGACCCTCTTTCGATTTCAGGACCAGGAAGTCTTCGGTGGTCATGTCGCCGGTCGGGAACTGCGGCAGGAAATACTCGCCCAGGCGGACGGTGACGTTGCAGCGTTTGGCAATCTCTACGCTGTTTTCCAGCGCTTCCGGAATATCGGAAAACAGCTCGCACATCTCCTCTTCGCTGCGCATATACTGCTGCGGCGAATAGTTGCGCGGGCGTTTCGGATCGTCGAGGGTAAAGCCATCGTGGATAGCGACGCGAATTTCATGGGCGTCAAAATCATCGGCGTTGATAAAGCGCACGTCGTTCGACGCCACAACCGGTAGCCCGTGCTCTTCTGCAAGGGCAACTGCGGTATGCAGATAGCTCTCTTCATCAGGACGGCCGGTACGGATCAGCTCCAGATAGAAGCGGTCCGGGAAGTATTCTTTATAAAAATGGACGCACTGTTCCACCAGCGCGCCATTACCGCGCAGCAGGCATCGGCCAACGTCGCCCATGCGCCCGCCGGAGATCAGCAGCAGCCCCTCATTCAGTTCCGCCAGCCACGCGCGATCGATCCACGGCCCCTGCGGACCGTAGCCGCGCTGATAGGCCCGGGAAATCAGCAGCGTCAGGTTCTGATAGCCGGTGTTATTCATCGCGAGAACGGTAATCTGCGTCATTTCATCGGCGAGAAGCTCGCTCTGAACGTGAAAATCGGCACCAATCACCGGCTTCATACCGGCACCGTGCGCCGTTCCGTAGAACTTCACCAGACCGCACAGGTTGGTGAAGTCGGTGATCGCCAGCGCAGGCATGCCAAGGATGGCCGCCTTTTTCACCAGCGGCCCGGTCTTTGCCAGCCCATCAATCATGGAATAGTCGCTGTGCACCCGCAGGTGTACGAAACGTGGTTCAGCCATTTTCAGATCCCGCGTTACTTATTGGCGTCTTGATTCAGGACATCAGTCCCAGTGCGCGTTTCACCGGTCCAAAACTGCGACGATGGTGTTCAGTTGCGCCGTGTTCAGCCAGTCTTTCCAGGTGGAAAGCGGTAGGATACCCCTTATGCTGAGCAAAGCCATACTGGGGAAAAGTGATATCGAGCGCGGCCATTTCGGCATCGCGGGTGACCTTAGCAATGATCGAGGCGGCGCTGATTTCAGCCACCCGGCTGTCGCCTTTGACGACCGCCAGTGACGGCATGGGCAGTGCCGGACAACGGTTTCCGTCGATCAGCACATACTCCGGCACTACCTTCAGCCCCGCCACCGCACGCTGCATCGCCAGCATGGTGGCATGCAGGATGTTCAGCTCGTCTATCTCATGCGGCTCCGCCCGCCCCAGACTCCAGGCCAGCGCTTTCTCTTTAATTTCATCGTACAGCGCCAGGCGGCGCTTTTCGGATAATTTCTTCGAATCATTCAGACCGATAATAGGACGAGCAGGATCGAGGATCACCGCGGCAGTGACAACGGCACCCACCAGCGGACCACGCCCCACTTCATCCACACCCGCCACCAGATGGGTGTGAGGGTAAATAAATTCCATCATTGTGCTAACTCCAGCACCGCGTCAGCCGCCTGCTCATCGGCATTACAGCGGATTTGCTGATGCAGTTCCCGGAAGGTATCGTGCATTTCATGGCTGGTTTTGCCGTCGGCCAGCAGCGGTAACAGCGCAGCGGCTAGCGCCTGCGGCTGGCACTCATCCTGCAGCAGCTCTTTCACCAGCTCGCGTCGGGCGAGCAGGTTTGGCAGGGAGACGTAATCGGTTTTCACCAGTCGTTTCGCCAGCCAGAAGGTGAACGGCTTCATGCGATAGCCCACCACCATCGGGCATTTCGCCAGCATGCACTCCAGCGCGGCGGTCCCCGACGCCAGCAGCGCGGCATCGCTGGCGACCATCGCTTCACGGCCTTTACCATCTAACAGATGGACATGCAGATCCGGAGCGACCTCAGCCTTAATACGTTCGAACTGCTCCCGGCGTTTGGCGTTTACCAGCGGCACGACCACTTCGAGGTCAGGGTAGGTCTGACGCAGGATCTGCGCCGTTTTCAGAAAGTCTGCGCTGAGCATTTCCACTTCTGCACCACGGCTCCCCGGCAGCAGGGCCAGGCAGTGAACGTGGTGGGGAATGCCGAGTACGTCGCGTGCCGCATTTTTATCGGGATCCAGCGGCATGGCATCGGCCATGGTGTGGCCGATAAAGCGGCACGGCACGTTGAATTTATCGTAAAACGCTTTTTCGAAAGGCAGGAAAGCCAGAACGAGATTCGTCGATCTGCCTATTTTGAAAACACGTTTCTGTCGCCACGCCCAGACGGACGGACTGACGTAATGGATGGTTTTAATCCCCTGCTTTTTCAGATTACCTTCGAGGGTAATGTTGAAGTCAGGCGCATCAATGCCGACGAACACATCGGGCTTCAGTTCGGTAAAACGGCGCGTCAGATCGGCGCGGATGTACAGCAAACGACGCAGGCGACCCAGCACCTCAACGATGCCCATCACCGCCAGCTCTTCCATCTCATACCAGGCTTCACACCCTTCAGCCTGCATCAATGGACCGGCAACGCCGACAAAGCGCGCGTTGGGAACGCGCGCTTTGAGCGCTCGAATAAGACCTGCACCAAGAATATCGCCGGAGGTTTCTCCGGCGACAAGGGCGATCGTCAGCGGGCGACTATCAACCATTAACGAATCAGACCGCGAGTTGAGCGTGCGAAGAATTCCACGAACGCGTTCACCTCAGGATGCTGTTTCGCCAGTTCAGCGATTTCCGGCTTCGCCTCTTCCAGCGTTTTACCGTTACGGTACAGCTGTTTGTAGGCGTTACGGATAGCCATAATCGCTTCACGGCTGAAGCCGCGGCGCTTAAGGCCCTCGATGTTGACGCCAAACGGCGTCGCATGGTTACCCTGCGCAATCACATACGGCGGGACGTCCTGCGCCACGCCGGAGCAGCCGCCAACCATCACGTGCGCACCAATGATGCAGAACTGATGGACCGCGGTCATGCCGCCAATGATGGCATGATCGTCTACTGATACGTGTCCCGCCAGCGTTGCGTTGTTGGCGAGAATACAGCGATTACCGACGGTGCAGTCATGCGCGATATGCGCGTTGACCATAAACAGGTTGTCGCTGCCCACCTTCGTCAATCCACCGCCCTGTACTGTGCCACGATGAATGGTGACGCTTTCGCGAATGCGGTTACGATCGCCAACTTCGACACGGGTCGGTTCACCAGCATATTTCAGATCCTGGTTCGCTTCGCCGATGGTGGCGAACTGATAGATCTCGTTGTCGCGGCCAATGGTCGTATGACCATTCACAACGACGTGAGATTTCAGTACGGTACCCTCACCAATTACGACATGGGGTCCAACAATACAAAACGGGCCGATGTGGGCGTTAGCACCGATAACGGCACCCTCTTCCACAATGGCGGTTGGATGAATAAAGGCGGTTTTATCAATCACGTATCAGGCCTCCCGGCTACGCGCACACATCATGGTAGCTTCGCAAACAACCTTGCCGTCAACCAGAGCTACGCCTTTAAAGCGAGTCAGGCCACGACGCGTTTTTTCAAAAGTCACTTCCATGATCATCTGATCACCAGGCACAACCGGGCGCTTAAAGCGCGCTTCGTCGATACCTGCGAAGTAATACAGCTCACCCGGCTCCAGTTTACCGACGCTTTTAAACGCCAGAATACCAGTCGCCTGAGCCATCGCTTCCAGGATCAATACGCCCGGGAAGATAGGCTTCCCAGGGAAGTGCCCCTGGAAGAATGGCTCGTTTACAGAAACATTTTTCACTGCGCGCAGAAAACGACCTTCTTCAAAATCCAGCACACGGTCTACCAGCAAAAACGGGTAGCGGTGCGGCAGAAGTTCTAAAATCTCTTCAATATGCAGAGTATGAGTGTCAGTAGTCAAAATACTCTTCCTGTCAAAATATCTGAATGGCAATAATAACACGGCCTGCCGGTTTATAAGAAAGCCGACAGGCCGGGAAGTGTGCGTTAAACGGGTGAACGCTTAGTCTTGTTGATCGATTTTGCGCTCAATAGCCTTGAGGCGCTTGCTCATATCATCAATATTCATCACCAGGGCTGCAGTTTTACGCCACGCCTTGTTAGGCTGCAACGGTATGCCTGAGGAGTAGACGCCCGGTTCAGTGATAGGACGCATAACCATGCCCATCCCTGTGACCGTGACTTTATCGCATATTTCCATATGCCCGTTAATGACGCTGGCGCCGCCAATCATACAGTAACGGCCAATCTTCAGGCTGCCTGCCATAATAACGCCGCCGGCAACCGCAGTATTGTCGCCAATCACAACGTTATGTGCAATCTGGCACTGGTTATCGATGATAACACCATTACCGATAATCGTGTCATCAAGCGCACCACGGTCGATGGTCGTGCATGCGCCGATTTCGACGCGATCGCCGATGATCACCCGGCCCAGCTGCGGGATCTTCACCCAGTTACCACGATCGTTGGCATAACCGAAACCATCCGCGCCAATAACGGTGCTGGACTGGATCAGGCAATGTTCACCGATTTCGATCTCATGGTAAATGGAGACGTTGGCCCACAGGCGAGAGCCTGCACCAATTTTTGTTTTTTTACCCACGAAGCAACCGGCGCCAATCACCACGTTATCGCCCAGCACGACGTCTGATTCGATAACCGCATTGGCACCAATTGATACGTTGTTACCCAGCTGCGCCGTCGGATCAATCACCGCACTGGGTGCGATGTCCTGTGCCGGCTGCGGCGTGGTATCGAGAATTTGTGCCATACGGGCATACGTCAGGTAGGGGTTCTTCACTACCAGCGCTGCACCTGCGGCAAACGGCAAATCGTCCTGCGTCAGTACGACAGCAGACGCCTGGCAAAGCGCCAGATGTTCACGGTACTTTGGGCTTACCATGAAGGTGATAGTGCCTGCTTTAGCAGACTGCATGGACGCAACAGCGGTGATGACGATATCGCCATCACCGTGTAATTCTGCATCCAACTGCTGAGCTAAATCAGCGAGTCGAATTGAAGGCATTACTTATTTAACCTGTTTCAGGACATCAGCGGTGATGTCTTTAACATCGCTGCTGTTGAATGCAACAGCGTTGCCATCAACAACCAGATCGATATTCTGATCGGCGGCAACAGCTTTCACAGCGGACTGGATACGGGTAACCAGCTTGCCACGTTCTTCGTTAGAACGACGTTGACGATCCTGTTCAAAAGCTTGCGCTTTCTGAGAGAAAGTCTGACGCTGAGCCATTACGTCTTTTTCCAGTTTGCTACGCTCGCTCGCTTTCATGGTAGAACCATCGCGCTGCAGACGCTGCATTTTGGATTGCAGATCCTTTTCCATACCCTGCAGTTCGCTTGCACGGCCTTTGAACTCGTTTTCCAGCGTGGCAGAAACACCTGTTTTCTGCGCAACCTGCTGGAACAAGTTACCCATATTGACGATTGCAATTTTGTCTGCTGCCTGAGCAGAAGTTGCCATCGCTAAACCGAGACCTGCAGCTAATAACCACTTTTTCACAATTAACTCCTTACCATCCCATTGGTACCCGAAGGTACCGTTCTTTGCGTGGCAAGGCGATCCTGCGATCGCCAGTTGTCAGCGCTACACTGCCAACGCATTCCTTTGCAACGGACAATTACCAGGTTTTACCAATGTTAAACTGGAACTGCTCCGCTTTGTCTCCCTCGTATTTCTTAAACGGCTGGGCGTAAGAGAAGACCAACGGCCCCAGCGGTGACATCCATTGTAGTGCGAGACCCGCAGACATACGAATATTGCTCGGATCGCTGTAGTCCGGAATACCTGCAGCCCTGGTCGCACTGGTATTTTCCCAGTTAGTATCCCATACGGTACCCGCATCCAGGAAGAAGGAGGTACGTACGGAATTGGCATACTTATCGCTGATAAACGGCGTAGGGGTAATAAACTCCAGGCTGGCGACACCCATAGCGTTACCACCGACCGCATCATCAGAGCTACACACTTCGCTTGATGAGGTTTTAGCGCAGTTATCTTCGTCGTTACCGCCGTAATATGCCGCTTTCGGACCAATGTTATTGGACTGGAAGCCACGTACGGTGCTTGAGCCGCCCGCGTAGAAGTTTTCATAGAATGGCAACTCTTTGCCACCTAAACCGTCGCCGTAACCCCAGCGCGTACGACCCAGAACCACCCATTTATGATCTTCGTCGATCGGGAAGTAGGACGCGGTATCGAGAGTAACTTTATAGAACTCGTTATCAGAGCCCGGGACCGTAACTTTACCGTTCAGGTTGACGCGTGAACCTTCGGTCGGGAAGAAACCACGGTCGAGGCGGTTGTACGTCCAGCCATAGTTGAAGGTAAAGTCATCTGCGGCAAACCCGTTATCATCATTCGAGGTGCTTGCAGACTGTCCGATAGAGTCCAGATAACGCCACATTGCCACCTGCGGCTGCATGTTGGACAGGTCGTTATGCACATAACCTAAGCCGGCACGCAGGGTGTTGTATTCGTTAATAGGGAAGCCGAGCGTACCATCAACGCCGTAGCTTTTGTTGGTATACGAAGACAGGTCCGCATCATCCGCTTTAAAGTCGTTATAGAAAATACGACCGCCCAGACTCACACCATCAACGGTGAAGTAAGGGTTAGTAACGGAGAGCTCAGAGTAAGTCTGGTAGTCGTTCTTGGTACCGTTGATACCCACGGAATAGCCGGTACCTAACCAGTTATCCTGCTGTACGCCCACCTGGAAGCTGACGCCACTTTCGGTACCGTAACCGACACCAAAGTTAAAGCTACCGGTATTACGCTCTTTGACCTTGTAAACGACGTCTACCTGGTCCGGTTTACCCGGCACGCGCTGAGTGTCGGTATCGACGGTTTCGAAATAGCCCAGACGGTTCAGACGCTCTTTACCCTGATCGACCAGATCGCTACCCAGCCACGCCCCTTCCATCTGGCGCATTTCACGGCGCAGAACGGCATCCTTCGAGGTGTCGTTACCTTCAAAACGGATCTTACGCACGTAGAAACGGTTACCCGCATCGACGTTAACGTGGAGCTTAACGGTTTTATCCGTATCGTTGATTTCAGGCTGAGTCTGTACGCGTGGGTAAGCGTAACCATAACGGCCGAGCAGCTTTTTAATGCCGTCTTCCATTTTGGTCACTTTCGAGCCGCTATACAGTTCACCCGGCTGCAGTTTGGTCAGGCTTTCGATCTCGGCAGAGTGTCCCGCCAGATTACCACTCACTTCCACACCAGAAAGCTTGTACTGATCGCCTTCGGTAATGTTAACGGTGATGTAGATACCTTTCTTGTCCGGCGTCAGGCTAACCTGAGTCGAATCGATGTTAAAGCGCGCATAGCCGCGATCCAGATAGTAGCTGCGCAGGGTTTCGAGATCGCCCGCCAGTTTCTGTTTCTGGTATTTACGGTCGCCCACCACGTTCCACCACGGCACTTCGTCACGCAGCTGGAAGGTAGAGATCAGCTCATCGGTGCTGAACGCATGGTTACCAACGATGTTGATCTGCTGGATTTTCGCGGAAACACCTTCCTGGAACACCAGCTTCAGATCGACGCGGTTACGTGGCAGCGGAGTAACAACCGCTTTGACGCTCGCGCTGTATTTACCGACGCTGTAGTAGAAATCTTCCAGCCCTTTCTCAATATCAGAGAGGGTGGTGCGATCCAGAGATTCGCCGACACGCACGCCAGAGGCCTCAAGGTTTTGCTTGAGCATGTCGTCTTTCACCGACTTGTTGCCGGAGAAGGTGATGCTGGCAATCGTTGGACGCTCTTTTACCTGAACCAGCAGCGTGTCACCATCGCGCAGAACGCGAACGTCCTCGAAGTTGCCGGTGGCAAACAGAGCGCGGATGGTATTACTAATGTCTTCATCATTAACCGTGTCGCCTGGGCGCACTGGCATACTGAGGAGGGCCGCACCAACGGCGACACGCTGAAGGCCTTCGAAATGAATATCTTTCACTACGAACCCGTCAGCACCGTATACGGTCGCGCTGCTAAACAGCAGCGACGCTATGAGCAACTTTTTCATCGCCATCGTTATTATGCGTTCTTCCTAACACTCTCTTACAACCGAGAGAAATCATTGAAAAGTGCAAGCCCCATTAACAGCACCAGTAAAATCGAACCAATGCGATAACTAAAGTCTTGAACTCGCTCGGATACCGGCCCGCCTTTTAGCTTCTCGATCGCTAAAAACAGCAGATGCCCCCCATCTAAAACAGGCAGTGGGAACAGGTTGATTATCCCGAGGTTCACGCTAATGAGCGCAAGAAACATGAGATAGTAAATCACCCCGAACTCTGCTGACATCCCAGCCCCCTGAGCGATCGAAATCGGCCCACTGAGGTTGTTCAGTTTTACGTCACCGGTAATCAATTTCCCCAGCATTTGCACGGTCAGCTTCATCAGTTGCCATGTTTTATCCGTGGCTTCAAGAATGGCGCTGAACGGCCCATACTGGCGTATTGTCTTGTACTCATCGGGCAGCGGAATCACTTTCGGCACCACGCCTGCAAACCCTTCCGCCTTTCCACCGCCCGGTTTGGTATCCGGGATGAGCGTTAAGGAGAGTGGGCTCCCCTGCCTTTCTATCTCCAGCGCCAGCGGCGTACCTGGATTATCACGCACCAGAGTAACAAAGGTCATCCAATGCGTTAAAGGTTGACCATCGACTTTAACGATCCTGTCGCCTGCTTGCAAACCTGCTTTACGCGCTGCGGAATCGGACTGGACTTCTGCCAGCACCGGTTCAATCTGCGCGCCGCGTGGACGAATGCCTAACGCCGCAACGGGATCTTCTTTATCTGGCTCAAAGGTCCAGTTGCGTAAATTCAGGATTTTATCCTGACGCGTACTGGATCCGAAAGGTGACACGCTGACGGTAGTTTGCTCGTCGCCAATTTTGGCAACCAGCTGTAACCGCACGGCATCCCAATCAGGGGTTTCGATGCCATCAATCGCTTTAAGTTCCATGCCCGGATTAATTTGCGCGCTTGCCGCGATGGAGTTGGGTGTAATTTCACCAACAACCGGACGAACGCCAGGGACACCGATGATAAACACCAGCCAGTAAGCAAAGATGGCGAAGATGAAGTTTGCCACCGGACCGGCAGCAATGATTGCGGCGCGCTGGCCGACGGTTTTGTTGTTGAACGCGTAGTGGCGCACTTCAGGCGCCACTGGCTCCAAGCGTTCATCCAACATTTTGACGTAGCCGCCGAGTGGGATAAGGGCAATAACAAATTCTGTGCCGTGGCGATCGTTTCGACGCCAGAGCGCCTTACCAAAGCCAATTGAAAAGCGCTCTACCCGCACGCCACAGCGCCGAGCAACCCAGAAATGGCCAAATTCATGCACCGTGATAAGTACACCCAGTGCAACAATGAATGCCGCCAGATTCCAGAGAATGCTAAGCATAAAACCTTCCGTTAAATCGTCCCAAACACCAGCAAAAACAGGCAGGCAAACACGGGAACTGCCGCCGTCAGGCTGTCTATGCGATCCAGGATACCGCCGTGCCCTGGAATAAGATTGCCACTGTCTTTGATCCCTGCTTCACGCTTAAACATACTTTCGGTCAAATCACCCAGCACGGAAGCCAGCGCTGCGATGATAGAACAGACCAATAATGTTGCCGGTGCCACCTCAAGGTTGGCCCACACGCCATAACCCCAGGAGATAATCGCTGCTGTAAACAGACCACCGATAAAACCCTGCCACGTTTTACCCGGAGAGACCTTCGGTGCCAGTTTATGTTTGCCAAACAGTTTACCAAACATATAGGCGCCAGAGTCAGCCCCCCAGACGAGAATCATGACGTAAAGGAGCCATAACGCCCCGCTGTAAGGGTTGTCGTCGTAGTGCCAGGTACGGAGGGCAAGCATTCCCCAGAAGAAAGGAACGATGGTGAACAGCCCAAAACAGAGACGCAGTATTTTCGAATTACGCCATAGCGATGCAGAGCCGGGATAGAAGAGCACCAGCAGCAGCGCTGCCAGCCACCATCCCAGCGAAAGCCAGAGCGAACCTGCGATTATCGGCTGATGAATATTGTGATGGTACTCCGGCAGCATAAAGAGCATCAGCGCCAGCATCAGACCGCACAGCACCGCCAGCCATACCCGCTGAGAACGCGAGGTAAAGCCGCTAAGCTGCCCCCATTCCCACGCCGCCAGCATGCAAACGACCAGTGTGACAATAGCAAATCCCACCGGAGGCAGTAAAAACAGCGCCGCGATGACAACAGGTATTAAAACAAACGCGGAAATCAGGCGATACTTCAGCAAAAGCTACCCCCATCAGGCGTTGTCGCCACCAGGCTCGGTACCACCGAAACGACGCTCTCGATTAGCAAAGGCATGCAGCGCACCTTCAAAGTCTTGTTCATCAAAATCGGGCCAAAGAACATCTGTAAAGTAAAGTTCGGCGTAGGCAATTTGCCATAGCAAAAAATTACTGATGCGATGTTCTCCCCCTGTCCTAATTACTAAATCCACGGGTGTCAGTTCACTCATGCAGATTTGCTGACTCAGCGCCTCTTCATCAATCTGGTCCGGCTGTAATAGCCCTTCCTGAACCTGTTCAGCCAAATGCCGTACACCCTGGACAATATCCCAACGTCCGCCATAATTCGCCGCGATATTGAGCGTTAAACCGGTATTTTGCCCGGTCAGCGCTTCCGCTTTTCGAATGCGTTCCTGCAGACGTGAGTTAAAACGACTGGTATCCCCGATAATACGCAGGCGAACGTTGTGGCGGTGCAGGCTTTTTACTTCGCTGTCGAGCGCCCACACGAACAATTCCATCAACGCGCTAACTTCCTGCGCAGGTCGATTCCAGTTTTCACTGCTGAAAGCATAGAGCGTTAACGCGTCAATGCCGTTATTGGCGGCAAAAGAAACGGCGCGGCGAACAGATTTCGCCCCAGCTTTATGCCCAAAGGCTCGGATCTTCCCTTGTCTTTTCGCCCAGCGGCCATTGCCATCCATGATGATTGCGACATGACGACAGCCATGTGCTGGCAAGTTTTCGCTTATTGGTTGATTCGCAGACAACATAACGCGTTTTTGGTCCCTGAAAGGATTTAACGGTACTCAGGAATACTGAAGCCTTTACGTAAAAAAGCCGTGTCATACCACGGCTTACCTGACCACATAACGTCAACTACCCGCAATCAGGTGGCGCAGACTATATCACTGAAGCCCAACGCTAACAAATAGCATGACCACCCACGGCTGGATTATCACCAGCTTGCGAGGTGCGTCACCGCTTTTTGCGCCGTGAGCCTGGCTTTCGCATCGACGGTCAGCACATCATCCACACTTTGCGGCTCGCGCAAATCCATTGCCTCAAGAACAGACAGGTTCAGCGCAGCGATATCCGTAAAGCGGATCCGCTGTTCGAGGAAGGCGGCGACAGCAATTTCATTCGCCGCATTGAGGGCGGTTGTCGCCGCTTGTCCCTGCTCGAATGCCTCCATCGCCAGCTTCAGGCACGGATAGCGCTGATAATCTGGCGCACTGAACGTCAGCGCACTTAATTTGCAGAAGTCGAGCGGCTTAACGCCGGAGACCACGCGGTTTGGCCACGCCATCGTATGGGCGATAGGCGTACGCATATCGGGTTCGCCTAATTGCGCCATCACGCTGCCATCCCGATAACGGACCATGGAGTGGATCACCGACTGTGGGTGAATTAACACTTCCATCTGCGCTGCCGAGGCGTTAAACAACCAGCGGGCTTCAATGTATTCCAGACCTTTATTCATCATGGTGGCAGAATCGACAGAGATTTTACGCCCCATCGACCAGTTCGGATGACGACATGCCTGATCCGGGGTCATTGAGACCAGATCAGACAACGGCGTATCACGGAACGGGCCACCAGACCCGGTGAGCAAAATAGAAGAGACGCCATTCTGCTCCAGATCAGCGTACCCCAGGTTTTGCTGAAACGGTTGCGGTAAACTCTGAAAAATAGCGTTATGTTCGCTATCTACCGGCAAAAGTTGCGCGCCGCGCTGCTTTACCGCCTCCATAAACAGGCGTCCACAAGTCACCAGCGACTCTTTGTTGGCCAGCAACACCGTCTTCCCGGCATCAATCGCCGCCAGCGTTGGCAGCAGTCCTGCTGCGCCCACGATTGCCGCCATCACCTGGTCTACGTCATCCAGGGCGGCCATGTCGCAGGCAGCCCGTTGACCGCTTAATACCTCGGTCCGGCTGCCGTGCTCGGCCAGCAATGCTTTTACCTGGCGAGCACTCTCCTCGTCGTCCATAACCGCATAGCGTGGCGCAAACTCGAGACACTGCTCAACCATCCGCTGAACGTTTTTCCCGGCGACAAGCGCGGTCACGGTGTAGTGTTCAGGATTGTGGCGAACGACGTCGAGCGTGCTGCAACCGATGGAGCCGGTTGAGCCGAGGAGTGTTAATTGCTTCATGAATTATCCAGAAGTAGTGAAACCAGCAAAGCAAAACGCCGCCAGCAAAGCCCATCGGGCCTTCTGTACGGCGTTTTATCAGATTACGTCAGAAATCAGAACTGCATCAGTTCCGCTTCTTTTTCTGCCAGCGCCGCATCAAGTTTCTTGATTGCCGCATCGGTCAGTTTCTGCACGTCGTCCTGAGAACGGCGATCATCATCTTCGCTGATCTCTTTGTCTTTCAGCAGCGCTTTCACTTTATCGTTCGCGTCACGGCGAACGTTACGCACGGCAACACGGCCCTGCTCTGCTTCACCACGTACCACTTTGATCAGATCTTTACGACGCTCTTCGGTCAGCGCAGGCAGTGGAACACGGATATCCGTGCCTGCGGAGCTTGGGTTCAGACCCAGATCGGATGCCATGATGGCTTTCTCAACGGCCGGGCCCATTGAACGATCGAAGACGTTAATTTTCAGCGTACGGGTATCTTCTACCGTCACCTGCGCCAGCTGACGCAGAGGGGTTGGCGTACCGTAGTATTCCACGACGATGCCATCCAGCAGGCTTGGAGAAGCACGGCCAGTACGAATTTTGCTGATTTGGGTTTTGAACGCTTCTACGCATTTGTCCATGCGTACTTCAGCATCTTTTCTGATGTCGTTAATCACGTTACGAATCCTTGGAAACTTGTCTCAGGCAGACTATCCACCAGCACATCGCTACAGGTGTGCTAAGTATAGTCGCGTTTAATTCATGACAACGCCAAAGGCGCGTCCAGGTAAGATATCACTACAAAGTAAAGCGGAATCTTACCTGTATTTATCGTCGACGGAAATTATTCCGTGATCAAAGTGCCTTCTTTTTCACCCATGACCACGCGACGCAGCGCGCCAGGCTTGTTCATGTTGAAGACACGGATCGGCAGTTTGTGGTCGCGAGCCAGCGTGAAGGCGGCAAGATCCATCACTTTCAGCTCTTTATCCAGCACTTCGCTGTAGGTCAGCTGATCGTACATGGTGGCAGCAGGATCTTTTGCCGGATCGGCAGTAAACACGCCATCTACTTTGGTCGCTTTCAGTACCACATCGGCTTCGATCTCAATACCGCGCAGGCAGGCCGCGGAATCGGTGGTAAAGAACGGGTTACCCGTACCGGCGGAGAGGATCACCACGCGGTTGTTGCGCAGCAGGCTGATGGCTTCGGCCCAGCTGTAGTTATCGCAAACGCCATTCAACGGAATAGCGGACATCAGGCGTGCATTCACATAGGCACGATGCAGTGCATCACGCATAGCCAGGCCATTCATGACCGTTGCCAGCATACCCATGTGGTCGCCCACCACGCGATTCATGCCTGCTTTTGCCAGACCCGCGCCACGGAAAAGGTTACCACCGCCAATGACTACGCCAACCTGGATGCCCAGTTCAACCAGTTCTTTGATTTCCTGCGCCATGCGGTCAAGGATGCTTGCGTCAATACCGAAGCCTTCCGACCCTTGCAGCGCTTCGCCACTCAGCTTAAGCAGAATGCGTTTGTAAACGGGTTTTGCATTGGTAGCCATATTTCTTTCCTGGGACTGTCAACGATTAAGATGGGGTTAATTCTGGCGACATGATATATCGCATCTCAACACAGACACTATAGGCGTCTGGCTGATTTACACATAACGTACACAAAAAGAAGCCGCCCTCAGGCGGCTTCTTTTCGCTGATTAAGACTGCTTGGACATTGCAGCAACTTCTGCTGCGAAGTCAGTCTCAACTTTCTCGATGCCTTCGCCCACTTCGAAGCGGATGAAGCCAGTTACGTCAGCGTTGTGCTCTTTCAGCAGCTGAGCAACAGTTTTGCTTGGATCCATAACGAAAGGCTGGCCAGTCAGAGAAACTTCGCCGGTGAATTTCTTCATGCGGCCTTCAACCATTTTCTCTGCGATTTCTTTTGGCTTGCCAGACTGCATGGCGATGTCCAGCTGAACCTGGTACTCTTTTTCTACAACTTCAGCAGACACGTCTTCTGGCTTAACGAATTCTGGCTTGCTTGCAGCGATGTGCATTGCCAGCTGTTTAACCAGCTCTTCGTCAGCGCCTTTAGCCGCAACCAGAACACCGATACGCGCGCCGTGCTGGTATGAACCCAGTACTTCGCCTTCCAGGGAAGAAACGCGACGGATGTTGATGTTCTCACCGATTTTAGCAACCAGGGCAACACGCTCTTCTTCGAACTGTGCTTTCAGAACTTCAACGTCGGTGATTTTGCCAGCAACAGCTGCGTCCAGAACTTTGTTAGCAAATGCCTGGAAACCGCCATCTTTAGCAACGAAGTCAGTCTGGCAGTTAACTTCCAGAATGATGCCGTAGGTGCCGTCGATCTTAGTGATGATCACGCCGTCAGCAGCAACGTTGCCTGCTTTCTTAGCTGCTTTGATCGCACCGGATTTACGCATGTTTTCGATTGCCAGCTCGATGTCGCCGTTCGCTTCAGTCAGCGCTTTTTTGCAATCCATCATGCCTGCGCCAGTACGCTCACGCAGCTCTTTTACCAGGGATGCGGTAATTTCAGCCATTCTTAAATCCTCGGGAGATGTGAACTGCCCGGCCAGAAGCCAAACAGTATAAATTGAAAAAAGGGGCCGATAATTGGCCCCTATTCATACACGGTACTAATAAGGGGTAGAACCTTATTATTCAGCTTCTACGAAGCTTTCTTCCGCCTGAGAAGCCAGATCCTGGGAACGGCCTTCACGAACGGTAGCAGCTACAGCGCTCAGGTACAGGCTAACAGCACGGATTGCATCGTCGTTACCCGGGATAACGAAGTCAACACCGTCCGGATCGGAGTTGGTATCAACGATTGCGAATACTGGGATACCCAGGTTGTTAGCTTCTTTGATTGCGATGTGCTCGTGGTCAGCATCGATAACGAACAGCGCGTCTGGCAGGCCGCCCATATCTTTGATACCGCCCAGGCTGTTTTCCAGCTTGTCCAGCTCACGAGTGCGCATCAGCGCTTCTTTTTTGGTCAGCTTTTCGAAAGTACCGTCCTGAGACTGGGTTTCCAGATCTTTCAGGCGCTTGATAGACTGACGAACGGTTTTCCAGTTAGTCAGCATACCGCCCAGCCAGCGATGGTTCACGAAGAACTGGTCGCAGCTGTTAGCAGCTTCTTTCACAGCTTCGCTTGCAGCGCGCTTAGTACCAACGAACAGAATCTTACCTTTACGGGAAGAGATCTTGTTCAGCTCAGCCAGGGCTTCGTTGAACATTGGTACAGTTTTCTCAAGGTTGATGATGTGAACTTTGTTACGTGCGCCGAAGATGAAAGGCTTCATTTTCGGGTTCCAGTAACGGGTCTGGTGACCGAAGTGAACACCAGCCTTGAGCATGTCGCGCATGGAAACAGTTGCCATGTTTTAAAACCTCTATTTAAAAGTTGGGGTTATGCCTCCACGTATCCCATATTACCGACCCCAAAGGGCACCCCGGAATATGTGCCGATACGTGTGTGTTGTTACACAAAGTGAGATTTGTCGCTCCCGTCCATCCTGTGTATCTGAAATGGATCGGAAGTCCGGCGCGCTTTATACCACAAAATGCTACCCGAAACCAACAATTGTTGGCGGTGTGTGCGGTGAAGGAATCTCAATTTGGCAGCATGTGCGCCAGACTGATACCATTGACAACACTTAGACTAGTATTGTCGAAAAAAACGACACTGATGGACAGATTACATGGCTATCTCTATTAAGACACCTGAAGAAATTGAAAAAATGCGCGTCGCCGGTCGCCTGGCCGCTGAAGTGCTGGAAATGATCGAGCCATTCGTCAAACCGGGCGTCAGCACCGGTGAGCTGGATCGCATCTGTAATGATTACATCGTGAACGAGCAGCAGGCAATCTCCGCTTGCCTTGGCTACCACGGCTTCCCGAAGTCAGTCTGCATCTCTATTAATGAAGTGGTCTGCCACGGTATCCCGGATGACGAAAAGCTGCTGAAAGATGGCGACATCGTTAACATCGACGTCACCGTCATTAAAGACGAGTACCACGGTGACACCTCTAAGATGTTCATCGTCGGCAAACCGACCATTCTGGGCGAGCGCCTGTGTAAAGTGACCCAGGAAAGCCTCTACCTGGCACTGAAGATGGTCAAGCCCGGCATTCGCCTGCGTACCCTCGGTGCGGCTATCCAGAAATTCGTTGAAGCAGAAGGTTTCTCCGTGGTACGCGAATACTGCGGTCACGGTATTGGCCGCGTCTTCCATGAAGAGCCACAGGTTCTGCACTATGATGCAGACGACGGCGGCGTGGTGCTGCAGGCGGGCATGACCTTCACCATTGAGCCGATGGTCAACTCGGGCGACTACCGCATCCGAACCATGAAAGATGGCTGGACGGTGAAAACCAAAGACCGGAGCTTGTCTGCCCAGTATGAGCATACTATTGTGGTGACCGACAACGGCTGCGAAATTCTGACGTTACGCAAGGATGACACTATCCCGGCGATACTCTCGCAAGACGCATGATAAGAAGCCGGCAAATGCCGGCTTTTTTAATGGCTATCGTTTTTTCTTATGGGTGGCGCGCAATGAGTAACCTTTTACCCGAACAGTATGCCAATACGGCCCTCCCCACCCTGCCTGGCCAGCCGGATAACCCCGGCGTCTGGCCGACGGCCGAGCTGACCTGCGCCGGTATCAAAGCGCATATCGATACCTTCCAGCGCTGGCTGGGTGACACCTTTGACAGCGGGATCTCCGCTGAAGCGCTTATCGAAGCGCGCACGGAATTTATCGATCAGCTCCTGCAGCGCCTATGGATTGACTACGGTTTTGGTCAGTTGGGCGATGTGGCGCTGGTCGCCGTCGGCGGCTATGGCCGCGGCGAGCTGCATCCCCTTTCAGATATCGACCTGCTGATCCTGAGCCGGAAAAAGCTGCCTGACGAACAGGCGCAGAAGATCGGCGAGCTGCTGACCCTGCTGTGGGACGTTAAGCTTGAAATCGGCCACAGCGTGCGCACCCTGGAAGAGTGCCTGCTGGAGGGGTTATCCGATCTCACCGTCGCCACCAACCTGATTGAATCGCGCCTGCTGATTGGCGACGTGGCCCTGTTCCTTGAGCTGCAAAAGCACATCTTCAGCGACGGCTTCTGGCCCTCGGAGAAGTTCTTCGCCGCCAAGGTCGATGAGCAGCAGGTGCGCCACCAGCGCTACCACGGCACCAGCTATAACCTGGAGCCGGATATCAAAAGCAGCCCCGGCGGCCTGCGCGATATCCATACCCTGCAGTGGGTGGCCCGCCGCCATTTCGGCGCCACCTCGCTGGATGAGATGGTCGGTTTTGGTTTTCTCACCGAAGCCGAACGTACCGAGCTGAATGAGTGTCTGCATCTGCTGTGGCGCATCCGTTTTGCCCTGCATCTGGAAGTGACCCGCTACGATAACCGCCTGCTGTTTGACCGTCAGCTGAGCGTTGCCCAGCGCCTGCACTACAGCGGCGAGGGCAACGAGCCGGTCGAGCAGATGATGAAGGACTTCTTCCGCGTCACCCGTCGGGTGGGTGAACTGAATCAGATGCTGTTGCAGCTGTTCGACGAGGCGATCCTGGCCCTGACCGCCGACGAAAAACCGCGCCCGATTGATGATGAATTCCAGCTGCGCGGCACCTTAATCGACCTGCGCGACGAGACGCTGTTTATCCGTAAGCCGGAAGCGATCCTGCGCATGTTCTACGCCATGGTGCGTAACAGCACCATCACCGGGATCTACTCCACTACCCTGCGCCACCTGCGCCACGCCCGCCGCCATCTGACTCAGCCTCTGTGCTACATCCCGGAAGCACGGTCGCTGTTCCTGAGCATGTTGCGCCACCCTGGCGCGGTAAGCCGCGGGCTGCTGCCGATGCACCGTCACAGCGTGCTCTGGGCCTATATGCCGCAGTGGTCGCATATCGTCGGCCAGATGCAGTTTGACCTGTTCCATGCTTATACCGTTGACGAACACACCATCCGCGTAATGCTGAAGCTGGAAAGCTTCGCCCAGGAGGAGGTGCGCAGCCGTCACCCGCTCTGCGTTGAACTCTGGCCGCGCCTCACCAACCCGGAGCTGATCCTGATTGCCGCCCTGTTCCACGATATCGCCAAAGGGCGCGGCGGCGACCACTCAATCCTCGGCGCGGAAGACGTGCTGAAATTTGCCGAGCTGCATGGGCTCAATTCGCGCGAAACGCAGCTGGTGGCCTGGCTGGTTCGCCATCACCTGCTAATGTCGGTCACCGCTCAGCGGCGCGATATTCAGGATCCCGAGGTCATCAAACAGTTTGCCGAAGAGGTGCAGACCGAGAATCGCCTGCGTTTCCTGGTCTGCCTGACGGTGGCGGATATCTGTGCCACCAACGAGACGCTGTGGAACAGCTGGAAGCAGAGCCTGCTGCGCGAACTTTACTTCGCCACCGAGAAGCAGCTGCGTCGCGGCATGCAGAGCACGCCGGACATGCGCGAACGCGTGCGTCATCACCAGATGCAAGCCCTGGCGCTGTTGCGGATGGAGAATATAAATGAAGAGGCGCTGCATCTGATCTGGGCGCGCTGTCGCGCCAACTATTTTGTACGCCACAGCCCGAACCAGCTGGCCTGGCACGCCCGTCATCTGCTGCAGCACGATCTGACCAAACCGCTGATCCTGCTCAGCCCGCAGGCAACCCGCGGGGGAACGGAGATCTTTATCTGGAGCCCCGATCGCGCTTACCTGTTTGCCGCGGTCTGCGCCGAACTCGACAGACGTAACCTCAGCGTACACGACGCGCAAATCTTCACTACCCGCGACGGCATGGCGATGGATACCTTTATCGTGCTGGAGCCGGACGGCAGTCCGCTGTCCGCGGATCGTCACGAGCCGATTCGCTACGGGCTGGAGCAGGCGATCACCCAGCACAGCTGGCAGCCACCGCAACCGCGTCGACAGCCGGCGAAACTGCGCCACTTTACCGTCGATACCGAGGTCAATTTCCTGCCGACGCATACCGACCGGAAATCCTTCCTCGAGCTGATCGCCCTTGACCAGCCAGGGCTGCTGGCCCGGGTCGGGCAGGTGTTTGCCGATCTGGGAATTTCGCTGCATGGGGCCAGAATTACAACCATTGGCGAGCGAGTAGAAGATTTATTTATAATCGCCACAGCCGACCGTCGTGGGCTTAATAATGCCCTGCAACAGGAAGTGCAACAACGGTTGACAGCAGCCCTCAATCCAAACGATAAAGGGTGATGTTTTTTTTTACCTGGAAAGAGTTGAACTATGCAGCAGTTACAGAACGTTATTGAGTCCGCTTTTGAG